>CALIBN010000051.1 GCA_938045545.1 uncultured archaeon | reverse complement strand
CAATACTGCAAATGCATCCTAATGCGATAATTATTGTCGACGAAGCTGCAGCAATGAAACTGAGAAGAAAAGACTACTATAGGCATGTGAACAGACTGTTAGAAGAACAGGGACTCTGAATATCAATGTGTGCGAATCATAACGGTTAAACAGTCAGCCGAGTTAAAAAACACTTATTGTGATGACAACCATGTTAGCCTAGTGGGACCACGTGCACCAGCAGCATCGTAGAAATAACTGACGCATCATTGTCCTGACACGCGGCTATTCCACATCTCAAAAATGGCCGTGGGCAGGCGAGCGAAAATTTAACGCCGTGGGCAGGAGTCTCCGGCCTAATGCCTTTTGAACCTGCGCTCCCCGTAGAGGGGAACCGGGTCTCGAGCCCGGCGCGTTAGCCACTCCGCCACCACGGCGCGATAAGCACTATTCTAAGGCTTGCTTTTTATGTTTTCTGCAGACTTTGACTGGAAACTTGGGTAGGGTTCTCGCGGCTCATAAAAGACCATTTAGAAGGGTGTCTTCCCTAAGGGCTTCAAAAACATGGTTTTGAGGTACTGAAAGGCTATATTTTTTAGTTCTTCCATACCTGCCCATGTTAACAAGTTTGGAAGAGATTATACCGGCTGACTCCAGCTCGTTAAGCAGAGAAGAAAGTCGCCTATCAGTCAAGGGTTCTAAACCTATGTTTGCAACCATGTTTCTGTATTCAGCGTATATTTCTCCACTGGTATGTTGAGCACTCTGGTCGCGAAGATTTCTCAAAATAGAAACTAGAAGAATTTTACTCTGGATTGGAAGCGTTTTTATAACTTCGTTAACCTGGTCCCTTTCAATCTTCCTAAGGGCTTCCTGCACACACTCCGTTGTTATCACTGATTTACGGTCTCTCTCTGCCGTCTCGGCTGCTACTCTAAGTAGGTCAAGTGCTCTTCTTGCATCCCCATGTTCAGAAGCAGAGAGTGCTGCAATATATTTGATCACCAACGGATCGCAAACAGTATCAAAAAATGCTTCCTTAGCCCTCTCAGTAAGAATATCGAAAAGCTCGTCTGAAGTATATGGTTTGAAAACAAGCTCCTCTTCGCTTAAAGCACTCAATATTCTAGGGTCGAGAATCTGTTTAAACGTTATCTCGTTAGAAATTCCGATAAAGGAAACTCTGTGAGAAGAAAAGCTTTCATTAATCCTTGAAAGCTCATAAAGCAAGTTCTCCCCTTCTTTTTTAACAATCACATCAACCTCGTCTAAAGCAATAAGAAGATAGAGATTATTGCCCTTTATGTAATTGACGATTCTTCTGAAAACTTCCGCGGTGGCTAACCCTGTAAAAGGTACTGAAAGCCCTATTTGCCGGGATATAGATGCAAGAACCCTGTATTCGGAGCCCTCGATCCTTGAATTAACCATTACGCATCTTATGTTTGCCCTTAACTCAGAAGCTTTCTTAGACAGAGCATTTAAAACAAATCTTACAACAGCGGTTTTTCCTGTTCCCGGTTTACCATAAACGAATAAGTTGGAAGCCTTATTATGTAGGAGGAGAGGAGCTACAACTTCACCGATATATCTTATCTCATTTTCACGATGGGGAAGATGATCAGGAATATAATCATGCCTTAAGGCATCTCTATTGCGGAAAATGTTACTCTTTAAAAACATATTGTCGAACACCCTATTCAGTATTTCAGTGGTTCCCTTCGTAGCCTCCATCGGAAAGCTGGATATTTCTTTCTAAAGAAAAATGAATTGGAGAATTGTTTAGAGAAAAAGATACACAAAAATGATAGAAAAATAAGTGCCCACACCCCTCCATTTCTTCTCCACATTCTATTTTTCATGAAGAATATAATGATTTAAATTAATTATTCTCCACACTATTTTTAGAGATGCATTATTTATTAAAAGGCTTTCACCCATCATTTTTTAGTATAAGATAAAATTCCTTTTTCAGCCCATCACGTATCAAACATTTCTCCAAAAGAAATGAAGGGGTGTCGGACTTATACTACCCTTCTTTACCGAAGATTCCCTTTTTTCTCCTCCTTTCCTTTTTGGTCTCCTCCTTTCCGACTCTTTACATCCTACTTTCTTTTTCTTTTCCTTTTTTCTCATGCTTTTTCTGTGAAGGAGCCCCACCCCTTTACTTCTACTGGAGATAACTGATCTTCACATTTTTCGCTTTTTTGTAGAGGAAATCCTCCAAATTATTACCTAAAGATCGTAAACGCTGCATTTTTGGCTTATTCATTTCCACTGGAAAAACGCTTGTTAACGCTTATTTACTGGAAACATATTGGAAAATCAATTGGCCGTGATTAACAAAAATAGCAGGAAAAAGCTCGAGATTCACTTCTCTAACGGTTCAGATATGAACCTCTCTCTTAAGCTAGAAGGCAGCGAGCTCGATAATTACGTATCCATGCTTTCCAAGCTCCTTCCTCTGATGCTTTCAAAGGGAAACCAAGACATGCTTTCTTCCCTATTTCTAGAAAAGACTACGAGGAATCTTAACGATGAGCAGGTTCTCGAAGCATTTCACGGGCAGGGAGGTACGTTAAACGACATCCTAAAAGTCATAAGGGAATTCGGGGTCGCGCCTTTCTCTTCGAAGGACATTAAGAACAGATACGAGGAGAGGTTGAATAGGCCCATCCAGCTGAGTACTGTCGCTACCTATCTCATGAGGTTGCATGACAGGGGGCTCTTGATGAGGAGAAAGAGAGGTAGGGAGTACGTCTATCAGGCCGTAGCTCCCATATCAATAAGCCCTTTTAATGCATCAACGCATCCTTAATAAAAGCGGTTCTCCACGATCGCTTCTCTCAGGCTTTGGCGGTAAAGAGTATGTTTACAAGCTGCAGTCTCCTCCTCAGGAACGAGTAGTGACAGCTATAGCGCACGTGCTTTTTCCACACGCCTGTAGTAGAAGATTTTCCCTTTTCTCTCTCTTGTTAAGACTCCTTTATCAACCAGTTGTTTAAGCATCCTGCTGACATGCTCCCGGGATTTACCAACACGTTCATAGCATTCATTTACGGTTAAAACTCCCTTTTTATCAACTTCCTCCAACAATTTACTCTCGGTTTCATTTAAAGATTCTTTTTTCACGGGCTTCTCTTCGGCTACTGCTATGGGTTTGGCTTCAGGCTTCAGGGCTTTCTCTTCTCTCGTCCATTCCAGATCCTTCAGGTAGGCGATTATCTTGTAAACTGCTTCTGTCAAAAGCCTCGCTCCCTTTTCAACCTTCTCCGTTTTCTCAATTACCTCCTCAAGCCTCCTCTCAAGCGAGCTATACCTTTCCCTCAACTCCATGAGCTCCCTCTCAAGATCTTCCTCCCTTTTCTTCCTTCCTAGGATCGTCACCAAACCGTATCTTGATGCAACATGATGCTATTATATTTTTGCATGATCCCGCATATACAGCTTATATAACGCCTTAAAACTGCTTTTAGCGCGTGCTCACGATCTGCTAGGATGCCGAATCTTCAGGGAATATTTTTCCAGTCAGCACTCGTACACGGCCATCCCTAGCCACTTGCGCGCGTGTCTTCGTTTTAGACTAGCGCACGCTAACTATTCTTTTCTTGTTTTTCTGTGTTCTACGTGAAGATTTAGATACCTTTTCGAAGCTTATTAATATGATGGAAGACCGTTCGTCGGATATTGAGGAAATTGATCAGTTTTAGATCGTTTTCAGGCTTTCAAACTTGAATAATAGCATGTTTAAAACAAACGTCTCTCTGAGCTTGTACTAAAGACAGTTACTATTGTGGCTCAGCCCTAGCGTCACAAGAAAGGCATTCTGGAAAGCCTTATTTCGAGCCTACGCGTTTACCATTTATGGGTGGGCGTGGCTTGAGGCGCCTGTTTTCAGCAATGTTATTCTCAGCGTTCTTCACGCTTCTCCTTTTGGCGAGTTTAAGCAGTATGCTCAACAAGCCACTTGTCTCCGCAGCACCATCCTCATACTCTTGGGCTGGCTTGAAAACAGACAGTGTGACGATAACCTATGTTATCGACGAGAGGATATGGAACGGTGGGACAGGATACCTGCATATCGACGCCAGAGCTGGGCAGGGGAAGTATAGTGATGCGAAGTCTACGACCGCGAGGGTAAACATACCCGACGGTTTATCAGCGGTTGTCTACGTTTGCGGAGACGACCGCAACCCTGTTCCCAACGGCTGGAGTGTTGAAGACAAGTATCTCAGGCTTGAGGTCGATGGAAACAGGGTCTACGAGCTTAGCAAGGAGTATTGGTGGGCGAAATGCTATTCTAAGGCGGCTGTCCTAAGCCAGGGGACGCATGAGGTTAAGCTCACCATAGGCATTACTGTTAAGGTTTCCTCGTGCTTCGAGGAGCGCGACCTGCATTACGCTGCAATGGACATCAGGCTTGAGGGAGGCGGGACAGTAACGGCTGAAAGCCATTCTGCAGAGGCAACCCTGGATGGAAGCGTAACACACGTCTTCACGTTCAGGCTTCCACAGGCATCCGGCGTGAGAAACATGAGTTGGAGAGCAGTGTGGAACGGGTTTGAGAAGACTGGCAGCGGGGCACCCGGAAACGTTCAGAAAGCAGTTTTCCAAGGAATAAATAAGGACTGCTGGTCCTTCGCAAGCCCTGTTGTGATAAGGGTTGGAGAGCCTGCTCCCACTGTTAGCCCCAGCGATGGCTTCGCTATCGACGCGGTTTTCGACGAGGGCTCCGGGGAAGCCGGTATCCATAGGATTGCTGTAGCCATCAGCAATGGCGACGAGGTTGGCTTCACCTCAGCCAAATACTTGGTTACTGAGATTAAGCGTGAGACCAAGGTGGCCGGGGGGACTCTCATAGGTTCGGCGATATGGACGAATAGCGGTTCAACCGTCGGATTCAACCAGACAATAAGCTACTATGCTTCTAATGGATGGGTTATCGAGAAAATTAGAGGCGGTGTTGAAACGGGCTCGGGCGTAACTAGGGTTTTCCAGGAGCTGAACGTCTCTAGGAGTGTTGGCTTCTCATCTAAGAATAGGAGCGATGAGCTTGAGCTAGCCGTAAGGATTCCCCAGCTTACCCTTGTCTTCACCCACATCGTGGTCTCGGCTGAGAGAAATGGGGAAAACGTTAATGCAAGAGCCTTCTGGGCCCATGACAACAGCCCGGTGGCAGGGTTTAGAGTAAGGTGCTTCGAGACAGACCAGAGCGGGGTGACCGATTTAAACGGCAGGGTTTGCTTCAGGATAACCGGCTCGGGCTCCGAGGTAACCATCTATCCCGCTGAGGGCAGGAACGGAATAACAGCCTATGAGAAGGCGAGGGTGAGGCTATGAGCAGGCGTGGCATGCTTAAGGGCTTCCTGAGCCTCGCTAAAGCCTGGCCAATATGCCTGGTCAATGCGGCAATAGCGTACTTCACGATAGCTGGCCTACTCTTTCTATTGGCTCCTGATATCGCTGAGCTAATCGTCAACGGCGTTCTAACTGCTAGACTAATTCTAACCGTAACCATCGCGTTCGTCTTCCTCAACATGCTCCTCGTGCTAACTTATGCTGCATCGCTCTTCATCGTCAAGCATGAGGGCGTTGCGGAGGGCTTGAAGAGAAACGGTGGAAAGCTGGCTAGGGGGTTCCTCCTTGCATCCATCTCCACCGCTGCATGCTTGGCCATCCTGGCCTTCTCAGGTTGTCAAACTGCCTTCTCAGCAAACGTTTCCCAAGAAGCGTTAAAACTCCTGACAATGAGCTATGGGGCTGGAGTAGCAGCCTCGCTCATATTCACCCTTCCACTCGTCTGGCTTGTGACTTCTCTAGCTGAGGGGAGGCTCCGGATGGGCTTAGGCAGGTTTCTCTCAATAGTTGTCCTAGTTTTTCTGATGCTCACAATTCTTTCAATATACGGCCTCCTAGGTTTATTCACAGATTCCCTTCTAATACCGACCGTGATAAGCCTCGCCCTTCCAACAGATGAGGAGAAGGCTGAGGATAGGGATGTTAAGAGAAAAAGGTTCTGGCCCAAGGATGGAGGCGTGAGAAGAACAGTGACCGCAACTATCCTTATTGCTCTCATCCTTAGCGCCGAATCGCCCATCAACGGAATCATGCTAGCCGTTGGCGAGGAATCCAGGTTCAGCGAGGACAGGTTGAAGGACATTGTCTCGAAAGCCATTGCTGAGGGGTGGAGCAGCGAAGAGCTCGCGTTAGCGATAAGGAGCGAACCCGAGCTGAGCATGCTTTCAACCTATGATCTTAGCGGCATAGCAGTAGAGAGGGATGATGCTGGAAACGTTGAGGTAACAATATCCCTTAACGCGATGGGTTACGCAGTATATAGGAAGGCGAGCAATAAGACAATTGTCTACGACGTTTACCTTCAAAGCGGCTCGAGCGAGGTAAATGTTGGGGACAGGCGCTACGTCCTATCGGGCTACGGGAGCGAGGAGAAAACCTACGGTCCTTTCGAAACACTGGACGACGCGTTGGCCAAGGAGAGCGAGGTTAAGGGTTATGCTAACGCCACGAGGATCGTTTCAAATACTATTCTTAAGACTGAGTCAAGGGAGGTAACCAGGGTTGAGACAAAGTATGCCATAGTCCCGACGGTCAGGGTGACGAGGTATGAGGTGAAGGGTGAGTTCAACTATTACTGGGATGCGGAGAACTACCTTTATGCTCACCCCGCGATGTTCGAATTGGCTGAGATAAGGGAGGTTGAGAAGAAGGTCTGGGTATACTCCTACAGGCTTGAGTTCGAGAGGGAAACCAGGGACAGGCGTGAGGCGATCATGGTTGCAAGGGATGAGGGCAACTACATGGTTGAGGAGGTTAGGGAGACTGTAATTGTTTACGTTTTTGACAAGTGTTCTCCAATAAATAGATTGAACGTTATCGGCAGCGTTGAGATTGGAAAAGATGATTTCGAGAGAATGGTTAGGGAGGCCGAGCTTTCGAAAGGTGTTAACGAATACGGGGAGGAGTACTACTACGAAACCTCCAGGGGGCCATACTCGCCAAGGCTCTACAAGACTGGGGAGAGGCAGGAGGAAGGAAGCGTTGTAGCGTGGAGAATATACCGTAGAATAGATACTTCTCACTATGAGACAAAGAAAGCATATCAGGTTGTTGCCCCGAATGGGTATGAGGAGAAGAAGGTCAGCATAGAGGAATTGCCGAGCTACGCGAAGGGCTTCCCGTCTAGGGAGGATGCTGAGGCCTCTAGGCAGGTTGTTGAGCCAAGCCTGAAGAGATGGGTAGAAGAGAAAGGCATGGCATACAGATCTTGCGAAGTAGAATCCTACGAGGAAACAGCTACGAGGACTGAAACCGTTGCGAGGGAGGTTAAGCAGTATTATGTTAAGGCAACATTCTTAAAGCCGGTTTACGATGTCTATGGGCTTCAACCATACTACAGGGTTTGGAACGAGACCCACTATGAGGAGAGGTTGGGCTGGGTCTTCAAGGGCTACGTGAACAAGACGCCTGAGGCATACGATATGGCGACGTGGATCTATTCTCCGGAGGTTGTGAACTGGACATCCAGGGTTTACCTTGGAATAGTCACGGAGTGGGAGGCACAAGCATTGATGAGCATTGATCCACGATACGTCGCTGAGAAGCATAACACCTCGACGATAACCAGAGAGATATCTTACTACGATGTTTACAACGCAACATGGAAACTACTGTACCATTACTACAGGTACGTTGTCCACCCGCTTCACGAGTACATCGCTAACGGAAACATTTCCTCAGGCGGAGGCTGGGGTTTCGAGAGCCTCGGCGAAGCCAGCGGGGAGATATGCTCGTCAACTTTCAGAAGCGGCCCGAGCAGCCTAAGGATAGTCTCTAGAAATGGGAGAGGAGCATGGAGGCAGACCTTCTACTTCGACGTAGGAGGCTCAAGCCCAGTATTAGAATTCTGGTATATCCTGAGGGGAAGCGGTGCAGTTGCGGTAAAGAAGCCAGATGGCTCCGCTTACGTCTTCGCTTTAGGAGGGAGTAGCAGCTGGGCTAGGTTCCGTAGAGACTCCTCTGACGTTTTTAGTCAAGCTGGTTACTATACCATATCGTTCGTAGCATCCGAGAACAGCGAGCTTTACGTGGATGATGTCAGCGTCCACGTCGGCGGATATGGAGAGTGGGTTTACCAGGGTGATGTTGAGAGTAAGCCTGAAAACGTTCCCCCGGACGAGAGGTATGAAGCGTTCTATAAGATTGAGAACAAGAAACTCCTTGGAACGTTTGAGGAGAGCGTCGCAAACCAGTACCCTACTCCACCCTACATTAAGGAGTTTAGGAAGAGGGAGACGGTGAGCTACACCGTTGACCTCTACAAGCTATACTATCTTGAGGGAGGAGTAGTAAGGTACAAAGTTTTCCACTGGGAGAAGTACCAGGTTCCAATCGTGGTCATGAAGGAGGAGACCGGGGCGAGCTGGACCCTCGTTAAGAGCAACGTCGAGATGGATGTTGGCCAAAGAATCCTCGTCGAGTCGAACGTGCCCGAGAGCGTTGTTAGAGCGAAGTATAATGACCCGACTAAATACTATCTTGTTCCCAAGGTTGTCGACAGCGGCGAGGCTCTTGAGCTTGTCTGCGAAACCCTCGACGAAAATCTTGCGTGGAAGTATGAGAAGGAGGGCTACGTTGTTAAGAGCGTTAAGGTTTCAGCATCGAACCCGATAAGGTTCAGCATGAGGATACTGCAGGCCTCGGTAGAGAGGAATGAGCTTAACATGCTCGGCAAGCAGAATACTTTGAAGATCTCCGTCGCTAACCCCACAAGCGATACTTTAACTTACCGGGTTGTCATAGATGTTGAGAACGAGGAGAGGGTTGAGAGGATACTTCCGGATGACCAGCCCCACGGGCCCGAGGCCATTAAGAGGATAACCATGGTTCCCGTTGCGGAGCCGGACAGCTGGCTCCTAACGATACCTTCAGGGGGAGCCTCATACTCGCTGGCTTTTACAGCGTGGATAAGGAGGACTGAGGAGAGAGAATACGGTAGCTACAGCACGAACGTTGCGTACTGGCCAAGCGGCCAAGTGACCTGCAACTTCGTCGTCAAAGTATTGAGGAACGGGAGGCTCGTCGCAAAGCAAAAGATTCTCGAGAGCTTTGAGAACTTCGACGTTGGAAGGACTATAGCGAGGCACCCGTTTGAAACCATGGGAGGATTCCTAGCTGGATTCGGCACCGCTGCGCTTCTGACAGCACTATCCTTCGCCTTAACACCGATACCCATAACGATAGCTGGCCTAACCCTCCAGGTCTCCCCCGTCGCCCTAGCCGGCCTAGGCATTAGTGTTGCGAGCTCACTCCTGGTTTACGCGGCGACCGGGGACGTTAAGGAGGCGTTGACCGTCAGCCCGCTTGGAGTGATCGTCGCACCCATAAGGGCCTTAACAGACCCGACGATGGATGATAGCGCTAGAGCATCGATAATAGGCGCGGTGATTGGGGCTCCGCTGGGCGTTTTCGTGGGGAAGCAGATAGCCCTCGACGTAGCTATGCTTAGAATGTCAAGCGAGCTTAGGAGCGACCCAGGAATCTACGGGAAGCTCTACGGGATTGAGGAGAACTATGGCACACCGATAGCATCAGCAATAGCCAGAAGCATAGGGAAGCTGTATCCCCATCTCGACGCCCCTGATGCGAAGGGCTTGGTGAACATGATTCTAAGCGACGCTCTGGCGAGCAGGCAGGATGCGTTGTACATCGCGAGCATGTTAGAGTGGGCGTCGAGGATGCCTGGCGAATTCTTAAGCCAGCATGCCAGCGACATAATGGAGTGGCTGGGTAGCCCACTGCTAAGAGGCAAGCTTTACTCCCTGCTCCAGCTCAGCCCCGGGGAGGCCATGCAGCTCTCTCAAACAGCAGGGAGAGACTTTCAGACTATGCTCCGCTTTGCTGAGTTCAAGCATGCCTTCGACCAGTTCTCAAAGCTCGGCCCGGATGTCGTAAGAATATTCGGCTTTGGCACCGATGGAATAGAAGTTGGCGTTGAGAAGGGTCTCGCGGGGCAGCTCTACCCAGGCATCCAGAAAGGCACCGTCGTGGAGTTCGAGTTCGCCAAGGGAAACATAGTTCTAAAAAGCCTTCTAACCTACGCTGAGGAAAAAGCCCTTGGAGACTCTAAATACCTAGTCTTCGCTTTCAAGGCTGAGGAACGCATCCCAGCGATCTTTGAGCTCCTTAAGGAGGACCTGCAAGTAGTACCCGGGAGGCAGGTTGAGAAGAGCTTCGGGTTCAACGCGTTCACCCTTTCAAACGGG
>CALIBN010000050.1 GCA_938045545.1 uncultured archaeon | reverse complement strand
GGCTTCTATGGCCTCCCGGGCCCTGTGGTAGCGCTCCAGAACCTCCTCGGGTTTGAGGTGAGGGGCTACAGGGGGCATGGGTGAAGGGGACAACAAAAAAGGGTATGAAATGCAACTTTCAGGCTTGCTCTTTCCGGAGCTCACTCTACCCTTCACGGATTTTTATCAAAGAGGCTGTTGTAAAAGACCCCCTTCCTACCTATGCAACCCTGGCCAGCCACTCTGCCAAGAGGTGTATTCTACCAAGCAGCATCTGTTCTACCCCTATCTCAGGATGGTATGCGTCATCCTTCACCAAGCGTTGGTTCCAGCTTAGCCAGGCCAAGGTACACTCAACCACCCACCGCTCAGGCAAAGGCCTAAACACCTTCACCCGATCCACCCTAAGAAGAGCCCCATCCCCCCGTAATCCTAGGTAGCCCCAGTCCAAAAACACCTTCTTCACTCCCGAGTATTGGGAAAAGCCCAACCCCTCTAAAAGCTTCTTCCCACCTCATCGGCCATGCTCGTTGGCCGGGTGTACATAGGCCCAAGCCATCGGTCCCCGGTGTCCGTCAACATTTGGAGCCTCCTCCCTTTGGTCAGCCCCGAAAGGGCTATCTTGGTCCTCTGGCCCCATCGTGCCCACGGGACCCCCTCTTTCGCTCGTCTTCACCGAATGGCTATCCATCACCAAGGCCCTCGGAAAAGCGTCCCTCCCTCCCGGTCACGACGAACCAGGGGCTCGGCACTCGCCGCCAAACCCCCCTCCCTCTGCCTTTTGCGGAAAGGGTGGTAAACCGTAGACCAACGGGGCAGGCCTTGGTGCATTGCTTGCCATTCGATGCCGTTCTCCAGAACAAAGAGTAGGGCGTTGACAACCTCCCTCTTGAGCACCTTGGTGATCTGGCCACTGGGTTTAAGTACAAGGATTAAAAGCCCCCGGAGAGCCCATTCCGCATCCGTGAGATGAGTGGGGTAGAACCACTGTGTAGTTAAAGAGTCTTCCGGTAGTAGGCCCTTAGCGTCCTCTTCGTTTCTTTCCTAACAATTCCGTATAAAAAGCAAGTGTTTCCTCCACCATTTTGGAAACTGTAAACTCATGTACTCGCTCAAGCGAGCGTAGCCCAAACATCCTTCTCAAATCAGGCCTCCTGAGCAGGATTTCTAGGCTCTCCGCGAATGCAGTTACTTCTCGTATCGGCACCACAAATCCGTTTTTGCCGTGCTCTAGGACCATTTCTGTACCCCCTACTTTTGTTGCGACAATTGGCAAACCCTCGGCCATAGCCTCCAAGAGGACATACGGAAAGCCCTCAAAGTCGCTTGATAAGGCAAAAATGTCAAAAGCATGTATGACCTTTCTTCCAGGGAGAAACCCAGGAAAGACAACTTTGTCAAGAATTCCCAAAAGTTTAGCCCTCCCCTTTACCTCATCAAGAAGTGGCCCTGCACCTACCATGACAAGATACGTGTTAGGATAGCGGTAAGTTATGCGCCCAAAAGCTTCCAGTAGAAGACTGGGATTCTTCTGACGGTCAAAGCGCCCTACATACCCGATCACCGTAGCCTCGGCCCTTATGCCCCAGCTCTTCCGGATAGCTTCTCTAGCTTCCCGCGGAGGTGACTGCAAGGAAATGCCATTTGGGATGATGCGGACCTTCTCCCTTGGGAAGCCTAGTCTAAGGGCCTCAAAGTATTCCCTTTCAGATACTGCTATCACACCATCTGTAAAGGTAACTAGCATTCGCTCGATCAAACCATAAACAGCTTTGTTGAAGGGATTCAGGGATAGCGTCACAAACGCGTGTGGCGTGTACACCGTTGGTATGCCAGCAAAATTTTTTGCCAAACGAATAATGCCTCCCGCCTTTGAGCTATGTCCATGAATTAAGTCAAAAGGACCTCTGTTTTTCATATGCTTAAGCAGGAAAAGCAGGGCCCCTATATCTGAAGGATGAGGTGCGCGAAACAGCGGTAAGCTTACTAGCCTAACACCTGCTTCCTTCAGTAGGCTAAGTCCAGCCCTCCACGTCTCGTCCATTCGTTTATCAGAAGCTAATATATGAAGCTCAATGCCAATGGAGGTGAGGCCCAAGCATAAATCCACGACGTGTCTGGCAACTCCTCCAGCGGTTGCTTCAACGACTTGAATAATTCTCATCCTACCACCCCCTTTTAAAGGTTATCATCAAATATGGTTCTGAAAGGTAAGAAGGGAGTCGAAAATCCTGTCAGTTGCCCATCGTAGTCTGTCAGAAAGTTTCTATATAGAAGCCCCCCTAGCAAGAATCCGGTAACTAAGATTCCTAGCCAAAATACCGGGGGTGGAAGGATTTTGGTGCTATCGAAGAGCCGTAAAAGTAAAAGCGGGGCGGCGAAAGCCAGCAAATCCAAAAACCGAAGTGCTGCATAAGTATAAAAGGCAAAAAATTGAAAAGCAAAGGTTAGCACCACTAACGTTAGCGCAACTAATTTCAAATTAGGTGGCAAACCTCGGCTGGGTAGTAAAAAAAGGAACATAAGCGCCACACCGGACGTTTTCGCTAAACCAGAATAGGGCGCTGGAGACTGATAGTCGGAGTAAAGATCGATTTTCGCTAACAAGTACTCTTGTCGGTACCAAAACACTATGGCAGCCAAAAACGCTAATGCCAAGAAAACAAGCGCCCTCGGGAGTTTGTTTTCTCTCCGCTGACTAATTAAAGGCAAAACAAAAAACTCTAGCATCCAAAACAGCCCAACTATAAACATCATTGAATAATGAAAAAGCACAGTTGCACCACTTAATAGCACAAATTGCCATTTATTATTACGCCTGGAGGCTTGCCACGCGAGAAGGAATATAGCCTCAGCTATCCCCACTCTAAGCGTATTCATACCTAACTGATAAATAAACGCGGGTATAAAGTAAAACCACAAAACTTTAAGTTCCAGATAGGACGCTCTTAGCAGAAATACCACAAGAATAAAGATAAAAACGACACTTATCGCCCTAACAGCCCAAACTTCTGAGTGGGTGAACAACAAAAGAGCTTTCGACATAAGCACAAATCCGGGTTCCCAGCCGAGCACATATTCATAGGGTTGATTGAGAAGGATACTCCTTAACGCTAACTCGTAAATGTCATGTGTGTCTGTACCGCTGTTTCTTATAACAAATAAAACCAAAAAATAACTTAGTGGAAACGCAAATAAAAAGCGGCTTCTCGTACGAGAACTGACAAAGTAAATCAAAGTAGCTAAATATGCCAAAGCCCAGCCCACCAGGTAAACCATACACACCTCTCAATACGCTTTTCGAGCTCTCATCTCCCCAAAAAGAGAGGCTACTTGCGCGGTCGTGTCACAA
>CALIBN010000049.1 GCA_938045545.1 uncultured archaeon | reverse complement strand
ATGGGCCCGCTGGGACTTGAACCCAGGGCCTCCGGCTCCGAAGGCCGGCGATCGAGGAGCCGCCATTTAGGCAGACTCTCTCTCTTCCAACCTGAGCTACGGGCCCCGGAATCGCTTTGGGTTGATTAGCATATTAAGTTTGAGAGAGGGTGGCTGGGGTCGCCAGACTGACAGAATCTAGTAGGGGCTTACAGGAATAGGTAGGATCGTTGGAGCCCGGCTTGAGAGCTGATATCATCGTCCTAAAGCCGGACAAGATAAGGGCTATCGGCCTTCTGGAAGACCCCTATACCACGGTGGTGTACAACTTAAGCGAAGAAAGTATCAGCGATGTATACATTGATGGAAAAAAGGATAGTATCAAATGGGAGATTCATAGGCATGGACCAGCGCAAACTCTATAAACAGTTACTCGAGCTCCGCAAAAAACTAATAAATGAAACCTCCAAACAATAGGTCGACAAGTATATCCTTGCGCTTCAGCAGGATTTTATCACCATAGTGGGCGGACACCATCGCAAGATGTTGAGCTGGAAGCCGGCGCACAGGTTGTCTGGAACGAAGCTTGGGGGGAATAGTAAACGGGTTCAGACCTTGTGCATGTCAATTCCAGACAAAACGGTTAATTTATTGTCCTTTGCATGTTGGGTTTTGTGACTCTGGAAATGGGCTCGAGTGTGGGATTCTTGGAGCGTCTCAGGGCCGGCGAGACAGTGCTAGGTACATTCGTCTACCTAAACTCGGGGGACGTTGTGGAGATTCTCGGAGAAGCGGGGATGGATTTCGTCATTATTGACATGGAGCACGGCCCGTTCAGCTTCGCAGACGCAGAGGAGCTTGTCCGAGCCGCCGAGGCAGTCGGGGTCACATCCATCATCCGAACCCCCTCCAGTGAGGAAACATACATTCTGAGGGCCCTGGAGTGTGGGGCTCACGGCATCCAGGTGCCCCATGTCGATGACCCGGAGACAGCGAGGAGGGTGGTCGAGGCTGCACACTACTATCCCGAGGGGATGAGGGGGTTCTCACCCTACACCAGGGCTGGAAGGTTCGGAGCCAGAGAGCCTAGAGAACATGTCCAGACCTCCAACAGAGACGTGGTGGTCATCATACATATAGAGAGCGCTGAAGGCGTCAAGAGGCTCCCAGAAATACTGGATAAGGGCGGAGTAGATGTAGTCTTCCTAGGCCCCTACGACCTATCCCAATCCCTCGGCATACCGGGCCAAGTAAGAAGCCCGGAGGTCACAGGACTCATCGAGAAAGCAGTAGCCGAGGCGAGAAGGAGGGGCGTCGCAGCAGGGACCTTCATCGAGACACCCCAAGCCGCAGCAGAATGGGCCACAAAAGGCATACAATACCTAGCATACTCAGTAGACGTGGCAATACTATACAGAGCCGCCACAGAAATCGTAAAAAACACGCGAAGAGAAATAGAAGCCAGAAAAACCAGACAGGCTTAAATTCCACCAAAACAGAACAAGACTCGGGCCGGTAGCTCAGCGGTAGAGCACCCGCTTGGCGAGTAAATAACACACAAAGTGCGGGGGGTCGAGGGTTCGAATCCCTCCCGGTCCACATTTTATATGTGTGTGGGGTGAGGGAAAGGAGTTGAGGGAGGGCCACTCTGGTGGAGTCGATAGTAATCCACTCTCTTGAGAATTCTATGAGTATTTTTTGTTGACTTCTCATCACTGCGAATTCATAGAATCTAAGCCCTGTCCGTTGCTCTTACTTCGACGCAGTACTCGTCTTCTTTCCTTATTCTGTGGTGTAGATGATTGGGTTTCTGGAAGTTCAACATATTCGAGTCGTCTTCAACACGTGTTGAAGCATCGAGAAGGTTTGTCCGATCTTCTTCGCTTATCTGCTTGATATCCTTAGGTTATTTAGAGCATCGTTTGGCCATCATCCGTTTGTTTTAGGGAAAGGTTATTAATGGTGTTCTTAAGGGGGTTAAGTTTGCCACTATTCAGTCTGCAGCCAAAAGAGACAACAGAGGAACTCTTTGGAAGGGATAACGAGATTGAGGAACTTATCCGCCTAATCAGGGCTAGGAGATGGGTTGCCGTTCTCGGACCAAGAATGGTTGGGAAAACGAGCTTGGTTAAGGCAGTAAACAGAGTGCCGGAAAGCATAGGTATTAAGGCAATTTAAGTAAACCTTTGGGGGTAAGAGAGTTTATTTAAACTGCTTAACACTCTACATAACAGCCCTCAAAACAATGGCAATACCGGCCCGCTGGAAAGAGATTAAGAGCGCAGTGGAGGCGCGGAGAGGCTAACCAGTTAACGATGCTACAATATAGAAACTAAAGGCAGCAATGCTAATAGATGAACGCGAAGGAGTATACACGGTCAAAGACCCGATGCTAAAAGCCCGCCTAGATTATGAGGATGAGGGGATTAGCTTTGAGGGGGACGGCAGGGATGGCGGAATGTATTATCCATCAGAGATGAGTCAGTATGTCGAGGAAGATATAATACACTACTCTGGAGGCCGGGACTCAGGCTGCGGTGGGGGTGCTGAGGGTGAGGCAAAATCCATTATCCGGCCCCAGTCCGCCTATACGTTGTATAGTAGATTGCCCCCGGGCTGGATCATCATCGTGGCTAGGTCGAAGGAAAGTGTTACCTGCTAGGATGGGCACCAACTCGCATAGGTAGGTGCTACCTTGGCCTAAATTTTAACAAAACTGATAATAGCTGAGATTTATGGTCGGCTTACGCTAGCCGTAGGTGGCGAAAGGCCCAGGGCGCGCCTAGGGCGCCCCAAACCCCAACAAGGCCATAGCGAACGAATCGGAATAGGGTGGCGGGTTCGAGACCTGTGAAGACGATGCGCAGCCC
>CALIBN010000048.1 GCA_938045545.1 uncultured archaeon | reverse complement strand
CCTTACAGGATAAGGGAGGATTTTCCGAGTATTGCGGGAGAGTACATTTTTATGAATAATGCTGATTCAACTGGCATACCTGTCCCGGTTTTAGAGAAAATACTTGCTTACTATAATGAGGTTAAGAGTAGGCCTGGACTTGAAAACACTTCTTCCCACAGGGCTCTCGAGCTCTATGAGGAGGCTCGTGGAAGGGTTTTCGAGCACCTCGGAGCGAGTGAGGACAGCATAGTCTTTACGTCGAGCAACCTTCAAAGCCTACTGCTGATCCTTCAAAGCATTGATTTTAAGAAAAACGAGGTTTTCCTAGTTTCTTCCAATGCTCAAGGCGGGGTTATGAGCCTCCTTAAGGAGTATGTTGAGATGATGAGGGGTAGGCTTGAAGTTCTGGACCTCGAGGAGGAGGGTTTTGAGGAGAAGCTTAAGGGGGCGATGGTTGGGAAGAGTGTTAAGGCAGCCCTGTTGAACCATGTTTCAGGATCAACTGGAACAATGCTCCAGATCGACAAGGTTATACCGTTTCTAAAGGAGAAGGGTGTTCTGACCATTCTGGATGCTACCTACTCCGCTCAAAGGATTAGGCTCATCCCTCCTAAGATGGGCGTTGACTATGCTTTTTTCAAGTCTGGAAACATGTTCAGCATAGAGGGACTGAGCATACTTTATGTTTCAGAGGAGAGGCGTAGCAGGGTTGAGAATACCACGGGCTTCTTCGTGGTGAAGCAGGCTGAGAAGGAGAACTGCATCGGCGTCGTGGCTTTGGCAGCAGCCTTAGAGTATCTTAACAGGCTGGGTTTCGAAGATATTTTAAACCATGAGAAAAACCTCGCTGAAGAAATCGTGAACGCTGCGTCAGGGGAAGGAGTAACCTTTTACCAGTCTGCTTCGAAAGAGCTTAGGACAGGGATACTCTCGCTAGTGCTTGACCAGGTTCCTTCAAGCCTTCTTCAAACTATTCTGGAGGATCAGTTCCACATACTTGCCGAGTCAGGCGGCTTCGACAGCCCGGCTATCATAAGTAAGGCTGGCGGAAGGGAGGTTCTGAGGCTATCTCCCACGGTTTTCAACACCGTCGAGGAGGCCAAGATTGTTGGGGAAAGAATTGCTGAAATAAGGGAGGCATACTTTAGGAAAAACGTTGAAAAGCAGGTTCTCGAAGAGACCTGAAAAAACAGCTTGGAAGGGGAAAAGACTATTTACCAGTGTCTTAGAAGAATAAGCAGATGGCTGCATACGGTTTCGCAGGGTTTAGAAGAATGATGCCGGGCTATGACTGCGGGCTCTGCGGCAACGCCACGTGCGCCACGTTCGCGCGCAGGCTCCTGCTTGGAGCCAACAGCTTGACGGACTGCCCGATACTCCAGCGCGAAGGATACTCTGAAAACAGAAGTAGGATAGAGGATATGCTTAAGAAGGGGGTTGTACACTCCTCGCCTTCAATAATCACAGTCCCAGGGTTTAAGACTAAGTATGCGCATCCAAACTACTTCGAGGAACACTGTGAAAAACTTCCGACGAGGTTTCTGGATTACGATACTTCTCGCCACCTTATCAGCTTGTTGTGGAAGCCTGAGCGGGTTAACGGTGATGGCGTCGAGGTTATCGACACATTCTTCGGAAACCTAAGGTTTCTAGTAACAACAAGCGGGAGGATAGCTGTCAACATTGGGGAGAGGAGGACGGAGGAAAGGGAGCTAGTGTCAATTCTCTACAAGGTTCTCTGGGGCGCAGTAGACTTGCTCCGCAAGGCTGAGTATGCCCCAGGAACGGATGCACCCTTCTCGAATACGTCGGAGGATGCTGCCTAGACTATAAGCCGCCGCCGGGCCCATACCTGACCAGAGCCCCATTCCTGCAGAGAGGGCCTTCGAGAAGTCTGCAGGAGAAGCCAGACCTAATTTTACCTTCGCTCTCAAAGATATTTGAAGAAGCTACTGGAGAGGAGTATGAGAACTACTTCAGCCAGATTAACGAGATACTTATGGGGATAGGAGTGGTTACCGAGGGGCTTGGAAGCAGCCAGTCTAGCAACATAGCCATGCTGAATTCTAAACACAACCAGCTTATGGGAGAACTGGTTAAAAACATCGCTTCAGTAAGCGTTGAAGAAGCGTCGAGACTGGTTGTGCTCGCAGGCATCTGCCTAAACATTAAGCGGGTGGTTGAAGCCATGGACGCCTTGTCTTTCCTCTTCGAAGGGAGGGAGGACCCTATTGAGGCGCAGAGGAGGAATGTGAAGGAGGCTGTTGAAATACTTGTTAAAGCATTCAGCTCTCTACGGCCGAAGAGGGAGAAGGAGCTTGATGATGTGCTTTCAAGATTCAAGTTTCTGAGGATAACTATGGGTGGTGTTGAAAGAATAGCGAATAAAACAGTCTCCATACTCGTCTACAAAATAGCATACAACGGCTACTGCACGGCGAGGGTTGCCAGAGGAAACGTTTAACACCCCTCGCAAAAAATTCAAGCGACTCTGATTCCTCGGCCTGAGGGCTCCACTGCCAGGTTCAGAGCTGTGTCAAAAAAGCCATGGGCAAGCTATCTGCATCGCTTGGACATACGGATGAGTGAGGCTCACATTATGTGATTATTGTAGAGAAACCGTGGGTTGTAAGCTTGAAATGCGAGCCGGCTTTAAATACTTACCCTACCCATGCTTCTTTTAGGAGGTGAAAGAAAGATGGCATTAAGGAAAAAGCATTTGGAGAAAAAGATCGACTGGGAGAAGGTTGCAAAGGGCCTTCGCGCAGGCCTTCCTGCTAGGGAGTACCGTCAAGTAAGGCTCTGCTTCAAGTACGCCCTGTTTTCAAGTACTATCTTATGGTGAATTCCTGCTTTAAGCTATTGCAGAGTCTTTAATGCTTCAACCCCTGGAAGCCTCTCTCCAGACAGGTAGCTTATTAAGGCTCCTCCAGCCGTGCTTACGAAACCAATCTTATCGTATACTCCGGCTTTTTCAAGCGCCGAGATCGAGTGGCCACCGCCAACAACGCTGAAAGCCTTTGAAGAAGCCGCAGCCCTGTAGAGTTCCAGGGTGCCTTTTGCGAAAGCATCCTCCTCGAAGACTCCGACGGGGCCGTTGAAGACGATCGTACTGGCCTTCTGCAATTCCCTCGAGAAAACCCTTATCGTTTCAGACCCTATGTCCTTCAACGGGTGTTCAACAGGCAGCTGGGAAACCATGTATTCAACTCTCTCACCTTCCACGTCGACAGCGTAATCGTATGGAAGCATAATGTTTTGGGAATGCTTACCCAAGATTTTAGACGCTGCCTCCCGGAACTTACCCAGACCCTTCTCCTCTATTAGCTTCGAGTTGACGCTGCCAAGCCTGAAGCCGGCGGCCTCATGGAATACTTGTGCAATCATCCCCCCTAGGAGAACCTTGTCAGCAATACCCTTATCCAGAACGTTCTCGATCACTTTAAAAGTCTCCTTAGCCTTAGCCCCCCCTAAAACGTAGAGACATGGTTTAGAAGGATTGTCAACAACCTTCTCAAGAGCCCTCAGCTCCCTCTCCATAACCCTGCCGGCCGCCGAGGGCAGTACTGCTGTGAACCCTATTACTGAAGCGTGAGCCCTGTGGGACGCTGAGAAAGCATCGTTAACGAAAAAGTCTGCAAACGGGGCTAGTGTTGAAACCAGCATCCCCCTGGCATGCTCCTCAGCGGTCTTTGTCTCAGTCTCCTCGTCAAGCATCCTGACGTTTTCAAGCAGAAGCGCCTCACCCGGCTTCAGCCCCCTTATAGCGTTAATAGCCTTCAAACCTGTGATGTCATCCACGTATTTTAGGTTTGGAACATATTTCAACATGGCCCTGTAATGCCTGCTGAAATCAGTGAAATCTGGATCGCCTTTCCTGCCCTGATGGCCGAGAATCACCACCCTAGCGTTTCTCCTGACGAGCTCCCTTATGGTTTCAGAATGCTCCCTTATCCTGGAGTCGTCAATTATCTCCAGTGTTTGAGGATCCAGCGGAGAGTTTATGTCAACCCTCAGGATAACGGTTCTCCCGTCTAAGTTGAGATCGTCTAGCGTCCTAAACTTTAAAGCCATTTTGCACTATCAAACTGTTTAAAGGGCTTTTTAAGCTCTTCTCTATCGGATTTTGATCGAACCTGATGGAAAGGTTAACAGCCTTACAGAGTCAACTAACGTTGAAAGCAATTTTAGCGCGCATGTTTTCCAAAAGGTGAAGGTGGCGGTGCTGAGGGCTAACGCGAGTAGTGTGAAAGAGGTTATTGCAGCCTATAAGGAGGGTAAGCTTCAAGAACTGACGGAAGGATGCCGTCATCTCGCCATCCTTGATGATTGAAAATCAAAAAAGAAGAAAGAAAAGAATAGTTCACCAATCCTTTTTCAACCTTTAGCATCTACGGATGTGCTCCTGCTCCGGCTTTTCTTAGAGGCGAAACCTTTAAAAGACATTTGTTATAAACGCGTTTCCGATGAGGTATGGGGCAAGAAGTAGGACTCTACAGTGAGTTCAAAGAATACATCATACCTCCTTCGTGGAGGGACAGGGTTTGGAGCCCGGAGGACTTTAAGAAGTTCCACTGGGAAACCGTTAAGGATAAGGAGGCTATTGAAAAATGGTGGAGTAAATGGGCGGAGCAGCTTCCTTGGATGAAGAAATGGGAGAAAGTGCTTGACGACAGCAACCCACCTTTCTACAGGTGGTTCGTCGGCGGGGAGACAAACCTGGCCTACTTATGCACCGACTGGCAGATTGAAAAAGGAAGGAAGAATAAGCTCGCCTTAATATGGGAGGGCGAACCCGTTGACGAGGCTACGGGAGCCCCCAAGGATATCAGGAAATACACGTATTACGATTTACACAGGATGTCGAGCAAGATAGCCCTAGCCCTGAAGAAGAAGCTTAACGTTGAGAAGGGAGAGATATTAACCCTCTACCTTCCGATGATCCCGGAGCTCCCCTTGTACATGCTTGCAGTCCAGAGAATGGGAGCTAAGCACAGCATTGTTTACAGCGGTTTCAGCGCTGTAGCCGTGGCCGATAGGGCTGAGGCCGCCGGGTCAAGGATAATAGTTACGGCTGACGGCTTATACAGAAGGGGGAGGATAATAAGGCTTAAGGAAGTCGTGGACGAGGCTGTGAAAATACTTGAAAGCAGAGGCCACAAAATAGAGAAGGTGATCGTCGTCAGGAGAACGGATCGGACGGATATTCCATTCAACGAGGAGAGGGATATCTGGCACCACGAACTGATAGCAGACATGCCTGAGAACGCTAGTGTCGAAGCGGTTCCCTGCCCGTCAGACGACTTCTCCTACGTGCTCTACACATCTGGGACGACCGGGGCTCCGAAGGGGTCTCAGATACCTGTTGGAGGCTACGCCGTAGGCCTATACGCAACCATGAAAATGATATTCGACATTAGAGACGACGACATTTACTGGTGCACCGCGGACATAGGATGGGTTACTGGGCATAGTTACATAGTCTACGGGCCGCTCATGACGGGCACTACAACCATAATGTACGAGGGGGCTCCGGACTACCCGGCCCCAGACAGATGGTGGAGCATCATAGAGAGGTACGGAGTCACCGTGTTCTACACGACGCCCACGGCCATAAGGATGCTGATGAGGTTCCCCGAGGAGTACGTGAAAAAACACGACTTCTCAACGATCAGAATAGCGCATTCCGTGGGCGAACCAATAAATCCTGAAGCATTTAGATGGTTATATACAAATATTTGTAGAAACGATGCAGTTTCTTCATCGACGTGGTGGATGACTGAGACTGGACAAATGCTCACCGGACACTTCCCCGGGTTGGGAAAAATCTTCCCGCTCAAGCCTGGAACCAACGGCTACACTATTCCTGGCGTCAGTGCTGACGTTGTGGATGAAGACGGGAAATCGTGCCCGCCGGGTGTGAGAGGTTACTTCGTTCTTAAGACGCCTTGGCCTGGAATGTTTATGACGCTTTACAAAGATCCAGAGAGATATGTAAATCTGTATTGGAAGAGATGGGAGGGCTGCTTCTGGACAGGTGATTATGCGGTTAAGGATCTAGATGGATACTTCTGGATCTTGGGTAGGGCTGACGATGTGTTAAAGGTTGCTGGCCACAGGATAGGTACGGCGGAAATCGAGTCTGCGATGATCCTGCATCCCGCGGTCGCGGAATCCGCGTGTGTGGGTAAGCCGGACGAGGTGAAAGGGGAGATTCCAATGATATTCACGGTTTTGAAGCAGGGCTATACGGGTACTCCTGAGCTTGAAAGCGAATTGAAAATGCATTTGAGGAAGACGATCGGCCCCCTCGTTTCCTCGGATGCAACCATAGTCTTCATCAACGCTGTCCCGAAGACTAGGAGTGGCAAGATTATGAGGAGGCTGCTGAGGGCGGTGGTTTCAAACAGGCCTCTCGGCGACGTGACAACCTTGGAGGACGAGACGGCTGTGAAAGAGGTTACGGAAGCATACAATACGATAAGAGAGGTTCTTGAGAGGAGAAGGTAGAGCCACCTCATAAAGACAGTGATGAGTGAGGGAAAGAGCATCTCTCTGGCAAGCAGTTTGAACATTAAGTTATCTAACCGGCAAACCTTTCCACGCGCTACGGAAGTTTTTTAACTCCAATGGCTTCTCTACTCGGGTGGAGGCCTCTCATGAAACTCGTGCGCCGCGCGCGACGAGATTAAGGAGCTGAAGGTGAAGGAGGAGAGATGAACAGGGAGTTGGTGGAGAGGTTGAGGGCCCTGCTGGTGGAGAGGCTCGGGATTGGGCCGGAGGCTATTAAGCTAAGCGAAACCCCATCAATTGGGGAATGGTGCATACGCGTCGAGCCAATTAAACCTCGCTTACGCATTTACATCAGCCTGTATGAGGACGGAAGGATTGAGGTTGTCTCCGGCTCCATGCATACCAGTGAAGCGATAGGGGATACGTTGTATACTTACAAGTACGATCGGAGGCTCAAGAGGGCTAAGACGGAGGAGAAGGAGGGGATTAGGGAGGAGGCGTGGAGGGAGGAGAGGACAATCGTTAAGGACTTCATACGGAAGAAGTTCGAGAAGCACTTGAAGGGAGCCATTGCTTATTTCGCGAAACAGTACATGTGGTGCGACGAATTGGCTAGGAGGTTGAGCGAGAAGTACGGCTTCGAGCTGAAGTTCATCGTGGAGAACGAGGACACGGGCTTCAGGATGGCTTTCAACTCGGTTGGGATGGGCGAGGAGCAGGTGATCCAGGAGACCGTGAGGAGGGCCGAGGCCCTGAGGGAGGTCGAGATGATGTACAAAAACGAGGAGATGATGAACGAATTCCTGGCGAGCAGGGGAATAGAGGTTAAAAAACCAAGGCGCAGGAAACACACTTCTTAATATTTAGATTTTTAGAAGATGGTGTTATCTTTAGAAGATGGTGTTATCTCTTGGCCAGCAAGGCGTGGGAGGATATGAGAATCCTTATGTAGAGGTCATTGAGAAGGAAGGAGGATGAAAGGATGATGGTTCAACTCTATATATGATTCTGTATTTGCCCACTCCCCACCGCCAGCGTCCCTCAAGACCTCCCTGTAATCTTAAGCCTGAAAAAGGATTGGAAGAACCTGTCAACAGCCCTTAAAAACTTTACTCCTCACGTCTTCGGGGAGCTTCTTAAGCTCCCCCGGAAAGCTCTT
>CALIBN010000047.1 GCA_938045545.1 uncultured archaeon | reverse complement strand
TATCCCGGTGTATTGAAAACCCCTCTGGCACTGGGCCACGAGACACATCTTAAAAGAGCAACCGCGGCAAAGCCTTAAAAAGAAATAGTAACAATCCTTGCAGCCGTCAAAGCCACACCACCCTTTCCTCACAGCGGGATCACTACCCTAAATTATTACCCTTATTTGAATTAAAAAGCTTCCCGGATTATTCTCTCGCTCCAGTCCCGCAGGGGTTCGTGGGTTCAAATCCCACCCCCCGCATCTTTTCCATTTATTTTAGTGTGCAAGTTAGCGTGCGCTATGTTAAGGCAGACTGTATAGAGTAGTTCATAAGAGGCTGTTTTCAAATGGCTGATTTTGAGTAGTTCTTGGCTGGATGGGCAGATCAGAATTTATTCAAAGACCTAATGGACATTGTTTCGCAACTCATAGGCTTTCAAGCTTATTTCGGTTTACGGCTGAAATGTTTATCCGCGAAATCTATGTACCTCTCCCAATCATATAGGGTTAAGGCATGTCCACCAGAGCGAACATGATAACCAATTGTCCCCATTACAGGATGGTTTAAAGGCGGCATCTCCTCCGCCGGCAACCCATCCGTGCCAAGTAGCCTGTAAACCTGGTCTGCAGCCTTAGTTGCTAGGAATTCTCCACGAGGGTCAGCCCAAAGGTCTTCGTCGGCGCTGGCTACGTAAACCGGGCGGGGTGCTATCAACGCTATAAGCATGTGCTGGTCCACTGGCAGTCCATCCTCACGATCATTATAGTTCTTAAAGTTCGCGCAGAACCGGTGTGGAAAAACAGTGTTAATGATTCTGACGATTTCCCCGAACCTTCGGCGGCTTAAAGCAGCCCCGCCGCAGCCGGAGTTGTTGGATACTACGATTGCGAAGCGCTCGTCCTGCGCACCGGCCCACAGGGCTGTCTTCCCAAGCCTCGAATGACCAACAATGACGACGCGTTTCTCATCAACCTCATCATCTTTCTCAAGGTAATCCATAGCCCTGCTTAACCCCCACGCCCAGCGCCTATCGCGCCCCAGACATCCGGCGGGCGACTTGCTCCGAATAAACTGTCAAAAACACCGTGAACACCGTTCCTGAAGCCGTCGTGGAAGTCAGGATCAATATCGTTGTAACAGACCGTGGCAAACCCATATCCTCTTTCAAGCGTCTTATCAACCAGTTTAGGCAAATCCCCCCAGCCGCGGAGCCTATCGCTCGAAAAGAAATCCTTCTCCTCCAGAGTATTAAACACTTGCACGGGTCTCACCCTAAGCCTTATCGCTGGGTCGTTGTAAAAAGTATGGTTCCCCGTGAAGTTGAGCATCAGGAAAACGGGCAGGGGCGCGGTGGGCCATTCGGAAGATAGATGAGTAGATCCATAATCGGCCCATCGGGGCTTCCAGTTAAGTTGATCGCAACCTGCTTCCTAGTTGCCTCGCCTCCCAACGCTTCATGATCCAGATCCCACATTTCGAAGAACATTCCCTCAGGCTTATCAATCGGCGTTCTGGCATAAACTTGGCTGCGGAAAAGCTCAAGTATTTCCAGCCTCCTCCTCTTCATCCAAAGCTCCGAGGTAACGATCCTCAACCCATCTGAGGAAACAAGCGGGTCTGGCAGAGAATACGGTGGAACCCTAGCCTCGTCGTAGATTACGCCCGGCTGTTTTTCACCGGCCTCCTAACCAAATCAGGGTTTGCACGCCAGCCTTGCATTAATATTCACCATAATAGCAGATCAATAAGATATTTAATCATTTACCGTTTCCAGTTTCAATCTTTCTCCATACAAAAACACCACGCGCAGCTGAAGAAGATTTAAATTATGCCGTGAAAAGAAGTCTATTGGAAGTATATGTTCTGTGAATAGTACCATTGGAGATCTCCTTTCTCTGCTGGTTCGTTAAAACAAAGGATGAAATGGAGTAGTAAGCATGGCTTCAAGGTTAAGTTTAGATAGATTTTGAATCCGGATTTTTCCTAGCTTTAACTTCACCGGGATTAGTGATGAGCAGGCGATCAATGAAGCTCTAAAGAGGGTGGTGCAATCGCTGGGGCCAGAGAGATGCTTCTGGCGAAGACATGGTTAACGAGTTTTTAAAAATAGGGGATTGAGGTGCCCCAAGGTACAGTAAAAAGCCTGTGAACGAATAAAGTGAAATGAGAGAAAACGGGCATACGAAGTTTGTTGCGTGCGCTGGCTCCACAGGCTTCTTTGGTCTGATGAAAACCTGCTCCTAGGAATCGTATTTTTATCTCGAGAAGCTTCAGCTTAGCCCTCTTTTTAGACCCGTCAGCTCAAGCAGGTATGCTGGTCTCTCAACTCCTGCGTAAAGAACACGCTATTTAGGCTTACCGTGCCAATTCCTATGGGTAGGGCTTCCATATAGAGTAAGATTTCCTGAAGCCGTGCTCTCGTCCATAGGTGTACACCTTATATCCCGAAGTCCATGTGCCAGTCTTAATGTGAAGCGTTGCATACGGCAGGCTGGTTCTGCTCACGCCCAACCCTACGGACACCGAGGGCCAGTTTCCACCTAGGTTGAAGCTTAGACCCACGCTGAAAGTCCACGCCAAATCAGATCTTTGAGTTAGGGGAATGCTTCTATCAGGAATGTTTTGGTCGGTGATGTATGGGTCAGATCCTGAGGCTGAGCCGTCCCAGGATGAGGTGGAATAACCCGCGTATATCGGATCCATAGAAGTATCGGCCGCGTAAACTTTCTCCCTGTAGAATCTAGTGTTGGGAATGGAAATATGGCATAGTATGTATTTGAATTGAAATATCCCCATACCTTTCAGTTTACCAGTGCATGTCGGGGTTGTGACGCCACTCTCGAGCGTTACCACCGTGCTCCCGGGAGAGCTCCAGTCAGTTACATACCTGTTTAGATATGAGTCCCATGTTCTCTCCTTTGTTTCTACATCCACCTTCGCACCAATAGGCCATACTGAATATGCCCAGATCTGGTCCCACACAGCATACTCTACCACGATTGTATCCTTCCATGTTTCACTGTCCGGAGGAACACTTAAAACACCGACTGACGATGGAGCCTCGCGCCCTAGGAGTTCCTCTAGAACAACCTCGGCGGAGAAGGTGTCTATCGGCCAGTTCATGAAGGTAGGGTCGAGAGCCGTAGTTAGGCTTCCCAGGAGACCGGTTTTCTCATCGTACGCAAGTATCCAGATATTAGTTGCGGGATAAACGTCCACCTCCTTGCCCAAGCTTGGCAAGTAGAGCCTATTCACCTTCACCCTTGGAATCGCGAACAAAAACGCGTAAACGCCGTTTTTCCCGCCTGAGCCCTTTGCTATGAGAATCGGTCCCCGGTCAGTCAGATGGAATACTTGGATAATAGGATAGGGTGCCTCGCTACCGTTTCTCATCTTCACTCTGATGAGTATGTTGACATGTTGAACATTCGGGTCTGTTAAAGGCTTTACAGCCACATATGCCAAAGGTAGTACTAGAACGAGTATGAGGAAAAGCATGATTACTACAGAAGCCATATCGGGTTTAGGTTTGCTCGCGGCCATCGCCATTTGATAAATAAATATCGGAGGTATATATATTGTTCAGAAAAGTGTAGTTTTCGACTATAAAGATATTTGATAGTGCACTAATAGCTCATTGATAAACTAATTTTGGTTACTAAACGTCCAGATAAGGGCTATTGGGGCTAGAGGGTTTTCTACCTTTCCTCCTCATTAAACATACATTAAATACGATGTACAAAATACACATTATAACGGCTTAAACATAGCCGAATACGCTTACTAAAGGATTGCTTAACGGTAAAAGTGAAGCTGGAAACAGCAATACTCCTCAACCGTCAGAATATGTCTTCTTTCAACCCTATATTTCCACACGCTTTCTGCAACCGTCTGGTTCTATTAGGAACACCGGTCTTCCTACTCCTGCGTAAAGAACACGATACTTGGGTTTAACATTTAGATTGCCGATGACGTTTTTTCCATCGAGTATTGCAGTTTCCCCTCCAGCCAAGCTAGATATCTCCTCTATTCCCATCTGGTAAAACTCCTTATGGTCGCTCGCTATTACGATTACATTAGCGTCTTGAACTGCCCACCTCCAGTCCCTGAGGATCTCAATGCTCTTGCCCTCGGCTTTTTCTACAAGCGGGTCGCAGACCTTAACCCTCGCCCCAGTTTTTTCAATGAACTCAAGTATTCTCAGAGCTGGGGAAAGCCTAGTGTCTGATGTGCCTCCTCGGAAGGATAATCCGAGGAGTGCGAAGCTGCATTCAGACGGGTTCATGTTTAGAAACCTGATTGACCTGACAATCTTTTCGATGAATAGCTGCGTTGCTGTTTCATTAATGTTTCTCGCCAGCTGCGTGATTTGAAGCTGCAACCCTTGTTTAAGCCCCGTATCAATTATGAAATAAGGGTATACAGGTATGCAGGCTCCCCCTACGCCAATCCCAGGACTATGCAGGTGTGAGAAGGGCTGGGAGTTGGCTGCTGCCCTTACTTCGTCGTACGACACGCCGATCTTCTCACAGAGGCTGGCGAGCTCGTTGGCTAACGCTATGTTTACGTCGCGGTAGACTCCTTCAAAAAGTTTCTCAGTCTCAGCTGCAATAGTGCTGGACATCGTGATCACGCCCCTCTTGACGACTGCCGAATACAGGTTGGCGACCAGATTCAGGCTTCTCGGGGAATCGCAGCCAATTATCTTAGGATACTTCTCTAAATAGTCTGCTAACACTGTTCCAGCAGAGATTCTTTCAGGACTGTAGGCCAAGGCGAAATCCTCATCCGCCTTTAAACCGCTGGCCTTCTCCAGAATGGGTTTAACCACGTTGCGCGTCGTTCCAGGGGGTATCGACGTCTCTATGATAACCACATCCCCCTTAGCTAGGCTTCTACCTATTTCCTCAGACACTGTAAGAATCGGAGTTAAATCCGGCTTCTTGTCGCTTGAAAGGTATACTGGGACCGCGATTATTTTTATGTCTGTCTCACGCGCCCCGTGGGAGTAATCGTCCGTAACCTCAAGCAGCCCTCTGCTTCTCAATTTCTTTATGTGTTCGGATAAGTAGGCTTCTTCAGGGAAAGGGGATAAGCCCGATTCAACCAGCCTTATCGCCTGCTTGTCAAGCGTCATTCCTATCACTCTGGCTCCGGCTAACCCCCATCCGACTCCGATGGTCAATCCAACATGGCCAAAGCCGAATACCCCAACCCTATACCTGCTTTTCCTCAGGTTTTCAACGGCTTCTTCAGGCACCACTAGGAACGGCTTCATCCGAATAGTTCGACGAACGCTTTTTTTAAGATTAACTGAGCTGGAAGTTAAAAGGATTAATAGCCGCTAAGGCGTGTTAAACCTGGAAGTTGCCTGAAAAAACGTTCATGATAGACGTGCTCACGCCAAAGCAGGCTCTTTTATTCGGCAAGGTTAAGGAGAAGCTTGAGGAGAAAGGATGCAGAGTGCTCGTTACTTCACGCAAGTATGTTGAGTTGACCAATATTTTCAAATTGTCACGCATTAAACCGGTTGTCATAGGTAGGCATGGGGGTGGAGGCCTCTACGGGAAGCTCGCCTCATCGCTCGACAGGATGATTCGTCTCTTAAAACTTATGAGGAAGAATGCTCCAGACCTTGTTTTAAGCTTCAGCTCACCGGAGGCAGCTAGGGTTGCGTTCGGGCTGAGTATTCCACACGTCTCTGTAAACGATTCTCCACATTCAACGCACGTTGCAAGACTAACTGTTCCACTCAGCCGTAAGCTCCTAACCCCCAGGGTTGTTGGGAAAAAAGCCTGGTTGAAATACGGCATTAGTGGAAAAGATATAGTTACCTATGGATCGCTAGACCCTGTCGCGTGGCTGAGAGACTTTAATCCTTCGAAAAGCGTTCTCAGGAAATACGGCTTGGCTGAAGGAGAATACATTGTATACAGGCCTGAAGAGTACAGGGCGTCTTATCTAAACGTTAAACGGCTGACGCTTGAAACTGTTTCAAAGGTTTTCCGAAAAGATAAGCGTCTAGCGGGATTAAAAATCGTCATTGTACCCAGGTATGAGAAGGAGACATATAGGAGTTTTTTTAAAAAACAGAATGTGGTTGTGCTTGAGCATGGTGAGGATACGCGTTCAATCTTGTTCTATTCAAAGGGCTTCATCGGCGCAGGGGGGACGATGAGCACTGAAGCCGTGCTCCTGGGGGTTCCGGCGATATCAATCTATCCTTCCTCCACAATCGTTGAAAAGTTCCTCGTGAAAAAAGGGTTGCTGGCTAAATCAACCGGTGAGAAAGATTTGCATAGCTGGTTGAGGAAAACTGTTTCACAGGAATTAGATGAGCATGGAAGGTTTTCGTCTTTAAGGAAGCTCAGAAAAATGGAGGATCCTGCTGAAACGATCTCTGAAACCTGTTTAAGCCTGCTTTGAAAAAGCCTGCTCTACAGTATCTTTACGTATCTCCATTATGAACAGGTGCTTGTATATACTAAGCCAGACAAATATCCATAGCAATATTAATAGGAATCCGAGGGCTGCTTGAACAAATCCTACGAGCAGTCTTGGCAAAGGCCTTAGGGTTCTCTCTATGTTTACTTGAATAGTGTAAAAGACGTATGAGCCGAATACGATCACGACATAGTTAAACAGGATTAGGATAATCAACGGTTTAAGGCTGAGAAGCTTACTCATGTTCTCACCATAATCCCAGCGCAACCGTTAAAATAGTTAACCCGTTTGATATGGCACAAAGGGTCATGATTGCTTTAATGATCTCCTTCTCATTCCTGAAGCCTAGTGCAGCGATGAATCTTGTAAGGGTTATCGGTGCTTTCAAATCCCTGTTGGCATATATAGTGCCGTTCTCTGTAACCACTATGGGCCTCTCCTTTAACTCTGATCGTTCGAAAAGCCTTCCGACGCTTGAAAGGTTGAAGAAGCCGTTGGTCAAATGAGGCAGCAGACTTATTATCAAAGGTATTTCGCAGCCCTGGATGACTGAAAAAGCTAGGAGCGCCCCCCCTATAGAGAGAGTGCCAGTATCGCCGACGAAAACCTTGGCCGGATACTTGTTATAGGCGAACAATGCCAGCATAGGGGGGAAAACAATGCTGAACAATAGGCCTGCCAGCAGTATGTCGAAGCCTCCTCCGGTAAAGTGTTTCAAAGCAGCCGCAAGGAACAGCGTTGTTAAAACCATTAGAGAGGAACCGGTTGCAGTCCCATTCATAGTGTCAAACATGTTAATTGAGTTAGACACTACTGCGAGCAACCCTGGGATAATCACCATGTATATTAAGGGAATTCGGAAAACTATCCCGAAGGTTAAAACTAGGCTGCCGGAGTAAGGGTGTAAAAGGATTAACGGAAACCCGGCTGCGGCTGTGAGAAGAGGCTTCTCCACCGCACCCAGCTTCCTCAAATCATCTATGAGTCCTACAACCCCTGTTGCAAGCACCGTAAGCATCATGCCCATTACTTCGGAAACGTGGAAGTTTAGCAGAACCCCTGGGATTGAGGCTGCTGCAACCCCTATGATGAACGCTAAGCCACCCATCTCCGGGATCCGCGGCTTCCCAGGCTTATGGTGGTCTAACCCGGAAATGCCGAGTTTAACGAAGCTCTTAGTTATGTATCTTAAGGTTAACAGGGATGAGGCGAGGCCAATCGCTGCTGAAATGGCTGCGATGAGTGCAGGGTTTTCCAGCATATTCTCTCGAGACGGGGATTAACGTTGTTTAATAAGTTTTCCAAGAGTGGGACGATAGTTTAATTAAGCCTTTTTCCATGGCTACCGTGTCCTTTGAGCCAGAACGGAGGCGGTGGAAACGGCATATTTTTCCAGAGAACCGTGTTGCTGATGAGTCTATCCCTAATTCTTCTCTTCGCAGCCTACGAGCTTCTGGAGACGCCGAAAGGCTTCTTGGTGATTAAAATAATTGGTTTCAAGCAGGAAGATAATGGTTTTTCCCTAGTGCTTTTTCTAAGAAATAATTCGAGCGAGAAACACGAGGGGCGTCTAATATTCTTAATCGGGTACGGGGGCAGTAGGGTTTCGGAGAACACTACTCTCTACTGTTTTACAGGTTTCAAAACGTTAAACTTCAGCATCATTACGCTTAACCCTGGCGAGAGTAAAAGGCTTGACGTAAAGCTGCCCTCTGATCCCGGGGCTGAAAGAATCATCGTGGCCTATTGTTATGATCCAGGTAGTATTGTTCAAACAGGATATCATAGCCCTGTGTTGCTGAGGAGGGATGGCACCGTATGGGTTCAAACATGGATAGGTTGAAACAGCGGCGAGACTGGTACTCGGTCGCAGTGTTTTCAATCGCATTACTGTTAAGGATGATTCCTTCGGTGAAACATGGCCTGCCATACGGGTTCGATATTTACGAGTTTGTTTCAAGAGTGTTCGTGCTTAACGAGGGGGGATCCGTGTCTTTGCCCCACGGCCCGCTCTTCTATTATCTTCAACTAGCGGTTCTCAGGGCTGCGGGCTACGACATGTTCATGAAAATCCTCACCTTCTTTGAGCCAATAGTCTTCACTTTCTTCATCCTCCCGCCCTACTTTGTTTCAAAACAGTTTAAAACTGGAGGAAACGAGCCTGTTTACACGCTTCTTTATCTTGCGGTGACCAGCCTGCTTGTGCATCAGATCGGGGGAGTGGTAATACCGGAGGGGCTTGGGATACTGTTCTACGGGTTATCTATACTTTTCTCAATGAGGGCCCTAACCGGGAGCTGGAAATGGATGCTGCCCGCAATGCTCTCCGGGCTTTTGACCGTCATAAGCCATCATCTTTCCGCTTTTCAACTCATCCTGTTTTTCTCCTCGCTGTTCCTCTCCTACCTGTACTACTATTTGAAGCATGAGAAAAACAATAGCCTGTTTAGTCTAATCGTCTTAATGTTCGCAACCATAGTTCTCCTATTTGCTTCATCTGCATTCATCTGGAGCCTGGCTGGGGAGGAGGAAAACATGCTGAGGCTAGTCTTAACCATGATCCTTGAAAAACCTTTTCTCCTGCTTCCGGCAGCAGCCGTGATGCTTCTATTTCCAGTAATCACAGACGAAACAGTGAGATTCTTGAAAAAACGTCGGAAATACAGTTTCATGAAGATTTTTACTTCGGTGCTGCTGGTCAGCGTAATAATCCCCGTCGCGTTAACAGTCATGCTTCACCCTGAGGCTTTGCCAACAATCCTTTGGTTCACCGTACCTATTTCACTCGGCTTCACGCCGTTCGCAATACACGGCTTAATACAGTACTGTGATAAAAGTTCACTTTACGACGCGCTGTTCTTCATGGCTCCGTTAATGGTTTTCATGGTTGAGGCCTTCTCCCTTCTTTCATTAGAAGGCTACCGTGTGCTCATTCACAGGATCCCAACCTTCATCATATATTTTGCAGTCCCGTTAGCCGGCTACGGGCTGAGCTGCTTCAGCATCGAGTTGAGAAGCGTGGAGAAAGAGTATCTGGCGGGAATGATGGTCGCCTACTTCATGTTTTCACTTGCTTTCACATCCTATCCTAAGCCGGAATTCACGTACGGCATTAAAGAGTCCATCAGCTATTCAGATCTTAAGCTTGCTGAGGACGCTTACTGCTACTCGCTGCTTTTCAACTCTAAAATCGATACTGATACTCGGCTTGGCGCTCTACTAATGTTTGTATCGCGCAGAAACGCTTTCTGGACGGGCAACTTGACATCATGGTTCTTACCTTCAAACTCCTGGCTTGTAAACGTGTCGGTCACTGGAAAGCCGTATCCGGTTGAAAAAGGTGTTTTAATAGTCGCCTCCGATGCTATGAGAGAAGCATATGGCGGCAGAGTTGTCAACCTGATAACCAAGCCCTCAGGCGCCCTTGGGGGGGAAGCCGTCGATTATCTTAATAACTCTCCGGGCTTAGATAGGCTTGAGGATGTTCAGAACGGTGCAATCTACATGCTCTCTCCGTGGAAAAAGTTAAATCGCAGCGGTAACGATTCCCATGGCGATGGTTAAAGCCGTGGTGTTAATAAGGTGCAGGGCGGGAACCTATAAGGATGTTGTCAGAAGGCTTAGAGAGTTAGAGAATGTTAAGCTGGTTTTTTCAAGCCTAGGCGCATACGATGTTGTCTCCAAGATAGAGGCGGGAAGCCTGGCTGAGATAGCCAAGGCGGTTCGCATAATAAGGTCTTTTGAAAACGTCAGCGCCACTGAAACCCTTATCGAGGTTGAAAGGAAGGGATCATAATTGACTTACAGCTGTGTACTTATCAGTGTTGACGATGGGAAAATGGCTCAGGTTCTCGAAAGAATCAGGAAGATCGATGGCGTGATTGATGCTTTCGAATGCTTCGGCAGGTTTGACATTGTCGCCATTCTTCAGGCGAATGACATATCGGAACTGGCTCTGCTAACTGCGGAGATAAACTCGATTGAAGGCGTTGAGAAAACAGAGACCCTGGTTGCAAGCTGAAGACAGGCTACTTTAAATGCTCCCATCCGCTTCTTAAAACTCTAACAGTCTTGCCATCCTCCCTACGGTACCAGACCCCCTTACGATCAATGATCCTCCCAATAGATATCAATGATCCTCCGGCGCGTTCAACCCTTTTAACAGCCGTTCTCCATTTCCCTCTAGGTATCACCGCCACAAGCTCAAACTCCTCGCCCCCGTGAAAAACCATTTGGCAAAGCGATGCTCCAAGGATTCTAGACGCTTCTTCAAGGCCCTTGCTGACCGGCAGCCTCTCCACCAGGATTCCATTCCCCGTTCCGTGAATAATATTGTACAGGGATATTGCAAGGCCGTCACTTGAATCGGTGCATGCTGTCGCAACACCGTTAAGCGCCACGCCTTCTTTAAGCCGCGCTACGGGTCTGCATATTTTCCTCAATACTCTTTTCCTCAGGGATTTAGGCAGCCTGTCGAGGTTTCTCATCATCTTGAAGCCCACGTATGTTTCTCCGAACGTCCCGGTTACAGCGACAATATCTCCAGGCTTACCTCCTGTTCGAGGGATCGGCAGCCTGTTTGAAAGAGACAAAGCGACAACGCTGATAGTAACACAGGAAGACTCATTCGTGTCCCCACCCATAAGTGTCCCCCCGTAAAGGCTGACAGCCTGCCTCCACCCCGCTGCCAGTTCCCTAAACCTTCTCCAGCCGAATCCTCGCGGAAGCCCGATGATTAAATAATAGTAGGTTGGAAGTAACCCTTTAGAGGCGATGTCGCTCACGCTTATTGTGAAGCTCTTAAAACCCATTTGCCTAATCGTCATGAAAGGCGGAACATCGGTTGTTTCAACAAGCATATCCCCTGCGAAAACAAGATGCTTCTTTTTAAGCACGCATCCCCAAGCATCATCGTAAAGAGGAAGAATGTTTCCAGACTGCGGGAACCTCTTTTTTATGAAATCTATCACCGAATACTCGCTGAACGCGCTGCGCTTCACCATGCTTCTAAAGAGCTGTTCAAGCTAGTTTAACCTTTTTATCCTGTTTTTTAAGGAGCGAAAACGTTTTAAGCCTCGGAGAAATTTTAGGGTTGAGCCTCGGTAACTCAGCCTGGTAGAGTGGCAGCCTCGTAGGTGAAAGCCGAGCCAGCTGCATGTCGAGGGTTCGAATCCCTCCCGAGGCTTTCTATAAGGCTGTTACTGAAAACAGCCTCCCAGTTTATCGGTTGAGCATTGAAGGCTATGCTTAAAAGCCAGGTCCCTTGTTTAAGGCTTGTTCAGCGTTGAGTCGAAATGTTGCTTAACATAGGCATAGACGACACGGACTCAGAGGTATTCGGTTGCACTACGCATGTTGCTGCGAAAATAGTGTCCCAGCTAGACGGTATGGGAGGAGTACAGTTTATGGATTATCCTCTTCTCGTCAGGCTTAACCCGAACATCCCTTGGAAGACAAGGGGTAACGGGGCGGTAAGCATAAGGATAAGAGTTGAAAGCCAGAAGGTTTACGAGGAGGTCGCGGAGGCCGTCGTAAGAATTGTGGAAAAGCTTTCGGATTTAAGCAGCCCCAGGTCTGAGCCCGCGATCGTCTTCAGCAACAGTCTGCCCCAGAAGGGAGATGTGCTCCACCAGTTCTACCTGAGAGTGTTGAGGAGCATGGTCCCGCCGGTTGAAGCGTTGAAGATCGCTGAGGAAGCAGGCGCGTCCTGCAGGTTCCTTAAGACTTCTAGGGTTGGAGTTGTGGGGGCGCTCGCAGCGGTTGGAGCTGTCTTCGACGATTATACTTTCGAGCTTCTCTCATACAGGGTAAGGGAGAACTATGGGAAGCCCCGTAGAATAGATTGGGACAGCGTTATCCTTATGGATGAACTGACTTCAAAGCATACTTTTAACAACATTGACCCGGAGACGAAACGCATCCTGATAACTCCCCACGGCAGGGACCCGGTGCTCTTCGGAATAAGGGGGGAGACGCCTGAGGCAGTCTACAACGCGTTCAGGCTTGTGAAGGCCGAGGAGGAGATTGAAGGCTGGTGTATTTTCAAAACCAACCAGGGTACTGACGCGCATTTTCCAGACGAGCCTGTTCCTATCAGCCAAGTTAGGAAATATGATTCGACATGGGTTGAGGGACGCGTGGTCGACAGGAAGATTATTCGAGGTGGGCACGTTATAGTGACTATTGAAGACGGGGGAAAGATTTCATGCGCGTTCTACTCTCCAACAGGAGGCTTGAAGAAAGCAGCGTCCATGCTTGAGCCCGGCGACCACGTAAGTGTGTACGGCGGGGTTAAAGAGCATTTGGGAAAACTGGTTGTTAACGCTGAGAAAATGGAGGTTTTAAAGCTGTGCGAAAAAATCAGGAGAACACCGCCAGCATGTCCAAAATGCGGGAGAAAATGCAAGAGCCTTGGGCTACGCCAAGGTTTCGCCTGCGAGAAATGCGGCGAGATAGTTGAGGAGCCTCAGACAATCGTAATGGAACGGCGTTTAACGGTGAACCGCCCCTATCTACCGCCTGAAAGATCCCATAGGCATTTAACCAAGCCGTTGAAAAGATATGGTCTTGAGAAGAACAGGCTTAATGAGACCCACGGTTTCATAAGCCCCTGGCACTATCCGTAGGAACAGTTCAACGGTTTCCAGACTCAGCTATGAAAGCCAGCGCATCGTTAATAATGCTGACTAGGCTTTGAAAACCATGCTGAACCCTGCTTTCAGTAAGCTCTCTAATCGGGAGAACTATTTGTAGGGCAGGGATCTTTTGAAACCTCGCCATGGCGACTGCGAGCGTCAGCGAGCTCCTTAAACGCCTCCCTTTTACGAGAATGTATTCCTCCCTGTCTTTAAACCTCTCAGCAAGCTTTGAAGAGTTAACTATGAGATACGCCTTCCTATTCTTGCTTGGAGCGTTCACGCAGTCAATGGTTAAGAGGAAACTGGACCCGACTAGCCTCATAGCGTAGAGAAGCGAGGAGAAAAACATGTTGCGCTCCCTGTTGCCGAGAGAATCAATATATTGTTGCCTAACCATCGTCGTGAAAACACTTATGTTGAAGTCCCCAGTCCTAGCATGGTAAACGTCCACCGTTGGAATCTTCCCGACACCCATAGAGTCAACGATCAGGTTGTCGGGGAAACCGTAGAAAACAATCTCGCCAATAGGCCTCATGTTGAAAAGCCTAACAAGGTTCCCCGCCTGAATAACACCCATTCCGCTGGAGCCCTCTAAGCCGAGAAACGTCAACCCCCGGCCGCTTATCCTCTCCCTAAGCAGTATCTCTATCAGCCCTCTTCACATCCCTGTTAAACTGAATGAGGAGGGACGCAACCCTGCTATTAAGATTTAACGCGACAATCTTATTGGCTGAAAGCCTCTCAATCCTGATTAAGCCGAGCCTATGAAGATTCCTCAGAGCCCTGTCCACGCTGGAGGAGGAGCAGCCAGCCCTCCTAGCAAGCTCAACCTGCGTGAAAATAGTGTGAGGAGCGTTTAAAAGCTCCTCTAAAACCCTGGCCTGAACCCTGCTGGCGAAAACCTCACTCAGCCTCATCCTAAAACTTAAAAACAATCCGAAATAATATGTCTTACTACGGGGAAGCCCCGATAGACTTGGTAACAGAAAACTTTGAACGACAAAATTTATTAGGATCTGGAACAAAACACGTTTAAGAAACTGTAGAATCTCTACCGCGGAGGTCGCCAAGCCAGGCCAAAGGCGGGAGGCTCAAGACCTCGGGGGATAGACCTCTTCCCGCAGGGGTTCGTGGGTTCAAATCCCACCCTCCGCACTTCTCAGATAAGCCACACTAGAACCTCATCTCCCGGACATCTATATCGCCGATCTTGAAATCATCGAGATTTTTATTCAACTTATAGTCTACGTCTCGTTTTGCTAAGCCCCTGCTAATCATCCTGTTATTTAAGGAGTAAAGCAGGCTTTTTACAGGATGGAAATCCTCATAAATCGCCCTCACCATTATCTTATTCTCTATCCTGGATTCTAGCTCACAGAGCAGATTAACCTTTGGAATGAACACCACCTTCCTTCCCTGAACTACAGATTTAACCCTCGGTTCACATATGAATTTATAAGCAATTATAAGCAACAGTCTTCCTGTATTCCCTGAATTCATTCTCTACCTTCTCCATCGAGTCACGAGATTCCAATTTCTCAGAGAACATTTCATCAAACATCTTAATCATGACGAATACTATCTTAGAATCTCCCTCGTTAAGTGTCACATGGAACAGACCTTCTGCCAATTTTCCAACCATCTTTTTGTCACCCGTATATGCAGTTATGTAATAACGAATTCCTTCGTTCCTCTCCCTGGCCATTATTTCTACGCCACACTCTTAAATCGTACTTGAAATCGCTTTCCATGAACTATATGTGCGCTTCAGTCTCCAGATAAGAAACCCTTCAAATATGCTCTCTTCCCCTCATAATCTAGATGTTCTTGAGGAACTCTAAATTCATAAACCCCTTTCTTAACATCGTAATTGCTTAAATCATAGAATACGCCTTTGGAATATACTGCCGCAGTAATAAAACATCTCTTCTTTCATAATGATGTGGTGTCATATCATACATCTTCCCAGATAGCTCATCAAATAACTCTATAAGTACTCCATCTTTGGAGTAAAATCTCGTCGAATAATCCGTATGTCGTCTTCCTTTTGAGTTTTTTGATGATAAGCGTTACTTCCGTCAGAGGATATTAGCCCAAAGAGTATTGCTTTCTCGGGTGCAGCTATTTCCCTAACGCCTTAATTTGAGACTTCACGCAACATTCCATGGCTCATGGGAAGAGGATTCTTCCTTCCTCGACGCTGCCTCTGAAAATACGCCGGCGGTGAGGCTTGAGGAAGGAAGCTGATTAATAGCGCTCCATTGCGTTTCGTGTTCACCTTAAGTATAGGATGTGGTTAGAGCGGGCCCGGAGGGATTTGAACCCTCGACCCTCAGGTGTCTCCACGTGTGCCATGTTGCCGTCTTGTTTAAGAGCCTGCTGCTCTACCATGCTGCTCCGAGACGTTTTTAAATGTTTCTCGTCTGAGCTACGGGCCCGCCGTGCTTTTTCTTGCGTAAGAGGGTAATAAAAGTTTTTCCCTTTCAGTGTTTAACCATGCATGGAAAAACGCGGGTTGCGGAGTTTTGTTAACAGCATAGCTGCAGACGCCTTGAATCGGTTTCCTAAGCCTTTCTTTCAGGCTCAGAATTCGCCACTCACATATGTAATAGCAAAGAGAAAAACCCGCTCAAGCCGTGAAAAGGCTACATGCGGATTCTGCAGCCGTATTACTCTATCCGGTTAATCAGTTATCAGTTTTGTTTACGTGGACACTATTATCCTGAGCCTAGGAAGCTTACGATCAAACCCGGGTCTCTGAAATTCCAATCGAGGCTCTGATGCGTGATAACAGGTGTCTCAGTGCTCCTTATCTTGAAGAGAATAGCAGTAAAACAATTTTCTCCTCCTATTAGGACGGCTTGATTTCTGCATTGTTGGAGGGATTATTATCCTCGTTTTGTTTGCGGCAGTAGGCTGATGCTTTTTTAACCGGAGGGCTTTTATAGTGACTGTATGAACCCAGTATGGGTGGAGACCGGGATATGAGCGGAGGAGGCAGGGTCGTGCTTACTACGGGTGTGTTCGACATTATTCACCCGGGTCACATAAGGTTTCTGGAGGAGGCTAAGCGTCTGGCGGGAGAGGACGGCAGGCTTCTTGTTATTGTTGCGTGTGACAGCGTGGTTAAGGGCAATAAGGGTAGGAGCCCTATGTTCAGGGCTAGGGACCGGGCTTTCATGGTTTCCAAGCTTAAGCCGGTTGACAGGGTTTACGTTGGAAGGAGGGGTGATATTGAGAAGAACATTGAGTGGTTTCTGAAGAGGCTTAGGCCGGATGTTATTGTCTTCGGCTACGATCAGGCAAGCATCATGAGGATGACTCAAAAGGTTTTGAAAAGGCTTGGGCTCGAGATCAAGACTGTTAGAATGAGGAAGTTTTTCGACACGAGCACGAGCAAGATTATTGAGAAGATTAGGAGAACATAGTTTGGGCTTTTCTCCGCTTCCTACTCTCTCCCTGTTTCCACGTTTTTGAAAGAGAAGGTTACAGTGTCCCCGTCTTTAAGCTTCAGCTTCTTCCTGAGGTTGTGGGGCGAGATTATTTCAACCACGGAGCTGTCGTAAACTGTTCTCAAAGCCTTAACTATGGCGCCCTCGTAACTGTTGCACACGATAACCGGGTAGCAGTAACCATCTCCGAAAGTTCTCTCGCGGTTCGTGAAACCCTGGATGAATATCGGCGGCTTAGCCATTTTCTCGATTAGCAGAAGCTGATCCATGTACTGTTCTATTCTCAGGTTAAGCGTGCCGGGGTAAGGGTAGAAGCCCAGCTTAGAGTAGAACTGTTCGAGATAAGGCTTCCTGGAAACATAGTATGCTCCCTCGCCTAGCCCGGTGAAAACCTTCCCGGTGAAAACATAGGTCTTGTCAACCCTGTTTATCAGGGATAGGATTGTGCCCGCGTGAAGCTTAATCTGGTTTAACCCTCTGCTTGACAGCTTTATCACCCGCCCCCTCGGCGTCATCACGGTTTCAACAAGGCCTTCTTCCTCAAGCTGCTTGAGATACCTGGAGACGGATTGGTGTGAAACCCCAGTGGCCTTAGAGAGCCTTCTCGTTGAAACAGGCGTCTTCTCCCCCACTGCGAGCTTCGCGATCGCGATCAGCATGAACATCTTTCTATACTCTTTCATCACCAGCCACCAGCTTTAACGCCCTCTTTGAGAAAGAGTGCGCTGTTTCAAGAGGCAGCGGGAGCCCCCTGTCTCTCAAAGTGGTTCTCCTAAGCACGTTGAACGCCCCCTCCAGAGTCATCATGTTTCCCACGCTGTAGTAGAACCTGTCTTCAAACGCTCTTAAATGGTTAACGTTATGCTCCTCGTCAAGCCTCCCCAGGGGTTTTCTCGCAACCCCTATGGTGGGCTTCTTAAGCAATACTCCAAGATATGTGGCTAGGCCGCATTTCCTCGGGTGGGCGAGCCCATGGCCGTTAACCAGTAGAACATCATACTCCGGGAGGAACCTTCTGAGAATAGGGAGGACAACCGGCCCCTCTCTGAAGCATAGGAGCGAGGAAAAATAGGGTATTCTCGAACGGGTGGTTGAAACGCTTACAAGGATTATCCTGTTCTCCGAGATGCTGAAAACCGTGAAGCCTACGAAGGCCAAGTCTCCAAAGTAGGAGGCATCGACGCCAGCAATCCTTTCAAAGCTTCCACAATGCTCCTCCGGTATGACGACCCTTTTAGAGATGCGTCTCTGCGTTTCACAAAGCCTCTCGTACAGAGCCTGATCCAGTCTCAGGTTTTCACCCGCTTTAAGCGTTTCAGCGGAGCTTCTCAAAGTATTCTTCCATTGAAGACAGGAATGCTCTTCTACGGAGCTCCTCGTTCAGAATTGAGAAGGCTGATTCAACAGAGGACCTGTTGACATCTATCTTCCTCTTGAAGCCAGGGAGCGCCGAGTCGCCGAGCGCGATAGTTGAAACATTCTCGTAGAGCTGAGCCATAATCCTATAGGTTTCCTCAGCCTCCTTCAACTGGCCCTTCCTAAGGTGCTCAAGCATAACTCTCTTTAACTCTCCTATGAAGTCTGAGACCGCGTAGAGTATTGAAGCCGGTGGAGGCTTCACCCTAAACCTATACTCCCTGCCGGATGTGAACCAGTATACTAGAACAGCCTCAAGAAACTCCTGGTATGTCTGCACTATAGGGGGCCATGTTTCCCAGACTCCCTCCCTGTAAGCAGTCTTAACGAGCCTCGTTATGTCGTGCTGCACGCTGTCCAGTATTCTTCTCGAAGCCTTAAAGTCATGCGCGTAGGATGCTTTAACGGAGCTCCTGCACTTCTTCACAACGCTGCTTATGCTTCTAAGCAGGTCATACTTAACATCCTCCTGCCTCTTCAAATACTCGTAGGATTCTCTGATGAGAAGGCTTACTCTGCTGTTCAAATCAGACGTCAAAGCCTAGACAACTCTCACGGTTCTCTGCAGCTTCTTGTTCTGCCAAGAGTATCTTCTTATCCTCGGGCTCCTTCCGAAGCCGCATGCCGCGCAATACTTCTTCCTAATGTTGAAGGATCTTCTCCCGCATCTCCTGCATACCTTGTGGGTTGACTTCTTATGGAGCCTTCCGAAGGCTGTTGTCCCAGCCGAGGTCTTGCCCATTTCCCTCTACTCCTTTTCCTCAGGCCTATACTCTATCGGTGGGGAAATCAGGATGACGTTGTCCCCCCTTATCACGATCAGCCCAAGCCTAGTCGTCTCGTTCCCTTTAAGCTCCTCAGCGTCGGAGAGCACAATGTTCAGATGAGGATCATACCCGTCTAGGATTCCACGTATCTTTGCTCCTCCTCTAAGCTTCACGATTATGCTCTTCCCAAGGGATGCTTGAAGCAGCTCCATCGTAGTGTCTGCGGACAATCCTCAAGGATTCCGCTGAACGCTTAAATAAATACTTTTCCAGCCCGGCGGTAGAAACTGGTGGAAAAACAGGTTTTAAACGCGTGGAATTCAGCGCCTTCCCCTCCCACCGCCTCCTTAAACGTGCGTGGGGTCAGCCCGCGTTGTCCGATGCCATCGGAATGCGTTAGCCGAGGGCTGCTCCAGGCTTTAAGGGTGTTTCCGAAGGAAAATAGTGGAGGCGGCTCATAATTAGAATGCGACGCGGGCTTATGCCCCCATAATAGCAGCGGACAGGTTTCCCCGTATTCAAGCGGAGAATGTTAAAGCGCCCTGTAGGTTTCCAGGAGCCTAGGCGAGTAAACGTTCTCCCCATACATCCTGCTTAAAAGCCTCTTCATGTTCTGGATCTTCTTAGCCTCCCCGTGGACTAGAAAGAGGGGTCCCCTTTTAGTGTAGACTCTTCTAACGTAGTTCAGTATCTGGTTCCTGTCGGAGTGGCCGGAGAAACCGTCAACCCTTTCAACAGCGCTTTTTATGGTTATTGCTTCAACCCTGCCGTTAGCGTTCTGCATCGTAAGCTCCTTAAGCCCGTTTAAAACCCTGTTTCCAAGCGTCCCCTCTATCTGGTAGTTTACGAATATCACCATCGAGTTCTCCTGCGGGGCTATCAGCTTGAAATATTCTATCACTGGGCCTCCTTCAAGCATGCCTGAGGGGGAGAGAATTATGTTGCGCCTCGCCTCCGTTATCTCCTCTCTTGGAATCGAGTTTTTAACCGGAATAACGTATTCCGATTTAAACGGGTTGACGCCGTTGTTCATCATCTCCCTGAGTTCCTTAGACAGGTAGTTGGGGAATGAGGCGTGTATCGCAGTAACCTCCGAGATCATGCCGTCCACATATATTGGAACTTCAGGGATCTTCTTGCTCCTTATAGCGTTGTCTAGAACAAGCATTATCTCTTGGGCTCTTCCAACGGCGAGCGTAGGGATGAGAACGTTCCCATTCCTCTCCAGCGTGGAGTTAACCAGGGAGACAAGCCTGTTCTCAACCTCCTCCCTAGGCGGCATCGTGTCGTTAACACCGCCGTAGGTGCACTCCGTTATCAGCGTCTCAACCCTGGGGAACATTGTTGAAGCATGCTCGAGCAGTATGGAGCGGTCATACTTCAAGTCTCCCGTGAAGACAATGTTGTGAAGCCCCTCGCCGATGTGAAGATGAATTACCGCGGAACCCAGTATGTGGCCAGCGTTCCTGAAGGTCAGCTTAATATCCGGGGCGACGTCGACGACGACGCCGAACTTCACCGGAATCGTGTGTTGCAGAATAGTCCTGAGATCCTTAAGCTCGAAAAAGGGTGTGACGCCGTTCTTCTGAAGAACATCGTGGAGATCGTTAAGCAGGAGGAACATTAAGTGTACTGTGGGCTCAGTCATGTACACCGGGCCACGGTAGCCGTATTTGAAGAGCAGAGGGAGCCCGCCCATGTGATCCAAGTGGGCGTGGGAAATGATGACAGCGTCAATGTTTTCAACGGAGACGGGTATCCTGTCGATCCTTGGAAAAGAGTCAGAATAGGAGCTTGCAGCAGGGTTAATCCCGAAATCCATGAGTATGTTGCTCTCGTCTGTTGAAACAAGTATGCTTGACCTCCCGACCTGTTCAGCACCGCCCAGGAAAGTCAGGGTAATGTTCTCAGTCTTAAACAGGGGTTTCCTGAATATTCTTTCACCGATCTCCCTGAGGATCTTAAACCTCTCCTCAGCGTTCTGGTTGAAAACGTACATTACCTGCGGTATGACTGTTGTGCTGAGCGGGGGTATTCTTATGATGCTGGGCTTCCAGCCTGTTTCAACCATTATGTCGTTCAGGATCTTCTCCCCAAGTTCTTCAACGGCATCCGGGTGTCTGACGGAAACAAGAACCTCGCCGAAAACATCGTTGAAAACAACAGCCTCCACGCCAGCCTTCTTGGGAACCAGCTGCTTAATGATTTTCTCAGCCTCGTCTTTAGTCTTTCTTGCTTTAACGGCTGGCCTTACGATAATCCTCTTCCTAAGCTGTTTCGCAACCTCGGCCAGAACCTGTTGCCCACCTACCAGGAATCCCGGGTTCTCAACGTAGACGGCTATCGCAGGCCCCTCCATCTCTATGCTGACTATCTGCGCTTCCCTAGGTATTTTCTCGAAGATTACTTCCCTTATGTCCTGCTCGGCACTCATCTTAAACCAGTCAGCCTTGTCTTCTCCTCAAGCGAGAGCTCCCTGCACCCTTTCGAGTCGACAACCATGACTTCAAAATCGTTCCCGGTGGCAGTGTCCCTCTGCATGGCTGCGAGAATAGATTTAACCGCGATCGGTATCGCGTCTTGGACGCTAACCGGCGGCTTGAGCTCAGCCTCAAGATAACCCAGCGCGACAGGGGAGCCTGACCCTGACCCTACGAAAACCTCTTTCGAGAAGCCTCCCAGCGGGTCCAGCACGTATAGGCTCGCCCCCTCCCTGTCGTAGCCCCCTATTATCAGCTGAATGTAGAGGGGCGCCATGCGGGTCGAAGAGAGGATTATTGAAGCAATGTTCGCCGCTGCCTTAACAGGCATGTTGACACCCCTTTCAAGCTTGTACGACCTCGCCTCCCATTGCAGCGAGCTTATGAGGGCCTGCGCGTCAGCAACCCCGCCGGAAATGGTTGCAGCAATATAGTCGTCTATCTTAAGAATCTTCTTGCCGCGTTTATGAGCGATGAAATAGTATCCCTGGACAACCCTGGTGTCTGAAGCTAGGACGACGCCGTCCGTGCAGGATATTCCAACCGTAGTAGTTCCCCATAGGGGGTCGACTACCCCCATTCTGCCTGTTCTCGTATTAATGCTTGCCAACCTTCTAAACACCTCTAGAACCCGAACCATCCCAATTAGGGAAAGGCTTAAAGATAAATCTTTCCCCTATCCGTCTTAACACCTTGAAAGACAAGAGTAGGCACACGGTTAGGCTTCCTAGACGAATAATACTCGGAAGGGATGCTGTTGAGGAGCTTGGCTCCAGCGTAAAGGAGCTGGGGGCTAAAAGGGTCGTTGTTTTAACAAGCAAGACGCCGTTGAAGCTCTTCGGGGAGAAGATTAGGAGAATCCTGTCGGAGAGCAGGCTCTACTTCACGCTCAGCCTCATAGGCGAGGGGGATGCTTTCACCGAGGCGTTGAAGCTTGAGAAGCGTCTAGCCAGGCTTGACCGAAAGCCGGGGGAAAGCGTTGTCGTAGGCTTCGGCGGCGGAAGAGTGATCGACGCGGGCAAGATCCTCGCATGGAGGAGCAGCCTTGAGTTCATAAGCGTCCCAACAGTGCCTTCTCACGACGGGATTGCAAGCCCCCTGGCCTCAGCGCCCAGGCGGGGGAAAAGATACTCTTTCAACGCGATAATGCCCTCAGTGATAATAGGGGATGTCTCGATTCTCGCAACCGCTCCACCAAGGTATTTCGGCGCCGGAGTTGGAGACCTCGTGGCGAAGCATACTGCGGTGAAAGACTGGCGTCTCTCCCACACGCTTCGCGGAGAATATTACGGCGAGTATGCTGCAAGCCTTGCTGAAACAATCGCGGAGAGAATAGTTAGATGCGCTGAAAAAATCGCGGGGGACAGGCTTGAAGGAGCCAGCATACTAGTTGAGGCATTGATACACGCGGGGGTCCTCATAGGCATAGCTGGAAGCAGCAGGCCGTGCAGCGGCTCCGAGCATCTTTTCAGCCACGCGCTCGACCATGTCGCAGGCTACCCTGCTCTCCACGGGGAGCAGGTTGGAATAGGGACGATAATGATGAGCAAGCTTCACGACGGGGACTGGTTCAGAATCAGGAGCGCGCTCTCGAAAGTCGGCGCACCCGTCTCAGCCAGGGAGATAAACGTGTCTGAGAAACAGGTTGTTAAAGCATTGACCCTCGCCCACACTATAAGGCCTGAAAGATACACTATACTTGGAGACAAGGGTTTGACGAGAAAGGCTGCGGAGGAGCTTGCTCGAAGCACGATGGTGATATAGCCGGTGAATGGCCGTGGGCAAGTACAGCTACCTCGACCCATCTGCGAAAAAGGGCCTCGTCTTCACCTACATGGGTGAAGCATACGAGTGCGAGGAGTGCGCAGCAAGGGAGAGGTGCCACGGCTCGCTCACCACAGGCTTCTCATACAGGATTCTTAGGAAGACTGGTGGAGAGAAGGTTTACTGCCCTTTGAGAGGAGGCGAGGCCGCGCCCTTTGAAATCAGCATGGAGCCTCTTACTCTTCTCGCACCGGGCAGGGTGAAGGAGGGTGCTGTCACGATGATTGAAAACAGCTTCTGCAGAGCCGGGTGCAGCAGGATCCTTGAATGCCCCGTGGTCTTCAACATGCTTGTTTTAAACCGGAGGGTCAGGGTTCTCGAGAAGCTTGGGGCGTTCGACTGCCCTGTGAAGAAGCTCATTCTTGTTAAGGCTGAGATTGTTGAGGAGTAGGCTGGGCTTCACCGCCTGGCGCAGCCTCGGGCTGTGTGAAAACATCTATGAACTCAACGGTCTTAACGTTTTTAACAATGGTTAAAACGTCATCTGAAACGGCCTTCTTAACGTATTGAATACCCTCTGAAAGGAGAACCCTTTGGGGAAGCCTTATCGCAGCCCTAGCTCCGTCAAGCTCCACAGCAACCTCGTCGACAGCAACCTCGGGCAGACGCCTGTTCACAAGATGCTTAATCTTCTCCGCATCATCCTCAAGAACCCTCAGTATTTTAAACCTGTAGACCAAGGTTCTGCCCGCGAGAGGCGGGTTGAAGTCAACCTGAACCCTACCGCCGCTGACAGTTCTAACAACACCGATCCTATTATCCATTTCAACCAGGGCTCCTGGTGCAAGCTCCTGGGGCTTCGAGAACCTTCTGGCAGCATACGTCTTAACCTTGCTCGGATCCCTGAAGCCATAGGCTTTTTCAGGGGGTATTTCAACAGTCCTCTCGACACCGATCTCGCTCTTAAGAAGCTCCTCCTCCCAGCTTTCCAAAACCCATTTCCCACCCAGGTATATCAGCCTGGGAGAATACTTCTCACCCTCCCTGTATATTGAAGCCTTCTTAGCCTCCTCCTCTACAGTGGTCTCTATAACGCTTCCTGTCTCCTTCACGGAGAGAGTGTAGTCGACGAGCACTAGTGAACCAGGCTCCATGCTTCAAACCCCTTTGAAAAGGATGTTTATAAACACTCCCGTTTTTCAGACAGCCTCGTCTGAGGATGCTAGAGACCTTATTCTCTCAGCCCCGCCGATGCTCACCAGATACTCGTAGACACTAGCCGGGACAAGCTGGCTCCAGTCAACACCCAGGATGATCCTCCTCCTTATCTCCGCACCCGAGTACCTCTCCCTCTCCAGGAACGGTATTGGCCTAACCTCGTAGCCAGCCTCCTTGAAAAGCCTCCCGGTGAAAGGCTGGTTGGTGTAGACTAGTTTGAAAGGCGGGCACATGGCTTCGACAAGCCGTACCCAGAGGAAGTGCGCGTAAGGAATATCCGGAACCCCGGTTATAACGGTTTTCTCAAGCCCTATTCCGGCTTCAGCCAGCGCCAGGTGGAGCATTTGAAGCCTCTCGCCGAATGTGAACGGGTTATCCTTATCGTGGCTCGTCAGCGAGCTGCCCACAGCAATAATAATACCGTCATGGATGGAGACAACATGCCTTATAGCATGTATGTGGCCGTTGTGCACAGGCTGGAAACGACCCACGTAAAGCGGGTACTGCTTGCTCCTCATACGCCCAATCCGGCGCAACCATATTGATAAACCTTAGGCCGCCGTACGCTTGAAGCCCACGCCCTCGACAGCGTAGCCACCTGGAGCACCGGCATCTCCCTCAACCTGAAACCTGACCGGGAGAAAGAGCTCGACAAGCCTTATCGTCGTCAAAGTGTGGAGAGTAATCTCGCTGGTCCTAAGCTTTGAAACCCCCCTGGCTAGCGCGGCGTAAGCCACAAGCTGGTCGGCGAGATTCCTGTCAACCGGCGCCCCTGTTTCAACCTGCTTGACGAACTCTGAAGCCGCTTCAAGCCCAACCCTTTCAGAAGGCTTACCCCTTTCTCCAAGGCTGCTGGATGCGAAAACAACGTTGTTTTCAAGCGTCCCCAGAATCATGATGCCGCAGCCAGGGTCGAGCGGAGCATTACTCTCCCCGCCAGTCATGAACTCAACCTCAACGCTCGGCTCAACCCCGAGCCTCCTGACTATCTCCAGCGAGGCTGAACGGGCAATCCTGTCAGCCACATGCCTTGGGAGCCTGGCGCTGTAAACCAGGATCCTAACACTCCGCAGCCCCGGGAACCCGGTTAGGTTGAAAGGCTTGAGAACCTCAACCGGCTTAGACCTGAACCTTACGATGCCCCCGCCCCTAGGGTAGAAACCCCTCTTTTCAACAACAATATCCACATGGTAGCCCATTTCAGCGAGAACCCTGGCGAAAACCTCCTTAACATAGTCTATCGGGGGCGCCCTAGGATTGTTCGTCCCACCCTTGAGAATCAGGCTGGCCCCCCGGCTTGAAAAAGCTAAAACAGGCATGAGAGCCTGAAGTACTAGGGGAACGCTTCCAGCGGTTCCAACGTCAAGCGTAGCCTCAGTAACCTCAGCCCCGCCGGGTGTGAAAACTATCTCTCTTGAGCCGACCTTAAGGCCCTCAACCCTAGCCCCGGTTAAGCGGGCGACGGCGTTCACAGCGGCTAAGTGCTGAGGCCTCAAACCAGGGTTTGACCGCCTAGCCCTAATGTTGAAAACCCTGATCGGCCTTCTGAGAATGGCTGAAAGAGCTACTGCGGTTCTTAAAACCTGGCCCCCGCCCTCGCCCATTGAGCCGTCTATCTCAAGAGTCTCAACCATCGCTCAGCGTTAGGCTTACGCGGAAGGCTTTTCTATAAAAGCTTATTTTCCACCCGGGCTGGTTGAACAGTGGAGAAAGGTGGTTAGTAAACATGGGTGAATACGTGCCCGGCGCCACTGTCGTGGGGCTCGTCTACGGGGACGGGGTTATTCTGGGAGCTGATAGGAGAGCGGCATACGGGACCTTCATAATAGGGAAATCCGTTAAGAAAATATTCCGGATAACCCCGAAAATAGGCCTAGCGTCAGCAGGCTTAATATCAGATGTTCAGACGATAGTCAGGGAGCTTAACTACTATGCCAGAATGTTCCAGTACAACACTTCGAGAGAGATAACTGCGAAAGCCCTTTCAAAACTATTGTCCAACATTCTTTTCGCGAACAGGCTCTACCCGTTGATAACTCAGACCATTATCGGAGGCTTCACGTTCAACACGCACGGGATCTACGCGCTGGACGCGCTGGGCTCAGTAATAGAGGACAAGTATGCTGCAGCCGGAAGTGGAACCGAGGTGGCGCTGGGAATACTGGAGGCCGAGTACAGGGATGGGTTGAGCAAGGACGATGCTAAACAGCTTGTTTTGAAAGCCATAAGGACTGCGCTGCAGAGAGACTCAGCAAGCGGAAACGGGATAGACCTTCTGATATTGGATAAGGCTGGGCCCTCTGAGGAAAACTACCCTGGTTGAAAACCCGGCTCACCGGTTGGGGCTTAAAACCGTTTTAAAAGCATTCTAAACAGGGTGAACAGGGAGCCTCGTGAAAATGTTAGACGCGTTGCTGAAACCTACGGGGAGCTCAGGCTCCAGGCGGAGGAGAACATCAGGAGGATGAGGGAATGCTCGAAAACGCTTTTCAAAGCCTTCTTGAAATATGTTGAAACTAGGAGGAGTGAAGGCGTCGCGGTCCAACAGCTTCTGCAAGACTTTCTAGTCTTGGAGCTCGGCCTAGAAGGGGTGCAGCACAGGGCGACGAGAATCTCATTGGCGAGAAGATTCTACACTCTAGCGGGGAAGCGTTCACGAAGCCCAGCGGCGCAAGCATGCCTCAGGCAATACTTGGAGAAACAACCCTAGCTCTCGCATGCGGAGACTACTGTTAAAGAGGCTCCAGCGGCTTAACGTTGCCGTGAACAGGCCTAGGCCTCTCAACCGGGGCGCACCATTTCACAGCGTTCCCAATAACCCTGAGAACATTAGAATCATAATACGTAGGATAAGTCTCGTGGCCCGGCCTAAAGTAGAATACTTTGCCAAGACCCCTGTGGAAGCAGCAGCCGCTCCTGAAAACCTCCCCGCCCTTAAACCAGCTTATGAAGACAAGCTCATCCGGCTGAGGTATTTCAAAAGGCTCGCCGTACATCTCCTCATGCTCAATCTCAAAGTAGTCGCCCAAGCCCTCGGCAATAGGGTGGCCTCCTCCGACAACCCATATCCTCTCCCTCTCCCCCGCCTCCCTCCACTTTACGTTGCACGGAGTACCCATTAGACGCCTGAAAACCTTGGAGAGGTGCGCTGAATGCAGGGCGATAAGCCCCATGCCCTCGTTAACAATCCTCCGGTAAACCCTTTCGACAACACCGTCGTCAACCCTGTCGTGAGCCATGTGGCCCCACCACACTAGGACATCAGTATTGCTTAAAACATCCTGGGTTAAACCGTGCTCAGGCTCGCTCAGCGTCGCGGTTCTGGTTTCAAAACCTTGGCTTCGAAGGTAGCTCGCTATAACACTGTGCATACCGTCCGGGTAGATCTCAGCAATCCTGGGGTCCTGCCTCTCATGTAGAAACTCGTTCCAGACAGTGACGCGTATCCTTCTCATGGGCCTCATCACGCAGCCTGAAGCACGGCTAAAGATAAGTCTTCCTCCAGATTATCGTAAACAGGCTTGGAAATAATAAGCCTCAGGCATGCGGGTTCAGCCGTTAAGCTGCGTCGACCTCCTCGAAAACTCTTTTTAAAAGCCGGTAAAAAGGGTCTCGCCCACCAGATGGAACCATGGCTTCACGTCTTCCCCGTGGTCAGCCGCCCGGAGAAGCAGGTTAACCGGGAAAGCTGACATGCGTTTCTCTCTAAGATCAGGGGGTTCCCAGAGGCCCTTTCGAAGAAAAGAACCATTATGAACCTTTCTAAACTGGAATAAATCCTTTTCCAAGAGATTTCTTTGAAAAAACTTTAAAACGCTTATTAGAAGCCCCTTACGTACTTTTCCTGCGAACACCATGAGGAGAATGAGAATCGTAACGTTAAGCCTTCTCCTGGCCGTGCTAACAATACTCGCATTAGCGCAGGCCAACCCAGCAGGATTATTCTTCCCGCAGCAGAGCCAGGAGCCGCCCGTGGAGAATACAGAGCCAACCCTCTCCACGGATAAGGGAAGCTACGTAGTAGGGGAAACAGTCGTTTTCTCCGGAGAAGGCTATACACCCGGAGGATCCTACCAGCTAATTATAACGAAGGACGGTGAAACCTATGAAACAATAGGTTTTGAAGCCACGGGAGAGGGGAAAATACCGGAGGAAGTGGAATGGAACATAGAGGAGGGCGTGCCCAGCGGCCTATACACGGCAATTCTCTACAATGCCCCTGACCCTGAAGACCCTGAAACTTGGGGGGAAGTGGCCAGTGTAGAGTTCACTGTGAACGCTGCAACCCTGCACACTGATAAGGATGAGTACATGGTTGAGGAGACGGTGGTTTTCACAGGAGCCGGATACACGCCGGGTGGGACGAGCTACGTGATAAGGATAGTGTTCGGGGAGCAGGTCCTGGCTGAGCTGTCTTTCTCCTCATCGGAGGACGGCTCGATACCCGTGGGAGTGGACGAGGTAAACTGGACAATACCCTTCGACGCTCCGGATGGAACATACGTTGCGAAAGCCTATAATGATACTGAGCCTGAAAAAGGCGTCCTGCTAGCCTTAACAGAATTCCGGGTGAACGCCTCCATGGCGGCCAGGGCTGAAGCAATCTTCCGTGAGCTTGAGGCTCTGAATTCTACGATCAACGCGGATGTCGTTGGGATAAACGTCAGCCTGACTCAGAAGGTGAACGTGGTCACGAAGAAGATAGAGCAGTTCATGAAATGGGTTGAAGAGGATAAGAACAATACTGCGGCAAACATGCTTAACGCGGCCGTGAACAACCTGAGGGCGTTAATCCACCATGTTGAAGCGCAGAAGGGCAAGCACATAGACGATGAGACCGCCGACCAGCTCATAGCTCAAGCGCAGGAGCTCATAGAGAAGATGGAGACAACGATCTCAAGCATGGGTGCGAAAGGAAAGGGGAAACAGGTTTCAACACAAGCCCGGACGCAGGAACAGGAGATGG
>CALIBN010000046.1 GCA_938045545.1 uncultured archaeon | reverse complement strand
CGAGCATGATAGCAAGCGGTTCATAGGCATTATGGAAGGCGTAAAGGTTAATTGTGGGAGGGGTAGGCCCAGGACGAGACCCGGAGAAGTAGCTGGAGACCCTGCATACGACTCAAATGAGATAAGAGCATACCTGAGGAGGAGGCGCATAAAGGCAAATATGCCATTCAACCCTAGGAATAGGCGCAATCCCAAGCTTGGAAGACCATACAGGCTCAAAATTAAGGCATATAAGCGCATGAGGAGCGCTGTTGAAAGATTCTTCGCATGGCTAACAGCATTCAGGAGAATAACCATAAGATATGAAAGGCTAGCATCAAACTTCCTAGCATTCATACAAATAGCCTGCATAATCATTTATCTAAGGGTTTTGCAATGAGTTCTCTAATATTTTCCGCCAAATGCTGGAAAGCTCTATCAAGCCTCATTATCCACCTAGATGTCTAGGTCCTAGTAGGCTGGGATATCCTGGGAACGGGGATCATGCGGTCTTAGATAATTCAGGTTGCTAGGTTACTAGGGTTTTCTGGAAAAACGCGTGATCCATGAATCCTAGCGCATTAAGTTTTTGGATCATGTTGGCGTGTCCAATAATTACTTAAATTTAGATGTTTCTGAACTGTTTTTCCGGATTAAGATATCCTTCGCCACCATTTACGATCGGCTGAAGAGGCGGAAATTCTTCCTCCTTTCACCATCCAAGCATAGAAAACAATTCTTCATGAACAATTATTGGACACGCCCTAAATGTGAGTAAAATTTATAAACGTTAGATATGATAGAAAAAATGGTGGTGTTTTATTGACTAAAAAGCTGTATGGCTATGCGGGTAGGATTCTTAGGGTGGATTTAACCCGTAAGACAGCGGCTAAGGTTGAAACCCCATACGAGCTGGCTAGGGATTTTATAGGAGCTAGGGGATTTGGGGCTAAAATACTGTGGGATGAGGTGAAGCCGGGGGTTGACCCTTTAAGCCCTGAGAATAAGATGGTTCTATCTTTCAGCCCGCTTACTGGGACTCCCGCTCAAAGCTTTCATAGGCTATTCGCCATGTTCAAGTCTCCTCTAACGGGCGGATACTTCAGGTCTAATGGTGGAGGCTTCTTCGCGGCTGAAGTCAAGTTCGCGGGATACGATGCTATAATCGTCGAGGGCAGGGCTGATAAACCGACGTACGTCTGGGTGTGCGACGATGATGTTGAATTCAGGGATGCTGCTCACGTGTGGGGGGCTACGGTCGATGGAGCCGTAGATATGCTTAGAGATGAGACCGATAGAAACGCTAGGATGTTAGCCATAGGACCGGCTGGTGAGAGGCTCGTGAGGATAGCATGCCTTGTGACAGAGGACTATAGGACTCCGGGGAGGGGTGGTGGAGGAGCCGTCTGGGGCTCGAAGAACCTTAAAGCCATAGTTGTGCGCGGTACTAAGAGGCCTGAGCTCTTTAATCCGGATCTCTTTAAGGAGCTCGTCAGGGAACAGGTTGATGTGTACAGGAAGAGCCCGCTGTTCGAAGCCTTCCATAGCCTCGGCACAAACTCCGTAGTTTATCAATTTTACACTCTAGGCCACCATCCAACCTATAACTTCAAGAACGTAGAGTTGGAGAACGTGGATGTTTGGAGGCCTGAAGTACTCGAGAAGTACGTAGTCAAGCATTACGGCTGCTTCACATGCGCGATTGCCTGCGGTAAGAGGTGGAAGCTGACTAAAGGTCCGTACGCCGGTTTACTCTGGGACTTCCCGGAGTATGAGACCCATTGGAGCTTCGGGTCGACCTGCGGCGTTACAAACCTTGAAGCCATAACTTACGCTAATATGCTCTGCGATAGGTATGGGCTTGATACGATATCTACTGGAGCTGTGGTGGCATTCGCTATGGAGCTCTACGAGAAGGGTTTGATAACGGAGAAGGAGACAGATGGTTTAAGGCTTAGATGGGGTGATGGAGATGTCATGGTCGAACTCGTCAGGAAGATAGCTCTTAGAGAGGGTATAGGCGATGTACTGGCTGAGGGCACTGTTAGAGCGGCTGACGCAATTGGCAGGGGGGCTGAGAAGTTCGCTATGCATAGTAAACGCCTCGAACTGCCGGCTTATGACCCGAGGGCTGCGAAGGCCCATGGACTCAGCTACGCAACATCGAATATAGGCGGCAGCCACATGATAGGGTGGAACAAGTATGAAATACTCAGCATGCCTGAGAAGGTAGATCCTCTAACTGTTGAAGGTAAGGGTCTTCTAGCTAAGATGGTGCAGGACCAGACTGCCGCCTACGAGTCGGCGGGCTGGTGCGCGTTCGGGGAGCTTGTTCAGACCGCAGGCTATGGGAGCGTTGAGAAGACCATGGAGTGGATTGGAAGGGCCCTCTATGCTGCTACTGGCATCGAGGAGTTTAAGGATCCGAAGTACATCTGGCTTGTAGGTGAGAGGGTATATAATGTCGAGAGGGCCTTCAACGTTAGGGAGGGCTTTACGAGGGAGGATGACTTGCTGCCTGAGAGGATACAGAAGACTCCTTTCCCGAGGGCTCCAGCTCAAGGCCAAGTGTTTGAGTTGGATAGGCTTTTAAATGACTACTATACAGCGAGGGGATGGGATGTTGAGACAGGCGTACCGACTAGAGGGAAGCTGGACGATCTTGGGCTCGGCTTTGTTGCCGATGAGCTAGAAAAACTGGGAAAGGCGCTCGGTTAACTTAAACTTATCTCCCCTACATCCCCATTTTTTAGGTGGATATTATGAAGGTTCTGGTCGAGTTTATAGGCTATGCTGTTAGGAAAATCGGGAAGAAATGGTTGTGGGTGGAGCTCGCGGAAGGGGAAACTCTTCACCACGTACTCTCAAGATTAGCCTCAACGCTGGACGCGGGCGCGGTGGAATCCTTAAAGGCAGCGCTTTCAAGGGGGGAGCTTCGAATAGCCGTCAACGGTAGGATAGTGGACAGCCTCGACTCAAATCTTAGTAATGGGGATAAAATCCTAGTCTTCCCAATAGCTGCAGGAGGCTAAAGAGGCTGATCCCGACCCTGAGGCCAGCGTGAAGCCCAGCCTCTCCAAACACTTCCATCCTTTCAATCCCCATAAAGAGGGTTGAAGTGAAGCGGCCACCAGCCGTTGTGCTGATGTAAGCCTATACCCGTGTTTTGTATGGATTCTATTTGTATGGTTTATGTATGGACTTTAGGAAATTCAGCAGACCCCCTCTAGGCAATTGAAAAACGCTTTAAGAAAACATGTAAGGGTCTCTAACTTCGGAGAAACTTCAGAACCCGAGGCTGAAGCGCATAGGCTTCCACACCATACGCCACTGGAAAGCCACGATGGAATACCATAAGACGAAGGACATCCTCCACGTTAAGCAGCTCCTAGGGCATAAAAGGGTTGATAATACCGTACTGTACGTTCAGTTTGAGGAGGCGCTGTTCAGCAAGCCGCAGGATGAGTTCCACTCGGCTATCGCCAGATCGGTGGATGAGGCTAGGAGGCTAATTGAGGTCGGCTTCGAATACGTCTGCACCTTCGAAGGTGCAATGCTCTTCAGGAAGCGAAAGTAAATATTAATGCGAAAAATTAAATTTTAATACGCTTTATTTATTA
>CALIBN010000045.1 GCA_938045545.1 uncultured archaeon | reverse complement strand
GAGCAGCCGCGTGTCCCGGACTGTGACGAGATTTAAATGGTTTGAAACACCGTGGGCGAACCATTCCCGTCTACGGAGAAACCATAGTTAAGGAAGCATCCACACTGCCCAAGATGCTTGAAAAACTCGTTTAAAAATACTTGCTTCAAACAGTCTTGAGAAGACTTTCGATTTTAGCCAAGTGGCCCAGTTCCACGTCTATTATCCTGTATATTTCCAGCCTGTCTTCCTTGCCAGCGGCCATCGCTATCGAATGGTATAGAAGCACCGTGTCTTTCTCCATATGGATAGCAGCCTGCATAGCCGTCTTTAAATCCGCAGCTTCCCCCGCTCTTTCACCCCCTCTCCTAAGGCTGCTGACTAAACCGGAAGTCTCTAAAGCTTGAATATAGCGGTCCGCCAGCGTGCGCTCCTCTTCAGAGGCATAGGTCTCCCCGCCTGATAAGAGCTTCCTATACGTCTTAGCATGCTGCTCCTCGTCTCCAGCAAGCTGGTTGAAAAAAGCAGAGTGCTCAGGGAACCTCCGGCTTAAGCTAGAGTAGAAGGTTTTAGCCGATTCTTCTGCTGCAATAGCCATCTCTAGGAGAACCGGCCTACTGTAACGGTACCCGGACAATAATCCCGCCTCCCACTTCTCTACGCCTTGTCGCGTATTTAAAGCTATCCCGTATTTCCCGAGTTTTGAAGCAGCCAGTCTACGGCGAGCTTAAAACACACATAACCCCTCGAGGATCGAGAACCATAGTCTACGCCACATCCAGCAACAAGCCTTAAGAATGACCCGCCTCCCGAAAGAATGCTTACCCTTCTCCCGCTGCGCACGTAAACGGAAAAGCTTCTGGGGAAAAACGTAAACCTGCTCAGTCGCGAAACCTAGGATGAAAGAGTAGGCCAGCATCTGCAGCAAGCCCAGAATGAGGACAGGGTTCCGGCCAAGCTCGAAAAACAAAGCCTCGGAAGGGTGTTGAGCATAATACGCTGCCTCCGCCGTCCAGCATACCTGTTAAGCACGAAAACCAGAATGTTAACAAGAAACAGCAGGAAATAAAACGTTGAGAAACAGAGAAACCTGACCCGCCCCAATTCTAAGCTAAACATGCAGCCTAAGGATAGAAAGGTTTCTCCCACGTGCAGGGAGAAACGTTTCTCCATCGCCTTTCGAAAACGGTCTCCACACGTTCAGCTGATCCGGCTTGATCCCTGGTCAGGGACTCTTCAAGACTCCGGCGAGAAAAGGGGCTGCCTCCTCGAATGGTTCCTTCAACGGTTCACGCTGAAAACTTGGCAGAGGGCATTGAGAACTCTCTGTTAAGCTCCTGCTCCACGGTGTTTCACTGCCCTGCTATCCCACATACGTTGAAGGCCTCGCGGACGGAGTCTTTTTCAACGTTCTCTTCAAGCTTATAAGGTGCTTTAGCATGATGAAAATCATTTCCTATGAGCAGGATATCTTTTGTTTTGTCTCCACTGATTTGCAGGAAGGTTGTTGTCCCCTCAGGTGCTACGCAACCGCGAATCACGGCACCTTCGACTTGTTCCAGCCTGACCGCAGGGGCTTCAAAGCCCAGCTTTGCTTGGCGGCCTTTAAAACTCTCGAGCACAAGATCCTTTATGTTCTTTAGGAAGAGTGCGCTTTCCCAAGTCGACGATTCTGGTTCACACCAGAAAACCTCCACGTCCTTCAGCTTCAAATTCTTTGCCCACTGAAACTGAAGACAGTGGACGGCTTTCTCATAGGGTGCCTTCGGATCTGAGGATATGTAGAGCTTCAGGTTTTCAATGGTTACATCTTCAAGCCAACTGTCAGGATGTCCATTGCAGATGCTAGAACCCTTGCCTCTGGCTATCACGTTCTTAATATGGACTCGACGGATTATTCCTGCTGGGGCATCAGTGCCTGGCTTTACGCTCTTGTGGATTTCACTCCTCCGCTTAATGTTGAAATGTATCGGGTCGCCGTCGCCCCACCAGAACCAGTCATGCCTCGTGCAATCCACCACTAAGTTTGATAGAACTACGTCGCTCACATAGCCTCCGTCAAAGTTCATGAAGGCTATGCCCCTGTTTGCCCCTACTACAACACAGTTATCGATAGTTACGTTGCGTATGCAGTTCATGTTGCCATCGCAAAATTTTATTGCGCTAGAAGCTGAAGTCAACCGACAGTTCGTCACGGTGATGTTCTCGCACGGAAGGGCAGGACCAAACCAGTTCATCGAATAAAATGCGAGGGCATCGTCACCAGTCTCAACCGTACAGTTTGCGATTCGCAAATCCTTGCAACCGTCAGCATCGATTCCGTCAGCCCAAACACCTTCTTTAAGGCTACTGTATATGTAAACGCTGTCGATAACCGTTCGTTCACACCCGTAAAGATTAAGCGTCCAGGAGGGAGAGTTTACTAAAGATATGCCTGAGATCCTAACGTTTTTGCAGTTGAGCAAAAGGATGAGTTTCTTCCTGCCGTACATATCTTTGGGAAAGGAGCGTAAGACGGGTTTTCCAAGAGAGAGCATAAGCTCCTTGTTTGGTCTGATGAAGTCATCTTCAAAATCATCCAAACGCCAGACATACTCTGCTTGCCCATCGAGAGTACCGCAACCCTCTATCGTTACGTTCTCCAAATGCTCTCCGAATATCAAAGCGTTCTTGAGTTCCGATTCATCTCCGATTTTAACCTCTTCTTTCAACGCATACAGCCTGGATCCGGCCTCAAGATGAAGCCGGACATTTCTCCGGAGACATATTTTTCCTGAAGGGTAATCTCCCGGAGGAAAATACACCAATCCCCCGTTGGTTGCGGCACACGCATCAATGGCCTTCTGTATTGCTTTTTGAGCGTTGTCGTCCTTTTTCCCAGTTGCACCGAAGCTTTTCACATTATAGACAGGCAGGTCTGAAGCAGCGCGATTATCAACACTATTGCCTCGATTCCCCATGTCTTTAGAAAAAAGAAAGGACAAATAAACTTATCCATCATTCGTTTAGCCACCTAGTGTAACACTCCAAAACATCGGAGAATATTGATGCTTGTTTTTATAACGCCTCTTGAACCCTCTTTCCTTCCATGTTTAAAAGTTAATGGCTTCTAAGGCTTCTGTAAGAAATGACGATGCTTCCTTCCTTACTTTTTCGAACAATTCTCTAAAAGATTCTCGCTGAAAGTCTCCAATAGAGGGCCTTGAGAACTCTCTGCTGAAAGTCTTACAGTATTCTTTAATGTAATTTGGCTTTAAATAACTCCCGCCTGGGCCAACCTCCTTAATCAGCCTGAGGCAAAGAGTATCCTCGTCCACCTCGATCCCATTCTCCAGCGTGGAACGGTAAGAGTAAACATCACTCGACTCCACTATTTCAAGAACCATGTTTACCAACGGCAACCCCCTGGTGAAAGAGTTTTCGCAGATAAGGCTGTCTAAAACCAGCTTAAGAATGCTCTGCGTCTTCTCGCCCTCAAGCATCCCCGGCCCTGAAACCACGTTTACACCAGCCTCCCTCCCAACTGTTAAACAGTAGGCTGACTCGACGAAAGCCCTCTCGTCAACCATCAGGGAGTCGGACACGCCGAGGTAGGCGTGAGTCGGAATCCCGAAGTATTTACCAACCTGGTTGTAGGCTAGGATGAGCTTCAAAACCCCGGGGTGGCTCATTAAAGGAGTCTTACCCAGCAGAGAAGGAGAACCCCCATAGATGACCTTGGCCCCGGGCGAGGCGCACTCAGCCAGCACGATCCCGCTGAGGTTTTCAGCATGATGCTGGACGAGGCTTCCGGCGAGAGTCGGGGGAGAGCAGACGAAGGGCATAGGCATGGATATGATTGTCGAAGGAATATTGTTCCTCGCGCACTCAACTATGCTGTGGCTCAAATGTCTGCTCCATCGCAGAGGGCTATTCGGACACGCGTCGAAAATCGCAACCGGCTTGCCTGAATCGGTAAACCTTGAGAGGAGCTTCATCATCTTCTCGAAATCATCCTCCTTGAAAACACCCGTAACAACAGGCTTCTTTGAACACTCTAAAACAGCCTGGAGCCTTGAGACGGCGCGCAGATCCTCTTCAACATCCTGAACCACAAGGGCTGTGCTCTGCATGTGGAGGAAAGGCAGTTTCTCAACAACCTGGGAAAACCTTACCATATCCCGGTAAAAAGGCCTTCTTCGCACCCCATTCTCGTCGATATACCAGCTTGCCGTTGAACCGGGGTTGAAGTAAACATTATCATCCTCAAGCCTGCAGCTCAACCTCCCATCCAGATCGTAGAGGCTGACGGAGGAAGGAGTCTTCTTCAAACAATCCTTCACCAACTCCTCAGGAATATGCGCGACACTCCCCCTGACCTCAGCCCCGTTAGCCTTCAGAATCTGAAGCGCCTCACCGCTTTCAAACATTACTCCAACATCCTGCAAAACCTGTAGGGCGGCTCCGTGAACCTCGTCGACCTCACGTTTACTCAGCATGCTTCTAAGCATGCGGAGACCAGTATGCTCCTAAATAAAACAGTTTCCTCAGCAACTGGTATCGTCCTCATTTTTAGCGCGCGCCTTAAGACACTCGGTAAAAGATTTAAGCCTGAAAAACAAAGAATTGGCGATGAAAACAATAGGGCTTATCGGCGGGATGAGCTGGGACTCCTCACTGGAATACTACAGAATCATAAACGAACACGTTAAGGAAAGAGCGGGAGGATTACACTCCGCGGAATGCATACTTTACTCCGTTGACTTTGAAAAGGTTGAGAAGCTTCAGCACGCGGGGAAATGGAGGCAGCTCGCAGAGCTGATGACCAGCATAGCGCTGAAACTCCAGGAAACGGGTGCCGACGGGATAGTCATATGTTCAAACACGATGCACAAGGTGGCTGAAGAAGTTCAAGAAAGCTTGAAAATCCCCCTGATCCACATTGTCGACGCGACAGCCTTCGAAATCAAGAGGAAAGGCTTGAAGAAGGTGGCCCTGCTTGGAACCAGGTTCACGATGGAGGACGGATTCTACAGGAGGAGGCTGAAGGAGAAACACGGCATCGACGCAATAATACCTGGGGAAACCGACCGTGAAAAAAAATCCACGGAATCATCTACAGCGAGCTTTGCAAGGGGATAGCGAAACAATCCTCCAAGAGGGAAACTGTAAGAATCATTAGAAGGCTTGCTGCAAGAGGCGCCGAGGGGGTTATCCTAGGGTGCACCGAGATCCCGATCCTAGTTAAACAGGAGGACGCAGCCATCCCCCTGTTCAACACGACGGAAATCCACGCTAAAGCAGCAGCAGACTTTATACTAAGCTAGCTAATCCACGCGCCACGGTAAACTTTACCGAAATAGGAGGTTAAAAGACGGTGATAACCAAAATTGGGGGCGTTACCTGTTTAAAAGAAAAGCTAAGCCTCCCTGGCGCGCAAGCCCATGCTCGGCAGATTTGAGCGTCGATTTTAACGCCTGCATTCTGTTTCTTCTAAGACTTCTCCCAGCCTGACGCTCCAACCTGAAAACTATGCACCGCATTTTTCGTTAAACGCTTTTATAATGACGCTGTGGAAAAATAAAACTGTGAAACGGTTAATAATTATCGGCGGAGGCTACGCTGGCACTGAAGTCATAAGGCAGCTGGTACTGAGAGGCATCCGCAACATGCAGGTTGAACTAATATCTGCCTCCCCTTTCTTCGAGAACACGATAGCCGGTACTGAGGTTATAAGTGAAAAACTGAGGCCTGAGGCTCTCAGATACGATCTTAAACTTCTTTCAAGCTATTGGGATTTCGACCTTACCGTCGCCAAGGTTAAAGAAGTAAACCTAGACGAGAAGATAGTTAGGCTGGAGAACAGTCAAAGAAACTATGACGTACTGGTTGTTGCCGCCGGCTCTGCTCCCAATTTTTACAACGTTAAAGGCGCCGGCTCGGCGGTCACCGGCTACAGGATTTCAGATTTCGAAAATATAAACCACAAGTTGAAACAGCTAGCCTCAGACCATCCGAGCATCATAGTGGTTGGAGCAGGATACGTTGGCCTAGAGGTGGCCGCTGAGATTAAGGATTTCTTCAGCTCTTTAAAAAAGGAGGTGGAGATAACCGTGGTCGAGAAGATGGAGCATGTCCTACCCGGCTTCGGAAACCAGCTTGCCAGGAGGATGGCTACGGAGGCTCTAGCCTCAAGAGGCATACGCATCGTAACAGGAAGAGGAGTCGAGCAGGTCGCTGAAGACAGAGTTATACTTGAAGACGGCGATGAGCTTGAATCCGACCTCACAATATGGTCTGGTGGCGTGAAGGCTTCAGACCTCGCGTCTAAAATACGTGGTGCAAGCCTACGTGACGGATATGTTGAAGTTGACCAGAGGCTTCTGATCAAGGGGAGAAGCGATGCTTTCGCAATGGGCGACGTTGCTTATGTCAGCATTAGCGGGAGCGTTGCTCAGAAAATGGCGGCTGAGGCCTTGGGACAGGCAGTAACAGTCGCGAAAAACATAAGCTCCATACTTAAAGGCGAAGAGCCGGGAACCACTCATAAAATAGACTACCCGGTTGATTTCCCGAAAGTGCTGCTTTCGCTTGGAGAGGGAAAAGCAATGTTAATCTTCGGTCCGCAATATGCGAGCATAGGTAATGTCGAATACTTCATGAAGAGAAGAATAGATCTCGATGAGATTATGGGCAGGTTCCCGAGTTAATGTTTTAAGACCGTTTAATGAATACTAAGTATGGCGTAGCAGGATTCCACTGATTTTTGGCACGGATGCGTCGCGCAGGTTCCTCCCAGCCAGTACAATCTCCTCGTAAGTAGGTCTATCAGCTTTAAAGAATATCCCGATAGGGATTCTCTCCACCTCTTCACCGCCATAGTTCCACTCCCTCGCTCTAGCCATGGCCGCATCCCAGTCAGCGTAATCATGACCCTCCTTCTGAAGATCGTAAACCCTAGGCCCGTAGTACTTATACGTGTCGAAGAAAGTGTAGCAGGGCTGAAGCACATCTATGAAAGCGAAGCCCCTGTGCAATATTGCCTGCTTAACCAGTTCCTTCGTATGGTTCAGGTTTACACTGTATGCTCTGGCTACGAACGTTGCCCCGCTGACAAGCATCAGCTCAATCGGGTTTAAAGGCTCCTCAGGGGCTCCTCTCGGCGTCGAGCCTCCCCTAAACCCTTTCGGAGAAGTTGGTGTAAACTGGCCAGTGGTCAAAGCATATACCCTGTTATCGTGAACAATAACAGTCATGTCAACATTTCTCTTAGCGGCAAACACGGTGTGCTCCAAGCCCTCCCCTAGGGCGTCCCCGTCTCCTACAAACGCTAAGACTTCAAGCATCGGGTTCGCCAGCTTAATGCCAACCGCCGGCGCTATCGCTCTGCCATGCAGAGAATAGAACGAATTAACATTGATGTAGTCCGCGATCTTCCCATGGCAGCCTATGCCTGTCACCATCACTATGTTCTCCCTCCTAATCTTTCCCTCGTTCACCAGTTCGGCGAACGCGAGTTTAGCAGCCCTCTCAATGCCGAAGTTTCCACACCCGGGGCACCATGTGTTCCGCGCATACGTGGAGAAGTCTTCCAGCCTGAGGCTCATCAAGCGCTCACCTCCTTTATTTTCTCTTCGAGCTCATCCACTGTCAATGCTCTCCCGTCGTACTTCAAGATAGTCCGGTCGACCCTGAACCCGTGAAACATAATCCATCTTGCCAACTGACCTGTTGAATTCGCCTCCACGCAAACAATGTTCTTCTTTCCCGGAAAGTGTTTCTCCATCTCCCAGACTGGAAAAGGATTCAGATACAAAGGCTGTAAAACGCCAAAGCCATGCTCCTCCGCGACCTCTACGACAGCACCCTTCGTCGAGCCCCAAGTTACTAAAACAGTTTCAGCCTGCATGTTACCATACGTCTTCACAGTCTCCTTTTTCCGAAGCTCGTCCTCGATCGCTCTAGACTTAGCCAGCCTCTTCTCAGCGTTCCTCACGGTTAAAACCGGGTCTTCCGTGGTCACGCCGTATTCGTCATGCTCATAGCTGTTAACCTTAACAGTCACCCCAGCCGTCCCGGGGAAAGCCAGCGGCGAGACCCCGTCCCAGGTGAGCAAGTATCTTTTATACTCTCCCCCGCCGCTCCACATCTTTGGTTTTTCAATCAATACTCTCCCCTCGTCCAGCACGCTCGAGAAAGAGCTTTCGAGAAGACTGTAGTCAGCCACCAGTATTACGGGGACCTGGAATCTCCAAGCCAGGTTCTGCGCCTCCGCTGATAGATAAAAAGCCTCCTCAGCATCGCCCGGCGAAACCACTATTCTCGGAAACTCGCCGTGCCCCGCGAATATCGGAAAGAACAATTCTCCCTGAGCATGATAGGTTGGAAGCCCTATCGCCGGCCCGGGCCTCTCGCCGAGCATTATCACTATGGGGATCTCAGCTTGGCCGGCGAGACTCAGGTGCTCCACCATCAGGCAGAAACCGCCGCCCGATGTTCCAACCATCGTCCTAACCCCGGCGTAGGCTGCTCCCTCAGCTATTCCTATCACTGCTATCTCGTTCTCCGGCTGAACCACAGCGATCCCCAGCTCGTCAGCGTTACCGGCTAAATAGTGAAGAAGAGGCGTGGAGGGAGTCATAGGGTAGGCCACGTACAGCTTTAAACCGGCCTTAACCGCCCCCAGCCCAATAGCCTCGTTCCCGGAGAGGATTGGCCTAGGCGGGTTATTTAAAGCCTGCACCCGGAGAAAACCCCTGTAACCCCCGGACATGTCATACCCTTCTTTCGCCACAGCTATGTTCTCTTCCACGTTTCTCCTCACGGAGCTCCTTACCACTTCCTCAACAAGGTGAAACTCTAAGCCGAGGGTTGAAGCCAAGGCTCCGAGCGCAGCCGTATTCCTAACTATCAAGGGCAGATTCCTTTTGCTAGCGATTCCAGTAAGGGGCAAGCCTAGGCCTTCAGCCTTAACACTGTCCGAGTCGAAAATCACTATGGAACCATCTTTCAACCTCCACCCGTGCTTCTCCAAAGTCTCCTGGTTAAACGCCACAATGATGTCGACCTTATTCCTGTGAGCCTGCACCCTTTTCCCGGAAGCCCTTACAACCGTGAAATTGTGACCGCCCCTTATCAGCGACTGGTAGTCATTGTAAACGAAAACCCAGTAGCCAAGCCTGTTGAAAAGCCTCGCAACAGAACCGCCGGCCAGCCTAATCCCGTCGCCAGCCTGCCCACCTATTAAAACAGAATACTCTTGAACCATTCTGGCTAACACATACGTTAAAGATTTATAAAGATTAATCGAAATTCTGATAGTTGAACCAGCATGTCTGAGGAAAAATCCTTGAAAAAATACAGGTGCACCGTCTGCGGATACGTATACGACCCCACGCTGGGAGACCCGGAAGGCAGAATCCCCCCGGGAACACCTTTCGAAAACCTTCCCGACGACTGGGTCTGCCCCGTGTGCGGAGCCAGTAAAGACCTCTTTGAGCCGGTGTAAAGACGAAAGACCAGCTATATCGCTGCAGCCTGACTATGAGAAAATAAATTTCCTAGAAAACTAGGCTAGAGTTCAACATGCATGCAGAGAAGAATTATTCACCGGCCGCATGGGTGATGATCGCCAAAGAGCAAGCATGATGCTTGGAGCAGTAGGCTTCACACTTCTCTGCCCAAACCCTTTCCTTATACATGAGGCCACATTCCTCGCAAATGTAAAACTTTCCACCCTTTTTCCTAGTTTCCTTAACCATACGTGTCCTCCATGTTCCTAAAAAATTAAGCTTTACCCGAAGAACTCTATAACGAGCCTACGGCAATCCTCCAACGATTTCCTCACCTTGGGGAGCGACTCCCTGGCTATATTTTCATACTCCTGAGGCGGATATTCATACGGATATCTGAACCTCGGACTTCCCTCTAGCCAGGTCGTCCGTTATTTCAGCAACCATATCTAAACGTTCGAGGAACCATTTCGGATACTTATCCTTAGGGATTTCATACAGGAAGCGGCCTGCTGCGCGAGCCTTCGGATAGTCCAATCCGTAGGCTATCAGGACCGCCTTCACTGCATACTCAACGCATTCCTGAAGATACTTTAATGCTCCAGCATAATCCTCCTCCCTTAAGCATTCTACCGCATTCCTGAACTCACGCTCCGCGCTTCTGATCGCCTCCTTCGCCCTATCCCTACTGCTTGACATTTCTCCTACTTCATCCTTATCCTTATCGGTTCGCCGAAAGCAACATCCGGCTTTAAAAGCCAGAAATAAGTTCCATCCAGGCGCTCCACCCGTATGGTTCCAAGAGCGCTGAGTGCTTTCCGCAGGTCCTCCATCAGCCTCTGGAAGAACCCCTCCTTATCATAGAGAACAGCCCTGTGGAAAAGCATGTCAAGATACACTGGTTGAAACCTTGCAGCATATCCTCTACGGAGCGAGACCGTGGTCACCTCCGGGTAACCGTAGAACCCAAGAGTCTTAAACCAGTAGTCACAAGCCCTGTATTCCCATGTTGATTTAAATGCTTTGAATAGGCTTGCTTCACGCCGCCAAGAGTCTTCAGCGTCATCCTCAATAACGTAGAGCAAGTCCACATCGCTTTCACCGAGTTGAAAAGAATCTTTCACGGAGGAACCGTAAACGACGAGGGAAACCAGATCATTACCAAACTCCCTCAAGAAAAGCTCTGCCATACGCCTCAGGGAAACCCTCAGCCATCCGCATCTAATCCCAGCTAGATCTTGACCAACCAGTCCCTCAGCCTCAACCGTTCCCAGCAGGGCGTCAAAACCCTTTTCCGTTATCCTATACTCCAACCCGGTCTTCCGTATTAAGCCTCTTGCGCTCAACTCCTTCAGCCTCCTAGTCAGGGTTCTGCTGTTACTCACAGCCTCGTTCAGCTCCTTAAACCTCGCCCCTGGTTGAGAGGCAACGCAAGACGTCGACGGCCCCAGCCCTTGAAAGAACCTCCATCCTTCTCATTACTGTATCCAAGTAAAGTAAGATCCGTCGCCTAATAAATTAAGCTTTTGAAACGGTCTATAAAGCAGGCACCCCTGTTCTTCCCTTCCTCTTCTACTGAAGCTCATAGAATACTATCCCAAGCCGTCTAACACTTACCTGATCACGAGAAACAGTATGGCTAACCTTTTACGCGAAGACGGGCTGAAGAACAGGATTCAACTATCCACGAGGATGATTGCGAGATCGGATTAGACGCTGGGCTGAGCCACACCGGAAAGCAGCTCGCTGAATAAGCAAGCAACCGTCAACCCGACTCCACGTACTCGTCAACCCTCTGCGTTTTAACATTAACCTTCCCCGCCTTCCCAGCGAGCTCGTCATCCTCAGTGACAAGTATGGCCCTTCTGGTTTTCGCCAGATACAGGTAGGAGGAATCGTAGAAAGTCAGGTTGAGCTCAACCGCCAGCTTCATCACCCCCTTCAAATCCCCGCTTGAAGCAATCTTCTCCATAATCATCGTGTTCAACACGCTGCATAGGCCTCCAACCATGCTTATGGCCTGCTCCCTCCCAACCCGTTTCTCCAGGGCGCACTCCTTCCATATCAAATTGCTAAGCTCATAGAGCGCGAGATCCAGGGTGACGCGCCCCTCTAAAAGCTCAGGAGACTTTTCCCTGAACCTCCTCAGCAAGACGGCTATGGCGCTCGCGTCCAGAACGTGCAATCAGCCTTCTCTCCGAGCCTCCCTAATGCTCCTCACTATATCCTTCTCAGAAACCTTGGAGAAAAGTTCCCCAAGCTCCCCCGCCGCCCTCCTAGCCTCCTCAATCCTCTTCCTCCTCACCTCTTTCTCTAAGGCTCTCCTAACAACTTGGCTGAGCTTTATCCCGTGCCTCTTAGCCTCCTCCTTCAGCTGTCTCGGAACCCTAACGGTTATCGTAGCACTCATATGTAACACATTTATCGTAACACTATATAAATGTTTACAGGAAAACACGGCCGAGGCTTTCTAAGGTCAGACCGGTCGTCGAGCCGTTTCACCAAGATTTAGCAATAGCGCGCTCACCGTCCCGCAGGCTTAGTACTGTTATAGAAAATGAAGAAACAATACGTAGCATTAATAATACTAAACGTACTTTTTAATTAGCAATTTAAACTCCTACAACCTTTTCACATACTTCTTGAACAAGTTTATATTTAGAGTAAAGAATAAATCATGCTTGAAAAAGGCTTAAGCCAAAAACGAAACCGACTGTCATTTGTTCAAAAGATTCAATCCTTGCTTTAATGACGCTTGCTGAGGCTGGAAAATGGAATGAGGCATTAGAAGTAGGTAAGAGCATAGAAGATGAGAATATGCGTTCACGGGTTCTGAGAGATGTTACACGCAAATTAGAAAAAGAGAATCAAAAAGTATGAGGAATACCTAAAGAAATGGCATCAATACTTTTTACCTGAAAACACCGCTTTTTAAAAGACTTTTTTCAACCTAAATCCTTTCTATTCCTTTATTTCCTCGCTTTTCCAGGCGATGCTCCTAATTCTTTTCCAACCGTCTTTCTAGATGCTTCATCAGCCAATGCCAGCCCCAAATTTATTATTTCTCCTTACTACAGGGTTCTCCATATTTATCCCAGACCGAGTATGTGGGCCCTTGTACGATCACGTATAACTCTTACGTTATACCATTCAGATGTCTGCATGTATCTAGCACCGACCATCCTCACTTTTTATATATTCTCCTAGATGAAAATCTACGTTGTATAACGCTCCAATCCTTTTTAACAGAAACTTCCGAATTCTTAGTTAATTCTCAAACTACACTTGCTTTCTTAACGCCTTTTACGTAAACTATTTCCCATTCTCCTGCTGAGGGAAAGTGTTTTCTAGATGGCGAAATTAAACAACAGCTTCAAAAGTGGATACAGCATTATTTTCTTGTCTCCGACTTCAATAATTTTTTCTCTTCCCTTGTGAAAGACGATTCCACGATTAACCTTATGCTTTTCCATGAACCAGAGTAGGTTTTTCAATTCATTTATTTTAACCTCACTTTTCTCTTTCACTTCTATCGGAATAATTTCTCCATTTGTTTTCAAAAAGTCTACTTCCCTTTGATTCTTCCTCCAGTATCTTGTTAGGTTGAGGGCTGAAGCAACAAGCCCTTCTGATATTTGGCCACTTGAAAACTCTGGATAAAAACAGAACGATAAGGCAATGTTATACGGGTATATTTTTACGAGTTTTCTCGATTCCGCTCTAATGGAAGGCCTATAGTTTTTAACGATTCTAATAAGTTTACTGTATTCCAGAAATTTTATATGTCTAACCAGCGTCAACTTGTGGACACCGAGTTCTCTCGAGATTGAAGTTATGTTTAGAATCATCCCCACGTTCTTCATGAATGTTTCTGTCAAAGTTGAGAGAAGCGAGACATTAACGTTATTGAACAATCCCGGAATATCTGATTTCATAACCTTCTCAATCACTAATGTTCTTATATATTCATTCACTCGACGAGGGTCATCCCACTTAACTATTTCGGGAAAAGGCTTCCTAATGTAGTCCTCAAATATTGTTTTAAGCCTATCCTCATATAATTCGAAATCGTCGATCTCTCTTTCAAAATAAATCTCGGCGAACTCTCGCAGCGTTAAAGGTTGAACTTCGATAGTGAAGAATCGACCGGCTAGGTTTCTTACAGCTTCTGTTTCAACAGCGATGCTCGCCGAGCCGGAAACACATATTTTCAGGTTTGGCAGTGAATCATACAGTATTTTTATCTTCGAACTCCAGCCTCGTAATTTATGAACCTCGTCTAGAAACAGAAAGACCCTTTTACTCCTCCAATCGACCTTCGTAATCCTAGCATACTCCTCCAGAACCTTAAGGGGATCCTCAACCATTTCGTCGAAAGAAAAGTAGAGTATGCTTCTAGGATCGTGACCCTTTTTAAGCAGCTCTTCGATAAGCTGATGAATTATTGTTGTTTTCCCCACTCTTCTCAGACCCGTCAGGATAAGAATCTGGTTGTATTGGAAGTAGGTTTTCTCCACTTCGCTGAAAACTTTCCTCTTGTATTTCCTTGCTTTCTCGCTGGAAATAGACCGGGTTTCCCACCATTCGTTCATCAGCCGCAGTAAACTCTCCACATTAGTTCTTTTTTAGAACTAATATTTAAATTTTCGGTTCCATCGCATAACTAAAAGTTTAAAAGGTTTACAGAAGAATTTCCAAGCCTAGACTCAATAAAAATTTAGAGAAACTGCCTCCACCACCCTCACTTTCAAGTTTATCCGAGCCCCCCTGCGGCACAATATGCGGCGACTATAGATGAGACTAAAGACACTGGTTGACCATCCGCATCCAGAAAGAATAACACGAAACTCCACAAACCATAGTCCTGATCACAAGACGCGTCACACTCCACGCCTACGAGTTGTGAAAGCCACCTAAGCGTGGCCTATTGAATCACCAGCCTTAACCCAGACACCCCCATAATACAGTTGAAACACACTTTCAACACTCCCAGTACCCAGTCCACCCCCGGCCGTGAAAACTTAAACTCCAATACGACGGGCTCGCATAAAAGCCTCTCCAACCTGAACACGTCTATAACATGAATCGAACAATCGAAAAAGTAGAAAGATCCGCAAGAAGACAATCCTCCAGAAAACAGCTCAACCCATCCAGCGATACCCACGCATAAAAACCATACAGCCAGCTGAAACCCCACAAGTCTCAAAAACCCCGACCGGCAGCTTAAATAACAACACGTACACCAACGAGCAACAGCAATAAGAAACTATAAAAAATACTAAGCCTGCTATGCATTTGAATCCGCTCCTGGTCCAGCTCTGGGCCCTATCGCGGAGTTATCTAAGGATCACCGTGATTCTTATCGAAAGATGCTTAGCACGCGCTACTAGCGGGGAAAAGCAGAGTTTGTTTGAGCTGTCTTATTCATTAATTTTTAGAACTAGTGTAGACTATTGACACGCGACGCTAAGCGTGCACTTAATTTTATGGCTTTCTCTTATCTAAGCTAGGCAGATCCCGGTATGGATCCCTTTTAACTTGGCAAGGCTTCTCAGCGACTATACAAGTTTCGGTATTATTTCTTCACGTTTAAACACTCTTATGCTTAAACGTAGTACTGCATAATCAACGAATATGAAAAATACTGTTAGTGTCCCGATGATCGCTGGACCGAACATAACTACCCCTGAAATCTGTCCGAATATTAATGCGACTATCGGGAAAAGCAGTACCCCGCTTATCTGCTGAGCTTCCCTGAAACCCTTAGCCTTGGCTGAAACAATAACTGTCAGACAAATACTTGTAAACGCCATCGCCGGCGACAGGCAAAATATCAGCATAATCCAAACCAAATTGGGAAGCAACAGTCTACCATTAAGCATCACGAAGTAGAGAACATCTACTAAAATAGAGTATGCTTTGAAAGACATTATTGTAATCATAAAAGAGGGAATGAAGGAAACCATTACCTTTCCTAAAAATAGCTCGGAGTCCGATATCGGAGTTGCTAGAAGAGCCTCTATTGTCTTTCTTTCCTTCTCTCCAGCAAAACTGTCTGCCGCTATTACGCTGGAAGTCATAACGGGAATTATCAGGAAGAACGGAGCTAACATATAGAGAGTAAAAAAATAGATGGCTGCTTGTGGAACAGTCATTTGCATCAG
>CALIBN010000044.1 GCA_938045545.1 uncultured archaeon | reverse complement strand
ACCCGCCTCGAAACATTATGGATCATTATGTTTTCCCCCAGGCCTGTGGCTGCTGCGCCTCCAAAGCTGTTAGCGTATAGACCGGCGCCTATTATCGGAGAGTCGCCAACCCTGCCTACGAGTTTGAAAGCATACCCGCTTGTGGAGCAGCCGGCAACAATATTCCGGTTCTCATCCATGGCTACGCAGCCTATCGTATCGTGATTAAAGCCTCCTTCAGCAGCCAGTTTAAGCCAGTAGTCGATCGAGCCCTCCCTTGGGGAGGCGGATAGAGCGGTTTTCAACCGTTTCTCCCATTCCATTCTTGCTTCAGGCTGGAGGTCAGCCCTATCCACGTATAGGCCGAAGAACTTAGCCAGCTTAGTCGCACCCTCTCCAGCAATCATAACATGAGGAGTGTTTTCCATGACTTTTCTAGCTAGGGATATCGGGTTCTGAACGTTTCTCACCGCTGCCACCGAGCCCGCTCTAAGAGTTGAACCGTCCATTATCGCAGCATCCAGTTCGACGAAGCCAGCAATATTAGGATACCCGCCGAGCCCGACGGACCTGTTTGAAAAATCGTTCTCAACCACTCTTATGGCTGTTTCAACAGCATCCAGCGCAGACCCGCCTTCGCGGAGAACCCTCCACCCGGATTCCACTGCTTTCAGCCCAAAAGACCATGTCGCTATGATTGCTTTCATAGCCTTGTAGGGAGACTGAAAATCTCTTTTAAACTTTTTAACAGCACTATCCTTATGGTTAAGGAAGTTAACGCTTTTCAATGAAACTCTTATTAACTGCCGATGGAAATAGATTGTGGATGGAAGATGGCTGATCTAAAGCTTGGAGTAATCGTCGGCTTAAAGCCAAAAATGGAGGAAGAGTTTAAAAAACTAAATGAGTACGGGTTTCCAACCGCGCAGGTCTCCTGCTGGACGATGGAGTATTTTAACGACGAGGTGGCGTTAATGTTGAGGAAGACCGCTGAGGACTACGGTGTTGAGATAACAACCATTTGGAGCGGGTTGCCAGGCACTCCGGTGTGGAATTTCGTCCAGGGACCGTTGACAATCGGGCTGGTTCCGCTTGAAACAAGAGAGGCCAGGGTTAAAGCCTTGAAGAAAGCCTCAGACTTCACTAGGAAGGTTGGCGTCGGAAGCGTTACCACGCACGTCGGCTTCATACCGGAGAACCCGAATGACCCTCACTACATTACTCTGATCCCGACCCTTAGTGAGGTGATAAGCTACATTGGTGGGAACGGGCAGGAGTTCTGGTTTGAAACAGGCCAGGAAACCCCGGTGACGCTGCTTAGAACAATTCAGGACATTGGGCTTGACAACGTTGGAGTGAACTTCGACGCTGGAAACCTGATCCTCTACGGTAAGGCGAACCCGGTTGATGCTTTAGACGTTATCGGGAGGTATGTTAAGGGTGTTCACGCGAAGGATGGGGAATACCCGAGAGACGGTTATGCTCTGGGACAGGAGAAACCCTTGGGAGAGGGGAAGGTGAACTACAGGGTGTTTATTCCTAAGCTTGTTTCCATGGGTTACAGGGGTGCGATAACGATTGAGAGGGAGATCGCTGGGCCTAAGCAGGTTGAAGACATTCTGAAGGCGAAGAGGATAATCGAGGAGATCCTGAAAACCTGTTGATCTTCTCGATGCCCAAGAGGGGAAGGAAAGACTTATAAATTTCCCTGCAGAGGACTCGGGAAAATGGTGCTGTTCGGGAAAAAGAAGAACGAGAAGACTAGGGCTGAGAAAATAGCTGAAGCGTTGCTGAATAAAATTGGGAAGGAAAAGCTGGACGACGAGGCAACTAAGCTCTACTTCCAAGGTGTTCGAAACTTCGACGAGCAGATGGAAATATTGGCTAACAAGTATGAGATAAAAGTCGATTGACAAGAAGCACCTCGCACCGCTATGCTTTCGAGAACCGGGAGACTATTTACTGTCAGCTGCAGCAGATTTCTAGTGCTTTAAAACCATGAGGATTCGCCAAATGTTTTTCAGATACGCTAATCTGTTTCAGCTGGGGAAGACTGATGGAAGAAGGTAAAACTCTTAAATACTGAAAATTGGAGTAAAACGTTGGATGAAAGTCTCGTTAATAATGAGAAAAGACATTGAAAGAATTGTTTCAATGAGGGAATTAATGGGCGCCATGGAGGATGCTTTCAGGGCCAAGGCAATGGGGAGGGTTCAGATGCCGATGAAGGTTTACGTCACCCTCCCGGATGGCGATTTCAGAACGATGATGGCCTATATTCCTGATCTCGACATGGCGTGCGTGAAAATAGTGAACGTGCACCCCAATAACCCTTGGAAACACAGCTTACCAACCGTCATGGCGACGATGGTCCTCATAGAGCCCGATACTGGGAGACCCCTGGCTATTATGGACGGCACCTACCTAACCAGCATGAGGACAGGAGCTACGGGGGGTGTGGCCGCTAAGCATCTTGCGAGGAGGAATTCAAGAGTCATCGGGATGGTCGGCGCAGGGTCTCAGGCGAGGACTCAGCTTCTCGCCTTAAACGAGGTTTTCAACATAGAGGAGGTCAGGGTTTGTGCTAAGACGAGAACGGAGTGCGAAGGGTTCGTGAGAGACATGCAGCATCTCGGCCTAAGAATCCTGATTGAAGAGGGCGTGGAGGAAACAGTTAGGGGCTGCGACATTATCGTGACGACCACGCCGGTAACCCAGCCCCTGGTTGAAAACGAATGGATTGAAGATGGCATGCATATTAACGCTATAGGTGCAGACGCCCCTGGAAAGGAAGAATTGGACCCCGAGATTCTGAAGAGGGCGAAGGTTGTCGTGGATGATTACGAGCAGGCCTGCCACTATGGTGAGCTGAACGTTCCGGTTTCAAAAGGCATTTTCAAGCCTGAGCAAATACATGCGGAACTGGGCGAGATCATAGTTGGGAGAAAAGCAGGGAGGACCAGTGATGACGAGATAACGGTGTTCGATTCCACGGGTTTAGCAATACAGGACTTGGCCGCGGCAGCCCTAGTCTACAGGAAGGCTAGAAAGCTCGGCATCTCCAGCGAGGTTGAGCTCCTTTAGCTGTCGGTAGTGAAAAATTTAAATGTTAAACAGGGCCTTCTCAAGAAAGGCTTATTTAAAGGAGGCATTAGCATAGGACGGTGTTAGAAATGGTGTTCCTACACTCTCTTCCCGAGCTGAGTGATGCGGAGACACGTTCAATTTCAGCTGAGAACCCTACTGGTGAAAAGGGAGGGGGAGCGATGGAGGCTCCGGATGATAAAAGCCCTGCTTCGAGGCTTGGGAAAGGCTGGAAGGTGAGGCCCTGCATAACGCTGCCAAAGGGGGAGACAGTTAAGCTTGCAGACATAAGGGGAAGCGGTTTCATCCGCCACATCTGGCTCACGGTTGATCCTAAAGCGTACAGGAACTGCGTGCTACGCTTCTACTGGGATGGTGAGGAGAAGCCGTCTGTTGAAGTTCCTCTCGGAGACTTCTTCGCGAACTGCCACGGGTTGAGGTATAATGTTAACTCAATACCTATTGCGGTAAACCCCTCTGGAGGGTTCAACTGCTACTTCCCAATGCCGTTCAGGAGAAGCGCGGTAATAACAGTCGAAAACCAGTGGATGGAGGACATAGGTGGGTTCTACTACCAGATCACGTACTCCCTTGAGGAAGTTGGGGGTAAAATGGCTTATTTCCACGCGCAGTGGAGGCGTTCGATGACCACTAGGGATAACCCGCAGCACACGATACTTGACGGTGTCAGGGGAAGCGGACACTACGTTGGAACAGTGTTAGCGTGGACTCAAATGTCGAACGGCTGGTGGGGAGAAGGGGAAATAAAATTCTTCATAGACGGTGACACGGAGTATCCGACGATCTGTGGAACTGGGACGGAGGATTACTTCGGAGGAGCATGGTGCTTCGGCGGTGAAACTTTTTCAACAGCATTCCTAGGCTATCCTCTCTACAGGAGGGAGCCAGGGGAGGTTCCTAGACACGCGCTTTACAGGTGGCACATACTAGACCCCGTGAGGTTCAGGAGCGACCTGAAGGTTACTATTCAAGCATTAGGATGGTATCCCGACCGTAAATTCCAGCCTCTTACTGACGATATTGCTTCAGTCGCATACTGGTATCAGACTGAGCCCCACGCGCCCTTCCCGAGACTTCCTCCCGTGGAGGAACGCTGGTCGAGATAAGCCTCGCCACGGTGAACCGTGACTGTTAAATCCCTCTTTTTTTAAAACAGATGCATTATTTTCCAGTTATTTCTTAGCTTTCTTCCCCCTTTTCCCAGCTCCTGAGCCTGCTCACTGTCTATTTTTCAGCAAAGGGCCTGTAATTCTCCCACGTAAGTCTTCTCCTCCCTAGCTATGTCCAGCAGGACTTTCTTTACATCCCCCTTGGCTACAGCCTGGGCAGCTGCTCGTAAAGGTTTCAGCGTTCAGTCAGCAATAATGCCCACGTGTAGAACTCCTTGTCAACGTCTCTTTCACCTAGTTTCTCTAAATCAATGGGAACCTTCGATATCATTCCTACGGGTCAGACAACAGGTTTCCTTTAAACATTTCATAGGGGGAGATGATTCAAGCAAGATGGTTTTAGATGCTTATTGAAACAGGTGCTTGTCAACCCACTCTATTTTCCTCTCCCTATGTACGCTGTGAGACTCATGGCCCATCCCAGGGTAGACCGCCAACTCCTTTGTTCCTGAAGCCAGATTGTTGAAAGTTGCGAAAACGGTTGAAGGAGGACACACGGTATCCAGGAGTCCGACCGACATGAGGACTGGACACTTAATATCTGGAGCAAAGTTCATCGCGTCGAAGTAGGAGAGTGTTTCAAAAACCTTCTCAACCATGTCGGGATGCGTTTTGAGATAGCGGGGTATCTCCAAGTATGGGTCTGAAGCCGCGACCTCAACAGCCCTTTCGAAGTGACATAAAAAGGGTATTTCAGGGAGAGATAACGAGACCTTTCCACCCAGTGCTGAGACCACTAGCGTTAAACCTCCTCCCTGGCTGGCTCCAGTCACGCCAATCCGGTTCTCGTCAACATCCTCAATATCCGATAGAACCCTGAGTGCACGGACGCAATCCATGTAGGCATACCTGTAGTAATAGGTGTTCTTGTCAAGAATGCCCTTAGTCATATGCCCCGTAATGCTTCCAGACGGGTATTTCGCGAAGTCAGGCGTATCGCCGAATTGCCCCCTTACGTCTATCGCCATCACAGCAACCCCCTGGAGAATCCAGCCTAAGTGGTCGGAGATAGTGCCCCTGTTCCCGCCGTAGCCGTGAAGGATGAGAATCGCCGGGAAAGGCCCTTCTCCAACTGGTTTCAGGAACCAGGAGCTCACAGGAGTCCCATCTATGAAACCGTCGAAGGAAAGCATGTATGCTTCAAGCTTTTTCACAGGATACTTTAGACTTTTTAAAACAGGGTTTAAGGGCTGCTCCTCGGATAGCTTCCTGTTGTCATCCCAAAAGCTTTGGAAATCGCTCCTCCTTGTTAGCGGGGGCTTGTAAACCTTAAGCTGTTCCAGTGGAAGATCAACTATTGGCATGTTGAGACGGCCCAGCTCCTATATAATAAAATTTGATCCAAGTAGAGATTAGCTCGCCTCCATCATCTCAGCATGATTCTTTCCCCGGTAACAATGTAAACTATTGACTCACCTATGTAGGTCGCGTGGTCAGCTATTCTCTCGAGATACCTTACCACCAGAACGCTTGAGATTATGCACTTGGTTACGCCCGATGTTTCATCAATCAGCTTATCCAAAAATTTAAAATACATCTCGTCGACTTGTTTCTCTAATTCAGAAAGAGGCTTAGCCATTTTAACATCACGTTCTTCAAGCAGGTCGATGCTTAAGCGAATCATCTCCAGCACTTTCCCGGCCATTTCCTCAACGTGTTTTCTAACCCAGTCTTCACAAAGCCCCAGCCCGTCGAGCTTCTCGTAGATTTGCGATATGTCCAGTGCGTACCTTCCATATCTAGCCAAGTTATATGATATTTTCATATAGGATTTTAAAAGCCTCAGGTCGGATGCAACCGGCTGAAACCGTGCAATCAGCTCGAAAACCCTGTCTTCAACTTCATCGCTCGTCGAAACCAAAATTTCTGATGTTTCTTGAACTTTCAAATAAGTGCTTACGCCATTGATATATCCTTCGAGAGACAGCGAGATTGCTTCGTGAGCAAGACTACTCATTCTGACAAGCATGTTCCTTACCTGCTCTAAACCCGAGTCAATCAATCTGCCCATTGTTCCCACTATCCAAAGGATCCAGTAATGTATTTCTCAGTCAACTCATTCCTCGGTTTTTCGAAGATCTGCTTCGTAGGCCCGTATTCCACGAGTTCTCCGAGGTAGAGAAAAGCAGTGTAGTCTGAGACGCGCGCAGCCTGTTGCATATTGTGAGTAACTATTACAACCGTGTAATCTTTAGCCAGATTCCTAATAAGCATTTCTATTTTTGCAGCCGAGATTGGATCCAAAGCGGAAGTAGGCTCATCCATCAAAATCACCTCCGGCTCAACGGCTAGTGCTCGGGCAATGCAGAGTCTTTGCTGCTGTCCACCGGAAAGACTAACTCCCGATGCATTAAGCTCATCTTTAACCTCCTCCCAAAGGCCAACCATCCTCAGGCATCTTTCTACAATTGAATCGAGCTTCTTCCTGTCTTTAACACCATTCAGCCTTAAGCCTATGGCAACATTATCGTATATCGACATCATTGGAAAGGGATTGGGCTTTTGAAAAATCATGCCCATCTTACGCCTTATTTGAACAGGATCAACATCCTCATCGTATATATTAATGCCGTTGAAAAATACTTTTCCCGAAACCCTGGCGTTCGGAGTTGTTTCATGCATCCTGTTTAAACATCTTAGTAGGGTTGTCTTTCCACAACCTGAGGGTCCTATTATTGCAGTAACCTTTCTGTCTCTAATCTTCATTCTAATATTCTTCAACACCTGTTTGGAACCAAACCAGGCATTGAGGTCTTCAACTTCAAACTTATACATGGTCTTAAGCTCGTACTGCATTACCATTTCAATACTTCTCCCTCGTCAAGACCCGTATTAATATGTTTATCCCCAGCATTAGCACCATAAGGAAAAGGGCGGAGCCCCATGCAAGAACACGCCAGTTTTCAAAAGGAGATATGGCAAACAAATAGATGTTTAAAGCAAGGTTGGAAACTGGTTTATTAAACCCGGAGAACCACCACCTCCAATAACCCATGGTCACCAATATGGGCGCCGATTCTCCTGCGATTCTCGCCAACGCCAGCAGTACCCCTGTGACTATGCCTTTCTTAGCACCGCTTAGAACAATGAAGACGGTGGTCTTCCACCGCTGAATTCCCAGGGCGAGTGCTGCTTCTCTAATTGAAGCGGGCACGAGTTTTAAAGCCTCCTCGGTTGTTCGGGCGACTATTGGAATCATTATTATGGCAAGGGCGAAGGATGCGGCTACTACGGAGAACCCGATGGAGGCAACTATAAGAGTGTATCCGAAAATCCCGATGACTATCGAGGGAAGACCAGTCAAGACATCGTTAATAAACCTGACTAGATATGACAGTTTAGAGCCACCATATTCGCTTAAAAAAACACCAGTCATCAATCCTATTGGAACACCCATTAGGGACGCTAAGCCGAGCGTTACAAGAGTACCCTGAATAGCGTTTGCAATACCCCCGGTTTCACCCACGGTGGGTGTTGGAAGGATGAAGAATTCCAAGCTTATGGCGCGTACCCCATTAAAAAACACCTCTAAAAGTATGCTGAACAACGGTATTAACGCTAGTATGAGCGAAGACCAGACGAGGATGAGCATGAGACGATCCTTTATCCTTCTGATGCTGTAACTATCCCTCATTCCTGCACCACTCCTCTGACGAACTTCATCATCCTCCAGATCAATAGCCTGGCTAAAATGTTCACTATCAGGGAAACCATTAAAAGCACTAGACCCACTTCAATCAGAGCGCTGACATAAAGATCGTAAGTAGCCTCAGTAAACTCGTTAGCTATAATAGCTGCCATAGTATACCAAGCATCGAAAAGCGAGCTGGGGAGGATCTTGAACTTGTTTCCTATTACCATTGTAACAGCCATAGTTTCACCTATTGCACGTCCTAGGCCAAGTATGATTGCCCCTATGATCCCGGATCTAGCGTAGCTCATTACAATCTTACAGGTCTCCCATTTCGTGGCACCTAGAGAGATCACGGCTTCACGCTGCGACCTTGGCACCGCCGTAAAAACGTCTCTTGAAACAGATGATACTATCGGGATGATCATTATTGCAAGAACTATCCCTGCTGTGAGCACCCCTCCTCCGTATATTGGGCCTGAGAACAGGGGCAAGAATCCTAAAGCCGATTGGATAAAAGGATAAGCGTTGTGTCGAAGAAACGGGATTAATATGAATATGCCCCATAGACCATAGATAACGCTTGGGATAGCAGCCAAAAGCTCGACTAAGAAGGAAACTAGCCAAGCGAACCGTTTAGGAGCATACTCTGAAAGCAAAAGTCCTACTCCAATGCTTATCGGTACACCTATTGCAAGAGCTATGAGGGAAGTTGTCAGAGTTCCGAGTATGAGCGGGAGAGTGCTGAACGTCTGGGTGAAAACCGGATCCCAAACCGTGCCTACTATAAACCATGGTCCAAATCTTTGTATAGAGAGCCATGACCCTTTAACAAGCTCGTAAACCATTAGCCCAGTAATCAGTAGAATGCTTAAAGCGAAAAAGTTGCTCACAAGTTTAAACATGTCGTCGCCTTTAAACTCCCCATTAAGGATTTTATGAAAATAATATTTTTTCAGAGCCAACGTGTTTTCCCTCTAACCCTTGAGCAATTGCTTCCCGTCGAAAACCACCATCTTGAGCGTCTCCTCATTATGCGTCACAACGTTCGAAGGCAATGGGACATAGTCTAATTCAGCGGAATAGTTTTGCCCCTCATGTATTGTCCACCATAGGAATTCCACTAGCCCCCTGGCCATCTCCTCATCCATGTCTGGAAGCACCTTCAAATCCTTGTAGACAAGGAAGTATGAGAAACTGGTTATCGGATATGCTCCGATTGCCTGTTTGTTATGCACGACGTTACGTATTATCGACACATCCGCCCAGACCGCATCCCCTTTGGGAAGGTTTACTGCTGCAGCAGCAGCGGCAGCCCTGAATGATTCCAAACTAGGTTCTACAAATTCTCCAGCAGCATTCTTCACGTAACCCCATGGAATATTGTTCTTCTTGGCGTAAGTGAACTCTACGTAGCCTATGGAATACGGGGTCTGAGATACGAGTCCAGCAACCCCTTCGTTTCCCTTTCCCCCTAAGCCTATCGGCCAGTTAACGACCGTGCCTTTTCCAACTTTCGTTTTCCACTCTACACTGACTTCAGAGAGATAGTCTGTGAAAACAAATGTCGTACCACTCCCATCTGACCTGTGCACCACGATAATGTTCTCATTAGGCAGGTTAACTCCAGCATTTAGCTCTTGAAGTCTTGGATCGTTCCAACGGGTTATCCTGCCTATAAAAATGTCCACTATGACTTCCCCGGAGAAATTTAGGCCCTTCGTTATCCCAGGCAAATTGTATATTATTACAACTCCTCCTATGGTGAAAGGTACGTGCAGCGTGTCTGGAGCTTTGGAAGCTTGTTCTAGAGCCAGGGGAGCGTCGCTTGCCGCGAAATAAACCGTCTTTTCCATATGCTGCCTTATTCCTCCCCCGCTTCCAATAGATTGGTAGTTAATTATAATGTTCGGCTTGATTTTACTGTATTCCGATACCCATTTGTCTATTAACGGGAATGGGAAGGTAGCGCCTGCGCCGTTCAAGGTTATGGTTCTCTGAGGCGTTGTAAACTGCTGGTAGGCTAGGAATATTCCCGCCACTATTGTTATCGCGACCAGCAGGACGATGATTATTCTACGGTTCATGCTTTATCACCGGAGTAGGACATGCCGTAAACTATATATACCTTGGCCACGTAGAATATATAGCAATGAATAATCTATATAGACAGGGGGGTAAAAGATGATAAAAAGCGAGAACCCCAAGAAAACGGGTGAAGAAATAAGAAAGATTCAATTGACGGGCAAATCAACATACATAGTGTCTCTGCCAAAGGCTTGGGTGACTAGGATGAAGCTGAATGCCGGGGACCAGCTTGCAATTTCTGAAAGTGGTATTTCGCTAACCCTGACTCCAAAAGCGCTTGTTAATCCGGAGAGACCAGCTGAAGCAACTATCAAAATATCGCAGAAAGACAATCCTGACACGGTCATGCGTAAAATAATTGCGCTTTACCTCATAGGATACAACCTGATCAGAGTTAAAACCTCAGGTGAAAACATAACTTCTCTTCAGAGAAATCTGCTTAAAGACTTCACGCGGAGAAAGCTCGTTGGTGTCGAAACGATCTCGGATTCTGAAAACGAGATTGTATTGCAAATCCTGGTCAGTTATCCCGAGCTTTCTGTTGAAAATGCTTTGAGACGTATGTGTCTCATAACTGCCTCTATGCATAGCGATGCATTGAAAGCGTTAAGGGAATCTGATGAAAAGCTTGCTCAAAACGTTATTACGCTGGACGATGAGGTTGACCGTTTCGGTCTTTACGTGATACGACAGTTGAAGATGGCTGTACAGAATGAGCGGATACTTAGGGAAATAGGTCTTTCCAACCCCAAGGATTGCCTAGGATACCGAGTAATAGTGAAATTTGTCGAGAGGATAGCTGACCACGCGGTTAAAATAGCTGAAAACGTCGTGGCAATAGGTGGAAGCATTGAAACACCGGTTTTGAAAAGAATATCTGAAATGAGCCTTTTCTCGATGTCGATTTTCAATGATGCTGTAAAATCACTGTGTGAGAAAAACTATCTATTGGCCGACAGCGTCATCTCGAAAGCAAAGGCAGTATCCCTTATGGAAAGCAGGCTCACGAAGCTCATTTACAAGAGGCCGGACGCCTCAAAAACATCCAGCCTAAGAATGATTGTAGAAAGCATACGTAGAACGATAGAGTATGCAAGCGATATCGCTGAGATCGTTTTAAACCTGAATGCGAACCAAATAATCGAAGACTCATTTCGATAAAAACAAGGGCTTGAGAAAAAATTCTACTATAAATCGACCTGGTTTAAACGCGTTTCCAGCGGTCCACCAACAGGCTTACCCTTTAATTAGGTGAACCGTTTTTAAGTTTAAATATTATATCGATAATTCATTTTCGAAGCGGGCAAATGGAGGGAGATGCGTATTTCATCGGAGTAGACTTGGGTACGCAAAGCATGAAGACCCTGCTTGTAAACGGGGAGACCGGCGCCGTGGTTGGCAAAGCTGTTGAAAACTATGGCTTGATAGAGAATCTTCCACCAGGCCACAAGGAGCAGGACCCCCAGGTTTGGATTAACGCTTTCCATAAAACCGTTAAGGAAGTTTTATCTAAGACGAAAATAGACCCTGGGAGTGTTAGGGCTATAGGGGTTTCAGGCCAGCAGCACGGCCTGGTCCCCCTAGATGAGAACGGTATGGTTATAAGGCCTGCGAAGCTCTGGAACGATACTAGCACGGCTGAAGAATGCAAGTACTTGACCAGGAGGCTCGGCGGAGTCAGGAATGTTTTAAGACTGATGGGGAACCCGATTCTCCCAGGCTATACTGCCCCCAAGATACTCTGGCTTAAGAGGAACGAGCCTGGAAACTATGCTAGGCTACGCCACGTTCTTCTGCCCCATGACTATTTGAACTACTATTTAACTGGAAACATGGTTATGGAGTATGGCGACGCATCTGGAACAGCAATGATGGACGTTAGGAGAAGAGCATGGTGCAGGAAGGTTATTGACGCGATCGACCCGGGGCTCAGGAGCATGCTGCCCCCCCTGCAGGCGTCTGATAAGCCTGCTGGAAGAATCAGGAGGGAGGTGGCTGAAGAGTTTGGATTCAGAGACGATGTCATAGTTAGCGCTGGAGGAGGGGACAACATGATGGGCGCGATTGGAACGGGCAACGTGCGAAGAGGCATTGTGACCGCTAGCCTCGGAACATCCGGCACGATATACGCTTACTCTGAGAAGCCTGTTGTAGACCC
>CALIBN010000043.1 GCA_938045545.1 uncultured archaeon | reverse complement strand
TTGGAACAAGCTTCTAAGCCGGCGAGTACACTCGACTCCGATGTTGGCAAGAATACTGGGAGTAGCGCGCGGAAATAGGCGGGGGAGAGTTATCAGGCTGATGAAGAAATATTCAGGCCATTCCCCTTTGAGAAAATGATTTCGCATGGGCTGGGCCTTGATGAACTCGTTAGAAATATGCATATTATCGTTAATCACGATGAATGCGTGAAGGTAGTGGTTACTCTGCTCAAGAAGGATCAAAGGCCGGTTTTACCTTCCTTAAGAATATTTGCCTCATTCTGAGATTGCATGCGTCAACCCCCTTAGCGTGCAGTTTAAATATGAACTCTAGAGTTTTGTTTAAAGTTTTAAAGAGTCTTTCTAAATCTTGTTGAAGTATTTAAGTTGAGGGTGGAGTTGAGTTCGAGGGAGCGCCTCTTAACAGCTATGAGCCTGAAGGAGCCCGACCATGTTCCATTATGCTTCAAATGGTGGGAGCGGCCCTACTTGGTGGATGAGGGCGACTCTTGGCGCAGCGAGTTTGAACGCGTCCCCAAACTTTTGAAGCTTGGGATGGATGACACCGTTACTTTGAAAGTCCCTGTTTCACTCAACCCGGAGGTTGAAACCAGGGTTAGCAAGGTTCATCCGGCTGGAGAAAAATACCCGCTCATCGTGAAAGAGTATCATACTGCCAAGGGTGTTCTCAAGCGTGTTGTGCGTCAAACGCCTGATTGGCCGCATGGCGACGATATTCCTCTCTTCACGGATTTCGTTGTCCCGAGAGCCCGCTCCGTAAAGTTTCTCGTTGAGAAAGAGGAGGATTTAGACGCTCTCTCCAGCCTTCTCGCGGAGCCTTCAGACAGGGAGCTCGAAGCCTTCCTTCAGGAAGCCGACAGGGTTAAAAGCTTCGCAGACGAGCACGGTGTCCTGGTTGAAGCCGGCATGACCTCTGAGAAGGGGGTTGAGGGCGGAGTCGTCGGCGCAGACGCGCTGCACTGGCTCTGCGGCCTTGAAAACACTGTTAAAGCCGCCTATTTTAAGCCGGAGTTCATCCAGAGAATACTGGACGTGATATTTGAATGGGACGTTAGGTATATACGGCTGGCCGTGGAGACTGGTGCGGTGGACCTCGTGGTTCACCGCGGATGGTATGAGAACGCTGATTTCTGGCCGCCGAGGCTCTACAGCAGGTTTATTCTGCCCTATGTTAAAAGGCTGGCTGACTACGTTCATAAACATGGGCTCAAGTTTTGCTACATAATGTCCACCGGCATAATGCCTCTTCTAGGCTTCTTTAAAGAAGCCGGGGTGGATGTTCTCTACGGTGTGGACCCTGTTCAAGGCGGGGCGAAGCTGCACGAGGTTAAGAAGCAGGTCGGAGACAGGATATGCATATGGGGAGGCTTAAACTCGTCAGTCACGCTGACCCAATGGTCCAGAGGGGAGATCGAGAAGGCGGTTGCGGAAGCTATTGGAATACTCGCTCCCGGGGGAGGGTTCATATTGTCGGCGATAGACCAAATATTTCCAGACACTCCTTGGGAGAGCATAGAGGCGGTGTTGGAGGCTTGGAGGCGTCTGGCAGACTACCCTGTAGGCTGTTAACCTTTAAACTTTGGAAGATACTTAGCCTCGTAGCGTATCAGGTCGTCAAGAATGTTTTCAGCGGCCTCTAAAGTCGGCGTTGAAGGATGGGTTAACAATGCTTGCAGCGCAAGCCCACGGTCCCCGGTTAAAGCTGCGTCAACAGTTAAACCTACGTGCGTAAGCTGCTGTCTCAGAAACATTGTAATCGCTTCCGGAAGCGGGCCGACTTGAACAGGCTTAACCCCAATATTGCCAACAACCCCGGGAACCTCGACCACAGCGTCGCCCGGAATATCCGGGATAGACCCCATGTTCGGGACGTTCACCGCCTCGTAGAAATCGTCGCGGTCAGAGGCTAGGCTTTCAAGCACCCTGATTACAAGCGTTTCCTCCGTGAACGTCCTTGCAAACAACTCGTCCAACGGAGCCCCGCCGACCGCCCATTTAACCAGCTGCGACCAGGCTTCCTCACGCCACTCGGGATCATATATCGTCCCCTCCGGGTAGAGTGTTAAACCATAGGAGGCGCCGTAAGACCTTTCCTCTCTTATAAAGAATGGTAGGAATTCAGCTATGTGGGAGTCCGACGGCGAGGGGAGGAGCCCAAGCTTATCGTACAAGAGCAGGGATACGTAGTGGCCTCTGAATTTTTCAAGCATCTCAGTTTCACCGTATTTCCTCTTAGCGTTCTCCCAGGCTTCTCTAAACCTGGGATAGGCCTTCTCGCCCCTAACAAACATCTCTTTTATCCATGTGAAGTGGTTTATCCCGCCCGCAATCACGCTTACAGCCTCAGGATCCACGTTTAGAAACCTGGCGATGAAGCTTTTCGCCGAATATATTCCGCCGCAAAGCCCGATGAGGTTTATCCTCGAGGCCTTAAGCATAGCTGTGCACAACGCGGTCATCGGATTAGTCACGTTAAGCACGTAGGCACTCGGACAGATTTTTTCAACATCCTTAGCGATATCCACCATAACCGGGATGTGTCTAAGCGCTCTTGCAAAACCCTGCGGCCCAGTAGTATCGCCGACAGGCGTGTATAAACCATGCTTCACCGGTATTTCAACGTCGAGCCTTTCAACATCAGTGCCCACAGATATTGAGATGATCACGTAGTCAGCGTTTCTCAAGGCTTCAACCCTGTCCGTGGTCGTGTCAACGGCGATATCCGTCTTCTTTTCACGCACTATTCTATCAGCAAGCTTAGCCATCAAACCAAGTCTCTCCTCATCAACATCCATAAGGCAGACTTCAGAGCCGGCGAGGACACTCGACTTAGCAATGTCGGCAAGAATATTGGGGGTGAAAACAAGGCTGCCTGCGCCTATCACTGTTATTTTAACAGTCATGTGTTTCACACCGCTTTACTGATAGTGGCCAGTAACATACTTAAGCCTTCTTTTCGGAAAATTACTGAAACCTGTTAACCGAGCAAAATAGCCGAGAGGCGTGCTACACCTCCGACATTAAAGACGAAAAACCTTACATGGCTAGCGCAGCACGCACACCATAACCCTCTAGAAATCCTTTAGACTTAAGTTCCTTAAACATGCGGGGACGCGATAGATCCATAGGAAGTAATGACGCGCCAGATGAGCATCCTCAGGCAGGGTGATTCTCCTCCGCAAGCAGCACCCCGGCTCCACGTGTTTTTCCAGCTGTTCAAAAATGCCTAAAGAATCGGCAAAGTTGGGAAGTGATTATAGCGTAAGCTTCTTAACGTGCTCGACGATTTTCTGCTCGTTGTTGGGCGTGCTTATGAAAACCGGGACGTTTCTCCTTTTCGTCGCCTTGTACGAGACGAACATCCATTCCCCGGTGTCGAGCTCAGCAACCCTGTTGACAACCTCGTAGTCGAGCGAGTAGGCATCAGCTATAACCATCCTGTCGTAGGACCTTGGAAGCGTGCTCGTGAAATACGTGTGTAGCTGCTGCAGAGCGTTAACGTTAAGGTGGGCGACTCTCTGCGTGCTCAGCCAGCAGCCCGCCCTGTACTTCCTGCCCTGCCTCAGAAGGGTTTCAACAGCCGTGTTAGACTGCTCCGTAGCATCCTCTTTTCTCGCCTTGTCCGGGACGAATTCCTGGGCTTCGTCGAGCACGGTTAAAACGTTGACGCGGGAGAAGCCCTTCTTCTTCAACTCGAGCAGGCGGTCCACGTATCGTGACACCGCCTTCCTCGCCTCAACGAGGTCTGGAGCATAGACTATGGTTAGGCGTGGAGCCTCCTCGCCCAGGGTGAGCTCAGCCAGCCGCTCAGGGTTCACCGCAGCCTCTCTCCTGACGCTCGTTATCTCTCGAGGGTTCTCCAAGACCCTTAGAATCGTGTTCACAGTCTTCGCCTCAGACGACATTCCGTGCAACTCTTCTCCGAACTCCTTGAGAATGCTTCGAAAAGCCTCGGCCCTCCTGGGGTCAGCAGCCACGTTGAGCAGCCTATCCGTATCCCTGATGCCGTTCTCCTCAATGAAGCTCACCAGCCTCCCAAGGGCTATTTTCGCCGCGAACGCTCCGGGTCTTTCCGAGCTTACGATCGAGCCTAGGAAGTTCAAAACATCCTCCACCAATACTTCCATCCTGCTCGGCTCGGTTAAAACCAGCCGGCGGACCCTTCCGTCCTCGTGAAGCGTTCTTAAAGCCTTCTCTATCCTCTCCGCCCCCAATTCCTCCTCGAGCGACTCAGGAATTGTCTGAGACCTCACGAATTCCTCAACGTTTTCAACAGCCCCCCTCTCAGTCGTGTAGACTAAGCCGTCTTCCAGAAGGTCCAGCAGGTTTACAACGTACTCTCCCGCGACGTCGAAGACGACTACGCGCAGGCCTTCAACTGTTTCAACAGCCTTCCTAACCAGCGTCGAGGTCAGGTTAGACTTGCCTGTCCCCGTGAAGCCGAACACTCCAGTATGATACCTTATCATGGCGTCTATCCTAGCGGTCACAGGCACGTTCAGCCCCATTAGCCTCCCCACCTCCGCCCCGTTTTCGACGCATACGAATGCTTCCACAGCCTCTTTCGAAAGGAGGTGCGCCTGCTTACCTGTGAGCGGGCTTATTGTCGTCTTCTCAAACTCCACAATGCCGTTGACAACCCTGGCCAGGTAGCCTGTGGGCGCTGCGACGACGTCTATCCAGTTCTCCCTCGCCGTCTCCCAGTCTTTCTCAATCGTCTGTAGGAACTCTTCCCTAAGCACCCCGGGCATGGATACTCTTACGCCAAGCTCCTGCAGGTGCGTCGCCCTAACCCCTATAACCTCGTAAATCAGGAACGTCTTGGGGTTTGACGCGGTTGGCCGCTCAATCCCTACGAAGGAGGGTGAGTGAAGCTTGTCGAGAACAAGCATGTTGAACCTTGTTTCAAGCGTCGCAGTCGAGCTTCTAAGCGTAACCTCCGTGCCCCTTATGGATGTCTTCAGGAAGGAGGTTCCATGCGTCCTAACCCTGGCCTGGAACCTTCCGTCAATGTCGTCGAAAAGCTGCTCCTCCCTCAGCCTCACTCCTCTCCTCCCCCAGCCTCCCTCATACCCTCGTACTCCGCCCTTATATCTCTAAACCTCCGGGCTATGTTGAACATTCTGTCAGTCCTCGCCAGCGGCCCTATCTCCAGTTCCACGACTCCCCTGAGCATTGGCCTAGCCTGCTTAGCCTCAGCCTTAACCGCCTTGTCAGCCAGGAACAGGAGCTGGTTGTGTCCAAACGCCTCGGCCACATGCGGGTTGTCCGAGACGCTTAGAACCAGAAGGATAAGCTCGTCAAGCCTGTTGCGACTTTCCCCCTCGAAGTAAACGTTTGCGTCGCAAGACCTGTTCATCTCGCTCATCTTAACCGTCATCCTGTGCCCGCCGTCGAAAACCTCGTTCTGAAACCTGTCGTAGAGGAAGACTGAGGACTTGCTCCTGTAATCCGTCTCCATGCTTCTAAGCTGGAAGTAGCTTCTCACGAAAAACCCTTCCAGCCCAGCCCTCTTCCTCGCAGCCGCGAGACTGGGCTCCCCCTCCTCTCTGAAGACAAGCGTGGTGAAGACAGCGTCGTATCCAAGCGTCCTCCAGGGCGTTGGGAAATCAATCTCCTCAGAGGTGCTTAACAATCCGAGCAGCGCCCTGTCGCTCTTAACCCCCCTGGGGATCCTCCCGGGGTCAAGCATGCCCACTGAGGCTGCGAAAGGCATCACCACCCTGCTTAAGTCCGTGGCGCCAACGTCCTTCGCCACCCCGATGACCAGAGCCTTATTCTCCTGAGCCAGGCTCCTCAGCCTGTATACTAGAAGAGTGTTGAAAACGTTAAGGTCCCTGGCGGTCAGCCACCTGTCGTCGCCGAACGCCAACGGGTGCTCCACGCCCTTGAAAACTTTCTCAAGAACCCAGTCTAAAGCGTGCTCAACCCTCCTCCAGTAGCGCCTAGCGTAATCCGTGATTTGAAAACGGTCCTCCCCTTTTCCACCGCCCTTCTCAAGCAGCAAGCCGTCTGAATCCGCGTTTATTCTCCTCAGCCTTTTCACAGCCTTCTCGAAACCGTTTACGCTGAGACCCAGCTTCCCGCCTATTTCCGTGGCCGAATGGGTTTCGCCGTCGAGCAGCATTCTTACGACGACATACGGCAGCAGTCTCTCCCTGGGCGGCAGAGGGTTGTCGCCTGAGCCAAGGTAGTAGGCCAGCGTCATGTCTAGAAGCGAGAGGGTTCCAGCCGGAGTAGCCATGCCGGCTAAGGAGAACTTTTTCATCCTCAAAAGGTCCCTGTAGTCTCTCGCGAGAGGCGGAAACGTGCCGGATAACGGCCTGTCTAGAAGCAGGATTTTAACCTGCCCCGCGCCCACGGCCTCGCAAGCCATCTTCAGCTCAGCCATCGTCATTATTGCGAAGCTGATCCTGCTGGAGGCCGCTTCAACCTGGTAGTCTGTCTCTACGGATGAGTCGGCAGCCTCAGGCAGGTCCTCCATCCAGAGCGGGACAGCGGCTGAGACGGACAGCTTATCGTTTCTCTCAGCCCGGTCAAGGTGGAACTCCACGCGACCCTTGGAAACCGTGAAGGGGCAACTGTAGGCTGCAGCGTTAATGTAGAATATGAACATTTCGAGAAGCTCATCCGTCTGCATCGACCCGTCTATCCCAGCGGCCAAGTACTCTCCTTCTCCAAAGTATTCGCATGCCGTTCTGACAGCAGTCTCCCTGTCGAGCGGCTTAATCAGGGCCGTAAGCTCCCTGGAGCCACGGATCTGCCTCGCCCTCCTCCTGAAAGCATCCACGAGAATAGATGTCTCCACCTTAAGCTTCCTAGCGGTCTCGCTGAACCCGAGCATCACGTACGTGAACGGTCTTAGATTAAAATGTTTTTATAACGGGTTGCTCCGAATAAGCCTGGCCTGTTTAAAGGGGTCAAAGAATAGTAAAGCATGCGCCTGACCCTGGTGAAAAGTAGGGGTCCCTGGTTTTCAGAAACCTTTAGCATGAGCTATACTTAAGCTGCCCCCAGTATCTGTTCTTTAAAAGCACGTTGCAGTGCTAAACTTAGTTTTTACCGGATTACTCTGGTTATGAGCCGCTTGTTAACGGGATGCTTGCAGTTTTCTGCGTTGCCCACCGCCTTGAAAGTTGAGGCATGCATCCCCATTCACCATCGTCAGGCTAAATCTCAGAGGAGAGGAAAAACACGAAAAAGCGCGACAGATATTTTTCAATATTAGCCCTTAAATATTGAACTATAGGGTGGGCTAACATTTTCTACAACTGTCAGCTAGTCAACCTCCCTAAAGTAGCGTCTCCCTCTTAGAGCAAGCTTTACGAACAGCAGCATCGAAGGCACCTCCCATAAGGGTCCGACTACGGTGGCGAGGGCTGCTTCTGAGCCGGCTCCGAACACAACGGTTGCGGTCGCTATGGCAACCTCGAATTGGGTGCCGGAGCTTATGAAGGCTATTGTTACACTATCTTTATAGTTGAAGCCCAGTAGCCAAGGTATTGCGTAGAAAAGCGTAGCCATTATGAAGAAATGTGTTAAGAGCGGCATGGAGATCAGGCCGACTAAAAGAGGCTGGTAGGCGATCGCCTCCCCCTTCATGGAGAATAAAATTATAATCGTGGCGAGCAAAGCCAATGCGGCGAGCCTCCCTATTAATGGTCTAAACCTGTTGTTAAACCATTCCCCTCCCTTCTTCTCCATGAGGATTTTCCTGGAGATTTGGCCTAGCGCCAGGGGTAAGCCGACGAACAGTATTACGCTTTCAGCTATCGGCGCTATTGGGACGGGTACTCCTCCCACCCCAAGGTAGAAAGCTGCCAGAGGCGTGTACAGTAAAAGAGTTGATAAGGCGTTTATCGCGGTTATCACAACACCCTTAGCTACATCGCCCTGGGCGAGCAGGATCCAGAAAAGAACCATGCCTGTGCACGGCGCTATCCCAAGCAGGATTACGCCCGCGGCATACTCGGGATAGCCCGCTAGAAAAAGGCGGGCCAACAGGGCCATTAGGGCCGGGGCCACAGCCCAGTTGCCTATCAACGTGAGCACCGTAGGCCTTGGAGACTTTGCTGCCTTAACGATCTCCTTAAACTCTATGCTGGCCATAGTGGGGTACATTAGAAGGAAAAGGCAGACTCCCATAGGGATTGATACGTCCCCGATCTGAAGCATCTCGATCCATAGGCCCAGCCCGGGGAAAAACCTTCCCAGAAGAAAGCCTGCAAACATGCTGGCTATAACCCATAGAGTGAGGTATTTCTCAAACCCTCCTAATGCAGCTTTATTTTCAGACATATCGTCGCCATTCTCCATTTCTCTTTAAAAGCTTTCTACGAAGATTTATGGTTTCCCAGCGTCATTGGCGCGCATGGGGGATGTTTAAAAACATGCCCCCGGTCTTTTAAAAGCATATTGTAGTACAAAGACTTTAAATTTTGTACTGCATTACTCTGGTTGTGAGACAATTATTAAGAGAAATGCTCAAGGACTGGAAGGAGCGGGATTTTCCATTAATCATAGAAAGATAGGATGATCCTCTGAAGCTTGTTGACTGGAACGTGGTTAAGGCGATTCCAATCGTAGGCTTTAGAAGAACCGGTAAAACTTTCCTCCTTCTTAACGTGGCTAAGAAAGTCGGGAAGGAAAACTCGGTCTATATCGATTTTGAGGATGAACGGGTTCCCAGAAGAAAGGAGGTCCTTACAGAGTTTTCAAGAATTATAAAGGAGGAATATGGGAGGCGGAAACTGTTTCTGCTGCTAGATGAGGTTCACGAGATTCCGGAGTGGAGCAGATGGGTAAGGAGAATGCTTGACACGGGGAACTACCAGATAATCATCTCCGGGTCCTCGTCCAAGCTTTCACTGAAAGAGCGTCGACGGAGCTTAGGGGGAGAAGCCTCCCGATTGAAATGTATCCGTTATCCTTTAAAGAATTCATCTATTTTAAGAATGAGAAGCTCGAGAATTTAAGCGAGGGGCTGATTTTAAACTTGGCAAGGGAGTATTTAGAATATGGCGGGCTTCCGGAAATAGTTTTAAGTGAAAAGAGCAGAAAATTTCCAGTAACAGATGAATATTTTAAGACGTTTCTCACCAGAGATATTTTTGAAAGATACGGTATAAGAAATAGGAGCGTGATGGTCGACCTAATCCGGCTTCTACTTAACTCCCCATACGCCACGTTTTCAAAAAGCTTTGAAACCTTGAAATCCCTGGGTCATAAAGTTGGGAAGGAGACAGTTGCGAACTATTTTCAATACTTGGAACCCTCGTTCTTCATAAATCTCATAGAAGTTTGCTCCCCGAAGGTTAAGGAGAGCATCAGGGCTTCAAAAAAGGTATCGGTAATCGATAACTTTTTCATAAAAAGGTTTTCAAGGTTTTCTGAAAACCTAGGCAGGCTAATGGGAAACCTGGTTTTCCTTCAGGCTAAAAGGATGAGGAAGAGCAACCCAATGCTTGAGGCTTTCTACTGGAAAGACTATCAGCAGAATGAGGTTGACCTCGTCCTTAAAGATGGTTTGAGGATTAAGCAGCTGATACAAGTAACTTACGCCTCGGGGAGAGATGAGATTGAGAGAAGGGAAACCAGGGCCTTAACGAAGGCTGCGGAGCAGTTGAAATGCAAAGACTTGTTAATGATCACCTGGGACCTTGAAGACGAGTTGAAGGCGAACAATGAAATAATCAAGTGCACCCCCTTATGGAAATGGCTGCTAGCGAGCAAGGCTGTTTAGCTCTTTAACAGTTTTAGCGCGCGCCAACGAGAAGTATCTTGGCGGCTTGGAGAACCATATGAAACTATTGAGAAATAAGGCTTCAAGGCCATTCGAAAGGAAGAAAACCCGCTGTTAGCAACTATGAGAAATACTGGGTTGACGTGTAGCGTGCCATTGCACGTGCTTCTTCGAGTGACGCTGGCTGTCTCTAAGACTTCCTATTCCGCTTGTCTTAGTATGCCGCAGCCACGGTGGTTTAATGATGGTCTAACGCGGCCCGCCGGAAAAATAGTCGCCTACTTGTGGAATACTACCAATATTTAACAGAGCGGCTATACGGTTTGGGCACGTAATATCTTAAACAGCTCAGGGGAGGCCCTTAACGAGGATTCGCACATAATCAATTATATGTTCTTCCTGAATTCCTTCTGAGTCAGAATAGGTTAAATATAAATCAATCCCAACGGCGCGCGTCCTGTTGTGAAATGTTGTTAACAAGGTTAGGGATGAGATGAGGAATTTTACACCTCAGGTGGCTAAGAGCCGGAGTGTTCATCTAAGCCTAGCTCACGAATATCGGGAGGGAATGAGATTTCAGCCAGGCTGAACGCACGCGTGAGGACGAGAACAAGTGTTTTCTCAGCTTCCCTACTCGCCGGTGCCTCTGAATTCCCCAGAATAATCCTAAACCCTGAACGTTTTAACCGGCATTAGGTGGAAACGCGTGTTTTCAGCCTGGGACAAGCGCCATCGGGCTTTAACATGTTTCCGCCAGCGTAAAACAGCATGCTTATCTAAGAGGCCAGCATAATCATCAGGCGGGGAATCGGGAACATGGATGCTGGCCAGCTGTCCCTCTTGAAGAAGATTGTTGACAGTTACATGGGTAGGGTTTCAGGCCTCAGAGAGCATTGCGAAAGGTGTCTCAGGACTGAGAGGTGGGGCGGGAGCGTTGTGCTGATGGTTGTCGACGCATCCTTTACCTCCATCGGGCTGAACTATTTCACCGCCGTCGTCCCGAAGGTTGAGGAGTTCAACAAGAGGTTCATAGAAACAGGGAGAATAAAAAGCCTGAAACAGCTCTCCAAGGCTAACCTCAGCGAGTTGAAAAAGGTCTGGAGGAACAGGAGGTCGTGGAGTATCGCTAGGAGCATAGCCTCCTACCTGGCTACTTTAAGCATGCATGATAAAGAAGCGCTTAGGACGTGGGCTGGGAACGCTAGTCTCGAGAATTGGAGGGAGGACCCCGTGGGTAGGATTAAGGGAGTCGGCCTAGTCACGTTTCAATACTTGAGGATGATGGGTGGGGTTGACACGGTGATGCCTGATAAGATTGTCAAGAGGGTTGTGAACGGGATTCTGGCTGAGGCTGGCTGCGAGCCCGTTGAGGAGGATTTAAGGTTCATAAAGACGGCTGAGCAGGTTGCGTTAAGCTGTGGATACAGGCCGATAGAGCTCTGCTGGATGACCTGGCTGGTTCAGAGGGAGGGAAGCATGATGAGGATGGAGAAGTACTCTAGGCTGCTCTCAAAGATTTAACAGCCTCCAGAGAATAAAAGGGGGCGAACTACTTATATTTAGGGCTGCCGGCTATTCTACGGCTTGGAAAGCAGGCGGATGGATTCCGAATCAACGGTTCAACTGTTGAAAAACCGGGTTAAAGCATTCGTCTCCAGAAGGGGCTGGGAGAAATATCATAATCCTAAGGATCTCGCTGAAGCAATATGCATCGAGGCGGCTGAGCTTCTCGAGGTCTTCCAGTGGTCAACCGTGGAGGAGGCCTCATCGTGGAGAAACGATCATGTGAAAATGCAGAGCATCGAAGAGGAGTTGGCGGATATATTAATCTACTGTCTAAGCATGGCGAACGCCCTTGACATAGATCTGTCGGAAGCCGTTTTCAGGAAGCTTGGGAAGAACGAGGAGAAATACCCGGCGGAGAAATATTTTGGGCGTGCCCGATGAAGGCGCCTGTATTTCTGGCCGCGCCCTATAGTTTTCCCCACCAGTCTGCAATCTTCCAGTTTAAATCACGTTTAATTCTCATAGGGTTTTTGCTAATCCTCTCGCATAGGGCCACCATGTATCATCTTCCACAGGAATAAATTTATAGGCTTAACTTTAAGCAGGATAGTTGTGAAAAGCCCATTACTAATCGCCATCATCCTGTTCCTCTTTATCCTGTTCCTTGCAACAGTTTTAATCCTGGGAATCCTTAGGGGAAACGTCCCACGCGAATATCGTGAACTCTATTCGGGGCTCAAGGCGAGTCTAGAGGATTATGAGAGGCACTTAGACTCTAAAAACGTAAACGAGGCTCATAGGATTATTTTCGGCGCCGAGCTTCTGCCTGCAAACGCTAACCGTGGACCGGACCTGCTGAATCCAGGGGCTATCGAGGGTGTAAAGACATATCTTGACCGCCTTAAGGAGCTCGGCGTCCAAGGTGTAACGATAGCGATAAACTATCCGTTGTACCTCCAAGGATTCGACCGTTATCAGGAGTATGTTGAGTTCTACAGGCAGGTTGCTGAAGAAGTGAGGGCTCGGGGAATGAAGCTTGATGTCGAAGCAGGGGTTGTTTTTTCTGGAACACCATTTTCAAGGCTGAGATTAAACTACTCAGGGCTCACTTTCGAGGACTACAAGGTGAAGAAGAGGCAGATGATCATTAACATTCTTACGAGCCTGCGGCCGGATTATCTTACAATCGGCGCTGAACCAGATACTGAATCCGGCCTACTCGGGTTAAGCGAGTTAAAAAATCCTGAGAAATACGTTGAACTCGTAAACTACGTTTTAAACGGCCTTGAAAAGGGCGTTACTAAGATTGGCGCAGGCATAGGAAACTGGGGCAACATAGAGTACGTTAAGCGTTTCTGCAACGAAACCGGTCTGGATTTCATCGTGATACATGTGTATCCTGTTTTTGGAAAACTGCTCTACAACATAGATGCCGTCTCAGAGATCGCTAGGCGGCACGGCAAGAAGATCATGGTGAATGAGGCTTGGCTCTACAAGGTTGACAGGTCAGTGCCTAACGTTGCCGCGACCGCAGAGGTCTTCCGCCTAGATGCCTACAGCTTCTGGGCCCCCCTGGACCAGCTGTTTCTCGCCGTGCTGGTGAAATCTGCGAGAGTGAACGGGATAGAATATGTCTCGCCCTTCTGGAGCACGTACTTCTTCGCCTATGTCGACTATAATTGGAACACTGCTCGACTATCCTACAGTGAATTAAGCGAGATGGTGAACAGGGAAGCCGTTAAGAACATCATGGCTGGAAAATTCTCTTCAACAGGCGAATACTACAGGAAGCTGATAAAATCTCAGGAACAAGATGCTGCTGGTTAACTCCAAAACCCGCGGCTCTGAGACAACCCCCTTTGAAAGCGTATAGGTGAAACTTCGCTCGCCTTAGGCGAACCCCCTTTGCTCGCCTCCTGTAATCAAGCTTAAGTTCACGTCGAAAAAACCACGCTTAGCGGTTAAAACACTTAAGAGCGTTTAGCCCTATGTTTCTAAATCTCTTCACGAGTCGGCTAGCGCGCCACCCTAGGTCCCTCGCAGCCTAATTGTAAGGCTGCCGCCTCCTTCTGCAGGGGAACGAGGGCTAAACCCTCTCTAAAACGACCTATTCCACAGGCTTCGGATGTCGCAAGCACGATGATTCATGATAGTGGCACGGCTTGCAGAAACAGTTCGGCGGCGCTCAGTCCCCATGTTTATATAAACCCGGTTCAGTAGATAATGGTTTATGAGTCAGACTGCGCAAGTGTTTGAAGAGGAGGTTGTGAAGAAGGTCTCCATCAAATACTTGCTCTACCTGCCTGAAGACTATGATAGGAAGCCTAATGCTAAGTGGCCTACGATCCTTTTCCTGCATGGAATGGGTGAGAGGGGAGACAACCTTGAGCTCGTCAAGAAGCATGGGGTCCCGAAGATCGTCGAGGAGAAACCGGGCTTCCCGTTCATCGCCATCTCGCCCCAGTGCCCGTCGTACTCCATGTGGCCTATGATGGTGGATGAGCTTCGCGACCTTCTCCTGGACTCTTTGAAACGGTATCGTATCGACGAGACGCGCGTCTACCTCACTGGGCTGAGCATGGGTGGCTTCGGAGCCTGGCACCTGGCCTCCGCCTATCCTGAGCTCTTCGCCGCCGTTGTCCCAATATGCGGAGGCATGTTTCCGGATGAAAAGTTTCAAGAACGGATAAGGGCTTTGAAAGACATTCCGATCTGGATTTTCCACGGCGCTAAGGATGAGCTTGTGCCTGTTGACAACTCGAAGCAGCTTTACGAGGCTCTTAAGAAAATCGGTGGGAAAGTGAGGCTCACGGTCTATCCCGACTTGGGCCACGACTCGTGGACAGTCACCTACGATAATCCTAAGCTCTACGAATGGTTGTTGAAACAGAGGAAACGCCGGCCTAGAAAACCCGTTGAATAGCGGGTTCTTCAGGAGCAGGGCAGCCTGTTTAAAGAGGTTCCCGGTTTTGATTGAAAACGTGTGAACGCTTAAATTCGTCACCACCGTTTTTCCAACAGGGTGTTCTCAGATGGTTGAGAAGAGGGTTCGCGTTTGCTTCATCGGCTGCGGCCACCATTCCATGGAGAGTCTTCAGCCCGCTGTCTCGCTCATTCCACGGTTCGACTACGTGGCTGCCTGCGACCTTGACGTGGAGAAGGCTAGGGAGGCTGCGAGGCGCTTCGGAGCCAGGAAAACCTATACTGACTACGTTGAAATGGTTGATGAGGAGTCTCCCGACGCCGTCGTAATCGTGGGCCCTCCCCAGCTTCACGAGGAAGCCGGAGTATCATGCTTGAAGAAGGGTCTGCACGTTTTCGTTGAGAAGCCTCCTTCCCTAACCCTGGACGGTGCCAGGAGGCTTATGGAGGCGATGAAGGCTTCCGGGAGGATCTGCATGGTCGGCACCCATTGGCGCCACATGCCTGTCCACAGGGCTCTTAAAACGCTCTCCGAGAAGGAGGCTTTCGGCGAGGTTTTCCGTCTTGAAGCCACTTATCTCGCTCCCGACACCCGGGGCGCCTGGGGCCTTTCCTTCGAATGGGGCTTCATGCTTAACCAGGCGATCCACCCGATGGACTGCCTGCAGTTCCTGGGGGGAAGGGTTGTCGAGGCTGAGGCCCGGGGCGTTGCGGAGGAGGGCAGGAGGCTCGTGGTCTCCGCTTCCCTAGGGTTCGCCTCAGGCGCCGTGGGCTCTTTCACGCTAGCCGGCTGCTCCCCGTTGTTCTACGAGCGCGTGGGTGTTCAGGGAACCGGGGGCTGGGCTGAGGCTGAGCAGTTTAAGAGGCTGAGGTACGCGAGTAGGGAAAGATGGATTGAGCCGACTGACCCCTCTGCGATTCAAACGCTGGTTTTCGAGCATGGAAGCCACTACAGGGGTGTGTCCCGCCCGGGCTACGTTGAGGAGCTCGAGGTCTTCGCTCAAAGCGTTCTTTCAGGGGAGCGTCCCCACGCTGACGCTGAGGATGCTTACTACGCTTTGAAAACGCTTGACGCTATCGTTAAGAGTTTTGACACGGGTAGAAGGATTAGAATAGGCTAGTTTCCCAAATCTCCTCAGGCTCACGTTCTAAATGCTTTTAAGGGTTGAAAACACGTTTAAAGCCATGTTTAGAAACCTGAGCCCCGGCGCCATAGGTGTTCAGAAACCCCTGTCTGAAAACATTATGCTCGCCAGGACCGGTGGTTTTCAAGGCGTCGAGGTGGACATGGCTGAGGCCTCGAGGCTTGTCGAGGAGAAACCTCTCAGCTACGTGAGGAGCCTTTTTGAAGAAGCCGGGGTAAGGCCCGGGGGCTGGGGTCTGCCTTTCAACTGGCGTGGCGACGAGCATGCTTACGAGAAGGGTTTAACTGTTCTCAGCCGTCTGGCTTCCCTGGCTGCTGAAATAGGCTGCCCAAGGGCTTTCACCTTCATAATGCCTTTCTCCGACGACAAGCCTTTCGAAGAGAACTTCAACTGGCATGTTTCAAGGCTTAAGCCAGTGGCCAGAGTATTGTCCGACAACGGCTGCATGCTTGGGCTGGAGTTCATAGGCACCGAGTCTCTCAGGGCCAATCGTAAGCATGTTTTCATCCATGATTTAAACGGTATGATGGGATTGTGCAGAGCATTGGAGTACGGAAACGTCGGCCTCCTGCTGGACAGTTGGCACTGGTATGCTTCCCGCGGAACCATCGAGGATATTTTGAGGCTCCGCGGGAGGGATGTTGTCTACGTGCATGTTAACGATGCTCCTGTCAACGTGTCTTTAGACAGGCTTCTCGACAACGTTAGGTGTCTCCCCGGGGAGACGGGCGTAATCAACCTGGCTGGTTTCCTTAAGGCTTTGAAAAGCATCGGCTACGACGGCCCGGTGACTCCTGAGCCTTTCAGCGAGAAGGTAAGCAGGATGAGCCCCGAGGAGGCTGTGAAGACTACTGGTGAAGCGTTGAAAAAAGTCTGGCTGGAAGCGGGTCTACCTTTCTGAAGAACCCGTGGAAAAAGGCTCCGCGCCCCAGCTTCACTGGTCGTGTTATTAAACCCGTTCCTTCTAGCATGCCCATTCGGGTGTCCACGCTTTCTCAACCGAGTCTATCCTCGGAATATAGGGCTTTATGTCCATCACCGGGGATTTTTCAAAAGCGTCCAGCCCCCTGACCGTCAGGCTGCACTCCTCTCTTTTTAAGAGTTCGACGACGCATATTCCCACCGGGTTTGGGCGGGCTGGGCTCCTGCATGCGAAGACCCCGGTTAAAACGTTTACCGTATGCCTCTTCAGGTAGACGAGCAGGGTTCGCCTCTCCTCACTGTCGCGCAGGTGAAGCCAGTATAGCACTATCAAGTGTGAAAAACCCTCTATGCCCCTAAGCCCGTTGCAAAACTCCGGGTAGATCCGTATCCTCGCCCAGTCTTCTCCAGCGCTCTCGACGAAGCCTATGAAACGAACCTCGGCAAAGCTTTCCGCCGTATGCTTCGCATTCTTTTTTCCCATCCGAAAACCTTGAGAAACCAGCTAACGGTAGATTAATATCTGTTTAACACCGGCTTCGAATGGTCTACGAGAGCGTAGAATAGGGGTTGCTTTAAGCAGTTATGCTCGCAGCCTTACAACCTAGTCTATTAAGAGGCTGGAAATTAGAATCTTAATGGTTTCTTCAACTTTGAACCAGCCTGACTTATAATCGTCTTTAGCATTCTAGCGTGCGCTTGACACAAACATACTGTGCTATGCGCGCGCTGAGAATGCTGTTGATATACCCCGTACGTTGAATTCTTCGGTCGGACGAAGAAAACCTCAAGGGTTGCGCTTAACCTGGCTGTGCAATACAGGCTTGGAGGAAGCGCGCGCAAGCCAGCCAAGCTTAAGCTCAGGTGACTGCTAAAAGTTCTTCAGCGTTGAAACTTTGTCGAGTATTGCGGCGAAAGACTTCTCCATCGTTAAAAGACCCCCAGTCGGTCCCCCCTCCCCTATGACCAGGTACTCGTTGGGCGAGTGCGCCAGGCCGCCGTGGCCCATTCCTCCAACCATGAAGGGAAGCCCGAGGGGCGGTGCTGCGAACATTGAGAACGGCGCGCTCCCCGCTATGGTCGGCCATATTTCGATTTCAACGTTGAACTCTTCAAACGCTCTTAGAAGAGCCTTCGTGTAAGGCGAGTTGACGCTCATCCTGGCCCAGCCGTAGCCTTCTTCAAGCCTCCTTATCCTTATCTCGCTGAACCCATGCTTGTCCAAGTGGCTTCTAATCAGGCTCATCGTTTTCTCAACCTGCATCTGGGGCACTAGTCTAACATCCATCTTCACAGTAATCCTGTGGGGCAGCAGTGTCTTCGATCCGGGCCCCGTGTACCCGGACCATAATCCATCTATGTTCAGGGTCGGTGTGAACAAGTATTTCCTAAGTGCTTCAACCCCGTGGAGGTCTTCTATGAAGCGCTCCACCCTCATCCTCTCCTTAACCTCCTGCTCGTCGAAGGTTTCAGCCAGCCTGCTGAGAAGAGCCTCGTCCTCTTCACTGGGCACCTTGACGTCGTCGTAGAAGCCTTCGACTAGAACCCTGTTCCCTGTTTCGTCAACCATTGTTGAAAGCGCTTTCACCATTCTCCAAGCCGGGCTGTCCACCCAAGCCTTGTTGCTGCCATGTATGCCGAACTCCGTCGGCCCCCTGCCCCACTGCTTGCCGTCTAGCTCAAGCTCGAAGTAGACTATCCCCTTAACCCCCAGGGTCACTATCGCCTTGCCCTTTGAATTCTGGCTGGCGCCCGGGAAGAAGAGCACGTCCGCCTTCTTAAGCTGGCTCTCGCATTTCCTTATGAACTCCGGCAGGTTTTTGCTTCCAAGCTCCTCCTCGCCTTCCGCGGCGAAAACCAGGTTGACCGGAGGCTCCTGCCCGCTTTCAACAATAGCCTTCACAGTGTTGAGGAATGCTACGAGAGGCCCCTTCGTGTTCACCGCTCCCCTTGCTATCAGGGTTTCTCCGAACGGCTCAACCCTCCGTATCTCTCCTGCGAAAGGGTCCACGGTCCACCCTGGTTCGTCGGCAGGCATCGTGTCGTACATCGTGTAGACAAGCATGGTCACGGGGGCGCCGACGTCAAGCTCCCCGTATACAACCGGGTTTCCAGAGGTTTCAACGAGCCTCGTGTTCCTGAAGCCTGCCCCGCCAGCCATTTCTCTCAGAAGCTCCGCAGCATCCCTGACGCCGATGTTCTGAGGCGAAACCGAGGGCTGTCTGACGAACCTTAGAAGGTTTTCAACATGCTTTTCAAAATCCTTCTCCATCTGCCTGTAAACCCTAGCCCTGTCCATCATGGGATTAAAGCCACCGCTCAGAAATATAAGCTTCAACTGTTGAACACCGCCTAGGATGTGGTGCGTGCTACACCTGTCTCCAGGCTTAGCCCGGCTTGCTAAAACCCTGAAACCCGTAGTTGCCGCTCACAGGGTCCCGGAAAACCTCTAGCTTAGGCGGGTGGAAGGTGAAAACCGTGAAAACAATAGCCATTGAGACCAGGGCGATCAGGCTGATCCTCCCGTAGGCACCTAGGTTTTCCCTCGTCATAAGCCTGTAGCTTGCCAGCTGCCCGGTTACTACGGCGGCGATGAAAATCACAATGTCCAGCAGAAGGTTCTCCTCGATGAAAACATTGTAAGCGTAGAATGACGAGACGATAATAACTGGCGTAAGGCAGATCCCGATGGCTTTAGCTGTTAGAAAGCTGCTGACAGTCTTCAACCTTCTGTGCTCAACCCCCATGTATGCTACTGCCGGCCAGTAGGCCAGCTTCAAATGCTCCCAGACGCTTTCGTTGACGGCGGAGAAAACTCCGACAACCGGGTTGCGCCCGGAAAGTTCGAAGGTGAAGTGCAGCATGCTCCCCAGTAGGATTATGAAAACTGCTCCCGCAAGCTCAAGCCTGAGAACCCTCCTCTGAACCTTATTCATAGTGTTGCACATTATTTTATGTTTTAAAGCTTTAACCACTGGTCTCCAGCTGCTCCCCCAGTTTTTCGAAAAGATACCGTCTAAACCCTTCCGTCCAGTTTCCACCCTCAACGCTCCTGAACCTTTCATGCAGCACAGTCAACATGGAGAACAGGTTTCTAGTCCTCAACACTTCTAGAAGCAGAATGATCTTTATGGCTGCAAGCCTCAGTCAGCATAGATTAAAAGGCTGAGCCGCGGAAGCCCGTCTAAGGCCCGCAGTTGCTCTTTAAAAATCCTGTTTATCAAAGAGTCTTCTGTTTCAGGATTCTCCTAGCTAGGAGCCTGCTGTTCAGCGCCAGGATCAGGAGAATGAGCGCCGAGGATAATGCTAGGGTGACGAACACTATGGGGTAAGCATGCAGCGGGTAGCCGAAAAACCGCTCAGACTCCTCGTGTAAGAACCAGAGTATGAACGGGGAGGCGGGTACGCATACCGCTAGGGCGGGCGTCGCAAGCCTATCGTACTTGTCGGGTAGAGATATTGCGAGACAACCGGGTTTCCTTAAAATAACGTACGCTGAGACCATTGTTATGGCTAGTTGCAGACAATAAGCTGCAAACGGGTGTGAGAACGCGAGGTTCAACCCGTATTCCTCCCAGGAGAACGGTGCCAGCAGGGGGACAGTGTTGTCAATAAAATCAAGCATGATGTGCGACATGAGTGCTAAGAAGTATGGTGAAGCCTTCAACCCGTGCTTGGCGAAAAAGGCGTGGAAACCAGAATCAGCAGGGATGGTGAATGAGTCAGCCCGTGGTGTCCGAGAGGCGTGCCGAACGGAAGCGGGGAAGCGTAGTCAACGTCGGGAGCTACTCCAAGCATGGCTGCAAGCACGCCGTCGCGGGGCCCGTTGCTCCTAAGCCTTGTTAGAGCAGCGTAGGCAACCAAGTATCCTGCGAGACCGTGAACCGGCCCTATCATGACTGACCACCGTCTTTTACTGTCTGAGAACTGCCCGGCTAAGCTAAATAACTGTTCCCCACTGGTCTAACGTCTCCCACCCTGTTCCAATCCGCTTTTTAGCGTTCACTAAGCATTCTAAACGGGTAGGAGAAAAAATCTCTACGGAGGCGTACGCGTACAACAGGCTGTAGACTAGTCTGGACAACCCGTCTTCAGGCGGAGGATAATGCATGATATGAGGCTCCTTGAAAGGGTTGGAGACGTCGTGGCTGAACCGTCTCCGAAATGCTGGTAATACCATTTCTCCAGTAGTTTCCGGTCGAGTTTTCTCAAGCGGGTTTTCAACTCAAACTTCTCCTCTGGCCTAAGCGTCCTCTTCAAGCCTGTGAAAACGTGGTAGCGGTTCACAACAAGTACGATGGGCCTCTTTCCCTAAAAGGCGGGCAGCTCAACAGGGATCTCTCTGATTCCAGTCGCATTCCTTCTTCCCCCGGGTCCTCCCCAGGGGGAACTTTCCCTGGGGCGGGGTGACGTACTCTCCTACTCTAAGCCTCACGGGTTTTCGAGAGGACTTCTACGCCGTGCCCTCGTGCTCCATGGGCCCAGTGGAGGAGACAATAACCTTCTCCATCGTTCCCGCCGCCGCGTCGAAATGAATCTGCAATGCTCATAATCATGATTATGATCCTTGTTCAGTTTTCTCCATGTGCAGTCCTGCCTGCTCCAGTAAACCTCGTAGATAATGCACAGTTTCCTTTTCTCCGTGTCGATTAACAATCGGTATGCTATGAATCTAGGGGGCGAGGGCCTGGGTCCTTCTTAAGGCTTATTCCCATGCTCCCCTCTGAAGGGTGGATTAATAAGAATAGTGTTGAAGCAGTCTCGCCCTTTCTGTTTTCAGAGTAAGGCTTTGCTGGAGAAACCGTGTTCTAATCCGGTAGCACTGGATACCTTGTCAGAAAGGCGAGTAGGAAGAGCACCACCGTGTAGACAAGGCTGACTATTCCGACTGCGAAGAGGCAAACCATGATTACTCTAAGCCTTTCCCCCTTCTCCAACCCGGAGTACAGCAGTATTGCCACGAGCATTGCCAGAAGGAAGCTTACGTTCGAGGCTGTTGCTGTGGAGAGCATTATTGACCCCAGTGTTTTATTCATGTTGACCGACATGATCGCTGCAATCGTCCACGCGCCGCTCACGAAAAGCATGGTAAGCGTGATAACCACCATCCATCCCGGGTTCTTCTGCTCGCTCAATGCTTAACAGGAAAATAGCCCGCCGATGTTTAAATACTTTAGAGCTTCCCGAAGAAAATGTTTCCCCAGGCTTCTCCGGCTGCTTTAAAAACCAGTGTCGACGCGCTTTTAACAGCCCAGGGCTTAAAGGGCTTATGGGCAAAACATAATTACTGGAGGTAGGCTCTACTGCTTGTGGACCAGGGGTTAAGACAGTGGAGGGTTCTGGCTAGTGTTATCAACCTGTTTGTCTTCTGGCTTCTCATTCTGCAGACTGTCGGATTCACCCAGTACCTGGAGCAGCGGGTCCTCGAGCTTACACTGATCATTGTCTTCTCCTCATTCATCCCCATGCTCCTAATGGGTAGTCAGATAAGAGCCTCCACCGGTCTCCAGAGAAGCATGAGCGGGGAGCAGCTTACATTCCTGACTACCGCGCTTTTCGTCGTGCCGACGGTTTTCCTCTTAGAATCTTTCACCCCTGCCTGCGGAATCCTCATTCTCCCCCTCCTCGAGGAATGGTTCTTCAGAGGGCTTCTGCTTTCCACACTGGCGAAAATAGATACTTCCCTAGCAATATCCGTGAGCAGCCTAGTATTCGCACTGACTCACTTCTTCCACTATGGGCTCGGCGGCTTCCTCTGGCCCCTGTTGTTCGGAATTATTGCAGCAGTATGCCAGGTGCGCTACAAGAATGTTTTCCTCCCCATGTCTCTACATGTCTTCTGGAACTGGTGGAACAACTACGGGGATAATCTTCTCGCCGGATCAGGTTTAACCTATTTCGGAGGGTTCGCCCTCGGCATCTCATATGTTCTCAGCAGCCTGGTTGCGAAACTAATGGAGCAGATGCAGGCTAAGAAAAAGGTCTTCTGGTAGTGCGCGAATGGCTACGACATGGTCTTTTCAGCCTTAGACGGCCGGTGAAAAGCGTTTGAAATCTATAAAAATAGATCTAGCGTAAACAATGCTTTTAAGCCTCTGCAATGTTTTCCCGAGCCTGGTCTTGACGACGGGGACCCGGACTACGGTAGCGTCCTCTACTCTGGCGCACGCTATTCAGATCATGACTATTCAAAGAAGGGTCTTTGAGAAAGTTACTCTAGAAGTTTAGGGTGAGTGTGGAAAATGATAAGGAGCCCCAAGGATAGGGTTTTAAAATGCGTGGACAATGCTCTACGCTGTCTAGGGGAGACTGCTAAGCGAATCATATACTGGTACCTGGAGAACGAGCAGGGGTTGAAGAAGGAGGAGATACCTGATAAGCCGGAGGAGTTCATCACTGGTCTGGAGAAAATATATGGCTCCGGAGCCAGAATCATAGAGAGGCTAATAGTTTCGGAAATGGTTGACGAGTTTGGAGTTGAGACCAGCAGCTTAGCTGAGGGGATAGAGAAAACCCTTTCCAAATAGCCTTTAAGAAAGCATTCTAACAGTCTGTCAGCATCGTTAATCTTTCTTTTCGCCGAATGTTTCTCAGCTTAAGTATGATGGCGCACGTTAAGCGTATCTCGCGCTGCTGAGCTGCTTTTCCGAACACGGTTCTACTCGTGTTTCGATGATGCTCACACCGCCTTAAGAATATCCGGCTTATCGCTAGTTATGCCGTCAACCCCTTTCCCCGCGTACTCGGAAGCCTCCTTCTCATCGTTTATCGTCCAAACGATCACTTTCAATCCGTTTTCACGCGCCCTTTTGATTAAAGCAGAGTGTGCGAAACGGTACTGTGGCAGCAGGTAGTTCGCCTTCAGCTCCAGGGCTGCTTCAACAGGGTTTTCGTGTCTAACATAGATCAACCCGGTTTCAACATCCTTGTCAAGCTGCCTTATTCTTCTCAACGCGTCCTCTAAGAAGGATATGATTATCACGTTCTTCTCCAACCTTTTTCCACGAACCAATTTCAACACTTCCTCCTCAAAGCCTTCTTCCTTCAGCTCTATCAGTATCTTTACCTTCCCGTCTAGGAAGTCAAGAGCCTCTTCTAAGGTGGGTATCTTCTCTCCTTTTCCAGCGTCAAGCCTCCTTATCTCTTTCAACGTGAGGTCTCTCACCAGTCCCTTCCCGTTCGTGGTTCTCTCAACCCCCGCGTCGTGAATAACCACGAGTTCACCGTCCCTTGTTCTCCTAACGTCAAGCTCCACAGCGTCAACGCCAAGCTCCAATGCTTTCCTGAAACTGCGCAGCGTGTTCTCCGGCTCGTAGAATTTCGCTCCCCTGTGGCCTATTTTCAGCACGCTGCTCATAATGTGAAACACGCTTATAAGTTTACGACGCTTCTTCGAAGGAAACCCTGGATGGCGTAAAGCATTGTCTGTTACCCTAGGGGGTTAAGACGATCGGCTGCTCGTCGCTGAACTTTAAAGCATTCACCACTTCACCAATTACAAGAATATGATCCCCTGCTTCCACCGTCTTAACAAGCCTGCACTCCAACGATACGGTCGCGTCCTCAAGTATTGGGGCTCTTGTCTTCTCCCCTCTCCTGGCTTTAACTCTGCTTTCAGCAATCTTGTCCAGCCCTCTGCCCGTCTTGGAGCCGAAGATGCCGTAAGCAGCCTTCTCAAGCCTTCCCCCGACTATGTTGACTGCGAACTCACCGTTTTCCTTGACGAGCTCCAACGTGTGTCTTGAAGGGGCGATTGAAACCATTATTAGCGGGGGGCTCATGGATACTCTGCTGACCCATGCTGCAGTCATTCCTCCTCTCCGGCTGGGTTTCTCAAAGTCTCCCGCAGTAACTATCACAAGGGGCTGCGGCAGATGGTTTAGCGCACTATCCGGGTCTAGTTTCAAAGGCATTTGCCTCACCGGTTGAAAGAGGTTTTTAAAAGCTTTAAGGGTTTTTTAACTGGGTGAAACGCAGTCAGTATTCGTAATCCTCCTCCAGGGTTTCCCAAGGCAACGGCTCTTTCTTCTTAGGCTCCTCAATCTCCGAAGTATACCCTTTAACTATTAGCTCCTCAAGCTCTGAAAGAACCCTGGGCATACCTCCTGCCTGTTCCCCCTTTGAATCCAGCTCCGAGTGTAGCCTGCTGAACCTGTCGGGCTGGGAAACGCTTTCGAAAGCGATTTGGAAAACATCTATCTCTCTAACGCCCAGCTTCACCGCCCAGCCCAGGGGGGAGCCGGTTTTCTCCCACTTCCCGCCGCGGCTTCTAACGAGCACCTCGCCAAGGTAGCTTCCGGTTAAAACAATGTAGGCTCCGAGCAGTTCGCTCTGAAACTCCCCAGGGTCCTCCGGCTTCAGCCTGCTTACTACAGCGTCAAGGTTCTTAAGGGATTCTAGGCTGTAGTCGAGCTTCACGCCAGTCTTCTCGTCGACTAGTTTCACACACTCGCCCGCCCACTTGGCGAAGGAGTCTCTGCTAATGCTTGAGGAGTCCTTCTTTCTACCGCGTTTCCAGCGCCACATTCGCAAATCTTTGACGCTTCTTCCTTAAAAGCATTCCTAACGTTTCTTTAAAGACCACGGGTTTAGGCTGGAGGAGGCACCGTCCCTCTTCCACCGGCCGGGCATACTGTTCTCTACGGCATAGAAAGGCTTGCCTCCCCGCTGCCAGCTGGCTTCAAGACGAATGGGCGCTGAAGTATAAGTCTTCCACCATTATTCAGCGGGAGCAAGGCTATCTTGCAATCGGGCTCTTTCAACCAATCCGTATGCTTCCCGTCCGGATAATCCTCTGCTTAACAGGCATGCGTCGCATGCGATACTCTTTTATAGTTCTCTTGACTATTCCGCCGAGCAATGCCGTTTAAAAAAGTCCTGCTGAAGGTGATTGATCTAGATGGATGCGGCTTTGTTCCTTCAAACGTTGCCATTATTCAAGCAACATGGCATAAGTACAGGGAGCGTCTCGAAGATGTTTTGACCAGGCATCCTAAGATTTTCCCAGGTTTCAGAAAGGGGTCTGTGGATTTCGACGATTTCGGCACGCATAGGAAGGGGAACACGGTGGTGGACGAGTGGGGCTGTGTTTGGACTTTCAAAATCGACGGGTTGGAGGGCCAGGTTGTGAAGCATCCGCTTGAAGACTGGAGCAACCTGGATAAAATGGTTATCCCGAACGTGGACAAAGGCATAGCCGGCACCCACAGTCCGCCGCAGCCTTGGGAGGAGATCGAGGCCTCAGTTAAATCAGCGAAGGAGAGGGGTGAGGTTGCAATCGTCGGTTTTCCACACGGCTTCTTCTTCATGAGGCTTCACTACCTGAGGGGTTTCACGAACCTTATGAAGGATTTCCTCGTCGAGCCTCCTCAGCTCTACGAGCTTATTGAAAGGCTGACACGGTACAATCTTGAGCTGATTGAAAGGGTGCTTAAAATGGGTGTTGACCTGGTTACTTTCGGGGACGACTTGGGCCTGCAGGATAGGATGCCGATAAGCAGGGAGAAGTTCAGAAAACTAGTGTTCCCTTCTTACCGCAGGATGTTCCGCAGGATAAGGGAGGCTGGGGCGAGGGTTTACCTGCATACTGACGGGCACGTCATGGAGGTGGTTGACGACTTGATCGAGTCTGGTGTTTCAGTGTTAAACCTTCAGGACAGGGTTAACGGCTTGCTAAACATAAAGAGGAGAATAAAGGGCAGGATCTGCATAGACCTGGATATTGATAGGCAGTATCTCCTACCCTTCGGGACGGCGAGGGAAATAGATGAGCATATTAGGAGCAGCATAGTTGAACTGGGCTCGGAGAAGGGGGGCCTCATGTTGACGGCGGGAATCTATCCGGATGTCCCTCTGCAGAACGTGGATGCGCTCTGCAACTCTATAGAAAGATATATGGATTTTTACGGCAGCTTTGAAGAATGCGAAGCTTCCACGCCAGCCTTCTAAACCATAGTCCAGTGATTCTCGAATCCCTAGTTAACAGGACGATTGTTCCAGCTGTAAGGCTTATGCGAGTCAACCCGTCTTCTCCGGCTGTGGCCACCAAGTATGAAGCATGTTCACTATAGGCCTTTCGACGGGTTTTTCAGCGACACCACACCCTCTACTGGGGGCTCACCATGTTTCCATTAAGACGACGAGGAAAGCGTGCACTACTAGATATGGCTCAGCAGCCTTTTTCCGCAGGCGGTTTGCCACGCTGGCGGCAGCGACCCGGTGAAATGGGTTAAGTATGAGCGTAACCCGGTTCCAGTGCCTGTTGAACGGTAGTATGTGGGGCTGACGTGCGCGGTTAATATGTTTCTGGAAAGCCGGTTAAACCTTTCCCTAAGCTTTTTCCAACGTGCCCCGCGTAATACCTCTTAAATATATTCTTAAGCGCCAATTTCAATAATTTTCTTATAAGAAAACCTTTTTATCTGAAAACAACATTATGTAAAAACGTGCTGCAAAGGTGTCACGTGTGCGGCAGGATGGGTGAGGATAACAAGCCCTGCCCCCTCTGCGAATGGGTGTTCTGCGTGAAACACCTAGACCCTGAGGAGCACGACTGCATTTCCATGAAGAAGCTTAAAACAACTAGGCCAAGGCTTGAACCCCGGGAAACACCGGGACCCGTGAGCAGGCCGGTTGAGTCGGCTGAGGGTTTCCTCGCCAACGTCGCCAGGGAGCCTAAGGAAAGAGTTATAGACGAGGATCTCGGCAAGGGCCTTAACAGGCTCAGCTGGATGCTTCCCCTATACCTTGTAGGCTCCCCGCTCGCCGGCGCTGTGATCCTAGTTTCCGCCGCCGGCTTAATGACCCTCATCGGCTTCACCGTCCCAAGGGAGTTTTTAACCATTGTTTTAAGCCTCTGGTTCCCGCTTAAAAGCCTCCCCGGAGAATTCTCCCTGCTTGCAGCGCCAATGCTCATGGTCTTCCTGCTAGCCGTCGGAGGGGGGCTGACAGTGTTTGCGATAGAATACGGTCTTCTCCTCCCGGCGTTCGGATACCTTAGGAAGCACGACGAGTCTTTCAGAACCCCTTTGACGCTCGTTAAAATCGGCTGCTCTGGACCCGTGGTCCTCCTAATAGCCATAATCATACTTGCCACAGAGGTTTCAAGCTCAAAGCCTGTTTCAACCATGCCGACAACATTGTTCTGGGCTGGAGCCGCTCTACTGATCATCGGGCAAACAGGACTGGTGGCGGGGCTCTTTAAACTCGGTGGGAAGCTTGGGGACTCGAGGTTTTCAGCCGCCGCAGCTGTGTTCACAGTAAACTTTCTGCTAAGCCTGCTTCTGAGCCCGCTCGCCATCGTAGCCGGGCTCACAGGATGGGTATTAACGCTGGCAGCATCCAGAGCAGCGTTAAAGAAAAAGTGAGCAAACGCAGGTTCTCAGCCAAAAAAGTATCCATGAGCATGTTAAACTATTAGTGTGCTTAGAAACGTAAGCCAACGCCTCCGTGAAGGAATCCTAGTCTCCAGGCACTCTTAAACTCCTTCCCCACATACCCTTAGCAAAAAAGCAAAGTATCACGCGCATAGTCTAGAGGAACATCCTTCTTTTAATCGCTTTAGAGGGAAAAATTCTCAGCCAGCGAAGAATAGGTTCTAAGCAGGCCTCAATAGCTTCAGCGTCAACATTCCGTTCCAAGCTTCAAGTTTAAAAGAAAGCCCTGGACAGCATAAAACCTTAACAGCTCCGTTTAACAAGTAACGTAATGGGTTTGAACCCTGTTATGCTGTTCAACGTCGAAAACCCGTTTAAATGCACCATAGAGAAACGAGTAAACAGGTTCGTAGTGGTCGTCACAGCTGAAGGTAGAAAGTTGAGGGCATACATTAACAACACAGGCAGGCTTCAAGAGTATATTGTAAGAGGGAGGAAGGGGTTTTGCACTTCTGAAGGAAATAAGACTGACTGCAGGCTATTCGCTATATCAGATAAGGGTTTGGGAGCGCTTATAGATACTGCTTTTCAGACTAAAGCCTTCGAGGCAAGCTTGCAAAAGAACGCTCTGAAGTGGCTCCTCAACTATAAGGTGGTTAAAAGAAACGTGAAAGTGGGCGGTTCCCTGATCGACTACTTACTGTTAAAGAGCGATAGTAAAGCCTATCTTGAGATCAAGAGTGCGGTGCTTAGAGAGAGTGAAACATACGCAGCTTATCCCGATTGCCCAACTGAAAGGGGACGCAGACACATAATGGAACTTATGAAATTGGCTAAAAGCGGGGAGAGGGCGATTATGCTCTTCATGGCTGCTCTGCCGGAAGTTGAGGCTTTCAGGCCATACAGAAAGGGCGATCCTAAGATAGCGGAACTACTGAAACAAGCAGATAGGGTAGGTGTTGAGATAAGGGCTATTGGAGCCCATTATGAACCGGGTCGCAAAGCGGTGGAGCTCTATAACCCAGACATGCCGGTTGAGCTCTAGGGGGAAGCGCTGAAGCTTATTACAGAAGGGCTGCGGGTTAAGCTTAAGCGAGCCCAAATTTATCAAAAACTCGTGTCAAAGGCTTACCGTATTTCTGAAAACTATAAATAAGATTGGGATGCGATGAAGCGCATGGTAAGACTCTACAAGAGAAGGATTTTGAAGCTGAATGTTGAGACTAGTGCTCTAGGGCTTGGAACATGGGCTATCGGAGGGCCTATCACAGGGTCTGACGGGCTTGCTCACGGCTGGGGGGAAACTGATGACAGGGAGTCTCTAAGAGCTTTGAAGAGGGCTTTCGAGCTCGGGGTAAGGGTTTTCGACACTGCTGACGTCTACGGCTGCGGCCGCAGTGAGAAACTTATTGGAGAGGCACTGGGAGAACACCGTGGCGAAATAGTGATCATAACCAAGTTTGGATTAACCTTCGACCCTGAAACGAGGCGGGAGACGGGTGAGGACGGTTCTCCACAGTACGCCCGGAAAGCGGTTGAAGCCTCGCTTAAAAGGCTGAGAACAGACTACATAGACATCTACCTGCTCCACATATGGGGGTATCCTGTTGAAAAGGCGGCTGCAACCATGGACACGCTTGAGGATCTCGTTGATGAAGGCTTGATTCGAGGCTACGGGTGGAGCACCGATTCAACAAGCCGTGCAGCCGCTTTCGCCGACCGTAAACGCTTCGTGGCTGTTGAAAGCGAGCTGAACGTTTTAAGAGTTGCGAGCGAAATCATAGGGCTCTGCGAAGAAAAACAGTTGGCCAACATAAACCGTGGACCCCTGGCAATGGGGCTTCTCTCAGGCAAATACACGCTGGACTCTCCGAGCCTGCCTTATAACGACATCCGGAAATCCACGCCAAGCTGGCTAGTCTACTTCAAGAACGGGAAGCCCACGCCAGAGTATGTTAAAAAGCTTGAGCAGATAAGGCAGATACTGATGGAAGACGGGAGAACGCTCGTTCAGGGAGCCATAGGCTGGATCTGGGCTAAATCCCCGATGAACATCCCGATACCCGGCTTTAAAACAGTGAAGCAAGTAGAGGAGAATGCTAAAGCCTTGGAATACGGGCCACTTAAGCCAAGCCAGATGAAAGCTATAGACGAGATACTTGGGCCACGCAACATGGTTTACGAGTAGTGCGCGCTAAAAATCCCCGCATTCCTTCTGCTGACGAGCGCCTTGTTTACGAAGATGTTGGCTGCGCTCTCGCGAATGAGGCTCGTAAAGGAGTGTGGAAAGATGTTTAAAAGCTCGCGATACATGAACTACTTTCGCATAGGAAACATTTCCTCAT
>CALIBN010000042.1 GCA_938045545.1 uncultured archaeon | reverse complement strand
GGAAAGGGTGGTGTGGCTTTGACGGCTGCAAGGATTGTTACTATTTCTTTTTAAGGCTTTGCCGCGGTTGCTCTTTTAAGATGTGTCTCGTGGCCCAGTGCCAGAGGGGTTTTCAATACACCGGGATAACCTTCCCAAGGTCTTTCTGCATACTCAGACCCTACTGCCCAGTTAAAAGCGGAAAACGGGTTCCCCCTCAGAACTCATCTTTAAACAGGAAGTTAATGGTTAAGGTTGGTTTTAAGAGTTTTGTGCCTGAGATAGATGCTGTTGACAGCAGGTCATGGTTTTGGAAGCACGGTATCGAATTGCCTGAGATTTTCGTCCCTCTCTGGCAACTCTTGGTAAATGAGGAAGTATTGAATAAGGCTTCTTCAAAAGGCTTGCACGACTATCTGGGATTCAACGGCAGGATTTTCCTATCGCTAGTTATGCCCGACGAGCTGCTTGATAAGCTTAGGATGGAAGACTATTTCGAGCTGATTAATAACCTTAGGCCTGACGCTACAACGATACCTGATAACTATACCTATGTAGATGACCCTTTGTTTCTATCCTGGTCTCAGACGGTAAAGCTTGTTTCCCTAGCGAATGACTTTCTCAAGCTGGATATTCCTCTGATCGGCCTAGTTAAGGGTGCTAACGCCCTCCAAGTTGACTGGGCTATTAGGAAGCAGGTTGAAATAGGCTACGTTTCCTTCGCAATGCCCAGTAGAGAATTATTAGAGGACAATTTTTTGGAGGACCTTTTGCCCAGCGCCCTGATGAGCCTGAAGTGGATTTCTAAGAGAATAAAAAAGGATCTTGAGCTGCTGATTTACGGTGTTGGCCACAGACTTAAGCATAAGGAGATAAGTGGCTACAGCAATCTTTCTTGGTTTCTAGAGGCGAAGCATGGATGCTATTTTAAGAACGGCTGGTCTTATGACCTTAGAGATCCTGAAATCCGGTTTGAAGAGTGCGATTGCGAGGTATGTGAAGGATTAATGCCTCAGGAGATAATCGACCTGATGCTCAGCGACAGGGAAGCGGGCTTCCGTAAGTTAGTCCTTCACAACCTGCTCGATATGAAAAAAGCTTTGTCGAGGACGAAATAGATGGGCGGCGGCTCGAGGATAAAGCAGTACGAAAGGAGATTTTTCGAGGGAGAACAGATTCGAGGAGAAAAAGAAGATGAGATATTTCACATTGCAAAAACCTTTAGGAACTACGAGGTCCGCGAAGCCGAGGGCGGTGGTTATGAGCTGCTTAAAAGCGGCGAGGTCGTAGGGATCTTTTCCGAAGCCAGAGTCGAAGGGGACAGAACCGTCTTCAGGCTAAGCCATGGGATGAACTTAGAGGTTTCAGAAAAGGGAATTAGAGAAATACTTAGTCCGGAAAAGGCAGAGTTATGTGGCTTAACAGCCGCAGACGGCACTATTTGTAAATATAAAGGAAAGGGAGGAAGTAGTGTTGGATACGAGGTCTCTCTGACAAGTGTAAGTCCTGAGCTTATCGGAGTTTTTAAGGAACTGGCCGGAGATAATTATAATATGACTCCCCATGAGCATATTAAACATCATAAAACGAAGGAGGGAGAAGAGGAGCATTACCATGTAGCAATTTATAGTAAGAAAGTAGCCTATGACCTATGGGATCTCGGGATTAAGGGACCTGGGCCCTACGAGTTCCACCCACCTATACAGTACCTTGACGACGAAGGTAAGAGGGCTTATCTAAGGGGTTTCTTTTCCGGGGACGGTAACGTCTCTATGACTAAAGAAGGAGAGCATGCCATTCGAATCTATTCGTCTTATAAGGAAGGGCTAAACGAATTAAAAGAAATGTTTGAAGATTTAGGATTTCATCCGAGCGAAATCCATGAAAAATATGAGAAGCCCGCTCCTGGACGACATAGGAAAGAATATAACTATTATTTCAGTATTCCAGAAGAAGATCACCTAAGGTTCATAGAGGAGATAGGGTCTGAAAAGGAGGAGCATAAAAGGAAATTTGAATTAATAAAGCTAATAAATGGAAGAAAGAAAAAGGAGGAGGATTAGTTAGAATGACACCTATGGTCGCTACTCTTTGGGTGTGGGGCGAGGATTTTGACGATGTTAGGAAGAATTGTGAGAAGTATATCAGTAAGAGATGGAAGGAGAATATAAAGGAATGCTGCATAGAGATCTCCGCCAGAAGAAGGGACGAGGGCATTTGTTATTACATCGTCGCTTATACGAGTGACCCCAAAAGCGTTGGAGAACTGGCTGAGGGCCTATTCTATGTGGCGCTTGATGAGGATGATGTTAAAGTCACTTCTGTTTCCATCGAGTTATTCGACGAGATCCTTTCTAGCGGAGAGGTATATCGAAAATCCATGGAGGAAGTGGAAAAAGAGCTCAAGGAACGAGAAAGGGCTATCGTCGAAAAATTCAGCAGAGAGCCAAGGGTGAAATCTGTAGCACGAGGGCGAAAGATCAAGTTCATCCCTCAGACGGACCTCCTCTGCGAGCTGAGCTCTAAGATCGCGAATAAGATAGTGATAGAGATGATTCATGAGGATTTCTCACCCATGAAGGATTTCATGCATTATTTAAGTAGCGACGTGATCGAAAGAGGGTTTGCGGAACGAGTTTTGGGTTATGACTGGCGGAAGGACGTCAACGACCTTAAGATCGGAGATATAGATATGTGGGGAGACGAGGTTCTGGTATGGCTCATCTGAGAAGTGCGGGGGGTGGGATTTGAACCCACGAACCCCTTCGGGACTGGATCTTAAGTCCAGCGCCTCTAGTCTAGTCCCGTTTGACCAGGCTCGGCAACCCCCGCCCTTGGTTCAGAGACTATCCTGATGCATGTTTATTAAGATTTTTTACACAATGTTAGTTACAACAGCAATGGTAAGGTATAATTGTGGAGGCCCTATTAAAGCTGGGCTAATACCGTTGTTACTTCATCCTGTAAAATAGCCTAGTGAAGCGTCTTAAAAAGTAGCGGGTGATCGCAATTGGAAGAGGCTATCGTTTTACGATGCTTCATAAGTCTATTTAGGAAAAAGAGCATAGAACTAGTAACTGAGAGGAGTACTTGTTCAAGTTTAAAAACTCTAAAACTAGACAAATTCTAGAAACAAGCTTTAAAAACCACGTATAAAAATGACAGAAAATATAAAAGGCCTGGAAAAGTAAAGGTAATTGGGCCCGTCGCCTAACCTGGACAGCATCGCCTAGAAATGGCGGCAGCCTCCTATCAACGTAAAACTGTGGAGCGAGCTGTAATGATCTGGGTTCAAATCCCAGCGGGCCCGTTTCCACTCCATGTTATGTAATACGTTCTTATTATGATTCAGAACGCGAATTATCAAGTTACACGTAAAGTATCTTAAACATTGCGTAAAGCCCTAGGGAACTTTAGGTTATTGTTGCCTTTATTATGGAGCCTTAGAATATACCAAGGGCCGATAAAACTTGATGTTGAGAACCTCAGAAAAAACATAGGCGCCCATGGTTTCGACAGGATTGCACCGGAGCTGGTGAAAGGGACCCTGCCTTTAAGAATTATAGGAGTTCATCAAAGGAGTTTAGTAAGCTTTTTAACGTCTTACCGTATTTTCCTTGCATAGACGTGATGCGTGAAGTGTTTGATTTCTGTTTCCAGCGCTCCGATCGCTAGGCTTGGAGATAAGAAGTATTACGATTTAATCGGCACTATAGGCGTGATGAAGAAGATTCTATCCGAGTCGGTTGTGGATGGTTTTGAGCCGCAGCTTGAGCCGGAATGGGATAGTGATAATCCTCCTTTGACTGACGGGGATCTTGCAGATTGGACCAAGACACCTAAGTATACGGCTGGAGAAATACTAGATGTTTTGAAAAGGGAGGCGTTGCCCATATTATCTGTACATGCGAGCAGAGACATTGGTAGTTATCTTTGCACAAGCCGGGAGCGCGATTGGGAGAAAGGGAAACAGGCCGCATACGATGCTTTACTTATTGCCAGCGAGCTGGGAGCGAACGTCTGCGTATTCCATCCATGGGATACTTGGGCCACTGGTTTCGACCTAAGCCGTATAGTAAAAACTTTCTGTGAAGTTACACGTGAATTCCCTAGCGTGAAGGCTTCGGTAGAGAATATTCCGACGCATTCAGAGGGTTACACGCCCTTTGCTTTAGTCAAGCTTTTCGACTACGTGACGCTTGACCTTCGGTGGGCAGCCCTCTACAATGAGCTGTATCGTTTTGAGACGCTTATTGATAAAGTAGTGAATGTCCATTTACGTGGAAAGCTTTTTCAGGGAGAATGGTTCTTGGATCATCCAAACACTGGTTTCTATGAGGCTTTGAAAAGGATAAGGGACGACTGGGGATATGGAGGATTGTTGACCATGGAGCCCGATGGTGCGGTCGACGGTCCGTTTGACAGTTCATGCTTCGAAAGCTTTATTAAAGCAATGAGAACACTGCGTACCACGTAGAAGCCTCATTTTTACTCAATAAGCAGCGTCCCTTGAACCTAACTATTTACAGGCGGCAAGTTTTTACAGTCATTATAGTATGGCTTCGAAAGGTTTTAATAAGTTGATATAATATAGTATCAGTCTTTGCAGCTTCCCGTTGTAATCATTGCTGCAGGAGTAGCCTCCAGGCTGAAACCTTATTCTGAGGAGGCGCCTAAATGCCTCATGGAGCTTGAGCCCGGCGTGACAATACTCGACTTCATATTAAGCAGGATTAGAGATATTAATCCAAGCCGTGTCCTGATCGTTACGAGACCGAAGTTTAGAAGCATGCTGGATAAAAAGGCGAGTGGCAGAGCCGAGTTTGTGGAAACAGACATGGAAGATTTCGGGAATCTCTACAGTGTCAGCCTGGCTTTGAAACGATTGGGTTCAGAAAGTTTTCTGCTCCTAATGTCTGACCATATTTATGAGAAAACAATGGTTAAGGCGGTTTTATCTTCGGGTGGGAAAGCTGCGTTCACCGTTTGCCTTGACATGAAGCCTTCTCAGGCTGATGCTGAGGAAGGGTTGAAAATAGTGTTGAAAGAACAGGGTGTGGCCTACACGGATAAGAAGGCTTTGCCTAGGCACGGGATAGACACGGGGGTTATACTATGCGGCGAGAAGGCGAGGACATATGTTGAGAAGACTATAGAAAGCCTTGGCCCTAATGCGACAATATCTGATGCGCTGAATCTCGCTTCAACAGATAATGAGGTTGATTACGTTGATGTAACTGGAATTCTCTGGAAAGATATAGATACGCCTGAGGACTTGGTTAGAGGGAGAGAAGTCTACTGGCAAATACTGAGGAAGGAGAATAAGACGGAAAGCGGGCTTGTCTCAACGTACCTCGTCAAGCCTGTCTCAACACGTGTTTCAACCAAGTTTTACCGGAGCCTCGACGGGGAGCCTCTCGTAGTGACGCTAGTTTCTCTGATCGTCGCTCTAGCAGCAGGCTTTCTCTTGGCGTCTAAAGAATCCCTGCTGGGAGGGCTTCTAGTCGGGCTTGCAATCCTGCTTAGCGAAGTGGGCAGTGAACTGGTAAACCTGTATGGCAGGGAAAAATGGAGGCTTCAAGTCAGCGCTCTGCTGGACCGCGTTTCAGACTTAGCCATAGTAATCGGTTTTTCATTACCCCTATTGTCATTGGGGGATAATGTTTTCCTGCTCACTATTCTTGCTGTAGCCAACATAATGCTGGTAAGCTATGCGGCTCAAGTTTTAAACAATACCGATATTAATGTGAGGGTTTTGAGGAAAATACCTGCGACGAGAGATGTGCTGCTTTTCACCGTTCTCTTTACGTCGGTCATTTCTTTTCAATTATACGGCCTGTACTACTTAGCCGCAGCTCCGTTTTTCTACCTGGTATGTTCAATTGCTCTGGTTATTAGGACTAGGAGGGGAGAGAGCAGGCTGGGAAGAGCTAAGAGAGCTCCCAAACCAGAGGTTACGGTTGAAAAGGGAGAGATAACAAAAAGGATTGAAACCCTCGTCTCCAGCTCGCTTAAGCTTGCTCTGTCGTTTCTCTTTCTGCATATGATCACACCTGCGGTTACGGATATTACTCTAGTGACTCTTGATGATCTCGTTTTGAAATCGGACCATTTGATGTCAGCCTTGCTTCTAATCATATCTATATACTTCGGTTATCGTATATTGATGTCCCTGAAATTTCTAATAGACATAGTTACTAAACGCTTAGTCATGCTCCTCCGGGTTTCAGAGTTCACTCTCAGACACATGTTGGTCGATCTACTCTACATCCTGCTAGCTGTAATCCTCTGGATTTATCTTCCTCCTCAACTTAGACTGGTTCCATACATCGGCGAAAACCTTGCGAGGCTGGGAGCGTTAGCCATATTCGTCTTTTTCATACTGATTTTCTACGACGTAGCGAAGCTCCTATACAAGACTTTCGGAAATCTGTACCGGAAGATTATAGAGAGGCTTACGGAGAAGATTCAGGAAGGCACTTCGAATGCTTAAACTTTTATTCTTTGAATCCTTCATGTCGATGAAAAGCTTCGGTGGTGCATAGTGAAAGCCGTAATACTGGCGGAGGAGAAGGATTTCATATATAATAAGGAGAGGCCTTTAGCCCTAGTTAAGGTGTGCGGGATTTCTCTTATTGTAAGAATCCTCAGCTCTATTAGGGCTGCAGGGATCAGAGAGGTTCTCATCACACTAGGTTCTAATGGAGAAGAAATAAAGAGCATGCTTAAAAACGGCGAGGAAATTGGTTTGAAACTGTTTTATATCGAGATGGGGAAGCATGCATCCAGTCTCCCCAAAGAGTTCATTGATAACGACCTGCTGATTATAAGTGTAGGAGTTGTCATAGATCGAGAATTTGTAGATGTAATCGTTAATGTTGAAGGTAATGTTGCCTGTTATCTTAACGGTAGGCCCGTTGGGATTTACAAGATAGTTAAAGAGTGTTCAAGGCTTTTAGAAAAAGAACTCTCTTCAAACCGTGTTAAAGAAAGACTTGAGGACCTATGCAGTATTAGGCTTGACGTCTCCAGCATGCAGGTTGAACACGTGGAGTTGAAGCGCAGAGTTTCTCCAGTCTGCGTTAAGATAGAGAGTAGACAGTCAATCGAGCTTGCTAAAAGAAGACTTGTCTTCCGAACCCAGAAGGGGCTTCACTTCACATCCTACGTAAACAAGCCAGTAGAGGACTACATCGTATACCACGTAGCTGATTTGCCTTGGATCACGCCCAACAGGATAACGATTCTAGCAAACGTAACCGCATTCCTTGTGGCAATACTGTTTCTATCAGGGTATGTGAAGATCGCGGCGATTTCAGCCTATCTGGTGGGAATATTGGATGGACTTGACGGTAAGTTAGCTAGGGCGAGAGGCATTCTGACGAGGCTCGGGTATATTGAGCATACTTTCGACATGCTTTACGAGCAAGCATGGTACATATGCTTCTCCCTAAGCCTGTGCTTTTCGGAGAACAGTCATTTACCACTCGTACTGGGCTTATGCATGCTTCTTGCAGACAGCTTCGTAAGACATTGCTACATGCAGTTTAAGGAAACAATGGGGAGGGCTTTAACAGCATACACGGATTTCGACAGGCTGTTTGCCAGGATGGATGGAAGGAGAAACGTGTACGTCCTGTATATGATATTGTTCTCATCGTTAGACAGATCATTATACGCTATGTACGCAATGCTGATGCATTCATCGGTCACAGCCGTGATTTATGCAGTAAGGGCTTTTCAACACATGAGCACCGCAGACAAGACGGAAGGGTTGAAAGGATTTCTAAAACTTGTAGGGAAGCCTAGTTAACTCCTCTTCTAATTACAGTTTCTACTGCAACTTATACTTCTCTCTCAAGGCCTTCAGCATTTGTCTTAATTCTTCCCTGGAGGGGAAGCTTATGGCCCCGGCTGGACACCTGTGTTTACATGTTTCACAGCCCACGACGCACTCGTATGGTTTGGAAACCACTACCTTGTCTCCCTGCCTCGAATACACCCCACGCATGCAGAACTCGACGCAGGACCCGCATTTAATGCACAGATCCTGGTTTATCCTAGGGTACCATTCTATTTCTTCCCTCATCGGCCATAGGTTTGCCCTACTCATTCTCGTAAACCTCCATTATTTCAACTAGCCGTTAGTTTTTCAATGGCTTCAACGACTTTCTTCATGGCTTCCGGAGTCTCCATGTTTCTAAGGTCTAATGAAACCACTTGCTTGTCGAAGTCGAGGCCTTTCTCGGCGAAAACGTCCTTGAACATTTTCCTCTGCATTCTCGGGTCGCATCCGCCAATCACGTAAATCCCATCTTTATCCCCATCTTTCAAGAGGTCTCTCAGGAAGTTGTCTCCATCCGTGACGCAGAGCTGCGGGTGGATAACAGCGTACTCAACGTCAAGCTCGTTTCTAACGAAGTTCACCAGTTTCCAGAGCTCTAGTTTGGCAAACCCTGGGCATTCTCCAGTGCAGAAGCACATTATGAACCTGGGACGACTCTTAGTGTTCTTCATCTTGAGACTGCCCGTTTCCAGTAGCGTTTTTAAATTTTTCCCCGAGACTCCGTTTCTAAATAACCGTATTAACCACTAATCCAGAAGTGTGTTAAACATGATTGTTAACAATGGGTTTCGAACTTTTCTTAAGATTTAAATCCAGGCGGTCCACTTGGGCTTAAAGCTTTGCTTCATCAATGATTATCTGGGCTATTTTCTGAACATCTCCCTCATATATATCGAGAGTCGGTATTTTCCGCAGGTACTTAGATATGTCGATCTCGTAGTCGATCTTTCCCCCAGCCTTTTCCAAGACTTTAGAGGCACATCTGTTGCCACATCCGTTTATAACTATGTTTCTCTTAGCTCTTCCAGCTATGTCTAGGTGTGGCTTCGAGCCTGCTGCGAGTGCTGTCGTGCAGCACATTCTGCCTTTGCCCAAGTTTGTGAGTAAAACTCCTATCTCATGCCCTATTTGCCCAACGTTCGCAGCCCCGTCGCAGACCCAGACCATGTTCTCCTGTTCAGCAACCTGGTGGCAGGGGTGTAGAATCCTGGGTTGGACAACTTCCTTCTCACTAGGCATTAAGCATTCACCTCCTTGTTATCCGCCTCCCTTCTTAACCCATTTTTATCCATATTCCGAACATGTTCGGGATGCGCCTCCATTCCAAAACCGCCTTTTTCATATAGAAACCCCCATATTTTCTCAGCTATTTCAGCAAAGGATTTGGCTGCGGGCGAATCCTCCTGAACCATTATGAATGGCATACCTTCGTCGGACGCTTCGCATATACGGGGGTCCAAAGGGATTCTCCCCAGGAAATCAACTCCCAGCTCTCTAGACATCGCCTCCCCTCCCCCCTTTTTGAAAACGTCTATTCTCGTCCCGCAGTTTGGACATATTAGGCCGCTCATGTTCTCAACCACGCCTATGACCGGTATGTTAAGCTCCTTCGCGAACATCACTGCCTTCTTAACCACGTCCTGAGAAACCTCTGAAGGTATTGTGACGATGACCACGCCATCCATCTCCGGCAGTAGCTGCATTACGCTTAGCGCCTCGTCACCGGTACCGGGAGGCAGGTCGATGAGGAGTAGGTCGAGCTCGCCCCAAGTGATGTCTGACAGGAATTGCCTGATCGCCGACATCTTAAGGGGGCCGCGCCATATAACAGGTGTCTCCTGACTAGGCAGAAGGAAATCTATTGAGACAACTTTAATTCCTAAGGGGCCTGTTGCAGGGAAGGCTCCGATTGGGCTTATCCTGAGAATATCTCCCTTCATGCCAAGCATCCTAGGTACGCATGGGCCATGAATATCTGCGTCTAGAATGCCCACTTTACCGGGAGCACTCTTCTTGGCGAAGGCTACTGCCAGGTTCACCGTCACCATTGTTTTACCCACACCACCCTTGCCGCTGATCACTGCAATCTTGTGCTTAACCCTACCCATTCTCTCCCGAAGCCTTTTCTCCTGTTCTTGCAACACTCCACTCATGATTAGCAGTCTAAATCTTAAACAATATTTATGTCTTGCATTTAAAACCTAAACAATGATTGACGAGGCCGATAGAAACTAAAATCTCAAATGCAGGTCGACGGCCGTACAACCCTGGAGAAACGGGAGGATAACTGGTTAAACGAGCGCTTGGCGTGAATCGCAATTCCTGCAACGGGTACAAGTATGAGGATTGCATGGAACGCCCAGCGACCGAGTTTTATCGCGGCAACCTTTAACAGGGTTTGACCTAGGGAGAACTATAGCTCGCCGGAATGGGTTTTGATTTTGACTATGGCCTCCACTATATCATCCATGTCTTCTCTAATTCCTAAGAATATTGATTGCGGCAACGTAACGGCTTCCTGAATAGCAGTCTCTGCAACAGGATACTTCGCCTTTCTTATTATTCGCGACCCAGATCCGTGAGCTGTTAACGTCATGTTGAGAGGCGGATGGTCTATTCCGCCACAGGGAACCCCTTCAGCTTTAAGAGCCTCCACGAATCTTTTAACAGAAACGTTTCCGAAGCATTTCGAGTCGTATTTAAACAGGTATGGCCAAGGCTGATGCCTGGTTAGCCTTTCATCTATCTTAAGCAGGGCGATTCCTTCGATTTCTTTCAGCCTCCTGCTTAAGTATTCGCTGTTAGCCTGCCTAGTTTTCGTCTGCTCCTCAAGCCTTTCCAGCTGGACCAGCAGTATTGCTGCTTGAAACTGCGTCATCCTGAAATTCCACCAGTTCCACCAGTAGTCAATCCCCACGTTGTACACGTCGTCCCCCCTTATTCTTCCACATGTTCTTAATGCCCTGCATCTCTCAGCGTAAAGCCTATTGTTAGTTATTATTATTCCCCCCTCTCCAGCAGTCATGAGCTTCCCCTGCTGGAAGCTGAAGCAGCCAATGTCTCCGATTGACCCCGCCGGCTTATTTCTCCACACGAAGCCGTGAGCCCTCGCGCAATCCTCTATTAACGCGAGACCATGCTTCTCCGCAATTTCTAACAGTTTATCCATATCCGGAGCGTTCCCATAATTGTAGACCGAGATTATGGCCTTGGTTCGACTCGTAATGCTGTTTTCAACCTCTTCAATGCTCATGCAGTATGTCTCAGGATCAACATCTACTATGATTAGGTTTCCTCCAGTCATTAAGACCGCACTCCCCGTCGCCCAGAACGTGAGCGCAGGCACTATCACTTCATCTCCGGGACCCACTCCGATTGAGAGGAGAGCCAGGTGTAGGGCTTCGGTACCGCTTGAGACGCAAACCCCGTATTCGCAGCCATGGAACTTGGAGAATTTTTCTTCAAACTCTTTTTCCTTAGGACCGCTCTCCTCAACTCCTCCCCCCCAAAACCTGTTTTTCAATGTTTCCTCAAGAGCCTTCAGCTCCCTTTCGTCGTAGACTGGCCATGCTGGCCAAGGCTTGGTTCTAGTAGGTTTCCCCCCTTTTACTGCTAGCATGCAGGTATTTTTTCAGCGGTTCATTTAAAGCTTACTAGGACAAGTAGATTAAAACCCTGTGCGTTGTGGAGCATGTGCGGCGAACCGGTTATGATTCTTTCTTCACAGCATCATAAATCGCCAATATGTTTTCTAACGGGGTGTCTGGCTGTAGAGAGTGCGACGGCCCCAAGATGAGCCCGGTTGATCCGAGTTCTCTGATTCTTTTTCTAACCTCTTTCCTAACATCCTCAACGTTCCCGAATGGAAGTGTTCTTTGTATTGAAAGCGTGCCTTCAAACGCCATCCTGTTTCCACATAGTCCTCTTATTCTCACGGGGTCCATGGTTTCTGGTTGAACCGGGTTAAGTATGTCAACGCCTATTTCAACCAAGTCTTGAATTATAGGCTCAATCCATCCGTCGCTATGGAAGAAGAAATACTTACCCTTGGAATGAATTAAATCAGACAGAAGGCGGTACCTAGGTTTGAGAAACCTTCTCCATACGGTAGGAGACAGTATCATGGTGTTCTGAGCACCCACATCGTCACCGTCGATGACAACGTCGACGTCGGCTTCCAGCAATAATTGGGCCTGTTTTAAACGGATCTCGTTAAGCTTGTCGAGAATCCTTTCCACCCTAGGGTCGTTTCTACTCATCATCACCATGAGTTCGTTGAAACCTGTCAGCTGCCAAGCGATTTCAAAAAGGTGGATCACGCCACCGTAGACGCAGAGGCTTTCATTTTCCATCCTGTATTGTTTTACAAGCTCGAAGCTTTCCTCGTTGACTTCAGGCCAAACATAGTCTTCAACATCTATGGTTCTAAGGGGGTGATCGACATACTGATAAGTATAGGTTTTGCTTGACCACTTGCTTACTATTCCCCACCTGTCTTTCCTAAACTCGTACTCTCCGCTGCGTCCAACAGTGTAAGCAGCCTCATACGGCCCTTCCTTAACTTCAACTCCTTCAGGAACGTATCCACCGGTTAAGCCGATGGCTGGCGCAAACCTTACATCCACGTCGAGTTTGGAACAAACATTGTCGAACCCGTTTACGTTGAAGTGTTTCTCCAGAAGGGAAATGACCTCCGGTCTTGCTCTAAGGACAGTTGGCACCCTGTCTATTTCCTCAAACTCGATAGATTTGATGCATCTTTCTCTCGGATCCATCCCGAGTTTTTCTGATTATGCTGGATTTAATCTTTTCAGAGTGTTAAAACTAGACATTCCTAATTCCGCATAGCGTCGATCCAGTGAGTAAAGGACATTTAGGCTTGTTAGCTGATTTCAACGGGCATACCTATTTCGCTTGACTTGATGATGGCGCTTATAACTTTCGTTACGATAAGGCCGTCTTCACCGGTTACGGGAGGTGTTGAGTCATGCATCAAGCAGTCTACGAAGCATTCTAGTCCCGCCCTTAGAAACATGCTGATGTTTTCAGGTGGCAAGACATACACGTCTGGAAACATCATTCTATGCTCGTTCACAACCCTCACGCTGCCGTGATGCGTCCTATCTATTCTCACTGCACCCTTTTCCCCGAAAATCTCCATTTTAAAATCCACTATGAATGGTTCCCCCTTGGGGAGAATCCAGCTGTTCTCCATTACAGCGGTGATTCCATTTTGAAACTCGATTACAGCCTGGTAGAAGTCTTGGGTCTCGATCCCCCTTGCGGCCAGCACAATCGACCTTGAAACCCCGAAGACCCTTTTAGCCTCATCGTTAAAAAGCCATCTCAGTAGGTCGAAAACATGGCTTCCGAGAAACCAGAGAACATTAGTCTTATCAGACCATTTTATCATTTCGGTTGGAACATATATTGTGTCGCTTAGACGCGCATATGCATTGACGATTCTGCCAATTCCACCTGCTTCTATCGTGTTCCTAGCTAGCCTGAAGGGAGGACTCCACCTATTGCTGAAATTAACCATCAGCTTGAGGCCGCGTTTATTAGCCTCGTCAACTATCTTCTGGGCATCTGCAACGTTCGTCGCGAGAGGCTTTTCTATGAGCAGATGCTTATTGTTCTCAAGAGCTGTGAGCGCAGGCTCCGTATGCAGGTGGTCCGGCGTGCAGATGGAAACCGCCTCTACATCCGGATCCTTAGCAAGGTCTTGGAAATCGGTGTATATTCTTGGGACACCGTATTTTTCTCCAATCTCTCTAGCCCTTTTCTCATTCAGGTCGGCGATTGCCAGAACCTCGGCGTGCCCTATCGTTTTGAACGCTTTCAACTGCTGCTCGCCCTGGATTCCAACACCGACAATCCCTATCTTAGCCTTCCTCATGGAGTAAACCCGAGCCGAGAACCATAATAAAGCTTTTTAGTTAGCAAGCCGTTTTAACGCACTGCTTAAATTCAGAACATGGGGCTTGCTAACCTTCTCTTCTATACGGTGTTCCCAGTGCTGCAGGTGCACCGAGCCTTTTTCTCAGGAGGCCCAGTGAGCTGGCAATCAGCACCACGATGGTGGAGACATATGGAAGCGCGCCGAGCAGGCTTGCCGGAACCCCGTACTCTTGAAGGTGAAACTGGAGGACCTCAACCCCTCCGAAAAGATATGCTCCAATTAGGCTTCCAAGAGGGTTCCACAGGGAAAATATTGTTAGAGCCAAGGCGATCCATCCTCTGCCCATCATCACGCCCTCCCTCCAGCCTGGAGTATAAGAGAGGGTTACGTAGGCACCGCCGAGGCCCCCTAGTACTCCTCCTAGGAAAACACACAAGTATCTCACCAACTGTACGTTGACTCCAGCAGCGTCCGCAGCCTCAGGCTTCTCTCCCACTGCTCTCACTGCTATTCCAAACCTTGTTTTAAACAGGATAAGCCACATTGCTATTGAAAGCACCATTCCAAGATAAACTACCGGATCATGGCAGAATAGCCCGCCTGCTAAAGGTATTTCCGTCAAAACAGGTATTTGAAGAAGAGGGAGGCTTTCTCTAAGAGGCAGCCCCACATATTTTGTTCCTAAGAGGCTACTAACTCCCGTCCCGAGCATTGCGAGAGCCAAGCCTGAAACAGTTTGGTTTACCCCGAGGCTTATGCTCGTAAACCCGTGTATGAGCGAGAAGAGGCCTCCGGCAAGCATTGCTACGGCTAAGCCTATCCAGACTGATCCTGTGAGCCATGTTGCAGCAAAGCCCGCCAGGGCTCCGATCGTCATCACACCGTCGAGCCCAAGGTTTAAAACTCCTGATCTTTCACAGTATATTTCCCCGAGAGTAGCAAGCATCAGCGGCGTACCGGCTCTGACTGCTTCCGCAAGTATTGAGGCAGCTATATCCATATTCTGCTACCACCTATTTTAATCACGATTCTGTATTTGGCTAGGACCTCGCTACTTATAATTAAGAGGAGAATCATTCCGTTAAACACGTATACGAGGCTAGATGGCAGTCTGAGGGAAATCTGTATCGCGTCACCACCCACCATCAAGCCGCTTATGAAGAACGATGCTATTAGCGTCGCCAGAGGATCAAGCCCGCCGAGCCAAGCCGGGATTATCGCAGTATAACCGTAGCCGGGGGATATCCCTCTTATTAGCCGCCCATGTATGCCGGCGACCTCCCCTACTCCAGCAACTCCCGCAAGTCCTCCGCTGACCAGCATGACTAGCAGGATATTCTTGGTTACACTTATCCCAGCATACTTAGCTGCGTCCGGATTACCCCCTACGACTTTTACCTCGTAGCCAATCTTCGTCCTCTTCATTAACACGTAGAGGATGAGTGTTGAGGCTAGGAGCAGTATGAGAGTATAGTAGTGTATTCTGGTTCCCACTATCATGGGGAGCCTGGCGTAGCTCGGGAAAGGGTCTGTCTGCGGGAACCCCCACTGGGTTAAACCTCTCCATGGACCCGTCACCACATAGTCCAGCAGCTTTAAGGAGATGTAGTTCATCATAAGAGTCACTATGACCTCGCTGATGTTGAGCCTTGATTTCAGCAGCGCTGGTAACAGTGCCCATGCAGCCCCGAGAATGAAGCCCGCAAGCAGCATTACAATAATGATTATGCTTTGCGGAAGACCGGAGTATAGCGCGACCCATGTTGCAGCCATGGAGCCTATTATCAGCTGTCCCTCAGCACCTATGTTTAAAACTCTCGCCCTGTAGGCGAGGGTAAGCCCGACGGCGCATAACCCTATTGGAAGCGTTTTCACAATCGTCTCACAGAAACCATACGGGCTTCCAAAGGCCCCTGTAAAAATCCTCAGATAGGCGTCGACCGGGTTCACGCCGTAAGCGGCGAATAACAATCCTATAAGCGGGAGTGACAGGAGTACAGCGAGTATTCTAGAAGACACGTTGATCCTCCTGGATACGGTTTGTCTTCTCTCCAGTCTTATTTCCAATCTTCACACCACTGCTTCGATAAGCATGCTTTAACACTTCTCTTGACCATGGCTACGCTGCTCCCGCGGTCATCGCAAGCCCAACTTCGCTGATCGACACGCCTCCCCCAAACTCTCTGACTATTTTACCCTCCTTCATAACAAGTATCCTATTGCTTAAAGCTAAAACCTCCTCGAGGTCTTCGGAAACTAGGAGTACACTGCCCCCGGCTTCCCTAAGCCTGTGGAAGATCCAGTGCACATAGTTTGTTGAAGCAACATCCAAGCCTGAAGTAGGATTGCTTGCGACAAGAATCTTAGGATTTATCGAGAGCTCTCTAGCAACTATCAGCTTCTGAATATTCCCACCTGAAAGGAGGCTTACCGGTGCATTCACGCTCGGTGCAACTATCTCAAACTCCTGAACAAGTTTTTCTGTTTCTCTCTGAATCGCTTCTGCATCCATAAATATTCCCCTTGAAAACTTTTCCCCGTAAAGCTTCATAATCATGTTCTCTGCAACACTCAAGTCGGGTGCAACACCGTATCTGAACCTGTCCTCAGGAATGTGTGCAACACCAAGCCTGATAATCTTCTTCGGAGGACTATTAGTAACATCCATCCCCATTATTTTCACAGTTCCTTTTTCGACCCTCCTTAGTCCCGTGAGGGCTTCAACAAGCTCCCTCTGACCATTCCCTGCTACCCCCGCTACGCCTAGGATTTCCCCCTCCTTCATAACGAAGGAAACATCCTTGACCGCTACGAGACCCCTGTCATCTAAAACCCTTAGTCTCTCAACTTCTAAAACAGGCTTGCCGCCTTTCCTAGCATTGTTAATCCTAGGCTTGAATTCCAGAGGCCTGCCGACTATCATATTAACCAGGTCAAGCCTGCTTGCTTCACGCGGCTTAACTTCAGCCGCCACGACCTTTCCTTTCCTCAGGATCGTTATGGAGTCGCTAGCCGTAAGCGCCTCGTTAAGCCTATGCGTTATCAGGATGATTGATTTGCCTGTTTCAACCATTCTCCTTAACGATTTGAAAAGCTCCTCCGACTCAATAGGTGTTAAGACGGAGGTGGGCTCGTCTAGGATTAGGAGTTTAACATTCCTGTAAAGCGTTTTTAATATTTCAACCTTCTGCTGTTCTCCTGCCGAAAGCTGCCAGATTTTCGCGTCGAGATCGATCTTTAAACCATACGTCTTAGAAAGCTCCTCCATCCTACTCCTAATCCCGTTAAAACTTATCCTGAAGCCTTCCTCAACAAACAGGGCTACGTTCTCCAGAACAGTAAGCTTATCCACAAGCATGAAATGCTGGTGAACCATCCCTATTCCCATTTTCAACGCGTCCCCAGGCGAACCTATGCTGGCCCTACGGCCCTCCACGATTATCTCCCCAGCGTCAGGCTTGTACATACCATATAGGATTCTCATAAGAGTTGTTTTACCCGCACCGTTCTCACCTAGAAGAGCATGTATCTCTCCCTTTCTAACCTTGAAGTCAACATTATCTAGCGCGACAACCGTGGGAAACCTTTTCACAATTCCCCGCATTTCAACAAGATACTTAGAATTATCCGTCAAGCTTCGTCAACATCCTTTCGAGAAAAAAGAGGAGGTAGAGACGTTTCTAGAATCATCCTGACGGCGATCCTATTATGTTGTCTAGGAACCAGTTCATCTCCTCCGTGAAAAGCTGAGCTATGGTCGCTCTCTGGCCTGCTGGAATCTTAACATTCCCCGCTTGATCTCTTATTGGGCCGGTGAACGGGTCGAAAGGCACGTTAACATCCTTCATCAGCGTAAGCCTTTTCATAACAGCGTCGTACACGCTCACGGGTTGACCCGGCAGATACTTATTCTTTAAATCGTTAACGAACTTCGGGTTTATCGGCACTCCAGGCTTTCCACCGAGCTCCACTGCACCCTCCTTGAGCAGCCAAAGGTAGTCAACATTAGCCAAGTTAGTATTGTTGTAGATGCCCATTCTGATCTTCATAAGTATGTCGGCGTAGATAACCTCCCAGTGGACTATCTGGCCGCTCACCACGACGTCTGGACCAACATCCTGCATCGGGCTGTAATGAGAGAAAACGTAGAGTTGCTTTCCTTGCCGATACTGTTCTTGAGCGAACTCAACTATGGCTGTAGAGTCCTCTGTGAAGGCAATCGTATCGACACCGATGCTTACTAGTGCTTGGGCAGCCTCCCTAGCGCCAGTCGGATTGTACCATGCGAAAAGCCATCTCACATAGACCTTCGCCTCAGGATTAGCCTCCTTGACACCCAGCGCGAAGGCATTGATGTGTCTGAGGACTTCCGGTATCGGGTAGGCTGCCACATAGCCCACCTTGTTGCTCTTGGTTAAGGCACCAGCCATCAACCCGTTCAGATAGTAAACCTGGTAGAAGTCCGCAAAGTATGTTCCGGAGTTAGGAGCTCTTTTGAAACCGCTGCAGTGGAAGAACATTTTATTAGGGTATTTCTGAGCAACCTCTATCGTTGGATCCATGAAGCCGAAGCTGGTTGTGAAAACCACGTCAACATTCTCCTCAGTAACAAGCCTCTCAATATACCTCGCAGCCTCAGCCTCAGGAACAGACTCTACGTAAACGGTTTCAAGCCACGGGAAGACTTTTTCAACATACCTCCTGCCTTGATCGTGCGCAGCAGTCCAGCCGAAGTCTTCAACAGGACCAACGTATATGAACCCTGCTTTAAGCTTCCTAGTGAGCGAGCTGACGTTTTGCTGAAGCTGGTTGTACGATGTTTGAAGCTGATTGTATTGGGACTCGGGAACCTTGCCTGCACCACCCGCGAAGTATCCTGCAGCCAGTCCTATTATCAGGGAGATTGCTATCAGAAGAATCGTCATCCCGCCTAACTTGGACAGGCTCATTATGGTTCGAAAAGCCGCAGGAGGAGGAGCATTTAAATTTTTACAAAAGAAAGGGAGACCTATCGCCATTTTAAACACATTAATGTTAAATTTGGCTTCCCCCGAGGAATTATACGAGAGCAAGAGGCCATAAGGCCAGAAGCTAAAGCACCCACTTGTATGTGAAAACTTATATTTCCTCCCCATGAAGTGGAGACTTAAGGTGGTAAAGAAACTTTCGAAAAGCTGCAAAACCATGTTAAGCATAGTTGCAGTAATGCTTGTACTGGGCTCTGAAACGCTCTTCAAAGGGTTGATTACTGTTTCCGGTTCGATAATTGTCCCGGTAAAGATTAACTTAGAAGGACGGTTTGAAGCCGGAAGTATTGTGAACGGCTCTATTCTCATAACATCAGGCACCGTGGTTCTGGGCAATGCATTGTTTCACGTTTCAGAAACTTCAGGAGACCCCAGTTATGCTTTAAAACATGTTGCAATGAGCCAAGGGGAGCTTTACTCGGAATCCATAAGCATCGGGAAAAACTACGTGATAAGACTGGCTGCAGTTTATACTGCTGTGGACGCTAATACGTTTAGCGTGAGCTTTGGATATGGAGATGCTTACTCTGGTTCAACCTCCATATTAATACCACGCAGCTATGGCAGACGCAGCCTCCTCATTAACGCCACCGGTATTCTAGCATTATCAGGGGACAGAGTAACCATATTTGCCGAGGGAGAAGCACTTATACCTGAGGAGAGGGAAGACCTGCGAAAAGGTTGTCTAATAGTCATAAGAAAGGAGGTGCCGAATGTTGAAGCAGTCGGATTCGAGTTTTGGGGTATTTGGAGAATGGGGGGTTGGGAGGATGATGAAAATTACTATGTGCCAGTACCTCAAGAAGGCCCCGTGACGCTTTTTGCATTCTTAAGCCCTGAAAGCAGGCTGGCTAGACTGCTGAGCAAGTATGGCACCGTGTCCTCTTCATCGGGGGGAGTGGGGATACCGATGGACATTTCCTGCAGAACAAGCAACATTAGCATAGCACTTTTGGAAGTTGAACGTTTAAAGAAGTTTATCGAATCCTTCGCTTCCGAGGAAAGAGTCTTCCTGTCTAAAATAGGTTTCGACGCTGAAAAATATTTGAAAGAAGTCGACTATGCCATGATGCTGCTAATGGAGAGCGAGACCGCTTTCGCAAAAGGCGATTGGGAAATTGGCTCAGGATTCTTCGAGAAAAGCATCGTTAAGACTGAGAACGCGCTTGACGCTTTAAGCCAGGCCAAGAGCGACAGTATTGCAATGTTTCTCTTCCTAATCGCATTTACCTTCTTCGTCTCATCGATCGCAGGCGCATTGATAGAGAAAAGAAGGAGGATTGTAATTACAGGATTATTTTCAGCACTTATTTTTATTGAGATACTGTTCATTCCACAGGCCAGGATGGCGGTTGCGGTTCTTAACCCTGAAGCTATTTCTCGCCTATCGTCAGCATCAATAATCGTGTCATTGTTCACAGCCATCACAACGCTGCTGGTATTGGGCATAATGGTGCTGGAAGCCAAGGGAACTCTTCTCAGCGATCTCTTCTGGTATTCCGTTAAAAGCATGCGTAAAAGAATATTCCGGACAATTCTAACTATAGTTACTATAGCGGTTGTCTCCGCAGCCTCCAGTAGTCTCTTGGCAATCGGCACATTGACAACAATAAGGGAGGCAACTTACCCTTCAGAATTCCGTGGACTAAGCATCAGCGCTCACGTTACTACAGTCACCACTATTTTCAGAGGAATGGACCAGAAGAATGAGGTTTTAATCAACGAGGTTTTTCAACCCATACCGCACTGGCAGGTGAAGTGGCTCTCCAGCATGGAAGGCGTTGAGAAAAAGTATATTGTTGCAGTCTCTCAAGTCCTCGTTTCTAAGGATGGGAGGAGAACCAAAGCCTTCTTAGTGGCCACTAACGCCTCGACACTAGGAGGGACTGCTGTTTCAGCCGATTTGGCGGAGACGCTGAATATTGCGGAAGGCGACTCCATAGTCATCATGGGAAGTAACGTTGTAGAAACCAGGGTAAGCATGGTGCTGGAAGGGCCTTTAAAGCTGAAGGATGGGGTTCCGCTAGACGAGGTTGAAGGACCCTTAGTAGTGACCAGTCTAGAGCTTTCCCCGGGGCCCTTAACAGTCTACAGACTTCTGCTTGAAGGCGATTTCTCAAGCGATGTTTCTAAGAGGCTTCTAGAAACCAGCTATGAGAGGGACTCGAATTTCACAGTAATGATGGGCGCGCAGATAACGACGCAAACCTTCAGGTCTTTCAGAATAGGTTTAGGCTCAGGCGGAGAGACTGCTTGCCTACTTATAGTGGGCGAGCTCCAGCAGTTCACCAGCGCTCCAGAGCTACTTATTCTAATGGGGCTTGCCTCCCTAATGATCGTAACAACACTACTGGGCTCGCTTTACGAGCGTCATGGAGAATACTCAACCCTTAGTGCACTCGGCGCCAGCCCTGGCCACGTTTCCCTCCTGCTAATCGTCGAAGGCCTAAGCTACGGTCTTTTAGGAGGAGCCCTAGGATATGTTTTAAGCCAGTTTCTTCAAATATACATTTCAACTCCCGTGACACTTGTGAAGCCTTATTTGTTCAGCTCAATGCTGGCAAGCTTCCTTGTGGCAATATTATCCTCCTTGGTGGGGAGTCTTATACCGGCTAGGAAAGTCATTCTGAAAGTTGTGCCCAGCCGGTTCATGTTCAAGAAGATCGAGGAGGCTAAGCTGCTCAAGGATCATGCTGAATCAGTAATACCTTTGAGAATAGTTGATGATGTGAACTATTTCGTCGACTATGTCTCCTCGCTAACCAAGAGGCCGCCGCCAATGCTTTTGGGACCAATATATACAGAGGTAAAACCGTTAAGGGAGAAGGGCAGGATCAACGCTGTTGAAATTCTTTTAAACTACAGGGGGCAGAGGGTGGCAGCTTATAGGGTCCGCCTAGCCATACCTGAGAACCCTGGAAAAACGGTGAGAGCGTTGGCTTATTCCGCCACAGGCCAGTGGGGAATCGACCACAAGTTCTGCGCCAGAGAAATGCTGACGAGGCTTAGAGAAGACCTGTTGCAATACGTAGACTGGAAGAAACAGGTTGAAAAAGAAAAGGGTGAGGCGGCCGCTTAAACCCTTTACCTACGGTGGCCGGTTAAGTTCTTAGCTACGGCTTCCACCATCCTATCAGCTAATTCAGATATTTTAAGCTCTTTTAGACCTGATAATGCTGTTTCCAAAGTATTGTTCAATGGAGAGTACCATTTCTCAGGTATTCCTTTAAAGCCAACCATGGCTCCAACTATGGATCCTACTGACGCACCATTGCAGTCTGTGTCGAGGCCGCTAGACACGCTTAAACAGATGGATTTCCCGAAGTCTCTCTCGCCATAGAGAAGGGACAGGACAACTATAACTGCATTGTTTATCGTGTGAACCGGGTGGTAATGCCCGTATTTCAACATAGCCTCCTCGTAGGCTGCGTCAAAGTCTCCGTGCTTCCTCCAAAGGTCGACGCAGCGTCCAATTGCCTCAGCCAGCCTGCTTCCCTGAGGTATGCATGAGAGTCCCTTCTTCACGACTTCCAGCGGGTCTGATTCGGCGAAGGCTGATGCAACCATAGCCGCCATTAGCATCTCTCCGTAGATCCCGTTCTTAACGTGAGAGAGCCTAGCATCCTTGTAAGCCATTTCCGCTGCAGACCATGGCCTTTTCGGGTTTGCATAGCCCCATGGGTCAGCTCTTATTTGAGCCCCTATCCACTCTCTGAAAGGATTCCAGAAGGTTGCTGTCTCAGGAGGCTTAAGGCCGAGAGTAAGGTTCCTGTAAGCCTCCCTCTCAGCAGTGTAGGTAAGGTTAAAAGGCAATCTGTTCAACCATTCTTCAGCAATATCTTCTGTTGTGAAGCTGAAGCCTTTCCTTTCCAGAAGGAGCAGGCCCAGAATGGTGTAGTCCAAGTCGTCGTCCCTCAGAGCCTTGCTCAAGTTGCCACGAAGCCCACCCGCCTCGTAATATGTTTGGAGGCTCCTCTCAGTACGAGGTATAAGCTCAGGAATATAGTAGTCAAGCGGGTAACACCCAGCCTTCTTAAGGTACTCTTCTATCCTATTCTTAGGCCAGCCTTCCACAGGCTTTCCAAGCATGTTTCCCGCTATTCTTCCAAACCAGGCTCCCAGCATCCTGTCTCGGAGCTCATGCCTGCTTATCCAAGTTTCCTCATCCTTAGGCGGGTTCGCACTCCTCCTTATTTCCTCTAGGCAGTCTGGTTCAGCATACGGCCAACTGGCCAGAGTGGGTGAGGAAAATATCTCCTCGTAAAGTTCATCCAGCTCCCTGTGCCCAGCCTTCAACTCGTCGAGCGAGGCTAGCTTCTCCCTGTATTTTTCCACGTCCTTTCCTTCTTCTGCAGCCTGAATAAGCTCAAACCTCAGTAGACCTATCTTCCTGCTAACCGTTAACATGTATCGGAATCCTGTTGAAAACAGTTAAAGTTTTCGAATGTCCTGGAGCCCTTTCCTCAAAAATTTTTCTATACTAATCCATTCTTTTCAACCCGTACTCGACTCTAATCTTCCCCGGCTCATACTCCTTAAAGTTTAAAATCTCAATGCTCACATCAATCAACATCTGAAGCTCATATATGAAGTCTTCAAGATAATCGTAGACACCGCAGGTCTGGCAGAAAGTTCCTTCGAAATCGATAGTAAGCCTGTCCTCCCGGATCTCGACGAGCCTAGCCTTGGCCTCCGGGCTCCTATACTTGTTATACTCGTCTACGGCTCTCAAAACCGCTTCTTCAAGCTTCTTCATCAAGCCATATACAAACATAACGGGTTTATAAGAAGTTTATTCCGGCACTAGGATGAGCACTACTTCAAGCTTATTCCAACATTTATCTAGTGGCTTGCCTAAAGGGTTAAATTCCCGCACGCCATAACAGGCTTGTGAAAAGGAAGGTTATTGACCGAGGACTTGTTTACGAGCTGCTTAAGAAGGTTCCAAAGGGAAGGGTTACCACATACGGGGCGTTGGCTAGGGCTGTTGAACATCCTGATTCCACAAGGGCTATTGGAGCTTTAATGAGAAGCAACCCCTATGCGCCGACTGTACCATGTCACAGGGTCGTGTACAGCGATGGAAGACTTGGCGGCTACGGAGGCATGAAAGGAATGGGGAAGAAAGCCAGGATGCTGGCTAAGGAAGGGGTTAAAGTTAAGAAAGACAGGATAGTTGATTTCGAAAAACATTACTTTGAGATCAGCCCTCAAACCCTATCTTCTTCTCCTTAACCCATTTGGCCCATGCTTCGTCCCCTATTCTTTTCCTTAAGGCTAGAAGCCCCGCCCTCCCTAGGGATGTGACTACACCCCAAGCCGGGTCATACCAGTTTAGAAATTCACCACAGGGAAAACTCCACAGTTACCCGGTGCTCCACTCCACGCTTCTCCGCACACTGCCAAACTGGGCAGACCTCCAGCCAATCCCCCTCAGGAAGAAGGGTTTCCCGTTGTCTCTACGCAGTCGGCGCACTCTTTTCCATGGCTCTTACAAGCTTTGCGGTAAGCACCGCGCGGAGGAAAAATTTAAATCCCATTATGATTGGAGAGCAGTAAGGGGTTTGCAGTAATAACAAGAATGGTTAGTGAAGCCGAGGCGTGAGTTCTCTTCGTGCATCCAGGTTCCCTAAGTTTAAAATAAATACTCTGCGGAGAATAATTAGGAGAAGGACGTTGGGAAGGTGTTTGATTTGTGGAGTCGAGTCTCCTCTAATAGCTGGTCAGCTAGGAGTTTGTTTAAAATGCATCAGGAGAAAACCGGAGGAGGCTGTTGAAATAGCTAAACGTGTTCACGATGACACTAGGAGGGCCTTCGGGCTTCCCCCCGCTCCTCCTGGTGATCCTAACGGTTTACCCTGCGGAGTCTGCGCTAACAATTGTAGAGTCAAGCCGGGGGAGAAAGGGTTCTGCGGCTTGGTTTTGAATACCAACGGCCGTTTAACCAGGCTTGGCGGAACACGTGAAAGGGGACTGCTAGAATGGTATTATGATCCTCTTCCAACTAACTGCGTCGCGTCGTGGTTCTGCCCAGGCTGCACGGGCGCGGGCTACCCTAAGTACGCCTACAAGCCGGGTGTTGAAGAAGGGTATGTGAATCTCGCCGTGTTCTATGGTAGCTGTAGTTTTGACTGTCTTTTCTGCCAGAACTGGCATTTCAGACAAATGTCTCAGAGCCTTAGGCCCCTTGTAAGCTCCGAGGAGCTCGCTTCTAAGGCTGACCGGAGAGTTTCATGCGTATGCTTTTTCGGAGGGGATCCCTCCACGCAGATGATGCATGCTCTTGAAACCAGCCGGATTGCCCTTCAAAGGGCTGAGGAAGAGAAACGTATACTCAGAATATGTTGGGAGACCAACGGAAACATGTCTAAGGGTTTCGCCTTAAAGGCGGCTGAGCTTTCTCTTAAGAGCGGTGGTGTTGTGAAGTTCGATCTTAAAGTATGGGATGAAAATCTTAGCAGAGTATTGTGTGGAGTTTCAAATAGGGCTGCGTTGAATAATTTCATGGAAATAGGCGAGAGGTTTTTCGAGAAGCGGCCTGAGGTGCCTGTGTTGACCGCCAGCACGCTGCTTGTGCCAGGATATATCGACGCTGCTGAGGTTGAGAATATTGCCAGGTTCATAGCTGAGGTTAACCCTGGAATACCTTACACGCTTTTAGCTTTTTACCCTCAGTACATCATGAACGATCTTCCTACTACCAGTCGAAAACATGCACGCGAATGCTATGAGGCAGCACGAAAACATTTAGAGAAAGTGAGAATAGGAAATCTTCATCTTCTCTCAGGGGAGTATTAAGTCTTCTGAAGAATATAAGACGATAATTTTTCAACAACCTGCTCAACTTTAAGCTCCTCCTGGCTCCCTGTCTCCATGTTTTTCAGAGCAATGGTGTTGGTCAAAACTTCCCTGCTGCCAATTAATACAGCGTACTTCACGTTTCTCTTCGAAGCATATGAGAGGGCCTTGCTAACATCCCTCCTAGTGTAGTCAACCAGCGTCGGAACCCCCTTCATCCTCAACATGCCTGCAAGCCTCGCTGCAAAAATATCACCATCCTTAACCATGCTCACAATCATGCACACCACATTGTCCCGAGGAACAGTCTTCTCATCCATTACGAGGCTAATTCGATCTATTCCAGGTGCGCACCCAACTGCGGGGACGTCCCAACCTAATAAGCTCGCGAGCTTATCATACCTTCCTCCACCGTTGACAGCTATTCTCAAATCCTTAGCGTATACTTCGAAAATCATCCCCGTATAGTAGTCTAATCCTCTTGCAAAACCCATGTCGACAACTAATTCGCCGACTCCACTTGCTTGAGCGAGCTCTATTATCTCCCTCAGGTTGTTCAACTGTTCAATCGCCTCCGGAATGTCTTTCAGAACCGCCTCTGCACGTTTCAGTGCCTCTGTTGCATTCCGGCTTTTAATCTCCCAGAGGCTCTTGATTAATTCTATAGCTTCTAAGCCCTTGGGAAGGGAGGCGAGTATCTCGAAGGCTTCAGTAAGCCTCTCCTTATCTATGAGGCCGAGAACCCTGTCTTGGACGATTTCTTCCACTCCGAAATAAGTTAACACTGCCCGGAGAACACCTTCGTGTCCGATCTTTATGTAGTAATCTTTTATTCCAAGACCATCCATAAGTCTCGACGATACCTCAAGTATTTCAGCATCCGCTAGAGGACTTTTCGTTCCAAATATTTCGAAGCCTCCTTGCTTAAACTCCCTATATCTTCCGTATTGAGGTTCATCGTATCTAAATGCATTCAGGATGTAACCCACTTTTATGGGAAGCGGCATACTGCGCATCTCCTGCACGACGAGCTTTGTAACGGATGCGGTTGCCTCCGGTCTTAACACGACCCCCCTGCCGCCGAGATCCGTGAACCTGTACATCCTGTGTCTAATCTCCTCCCCGGATTTCAGCTCGAAGAGTTCAAGGGGTTCTATTGTTGGTGTTTCAACCTCTTGAAACCCATATATTTTGAAAAGCCTTCTTATCTCGCTTTCAACCCTGTTCAGCTTCGCCTTCTCATCTGGCAGCAGGTTTCGCATTCCTCTGAGCGTAAGATTTTCCTCCCTCATTGTTCTCCTCTAGTCTCCTTCCCAAGGAGTAGGGAGGAAAGCATGTAATAAACTATTTCACTCCTCCTGTCGACAGTCGCGATTATCAGCGTCTTCCTAAGAGAGTAGGAGTGCCTTAGAATATTGTAGAGCTTCGTAATGGGGAGGGGTGTTCCTTCGGCAACCCCGTATACAAGGTATTTTGCAGGCTTTGAGCCATAATCGCCGGCCTCATAAACCTTGAAATCTATGTCGAAGCCATAGCCGTCTTTAACAACATATCCCTTGTCCCTAAGGTCCTTGTATATCAAGTATCGCAACCATATCTTGCTATCGGTTTTTTCAAGAATCTTAAGATACTGGTTGAACATCAATTGCTTAGACCTATAGTATAATACGAGCTTATTCTGATTCATAAGGTAGAGGGCTTCAAAAGGGCGGAGTATCAACAGGTCTTCCCTAAATCTGAAACCATAGCCTTTAGAATCAAGCCACTCCACAGCATCCCTGTCAGTAACATGCACCTCCTCGCGGCTTTTCTCAGCCACGATTGGAAACATTGGTTCTCTACTTGTCTCCATGCTCATTAGTGCCACCTGCTGCTCCACAAAGTAGTTCAACTATTTCAAACGCTGTGAAGGAAGCCTTAACCTTCTCGTTAATAAAGAATTCCGTAACCTTCTCGGTTAAAACGGTTTCGTCAAGCTCTTTACCCTCCAGCATTTTCTCGAAATCTCTAAGTCTCTCAGAAGGCTCAAACATAAAGCTCCCGGATATGCTGATCTTCTCAAGAGTCTTATCTTTAATTTTAAGCCGCATCCGCAGGAAGCCGTTCATCAATCTTTTAGAAATAAGAAGGGCACCCTCCTCCCTCAGCAATGCGGAATGCTTCAGTTGAACCGCCTCAGAAATACGATTGTTCTTAAGCCTGTCTCTAGTCCTCCAGAAAAGCTTCTTTTCCCCGAGACTCAGTCTAAAGTCCCTTATCTTGAAGCCCAGATCATCCGTCAAAACCGTGCTAACCGATTTTAAAAACGCGTCTGCAGAAACCTGTTTCTCTAAAACCTGATCTAACCCGATATAGTTCTCCTTAAGCTTGCTAACCCTTTCTTTGATCAGCTGTTCCTTAGGGAATTTTAAGCCAGCCATTTCCTCATAATTCCTTTTTAAATAGATGAATACGAACCAGCTTGAAAACCCGTTCTTATCCACGTGTATTACTTCTCCTAGAACCTTGTTGAAACATAGTATATAGTCGTTTGTGACATGGATGTTCAACACACCGTTTCTCTTTAACAGAAAGCTTATCAGAGAAATGTAGATATCTCTATATTTCTCCTCCGTGGGTGTCATCAACGCAATCCCAACTTGGTTTTCATCGTGAAGCATTACGTCGCCACCGTGAAGCCTGAAGAAGTATTTTAAGCCCCTTTTACGCATAAAGCCTGTTAGAAAATCTTCGTCAGCAACCTGAAAACATCCCAGGCTAACAGCTTTACCCTTATTGCTATGCAGGATGACGAGCGGGTATTCTGGTGGCTTGGGTCTGCTGGAAAGCGCTTCGAAAACGGATAACGCTTCCTCGATCCTCCTATTCTTAAGAGTTAGAAGCTTAGCCTCGAGAGTTGTCTGCGGGTTCGACTGGATCAACCTCCTACTTCCTCTGCTCCACTTCTAAAGGCTTTGGATTTATCTCTGTGAAAACGTATATGGGCGCGTTCGTCCTCTTCTGAAGCCTTTCCCTCCAATCTTTACCGGTCGCGATAAGGATGAAGATGCCCACTATATTAGCCTTAGCCTTCTCGACAAGCCTTATCAAAGCAACGTCTGTCTCCCCCGTTCTTATCGCATCATCAACTATTAGAACGTTGTCATCCTTCTTCAAAGCGTTCTTCGGAATATACAGAGAGCTTACGACAGCAGAGCTGCCTATGACGTAGGTTGCTTCAAGAAAATCCTTCACCCCAACTTCCTTATACCTTTTAGCTATCACGAGGTCAGCGTCAAGCTCCTCAGCAACGAACGATGCTAATGGAATACCGTCTACGGCAGCAGTCATAACCTTGTCTATCTTTCTCCCCATAAAAGGAATCACAGCCTTATGGCTGATGAGCCTCAGAAGGTTCACATCCCATATTACGCGTGAAGAGTCGAAATAGCCAGACTCGTCTAGAACAAGCTTACTTGAAATAATTTCCTCAAGCGGAATTTTCTCCGTGAGGATCCGGTAAAGCTCATCAGCCCTCTCATCCGAGGGCAGCACATTCCCGTTAACATACCTTGCTAAAACCGTGATAGGCAGGCGGGTTAGCTTTGAAAGCTCGTTATAAGTATACCTGCTTTTAACCACTTTAAGCAGGCAAATAACGTTTATCTTCTTCTTAACCTGCTCCATCCGCGACCTGCTCATGGCCGAGGTATGCTAACAACCTCGTATTTAACATTTTTATGTTAAAAAACTAACTATCAACGTTAGAAAAAACCTGTCAAAGCTAAGAGAACGAGTGGAAAAACCTTGAAACATGGTAATAAAGCCCAGCCTAATATTATCCCAAGGGTTTAAAACGGTTCTATAATTGCTTAGAAAGCTCTATCTCTGCTAGAATCATGTGTAAAATATTTTTTTACATCGTCGAAATTTTTTGCTTGAAAAAGAACGAGAAAACCCATGAAACAAGGGGAAGCCGGGCCCGCTGGGATTTGAACCCAGATCATTACAGCTTGCCCCCACGCGCGCGTCAACAGTCTTTCCCGCCATGATAGAGGGCTCGGCTTTTTAGTCTGCCGCCATTTCTAGGCGATGCTGTCCAGGTTAGGCGACGGGCCCGGTTGTCTTTGCGTGGAGGAGGGTTAAAAATGTTATTAATTATGTTAGGTGGTTACTCTATTATTATTGCTGGTCTTCCAGGCTGTATTGAGAATTTCTTTGCAAGAAGCACTTTTATCTCTTCCATTGGAGCGGCGTCCTCGTCGAGTGTTTCGACAATGCATTTGAACTCCTTCTCGAAGAAGGGCTGCGCCTCTTTCAGTATGTTCTGCTCGCCTTTATCCAAAACGTGTTTCAGAGTCTCCCTGTGTTCCTCCGTCATCGCCGGCAGATTCTTCATCACCTGCCCCATGAATCTTCCGAGCTCCTCCTTGCCGACGCCGGCAGCGTGTCGAGCCAAGATTCCCCTTATTTTCTCAGGATTAGTCTCAGCCGTCTCAACTATTTCTCTGAACGCGTTATTCTTCCATCGGGCCGCGGTTATGAGCCTCAGCCTAGTCAGCGAAGCCCTTTTCATAGCCTTCAGTATTTGATACGTGTCTTCAACAAGCTGCTCCAAGTATTTCTCTAAGAGCAGGGGTTTCTCATCCGTCTTGACGACTGTAGGCCACGGGTGGTTGGCGAGCAGGTTCTTCTTACCCAGCTTGCTCCACAATTCTTCGGCGAGATGCGGTGTAAACGGGTAGAGCAGGTTAAGCCATGTTTCAACCGCTTCCTTCACAGCCTGGGAATCAGGCGTCTTAACCCTCCTCAAGTACCATCTCAAGTCGTTTCTTAAACCGTATAGGGCTTCGCTCGTGGCAGCCCTTATCTGCATGTTTTCAAGGGCGTCTGTAACGTTTTCAACACGTTTCCTGACTGAGTTTCTCAACCAGTCCTCCATGTGCCCGTTACATGCCGATCCTTTCTCTTCCAAGAGTGAGAGAATGAACCCGTAGATGCTTCTCAACAGCTCAATGTTTTTCCTAGCCTTCTCGCCCTCCCAATTGGGATCCTCCAAGCCCTCTGCAGAGAGAAGCAGAGTTATTCTTGTCGCATCCGAACCATATTTTTCAACAGCTTCCCTTAGAGAGATGAAGATTCCTTTAGACTTATGCATAGGCTGTCCCTCTATCCTTAGGAAGCCGTTCACCGATATTTGTCTAGGCCATTTCTCCTCCGGAAAGATGGCAACATGATGGAAGATGTAGAACGTTAAATGGTTTGCGACAAGATCCTTGCCTGAGTTCCTAAGGTCAACTGGATACCAGTAGTCAAACTCATATCTAAGCCTCTTTAGAAAAACCGCTGGTACGCCTGTCTTACTCTCAACCTCTTCCGGCACGCCTATGCCGAGCAACACGTAGTCGTAGAACTCTTCAGTAAGGTTTTCAGTTTTCAACATCCCGTTGTTAACGTATTTTGAAATAATGTAGTATGCCATGTACACGGTGGAGTCGCTCAATGTCTCAACGATATGGTTTGGAAGCCATGGAACAGGTGTCCCGAGTCCGGAGGTCCTTGTGAAAGCCCAATCATCATACCAGTTTATGAAATAAATAAAGTTCTCCCTAACCTCCTTGGGGTATATGCTCATTCTTTCCAACGCTTTCAGGGCTTTAGCCTTCCATTCTGGCCAAGAGTATCTTAAGAGATACTGGTCCCCCAAGATTTTAACGTGACACCTCGTGCCACATCTGCAGACCACCGGTGACGGTAGCTCTAGAAACTCGTCTCCCGCACTGGTTTTCTTCATCTCCTCTATTACAAGCTCTTTAGCCTTCTGGACAGGTAGGCCTGAAAACCTGCCGCAGTTGCTAAGCGTCACACCTTTGTGAAACTCCTCCTTGTAGACTAGGCTTGTAGCCTCCTCCAGCTTTGGGTCAGCCTGGTTTTTTATCTCAAGTTCTGCAACAAGTTTCTCAGAGGGATTTGAACCATACTTCTCAGTTGTTATCATGGATATTGGTTTTATAGAACGGATTTCAGCTGGGTCGAGACGATACTCCTTTAGAACAGCCTCGTTTCTCTTCAAGTCTTCAAGCGCCATGTAGTCATATGGCGCATGCGCCGGAACACTGTAGACGACGCCTGTTCCGAGAGAAGGATCTACGAATGAAGCCGGTAAGACTAGAACTTGGCGGCTCGTGAAAACAGCCTCAACCATCTTGCCTACGAGCTCCCTACCCTTGAATTCACGCATCTTGTGAACCGTTCTCATCTGATCGACAAGCTTATCAAGCGTCTCAACGCTTACAATCCATTTTTCACCGTCGACCATCGCCTCCGTGTAAATAGCATCCGGGTTGACCCAGACATTCGTGACCCCAAAGATCGTCTCCGGCCGGAAGGTAGCGGCAACAAGATGAGAGTCTCCAAGTCTGAATTTGACGAGATAGAATTTCTCTGGAAAAACTCCTTCTCCACTAAGCCTGTCATGATCCCCGGTGGAACTCTTGCATCTCGGGCACCATACGACCGGGTGCACTCCCTTCGTAATATAACCCTTCTCCTTCAGTTTCAAGTATTGCCATTGGACAAAAGTGCTGAAACCAGGGTTCAAACTGGAAGTATGGAACTCTCTACGCCAGTCTACCGCCAGACCGTAATCCTTGAGGACGGCGCGATTCTTCTCAGTATAGTATTTGGCGAGGTAGACAGGATCTTTAAAATGCTCTATCTCTTCCCTTGGAACACCGTCCATCTTCTCAAGTATCCTAATCGTCTCCGAGTCTCCTCTCCTTATTCTGTCAGATATACCAGCGATCGTCGTCCCAGTCCAGTGGAACGCAAACGGAAACAGAACGTTGAAGCCTCTTTTACGCTTATACCTTGCCACAACATCCAAGCGGGTTAAAGTGTACGCGGTTCCGAGATGGACGGGTCCACTCATATAGGGGAAAGGGAAGGTTACGAAGAACTTTGGCTTAGAGGGGTCTGGCTCAGCCTCGAAAATCTTCTCCTCTTCATACTTTCTCTGCCACTTCTTCTCGATCTCTGAGCAAGAATACTCAGTTTCCTCCAAGGTTTTTACTTCATGAGTCTCTGGAAGATACTTAAAGATTTATGGAGGGCCCTCGGACAAGAATCTTAACTTGCCACTGGTTACTAATAAATATGCTTTTTCGAGTGCACGTGCACTTCTTCATCAACGTCTCAACATTACTTGTGAATAATGGTAGTTACGCTTAAAAACCTAGGCTTCATAATCGCGCGCACGGCATTCGAGGAAGTTGTGTACGCCATTCTCTTCAACCCTCTTCACGTTCTCGCTGTCGAGCTTAGAGATCGATACTATGACTTCATCCATCCCTAAATCCCTCCCGGCTTCACGGGGTCCTCTAGCAGTATCTCGGGGATTAAGCGAGGAAGCGTAATATCAGAAATCCTTCGGTTCCATGAGCTCAGCATCAGGCTCAGCTTGAAGTATGCATCAACCTCTGGAGGAGTGAACCTGCCGGACTTAGGCCTGGGCGAGCGGGCAAGCGCTGCATTTAAGTGTCACCCCCATGATCCTCATCTTTCTCACGATGCATTGGTAAATCAAGCAGAGGCCCCTCTTTGGAATGCGACACCCGGCGCATAACCTGAGCCTAAGGTAATCGCATTTGCGGCATGACTTCCGCACCTCAGGGGACCACGTGTGATTTGCATTCTCACTAAACTTGTCGTCTCTTCAAACCATTGTTAGAAGAGGTGCGCTCAACGCTTCTAACTCTTTGCAAGGATGCTGCTTACGGCTTTTAAAGCCTTTGACTCAAAAGTTTTAATGTCAATCTTGGCCGCTAAACCTCCTTTCGCGAAGTTTCTCCTGCCTCCGGCTCCTCCGCCAACTCCGATTTCGCCAAGAATACGGCGCGCTAGCAGAGAGCAGTCGACACCCTTTTCAAGAGCCTTCTCGCCGGCGAACACGGCGAACTGCACAGTTGGGACGGGGGACATTACCACTGTTACGGAGCTCGGCTCCTTCCTGGAGATTTTCTCGCCGAGGCTTATGAGATGGCTTATTTCTAGTTCTTCGGAACTATAGAGCACGATCCTAACACCAGACTCTTCAACGGCCTTGGAAAGCAGCCGGTCTGCCAGCATGTCAAACTGGTTCTCTAATATTTTCTCAACTTTCTTACTCAGGTTTTTCAACTCACTCCTGACTCTTTCAGCCTCCTGAACTATCTTGTCCCTTGGAACACCTAGAATGTTCTCCAAGCTAGACATCTTGTTTTCAAGCGACCTCACGTAATCCAAGAAGGAGAAGCCTACTCGAAAAACTATTCTTTCAACACCGTCTTGGATCCTCTCAACCCTAACTATCTTCACGAGCCCAACGTCCCCAGTCTTGTTAACGTGAAGCCCTCCACAGGCTTCAGCGTCAAAACCATCTATCTTGACGATCCTAAGCTCTTTACCAGGGACAGCACCACCTTGGTATATTCTGAAACCGTACTCCCTCTCGGCTACAGTTCTGGGTAGAACCTGTATTTTAACATCGATGTTCAACATGACTATTTCATTAGCTTTACGCTCTATCTTCTCAATCTCATCATTGGCGAGCGGAAGGGGATGAGTAATGTCAAGCCTGGATTCAACCGTGTCTTTCTGGGCACCCGCTTGCCAAACATGGTTTCCCAAGACCATTCTGGCAGCAGCGTTTATAATGTGCGTCGCAGTGTGGGCTCTTCTAAGCTGGAGACGCCTTTCAGAGTCAACAACCATTTTAACAGTGCTGCCCACACTAGGGACAGGGCCTTCGATGAAATGGATCATCCGGTTATTCAAGTTTTTAACGTCCTTCACCATGGCCTCTTTCCCGTTGAAGATGAGCCTACCTTTGTCAGCAGGCTGGCCGCCGCCCTCCGGGTAGAAGATTGTCCGGTCGAGAACAACCTTATCGCTGAAGACTCCTAGCACCTTAGCTTCTAGCTCCAGCAAATCAGGATTCTCATAGAAGGATTTAACAGTCTCGGGGAAAGCCTTCTCGTCGAAATCTAGTGTGACCACTTCCTCTTCCCCAAGACCCTTAGGCTGTTTATGTCTGGAGGCTATCATGCTATAGAAGTCCTCCGGAATCCTTACTTCAACACCCTTCTTTGAAAAAACTTCTGCAACCTGTTCAGGCGTAACACCGTGGGAATCGTAAAGTTCGACAAGCTTCTCAACACCTAATGACTTGGATTCTTTAACAAGAGACTCCACGCGTCTAACCCCCTCTTCAATACTCCTCCTGTATTTCTTAAGCTCTATTTCGACAAGTCTCAGAATACTGTCTTTAAGCTCACAGAGGCTCGGGAAATCCCTACCCCAGTAGTCAACCTCCCATGAAACCATGTCGAGCAGGAGAGAATTAACGCCAAGCCTATCCAGAACCCTGGCTGTCTTCCTTAAGAGCAACCTAGCCAAATAGCCCACGCCGGTGTTAGAGGGTACAACACCCTCTGAGAGAATGAACACTAAGCTCTTAACATGATCCAGAGCCTTGAAAACATTCTCCATTGCTTCAAGCTTAGCTGAGAAGGAATCCGGAAAGCCGAGGCCCCTGACGAGCCCAATCCTCTCAGCCGGGCTTAGAAACCTGCCTTCAGAAAGGGAAACTCTTACCCCATACTCTTTAAGAAGCTCCTGGGGAACATCGATGTCAACCAGTTTAGAAATCTCGTGGAGAAGACTACCGTAGAAAGCATGAAAGCCGGTTGGAGCCCCGCTTAAAAGCCAGTTTATCCTCTCCATCCCGTATCCTGTGTCAACCGTTCTAATAGGCAGCTCCCTCAGAGAACCGTCCGGGTTAACCTTATACTTCATGAAGACTAAAGTAGCAATCTCAAGGCCGTGTGAAATGACCTCGAAGCAGGGCCCCGCGTTTCCACCCCCGCTCCAAGCACTTTCGACGAAAGTAAGATCCTCACCCTTAACCCCCATTTCCCTGGTGAAGAATTCGAAGCCGTATCTCACAGTATCCTCCTTCCAGTAGACCTCTTTTTCCTCGCTGTTGAAAGCATGATGGCCGCCCATCTCGAAAATGGTGAGGTGTCTCCCAAGAGTCTTGCCGACCAGGTCGATGTCAACCAGACGAATACAGGGCTGGGAAATCACCAAGGGATTAGCTGGTGGAGGAATAATACCATCTGTAACATAAGGCTGGAAATCAACTATGCTCGCGTCAGTAAGGTAAAGATCATCCCTCCACCTGCACACAACAGGATACGGTGAAATAACCTCGTGACCCCTATTCTGGAAGAAGCCCAGAAAAGCGCTCCTAACCTGGCTTAAATCATCTATGTTTCTGCCCACCCTTCTGCCTATGAAAGTATAGGATGAACAGGGAGACTCTCCACAGTCCTCCTTAGACGAGTCAAGAGTCCAGAAGAACCTGCCGCACTTAGCACATCTCCTCCTAGTGAACCTGCCTTCACTCAGGAACTCTAGGCGATACTCGTCCTCGCCGAAATCGTGTTTCATCTTTAAATCTCCGAAAAAGGGAATACAGGCATGATTTATGTCTTCCTACTAGGACCGCCTAACTAAAAACAGTATGTACGCTTCATTGTTCATCAACCTGAATAGAAACCGTTAAGAAATAGGGGCACGCTGGGCGAACCCCAGTTAAAAAAAGAACCTTTTAGTTTCCAGCTTAAGCACACTAAAATTTCAACTGTTTTCATAGTCTAGTTCTAAACCTTTATGGTTCACCCTAAGCCTAAGCTTTCCTCCCCATTCTCAAGATGTTGTAAGCCGTCTTGAGAGAATACACCAGCAACAGAGCTATCGATGCGGTTTCGAAGGGCAAGAATATCATGAGCTCCACTTGCGATTTCATTAGAAGAAGGGATATTAATCCGAGTAGGAAGAATACGTTTGAAGCGAACAGGAGAGAGAATGAGAGGAGTGTTAGACCCCTGTTCTTGACGCCGAATCGTTCAATGAAGGCGCCGATGCAAAGGGCTATCGTGAACAGCAAGATGGATGCGCTGAACTTCCAGTCTCCAAGTCTTAATCCATAGAGATAGCTGGATGCTTCAATCAGAACGACCAGTATGATTACAGCGAGCGCCAGAGGCCAGAGGGGCTGAAAAGAAAACGGCTTCCGCATCCATTCTCTTATACCCTCTATTTCCCTTAACATTTGTAATTCGCCTCGCTATACCTCTTTTAACCCAGCCCCCTTCTTAACCAAAGCACACCGGGCACTCCATACACGCCGCCACAAAGCAACTTGCCGGGTCACATGAACAGCATGCAAACTGTTGTCGCTTACAGCAAGCCCAGAACCAGAGGGTGCAACAAGGTGGCCACCCAAAACAATTGCCCACAATGATCAATTAGGCATATGAAATCCATCTCAATACACTCAACGCATTCAAAGGTGCAAGTAGGGCATCCGGATTGAGTGAGCAACCCATCACTTATTACTTGAGGTCTACAGTTTAGCGGTGCAAGCTTACCGCCTACTATTTGTCCACGTACTGCTTTAACTAGCAATTCTACTAAATTTCTCTTTATATCAAATCTGTATACACGGGCTTCTCTGTAGGGTTCTAGAACTATTACTGCTGTTACCCGTCTAGCCTCTACGTCGCCAGTAAAATTAATGCCCACTACCATATACTCCCATGGCCTCTTATCTATCATCTTTGCGAACTTCAAGGCTACAGCATCTTCTAATGTGTATTGAAGCCCTTCCCCAGCTAAAAAAGAGGCTATCAATTTGAAGTCTCTGAGTCAAGTGCTCTAGATACCGCATTATCCTTCTTTTGGCCTTCGAGCTTCTCAATCACCGGCTCAGACTGGGGTGTCTGGGGATTGTTGCCGCTTGTTCCGCAGCTTTTACATTCGTACTTAACTTGATGGTTCCCCTTGCCCCGTGGGGAGGCGATAATAAGTATGGAGGCAAGCAGCAGAAGAACCATTACTATCCCAATAATCTTTAAACGAGCACCCACTGAAGGTTTCACGCCCCTTATCTCCTAGAAAATCTGTGCATGAACAGTATTTATTTTTTAATACATATAAAATAGTTGCATATGGAAGATTTGATTTTCATTTAAAAAGAAAGCATGTTTATGGAAGCATCAAGCCCGCTTCTCTCAGGGCGAGTAGAACTTAAACCAGCAAGCCGTGTAGCCAAGAAGCGTCTGCATCAACTTGCGTTGAGATGGGGCGAGTTAAAGATGGTAATGAATAATTAGCTAACGTTAAAAAGCATGTTAGAAAATCCTCGGGCGACACCAACTATCTCCCGCATGTGCTTAGAAAATTTGACTTAAATTTAGTCAATGGAATTTACAAACCGTTCGAGTTCAGGCCATTCACCACAACAATACAACCAATATTAATTTGCCCCCCTTTTTAGAAGGCAGGAAATACTATGACTCTAAAAATGGCGAAAAACGCGTTAAAACAAGCCTAAAAAAAGAGAAAACAATAAAAAGCATTACTAACGCCATGAAAGAGCAAAATTAAAATAGAAGCCTAAACAATAAAACAAACTAGGCGAGGTAGCTCAGTCGAGAAAAATTTAAATATATCTCGGAGCAGCCTGGGAGAGCGCCCGGCTGAAGACCGGGGTGTCGTCGGTTCAAATCCGGCCCTCGCCATAATCTCCAACGCGTCATTTAGCGTTGTTATTTTTTCGGATTTAACAATTATGCTTAATTCGGCATAATCTTGTCCAGCAGTGATGGTACATAGACTCTTTGTAAACTCATTTGAGCAAATGCTCTTTTCTCTCTATGTATTACGTTAATAAGGGTTGTGAGAGAAATATTGTAACTTTAGGTACAAGTCATATCCATATGCGTTTTATCTCTTTCATCATGTCGAAATGGGGATCGTCGGAGAGAACTTTTGCTCTTTTCTTAATCGCAATTGAGGCGACTACGCAGTCACCCATGGGAATATCTCTGTATCGGCATTTAAGTAATCCTGCGTCTCTAGCTACATCAGGCGTTAACTCTTCAATATGAAGGCCGCTTCTTAAAATTGATAAATAACGTAAATTTGCTTCTTCCTTCCCCTTTCTCTCGCATGTGATTTTGGTGATTTCTCCCAATACTAATGTGGGGATTATCCCTTCAGAGTGTTGTGTAAGCACCTTCAGCCTCTTAGAAGTCTTGGCCTTCACATAAGGATCATCGGAGTAGAAGTGTTCAATTAGAAATCTTGTGTCTATCACTTCCCTCAATCTACCACTCCTCTCTAAGTTTTTCTATTTCCTTCTTTACTTCTTCTGGTTTTGCGATCTCTGCGTCTACTCCAGCTAACTCTTCAAGTCTGGGTATTATCTTAATTATAAGCCCTTCTTTAGCTTCTTCAATTAAAAGTTTATCCCCCTCCTTTATTCCATATTTTCTCCTAAGCTTCACCGGAATTGTTGTTTGTCCCCTTCTCGTCACTTTTACTATAGAACTCATTTGATGATAATATCTAAATCCTACATATAAATTTTTTCCTACTTTTTGAAAATAGTAGGATTTTAAACTTTCCCCCTTTCCAAAGCCCTATTAGACATAGTTTCTCAGCTTACCATGTTTTCTCTAACGCAATGTTTTTCGACGAAAATCTACCTCTATTCTATAAGGGTGACAATTCGCCGTTTTTAGTCTTGATAGTTAAACCCTCAGCCACTAAAGTAAAAACAAGGAAAGTCAAGAGAAGTTGAAGCCCTGATAAAGGCTGGTGGACAGTTAGGTTGAAAAATTGCCAATGAGAACTTTATGGTCAAATGAAGGTAGATGAAAAATATTAAGTGCAAACCATTATGGAAATGGCTACTGCAGACTCCTTAGACCATTCCCTAGCATATAAAGATAAGGGAATGCCCGTTTAAAGTTTATTTTAAATAGTACAAAAGTCTAGACGAAATATATATCGGATGTTTCTATATAAAAAGCAGAGAAAAAATGAGAAGAATAATTTTGGGAATAATGCTTATCGTTTTTTATAGTCTCATTAGTGGGCATAGGTGCACAGCCGCATGAAGTAATGGAAGCAATTCAAGAAGATTTTGCCGGAGGCTGCCTCAAAATTACTGTAGAGAGAGACTATGCTACAATTTACATAACTATCAATGTCGAGTTTAGGATAAAGGACTTAGGTAGTGATGTAAAGTTGATTGGATACACTTACACGGTTGAAGAAGAGGGAGGAAAATTGGTGCTAGGCCCAACTATTGCTTGTATGCCGGTCTGGCCCGCCGCAGGCTGTCAAAGCTGCAAGCAGGGTAAGAAAGCCTCTGGAATTCAAACCAGCGTCGATAGGATTAAATTACCTGTTTCTGAATTAAGGGATTGTGAACACGTGATAAAAGTCAGCATATTCGTAGTGGAAGGAATTGCGGCGGAGAAAGAGTTTCGAAAGCAGTAAACATTCATAGGAAGACGCTGGTTAATAATCCAAGTAATTATCCAGTACCGAAGCTACCAGAGCCGGAAAACACTATTCCTGATTTATCGAATTGTCGAATAATCCTGTTCAGCAATAAAGCACGATTCAATCCATAACGAACTGCTTTAGCCAAAAGTTCCATTCTGACAGTATGGAAATAATCCCTTCTTTCTTAATCAAGATGTATACATATGACCCAGATTTACAAATTTTTGCGTCACATATGACACAAATTTGATCATTTTAGGGAAACGTGCTTAAGCGGGAACTTTCCCTACCTTAAGATTCGGTGTCCGGGTTTGGGTTCTAGACTATACCCCCTAAGGTGTACTCGATTCCGCCCTTACAATCGTCCTAATCATCTCATTCAAGCCCTTAAGGTATATAGCTATCGGAATTCCGAATTCAGTGTCTCAAGCCATAACCCTTCCATTTGTCCTCCGTAAAATAATCTTCCAGCTGATCTCTGCCCCTTCTTAGATAACCATCCGGATATTTTTTAGATACTCTCGTTGTTTCGACCTCAACTATCACCACTGCTCTATCTTTGTGATACACATAGAAATCCGGTCCTTCTTCATGTAACCCTAGACCCAAAGCTCATCTTCTGGAATTCTCATGAGAAAAGAATATAAGGCATTAGAATACTATCTTGGGATGGGCCAGTAGTCTAGAGGTAGGATCCCGCTCTTACGAGGCGGGGGCCCTGGTTCGAAAGGGTTATGAGCACCGAAAATCCAGGCTGGCCCACATTTCCCAATAATAAGTTGTGAAAAGAATTTAGAATTAGAAGATGATAGCTATGCCTAAAGCGCGTCTTTATGCTTTATGCTTGACTTGAGGACGAGCATCTAAAAATTTTGTAAAAAGACGTAGCCCGTGCTGTTTACATCTCTCTTATCTGCCCGGAGCCGTAAACCACGTATTTCGTCGTGGTGATTTCTCTAAGGCCCATTGGTCCCCTCGCGTGAAGCTTTTGGGTGCTTATCCCGACTTCTGCGCCGAAGCCGAATTGGCCTCCGTCGGTGAACCTTGTTGAGGCGTTGACGTATACTGTTGACGAGTCTACTAGTCTCGTGAATAATTCAGCATCTTGCAGGTTGCTAGTTATTATTGCGTCGGAATGCTTTGAACCATACTTGTTAATATGCTGTATAGCTTCCTCCACGCTGTCCACTATTTTGACGGCAAGCGTCAGATCCATGTATTCCTCGTACCAGTCTTCCTCAGTAGCTTCAACCAAAGTTGGAATTATCGTCCTGCTCCTTTCACATCCTTTGATCGCGACGTTGTAGCCTCTCAGAGTGTCAACCAGCTTTGGAAGATACTTCTCCGCTATCTTACTGTGAACCAAGACTTTCCTAACAGCGTTGCATACCGCGGGCCTTTGAACCTTAGCGTTCACTATTATCCGGGTGGCCATTTCTAGGTCAGCATCCCAGTTCACGAAGATATGGCAGTTGCCGGCTCCGGTTTCAATCACGGGTATTAACGAGTTTTCCTTGACGAACCTTATGAACTGGGCGCTTCCCCTCGGGATTATAACGTCTATATACTTGTCCTGTTTCAGGAGTAAGCCGACGAGCTCTCTGCTGGGGTTCTCTATTAGTTGTATTGCCTCAGGGTCGACAAGTTTTTTCACAGCATCCCTCATTATTTCCACCAGTATTTTGTTCGAGTTTAATGCTTCCGAGCCTCCTCTGAGGACAACAGCGTTACCAGCCTTTAACGCTAAGCCAGTTATGTCTACTGTAACGTTGGGCCTGGCCTCATATATAACTCCAATAACCCCAAGCGGCACACGGACCTTCCTTATTTCTAAGCCGTGTCTAGTCCTCCACCCCTCAACTATTTCCCCAACCGGGTCTGGTAGGGAAGCAACTTGGCGGAGGCCCTCAGCCATTTCCCTGACTCGTTTTTCGTTTAGCAGCAGCCTGTCTATCAGAGAGGAGGAGGCGCCTCTGGCCTCCGCTGCTTCAACATCCTTCCTGTTCTCCCGTATTATTTCTCCCTCATGTTTTTCGATTTGTTCAGCCATCTTTTCCAGCGCGGCGTTTTTAACAGGTGTCGGAGCCACTCCGAGCTTCAGAGAAGCCTCTTTAGCCTTTCTGGATTTTTCCACAACCTCCTCCATGCTCAACGCAGTGTTGAAGAAACTTTTCTTAAGATTTAAACCTTTTCCGCAGCGGGCGAACTACGGTGCCAGCGTTTTCACCGTTCAGTATTTTCGTTATAATGTTTCTCTTAAAACCGTTAGCTATCACCGTCGTGACCCCTGATCTAGAGGCTATTGCTGCCGCCTGAAGTTTGGAAAGCATGCCGCCTCTACCCAGAGCACCCGGGGACCCTGCGAAAGAAAGAATCCTCCTGTTAACTTTTCTAAGCTCCTTAACAATTTTGACGCCGTTTTTAGTAGGCATCATGAACCCGTCGACATCAGTCAGCATTATCAGCAGGTCGGCACCTATTTTCGAAGCTATGATGGCTGAAAGCCTATCATTATCTCCGAACCTGACGGAGTCAGGCACGTAGGGGTTTATTGGAACAAGCTCTTTAACAGAGATGGCGTCGTTCTCGTTTATAATTGGAACCACGCCCTGTTCCATTAGAGCAGATAGTGTTCGCCAAAAATTCTTGTAGCGATACTTGTTCGCCAAATCTTCCTCGGTAAGAAGTATTTGAGCAGTGTTTATTCCATACTTGTTGAAATATTTCGTGTATAGTGCCATCAGGGTTGGCTGCCCTATGGCTGCGCAAACCTGTTTCATCGTAAGCTTCAAACTGCCAGGGGACGATTCTATCTTAAGCTTTGACAAGCCCGTTGCAATAGCCCCGGAAGTAACTATAACCACCGACTTCATCTTGCTCCTGTTTTCCGCAATCTGCCTAACTATTTCCTTGACTCTCGCTTCGCTGATCCAGCCTTTAGAGTTTGTGAGCACGCTTGTGCCGATTTTAACCACGACGTCGGGTTTACGAGTCAACCAGCTCCACTTGGTGACTAAAAAGGGGCTGAAACCATGTATTTAAGGACTACGCTTGAAAAGCCTATTTCCTTACTTTGAAGCTTGTGGTCAATCCTCCTACAGTCACTATGAATACTCCCTCTTCAACAGTTTTCTCCGGGCCGTCCGTGTAGAAGCCTAGTTCGTAGACAGGGATGGTGAAGCTTACTGTTTGCGTCTCGCCTGGTTGAAGCATTATCTTTTGGAAGCGGTATAGCTTTTTAACAGGCGTTGGTAGACTGGTTTCAACATCGCTTACATAAACCTGAACTACTTCACTACCCTCACGAGCCCCCGTGTTACTAACGTTCACGCTAATCGTGATTGTGCTTGTCAAGAACGGTTCTGCTGGAGTAATATTTAGACAACTGTATTCGAACTTCGTGTAGCTGAGCCCATACCCAAACTCGAAAAGCGGGTCATACTCCTCATCGGGCGGATGATCATAGTTTAATGGTTCTTGGGCAGTGGACCTGGGCCATGAGCGCGGCAGCTTTCCACTAGGGTTATAGTCGCCGAATAAAACGTCCGCAACACCCTGGCCTTCTGTACCTGGGAGCCAAGCCATTAGGAAAGCGCTCCACTCTGGCAACCTGTTTTCTATGCCTGTTAAGGGTCGGCCGGCAACCATTATAACGACTGTCGGAGTCCCGGAGGCAACCACCCTGTCTATTATCTTAAGCTGCTCCTCGGACAGGTCTAGGCTCTCCCTATCGCCTAAATATTCAGCGTAGGGGGTTTCGCCAACTACAACGACCCCGACATCATAGGGACCGGCTACATTACTAGCATTCTCGTCAAAAATGACAACGGTGGCTGGGGAAACTGTTTTCCTGATGGCCTCCAGAATGGTTGTTCCAATCGTAGTATCGCCGCTGCCACCCTGCCAAGTGATCGTCCAACCGCCGCATTGGTTCCCAATATCGTTTGCATTAGGGCCTGCAACAAAGATCGTGCTCACGTTTTTAGGTATTGGAAGGATACCGTTGTTCTTCAGCAGCACTATGCTTTCCTGGACTGCACGCCGTGCAACCCCTCTATGCGCAGCATTACCGACGATTGAGGAAAGGCTTTCATCCACATAAGGATTCTCGAATAGGCCTAGACGAAATTTAACCACTAGAATCCTGTAAACCGCCTCGTCTATTCTGCTCACCGGGATCTCGCCACTGTTAACAAGGTCTTTGAGAGTGGCTTGAAACAGTTTCCAGGTGCTTGGAACCATTGCCATATCTATCCCCGCTTCAATGCTTTTCTTAACCGCATTCCTATAGGACTGGTCGACCTGGCCTATTGCCTCCCAGTCGGAGACCAGCAAGCCTTTAAACCCCAGCTCCTTCTTTAAAACATCAGTCAGGAAGAATTTACTACCATGTATCTTCTCACCGTTAATACTGCAGTAAGAAGCCATTACTGACCCTACTCCAGCGTTAACCGCACCTATGAATGGCTCGAGATGCTTTTCCCGGAGTATTCTCAGCGGCCCTTGGAAATCCCCCTGATCTCTGCCATTCATGGTCCCACCTGAGCCCATGTAATGCTTAGCCGTAGCCAAAACAGTATCATCACGGTCAAGCCCGTCGCCCTGGTATCCTTTAACTGCGCTCATCGCCATTATCTTAACCAGATATGGGTCTTCGCTGAACGACTCGTATGTTCTGCCCCACCGGTCGTCCCTCGCAACGTCGATGCACGGTGAGAAAGTCCAGCGGATGCCCGTGGCCCTCACCTCGATAGCCGTGATGCGGGCGCACTCCTCTACCAGTTCAGGGTTCCATGTTGCTCCCATTCCAACATTATGGGGGAAAATCACAGCCCCGTAAACATTGTTATGCCCGTGAACAGCGTCAATACCGTAGAGAATCGGGATCCCTAATCGTGTCCCTTCAACAGCCTGCCTTTGATACTCGTTGTACATCTTAGCCCAGTTGTAAGGAACATTAGGAACAGGACATGATCCTCCGCCGCTCAAAAGCCCACCTAGATTGTAAGTAGATATGTCTGAAATGTGGCTTATTGATTGCCGGTCTGGCAGAGTCATTTGACCGATTTTCTCGTCAAGCGTCATTCGTGAAAGGAGGTCGAGAGCCCTCTCCTCGGGCGAGAGATCCGGGTTACGATACGGTGCTGTTGGAGGAGGAGGTTGAGATGGAGGAGGCAGAGTTATAAAAGTAACCGTGAAGTAAACGCATATTACGGTTACAACTATAATAATGACTCCTGCTATGATCTTTCTTGACTTTTCTGTTTCTTCTGAAGTTTGCGTCAACAAGGCAAGCATGGACACTGGAAGAAGAGGAAGCAAGAGCGCTGATTCTACTTTCGCCGGGTTTAAACTGGTTTTTGGCAGGCCTGTCTGAAGACTTAAAGAAAAAATGCATAATGCCAAAAGCATTTTGAAGACCGAGAACCTATTTTCCAACCCTCTCATTGGACGTCTGAATGTCCTTTCTTAAAACTCATATTTAAACTATTTAATACGGATTCTGATTTAGAATTTAAAGCTGTCCTCGACTTACTGAGCTATCAACTGGTAAAGGATGGGAAAAATGACGGACCGTGAATCAAGGGGCGGCTACGGTTTCCGTCCTACAGGTAAGGTATGATGTAGAGCGGTTGCTCTTCAACCGGAAGACTCAGGATGGTCTTAACCTGTTCATCGTAAAAGGCGCCGACAGTTACAAGTCCCAGGTTCAAGGCTACTGCTTGCAGGCATATGTTTTAGGCAGCGTGGCCCGCCTCAAAATGCAGCGCGCGCTACGAGGTTACTGTATGGTTAGTCTAGAGAAGTGCGGAGGGTGGGATTTGAACCCACGAACCCCTTCGGGACGAGGTCCTGAGCCTCGCGCCTCTAGCCTCGTGCCTGTTTGACCAGGCTTGGCGACCTCCGCAGCCACCTGTTTTTGGCAGGGCTTTCAAGCGTATTTTGTCTCGGTCTCCTAATAAATTTTGTCGTTTAAGGTTTTTCCGTTATCATGCCTTCCCTACCCATAAAGTCTATCAGGGCTTCTTCGGATTCGAATATTCTTGTCGAATAGTAGTTGAAAAACGGGCTTTCAGGCCCCTTGTAAACTACGAACACCTTCTTATTATTGCTGAAACCATACGTCATTTCGGAGAGTACGCCGGGCGACATTACTTGCGAGAAATAGTAGACTACGAGGAAATCACTCTGGTCTATGAGCTGGTAGTCTCTTGCAACGATCTGGTCGAGCAGGTCTTCGACAACATCTTCGATTTCGCTTATGCGAATCTCTATTTTAACGCCATTCTCCTCAACTACCAGCTTTTCCCCTCCAGTATCCTTTAGCTCCTTAAGCTTGGAGAGCAGGAGGGAGTCTTCTATTTCACCCGGGTCGAACACAGTTAAACCAAGTGTTCTAAGCCTGTTTTTAAACCGGTCTTTATCAGCAAGCTTAGCCTCCCGGTCCTCTATGTGTGTTATAGGATAGCTAAGGTATGCTTTCTTTGAATGCTGTTTAAACATGAGGTTGAAAAGGGTTTCTGGCGGGGAGGAGAATGGAACAATGTAGAAGGGCTTTCTACGATAGTCTGCAATGCTCTTAGTTAGGAGGGTTTCCTCATCTCTCCAAACGAGTATTTCTTTAAGAGTAAGACGCCCCCTCCATTGCGTCGAGGATTCAAGTCTTATTTTTATGGGTAACGCGGAGTCCGAGATTATTATGAAAGCGTCGGGGGAGAGCTCGTTAAGATAGTGAAAGTCGAATGCTTGGAAAACATGTTTTTTCCATCTGAAGCAGGCATGCGTACTTATTACGATGTTCTCGTAGTTTTCCGCCTCCCTAATGATTTGCTCGAAAACCGTGGCCCTCAGAAAGTTCAAGGAGGAGGGAGACAGGTCAAGTATCTTATCCTCCTTTATCTCGACGCCGAGTTTCCTAGCTGCTTCAAACATCATGCTGCCAACAGAGAAAAGCTTAACCTCGGTATTCCTTGCCTTCGCGAACTCGACGAACCTTCTGAGATGAGTCTCTCGGCCGCTGCCACTGATTCCTGTTGCAACTATCCTCAAACACCCTCTGAGTTCTATACGGATAATTAGCTTAAAAGAGTTTATACGCTGCAAAATAGAGAAGCCTATGGAGAGTTAGCCTTATAAAGTCCTTTCAAAAACTCAAGGATGGAATGAGAGTAATAATTACAGAAAATTACGAGGAAATGAGCAAGAGAGCAGCGAAAATAATAGCTGAGCAGATAAAGAGGAAACCGAATTCTGTCCTCGGCCTAGCTACTGGAAGCACGCCGCTCGGCACCTATAAGGAGCTTATCAGAATGCATAGGGAGGAGGGATTAGACTTCTCGAAGGTAGTGACCTTTAACCTCGACGAGTACTATGGTTTGGCCCCCACTCATCCTCAAAGCTACCATTACTTCATGTTTGAAAACCTGTTTAACCATATTAATATTAACCCCAGAAACGTTCACATACCTGATGGTCTTGCAAAAGATATCAAAGCCTTTTGCGAAAACTACGAGGAGGAGATCAGGAGAGCAGGGGGAATAGACCTACAGCTCTTGGGAATAGGCAGAGATGGCCATATAGCCTTTAATGAGCCCGGCTCCCCTCTGATGGGAAGAACTACGATAATAGCTCTTGCAGAGGAAACAATAAAGGATAATGCTCGTTTCTTCAAGAGCGAGGCTGAGGTTCCAAGGCTAGCCATCACGATGGGTTGCGGAACCATTATGGAGGCTAGAAAAATAATACTTTTAGCAAACGGCGAGGGAAAAGCTGACGCTATCGCAGCTACGGTAGAGGGGCCAATAACATCCCAAATAACAGCTTCAATACTGCAAATGCATCCTAATGCGATAATTATTGTCGACGAAGCTGCAGCAATGAAACTGAGAAGAAAAGACTACTATAGGCATGTGAACAGACTGTTAGAAGAACAGGGACTCTGAATATCAATGTGTGCGAATCATA
>CALIBN010000041.1 GCA_938045545.1 uncultured archaeon | reverse complement strand
GTGATCTGTTAAATACGTTCACCTATTTAGATGGGGAGAGAATTGGGAGAACTGGTTGGACGTTGTCTCTAACAGCCCGCGTCTCCTTTGAGCCTGTAGAGTCTCAATGCCCGGTGCACTAATGTGAATGTCTATACGAGCTGGATAATAATGGCCCAAGATACATTATGGATAAAAATTTGTGCATCTCGAATGGCACCCGACGACAGATAGGCTTAGACGTCATCATATTTGTCTCACGTGCCAAAAATATGTCTAACCCCGTGCAGGGCAATTCTAATTAGGCGTTTTCGCAAGGTTTAATGTAAAATACTAAAATCGAGGTGGGTTCTAGATTTTGGTCCTAAAGGACTTTCCAAATGTCTCGTTAAGGATTCTGGAAATCTTTTCCGACTTATACAGAATTTTACCTTTATCCATGATTTCGAGAGCAAATCTGTTTCCTTTGCTAATCATTTCTAGGAATTCCTCTAAGGTATATCCTACAGGTTTAAGGGGCAGCTTTACTTCTTCGTTGAGTTCTAACAACCGTTTAATTCTATCGAGGAACGCCTCCTCAAAATCTGCGACAACTAATAAATCTACATCTGACCCTTCATTGAAATCCATTCTGGCGAGTGAGCCGAAAAGTATTATCACATCTGGTCTTATTTTTTGAACGAGGATATGTTTGTATCTCTCTATCTTTGAAAAAATTTCTTCACTTCTCTCAATATTGATTCTGCGTAGCTTAAGCATGTTGAGGCCACCTCTCTAGTATAATATTAGTATGGGGCTCCTGAGGGGTAGAAATTTGGATACCGCGAAGCGATGTAATGTCTGTCCAGCTCTCTTCCATAATCCATGAACCTCTTGAAACCCTCGTCGAATTTTGAGGCTTCTTCAAGTAGCTCTATGACAGAGTGTGATAATCGCCCTATATCCTTTTAGATACAATAGCCCTTTTAAAGCTTTCTCAGCAGCTTGCTGTGTAAAGAATGCTGATGCATAATAGTTTTCTGTCTCCAAGCAGTCTTTAGCCGTCTTCATATCGGCCTCAGCCTGGTCAAGCCATCTTTAGACCCTCCTCAAAATTTCCCACCACTATCTCCTCTCCTCATCCTAGGAGTAGGGCACATTATACACCTTTTTCCCACATGAGACATCCGAAGAAGCCGGATATCAGGTTAACCAGTATAGAGAAGCCTCCCCGCAAAACACCATAAAAACACTTCAAGCACATATATTCTACGCCGGGGGTGGGATTCGAACCCACGCGCCCCGCTGAGGGGCAGCGGCTGTCGCGTCAGGCCAGCATGGGTCTTGTGATCTCGAGGCCGCCCCAATGGCCGCTATGGGACCCCGGCCCGTAAATCAATTTGTTCAGCCATGCTTTTTTACCTATCTGTGGCTGTGAGCCCTTTCCCAGTCCCTCTGTCAGGTGATGCTGGAACTTAGATGAATGCTTATTAAATGTCCGTCCGGGTCTAGTAGTGCTTTGGCCACCATCCATCTTCTGGGTCACAGCCACATAGACGCGGTGTGGCTCTGGACAAGGGATGAGACAGTGAAGGTCTGTATTGAGACGTTCAGCAGGGTCTTAGACCTTATGGACAGGTATCCTGGTCTGACCTTCTGCCAGAGCAGCGCGCAGTACTATGAGTGGGTGGAGAAGAGCCGCCCCGACCTGTTTGAGAGGATAAGGGCTAGGGTGGGGGAGGGGAGGTGGAGTGTTGTCGGCGGCTCCTGGGTTGAGTTTGACTGTAACCTGCCGTCGGGGGAGTCTCTCGTCAGACAGATGCTCTACGGCAAGAGATACTTCTTGGAAAAGTTCGGGGCGGACGTCGAGATAGCCTGGCTTCCAGACTCCTTCGGATATTGCTGGACACTTCCACAGATACTGGCCAAGTCTGGGATCAAGTACTTTCTAACACAGAAGCTCAGGTGGAACGATGCCACAGTCTTTCCATACAATGTTTTCTGGTGGAGGTCTCCTGACGGCTCTATGGTCTTCTCACACCAGACTTTGGGCAGCTATAGTGAGTCGCTCGACGATTGGGGTAGTATAGAGCGGCAGCTTCTGACCCTGAGGCTTAGACATGGTGTGGAGGATTTGCTGGTGCTCTTCGGCTACGGAGACCATGGCGGCGGCATATCTGAGACGCATGTAGAGAGGGCATTGGACTGGATAAACAAATACGGTACCGGAGACAGGGCTGTAAAGTTCTCCACACCGGCTGAATACTTCAGCCAGCTAGAGAAGCATGCAAAATCAACTAGTCTGCCAGTCGTGGATGACGAGCTTTACCTGCAGTTCCACAGAGGAACCTACACCACCCAGGCGGAGATCAAGAAGTGGAATAGACGGGTCGAAGCCTTGATAGAGAATGCAGAGAAGCTAGCAGTGTTTGCTGCGGGCTTTGGGCTCCCATACCCCTGCGAAGAGCTGAGAGAGGTCTGGAAAACAATATTATTCTATCAATTCCACGACGCCATCTGTGGCAGCTCGATTAAAGAGGTCTATGTGGAGGCTGCGCGGGACTATGAGAGGATCTACAACGTTTTATCTGGAATAGTTGAGCGCTCAGTAGAGGCTATCGCGAAGAACACGGACACTCGGGGTGATGGAAAATCGATACTTGTTTTCAACACCCAGTCCTGGACAAGGGATGGAATAGTCGAGCTGGACATTGGCGGTCTCGTAGAAGTGGAGGAGCACTTGATACTGGATCATGAGGGGCAGCCTGCCCCTTCACAGGTGGTCAGCGATGGAGGCGGCAGGAGGCTGATATTCGTCGCAGAAGGTGTGCCACCGATGGGATTCAAAGAATACCGCATCACATCAAAGGGCAGGAAGCAGCCGGTGCTGGCAGGTGTGTCGGTCCGGGAGGTTCAAGAGAAAATTGTGCTAGAGAATGAATCCTTATCCGTGGAGATTGACCGCCCATCCGGCCTGATAACAAGCATCAGGCATAAGGAGTCTGGTAGAGAGGTTCTCAAACCCGGCGAAGCCGTGGCGATCCATGTCTTTGAAGACGCCCCTGTCTCTGCGCGTAAGGCGCTGGACGGTGGATACGAGGCCGTGCTCTTCGATGCTTGGGAGGTCTATATCTTTGACCGAGGGGAGGGTGTGCGGTCGGTCCGGCTGGACGAGCCGGTGGTGGTCGAGGTGGTCGAGCGTGGGCCTGTGAGGGTGGTTGTCGCATCGAGATACAAGTACCGCCAAGAGGGCAGGAGGGACTCGGAAATAACTGTGAGAACTATTCTATACGCCAAGAGCCCGATACTCTATCTCGAGATAGAGTTTGACTGGAGGGCCTGGCACAGGCTTGCCAAGCTCTCGATACCTGCCAGCGTCGAGGGCGAATACGTATACTATGAGATACCCTACGGCTACATACGCAGGAGAATCCCCTACTCCGAGAAGGCGTCCCTCTCAGAGAGAGCCAAACACGAGGTGCCCGGGCAGAGGTGGATCGATAAGACATCTGAGAGAGACGGTATAGGCTTGAGCGTACTTAACGACTGTAAATACGGGTTTGACGCGACACTCCACGAGCTTAGAGTGACGCTTCTGAGGAGCCCCAGCTACCCGCCTACGTGGCCAGCAATCTCTGTGGAGAGCTGGCTAAAGGGTGAGGAGCCCACAGACCAGGGAAGACACATGGCTAGGATAGGTCTATACCCGCATAAGGGAGACTGGAGGGAGGCCCATACAGTCAGAAAGGCAATAGAGTTCAACAACCCGCTCATAGCGAGGCTAGAGGAGCCCCATGATGGACATCTCCCAAAGACATACTCGTTCATAGGCATTGAAGGTGATGATGTGCCAGTCACAGCAGTGAAGCTGGCTGAAAATGGACCAGGCATTGTGCTGAGGCTTTACGAGCCACACGGTAAAGTAGCCACAACCACCCTAAAAATCGCACCCGGCATAAAAGAAGCCCAAGAAGCCGACCTCTTAGAAAGACCGATCAACCCCCTCACCGTAGAAAACAACCAACTAAAATTAATACTAAAACCCCATGAGATAAAAACAATACTCATTCGAAGATAAAGCGGTAGTGTGAACCCCATCCATAATGTTTACTAGAGGTTTTGGATATAGGGAGTGGTTTAAGAAAGTAAATCCATATAGATTCTGGGCTCATCTTTTCATTGCTCCAGCAACTAGGCCGGCGATTAAATAGCGCTTAAACAGGTAGTAGAAGATTATTGGGGGTATGGAGTATAGCGTCGCAGTGGCCATAAAGAGGTTCCATGGCGCCTCATCGCTCACTAGGAAGAAGCCCATGGCTACGGGGAGGGTTAAATCTGTCTCCGAGGATAGTAGCATGAATGGGTAGAGGTATTGGTTCCATGAGAAAAGGAATGCGTATGCGCCTATCGCAGCCAGCGCGGGTAGTGATAAGGGTAAGAAGATCCTGTAAAATATTACTGCCGGACTGGCGCCATCGATTATCGCGGACTCATCCACCTCGACCGGTATGCTTCTAGAATATTCCCATAGGAGCCAGATGGCATATGGTGAGACAAATATTACTTGAGCTATAACCACGGATATGTGGGTGTTGAGCAGACCCATGGCTGTCATCAGGATGAAGTATGGGATAGAGAGGAAGGCGTAGGGGAAGACGTAGGTTGTCAGGGTGAGGGTTGAGACTGTTGTTTTACCCCTAAATCTTAGCCTAGCCATCGCATAGCCGACGAATATGGATATAATCAGAGTGAAAGCTACGGTAAGTGAAGCCACGTATACGCTGTTGAGTAGTTGCCGCCAGAAGTACATGACCCTGAAGTAGCCTTGCGTCACTAGGGTAATGTATGCCTCGATGGATGGCGACGTCACTATGTATTCTGGATTAAATAATTTATCGCCGGTCTTGAAAGATACTGTTATCATCCAGTATATTGGAAAGACTATCCAGATTAGCACCAAAATCGATACGGTGTAAACCGCTAACGTTGAGAGGACGCGCTTAATCATGAGCGTCTCACCCCAAACATCTTTAGAAGGAGGATGATAAAGATGAGCAAGACGGGTATAACCATCAGGTATAGAGAGAGACCTTCCCTCAACCTCAATAGGACAAAAGCGTACCTAAACCCGAGGGTTGACAGCATGTGGGTCATTTCGCCGGGATCACCTCTGGTGAGGAGGTACGGTATATCGAACTCGCCTGAAACCCAGATCGTTGAGAGGAGCGTGTTGAAGATGTAGAGATATTTTAACTGGGGCAAAGTTATATGTACGAATTCGTAAACGCGTGAGGCGCCATCAATCTTAGCAGCTTCGTAGAGGGTTGGGTCTATTCCTTGACGGGCTGCATAGAAGATCAACGTCCACAGCGGGGTCCACTTCCAGATGTGGAAGAAGATGAGGGCAGACATTGCACCCTCGTAGCTTCCAAGCCAGTTAACGGGCTGTAATCCCAAATCCATTAGGAATTTATTTACGATTCCCCACTCCCTCTGAAGCATCCACCTGAAGGAAATCACCCCAGCTATTATTGGGACTGCCCATGGGAGCAGATAGAGGTATGAGATTATGCGTGTTATTTTATACTGTGTAAATGTCAGTAATCCTGAGAGTAACAGGGCCAGCATCATTTTCACATTAACTCCAATACCTACGTAGATAATAGTGTTGATTAGTGATCGCAAGAAGAGTGGATCGGACATAACGCGTCTGAGATACTCGCCTGACGAGACCATAACGGCTGAATATAGCAGTGGGTATACGACAAATATGGAGAAGACTATGAGGAATGGAGTGGAAAAAATGAGGCCTAAAAAATGGGTTTGCCTATAGCTCATTTCCACTCGGCGAAGATCTGCTTCACCCGCGCTATAGCCTCGTCAACCGCCTTCTCCAATGGATATTTCTCGACGATCACCTTGTTCAGATAAACTATCCATGTCCTCTCAGCGTATACTTGGCTATATGCCGGGTGGTAGACGTAATAGAATGGGATGAGCTTCCCGGTCCTGAATTGGTTGTAGGCTACTGGGACGTGTGGGTCTCCAGGCGCGCCGAAGGCCGCGGCCCCTGCCTTAAATCCTTCAAAGTAGAATTTGTCCTCGTTGAGTATGTCCTTGAAGACTGGTGCCCATCTCCCCGCAGATGCCTTAGTATACCCGTTTAGAACGTCTTTGCTGATGAAGTATCTTATGAAGTCCTTAGCCAGCTCCTTGTTCTTCGAGGTCTTGAAGACTAGCAGGGATTTGACAGCTATTAGCCTGGGCGGCTCGCTACCGTCGGGGCCATTAGGCCAGTCAACCGTGGCCATCTTAGTGTAGTAGTTCTCCCTAGAACCCACGGCTCCAAAGTACTGGGCTGCAGGTATGGATATGGTCGGGTTTGGGACCATCACTATCTTCCTCGCGTGGAACGCCACGTTGTTGTCTGGATCCATCCACGTCAAGGAGCCAGGCGGATTGTATCCCCTCTCATGCAGGTTGACTATGAACTTGAAAGTGTTTATTAACGCCTCTCGGACATCAGGGTCATCCACGTTTAGCTTGCCATCGGGCGTAACTATCGGCTTCTTAGCGTAGTACAGGTATATTGTCTCGAAGTTGTAGAAGGCGTCTGTGGAGCCGGTGCCGAGTGTCCAGCCAACAGCATATACTTCCCTATACTTCTCAGGATCTTTCGCTCTCAACCTGTCCTGAACCGTAAACCAGAAGTTCCAGAACTCGTCCCAGGTCCTCGGTATCTTCTCGGGGGAGGGGTCGAGCCCAGCCTCCGCTACAAGGTCCTTCCAGTAGTGTATGTGTATTGTTTGCATCTGCATTGGAACTTTGTAGTAGCTGTATTTTTTCTCCTTATTGTTGTATAGCCAGGCTGTCTGGAGGGCCTCAGGAATATACCTATCCTTATTCTCGTTTATGATGTCGCTTACATCCTCTAGGAGCCCATCCCAGGCCCATCTGGGAGACAGCATCCAGTCCTCAAAGTGGGCATAAGCAACGTCGGGCGGATTTCCGGCCTCCAAAGCCGCGATGAGTTTCTTAGGTATATCCTCGGTAGTGTAGAAGGAAACTTCCACATCGACACCCTTCATCCTGCCGAACTCCTGAGCCGCTTGCATCAGGGCTAGGTCCTCTTCAGCATAGTATCCCTTGTTCCACCATATCACAAGCTTGGGTCTCTCGACGGTTACCACCTGGGTAACAACACGTTCTTGGGTAACCACCTGTGTCACCTCCTGCCCCGCTATGGTCGTTACGAGCGTGACTACCCTCTCCCCTCCGGGCACAGTTACTATCTTAGTAACAACTTCCGGCGAAGGGGGTGCAACGAATAGGACAGCCGATACGCCAGCAACGATGGCTATGACTGCCACAATAGCTCCTATGATATACGCTCTTTTCATTTCTCGTATTATACGGCTATTTGGTTGTTTATAAATATTTACTAACCCCTATATGTCTTGCTGAAGGCGCATTTTGCCTTATTGTTCAAGAACGCTTATTAAATTGTTAAGCTAAATCTATAGTGAATGTGGATTCCAAGATGGGTAGGGGAGGGGTATGCGAGGCTCTACTCCTCGTTTTCCCGGGGTATCTTCGGGTTTAGCAACGTTTGCAGGACATTGGGGGTCACCCCAACTAGGGGGCATGTTCTCTTGACTGCGCTGAGGAGGTCGGGCGCCCTGATAGATTTCCGTAGGAGCCGGCCTAGGCTCTATAGACTCCTCGACCCTAGGAGTTTCATGCTAGTTGCTGGCAGTGTGGCGAGTAAGCCTACCAACATACAGGGTGAGTATGTGCAGCTGGTCTATGATGTTCTCCGAGTGTTGAGGTCTAGCTGGAGCTTAACGTCCTTGGTCGTCTACGGATCCGTCACTAGACACGCTGCAGGGCCTCTGAGCGATATAG
>CALIBN010000040.1 GCA_938045545.1 uncultured archaeon | reverse complement strand
CTGGTCGATGTCTCTCCACTCGAGCTCTCCAACGTCCTTAACCCTGGGGTTGAGGAAGAAATCCTTAGCCTCATAGTATGTTTGAAGCCTCGCAGGGTCTTCGCCGTGCCTCCTAAGGATTTCTTCAAGGCTCATCCCTTTTCTAACAAGCTCCAACGCCCTTTTAGGCCCTATCCCCTTTATTCCTTCGGTGTAATCGGTGCCCACGAGCAGCGCTATGTCTATCAGCTGCTCCCTTGTTATCGAAAGGTTCCGAAGGGTTTCCTTAAGAGAAATCTCCTCGAGGCTTACCTCCACGTAAGCCTTCTTACCGGGTAGCTTCCTTCTCCCGGTTATCGCGAGGTTTCTCACAAGCATCTCGCCGCCGAAGAGAAGCGAGTCGAAATCCTGGCTGCCAACATAGTCTGCGACACCGGTGATCACCATGTGCGCAGCCTGAGCCTCCCCCTCGGAAGGCGCGTGCACAACGGGCACGCCCATGAGCCTCACAAGCTCCTCTGCAGACTTTAAGAGATACTCGTCGAGCGTTGCCGACATCTGAGCATACTTACGGGCTTCCTCGAGCCTGCCCATTGACAATGCTTCCTCGTATTTCCTAGAGGCCTCCGCGCGTATTGTCCTCCTTCTCTCAGCCTCCTCCCTCTTAATCCTGGGCGGCTCACCGTCAAAAACATATATCGGCTTCAAACCTGCGGAGAGAAAGTTGCAAGTCCTGTAGAATAGTCCTGAGAGATGGCTGGTAACCCTGTTCTTAGAATCCATTAACGGTCTCCCGTCAGCCCCCCTTATTATGGTTAGAAATTGGTATAGCGTGTTATACATGTCTATCGCTATTCTTTTGTTGGCGAGGTTCTCCAGCCTGATTTCCCTAGCCGGAATTATGTCGCCCAGCTGAACACCCATCTGTAATCATTAACCAGACAACATTCTTAAACCTTGATGTTTAATCCTAGTGGCCCAGGGTATCTGGCTAACGTCTTTTTCCCAGGGGATTACGCCTTTGAACCTATAAACTCCAGCCTCTGGTCCTTCCTTCCTGAGGCGAAAACCCTTATAACCCCCCTTATTTCCATCGCCATGAGCTCTTTCTCAACCTCCGGCAAGCTCACTCTGCCAACATCCTTCTCCAAGCCTCTGAGCAATTCTGAAAGAGTCATGCTCCGCTTCTTCTCAAGAATGTCGAAAATATAGTTTCTCAGAGGTATTATCCTTCTGTCCTCGCTGCTTGACGGCCTAACCATCTTCCCTCCAAACCTCTATCTTCCTGCTCACCATCAGTATCTCCATGTCTGAAACCCCGGGGGTGCTTTTAATCTCGCTCTCAATCTTGTCGGATATTCCGTCAACCTCAGGGGCCTCTATGTTCACGAGAAGAACCTTCATTCCGAAGAAGAAATCTGCAGTCTGGGATGCGACGATCCTTCCACTCTTAAGGTTCTCGCCTATCCTCTTCAGAAGCTGTTCTAGGTCAGCCATCTCCTCTCTGGGGAAGACCCTTAAAGTGTACACTATCTGCTTCATTTTCAGCCACCCTTTTTCCAGAGTAACCGGATTATAAGCCTAATTGTTCTCTCATGCAGCATAGGTTTCAGCTCAGTGTTCCCGGCTTCATATATAAAGTTTTTCTCAACCCGTGATTCTAATCAAAAATATAAAACAATCTGCTTAAGGCATAACGTAGCCGCATTTAGGGCATTTAAGCTCTCTCGCGAAAGTCCTGCATTTCTCACACCGCCATAAAGTCACTTCTCCACAGTTGAAGCATGTAAACTTCACGTATCTCTCATAGGGGTCTATTGGCCTGCCGCAGGATGTGCACGTAACCATGTGAGGGCTGCGACGGAAACCGGTTAATAAGCTTACCGGTTCCCAGTGTATGCAACCTTTTTATCCGTCTTCCAGGTTCTTGGTAAGCATGAAAAGCTTCAGGTTTAAACAGTGCATAGTGGTCAGGACGGATCTTAGAATGTCATGCGGAAAAACATGTGTTCAAGTGGCTCATGCAGCGGTTTCAGCCGCTGAGGAGGCTCGACGCCTTAAGCCAGAGTGGCTTAGAGAGTGGCTTGAAGAAGGCCAGAAGAAGGTCGTCTTGAAAACAGGTTCTCTCGAAGAGTTGATAAGGCTCAAGGAGGCGGCTTCGAACGAGGGCATACCCGCCTACCTGGTTTCAGACATGGGTCTCACAGAGCTTGAGCCGGGCACGGTAACCTGTCTGGGACTGGGGCCTGCCCCCGAGGAGTTGATGAACAGGGTTACTGGAAATCTGCCCCTTTTCTAAGGTTCTTGAACATAAGGTTTATTAGACGTTAAGCCTTTTCGGGGAAAGACTTTGCCAGCATCGAAGCAGCAGAGAAAGACGGATGTTCTGGTGGAATTGGCGAAGCGGCGGGGCATATTCTGGCCCTCGTACGAGATATACGGCGGGGTTAGAGGGCTACTTACCTTGGGCAATATTGGCTTCGAGATTAAGAGGCGCCTGGAAAACCTTTGGATAAAATACTTTGTCTACTCTAGAAACTTTCAGATAATAGAGTCCCCGGTAATAGGTCCCAGGCCTGTCTACGTTGCATCAGGGCACGAGTCCCAGTTCACGGATAAGGCTTTGAAGTGCGAGAAGTGCGCCGCGGTTTTCAGAGCAGACCATCTTCTAAGCGAGGCTGGAATCCCCATTCCTGAAGGAGCCTCGCTACAGCAGATCGACGAGATTGTTTCCACCAAGGGTGTTAAATGCCCGAACTGCAAAGGTGATTTCTCTAAAGCATTCCAGTGGCTGCTGATGTTTAAGACTGAAATAGGCGCGGGAACTGGAGAGATCGGTTATCTTCGACCTGAGACCGCGCAGGGAATATTCACAGAGTTCAAGAGGCTTTACGTTCACGGAAGGTCAAGCCTACCCATGGGGGTTGCCCAGGTAGGCCGGGTTTTCAGAAACGAGGTTTCACCCAGACAGGGACCAATAAGGCTGAGGGAGTTCACGATAATGGAGGTGGAGTTCTTCTTCGACCCCGACTCTAACCCCGGGCCCTCTGAGGAAAACTATTTGGAGCACGAAATCCCTGTTCTCACCGCGGAGGATCAGGAGAAGGGTGTTACAGGCTTTAGAAAAATAAGGGTTAGAGACGGGGTTGAAACCGGTTTATTCAGCAGCAACTGGCTTCCATTCTTCCTTGTTTTAACAAAGAGGTTTCTGGAGGCGCTTAAGATCCCTGAAGAAGCCTTCAGGTTTAGGGAGAAGCTTCCCAGCGAGAGGGCGCACTACGCTAAACAGCTCTTCGACTGTGAAGTGCTGCTGGAATCATGGGGATGGACTGAGGTCGCTGGGTTCGCATACCGTACCGACTTCGATCTCTCGGGCCACATGAGGGTGAGCGGCGAGGACATGAATGTTTTCATATCCTCCTCAGGCAGGAGGATGGTGCCACACGTGGTTGAGCCCAGCTTTGGGGCTGAAAGGCTTCTCTACGCTCTCCTAGAATACAGTTTGAGGATTGAGGAGGATGGGCGCATACGCCTCTCAACCCCCCCATACCTCTCGCCTTTCGACGTTTCAGTTTTCCCACTGCTTTCTAAGCCGGATTTCGTGAAGAAGGCCGCAGAAGTTGCAAGGATGCTTGGAGATTTCAAGGTTAATTTTGACGATTCTGGAAGTATTGGCCGTAGGTATGCGAGGTCGGATGAGATAGGCATACCGTTTGCAGTCACCATTGACCACCAGACTTTCTCAGACAACAGTGTAACCCTTAGGTTTAGGGACACTAGAGAGCAGAGGAGAATAGAAATAGGGAGCCTTCACGCGGAGCTTTCCAAACTGCTCTCATCCCCTAAGCCGGATGTTTAACCCGATTAAAAATGGCTAACAGACGTATATATCCACGGGTTGAAGAAGGCCTGAAAAGCTTAAAACTTCGGATGACAATACTACTACAGCAAGGCAGGACAGTCTGAAAGATGTACCCCACCGAGACAACCCTTAGGCTTAAGAGGCAGCTCCTTCAAACATGCCAGGAGCTAGCCAGATACGCTGTTGATTCTGTTAGAGAAGTCAATAACCTTGTTACGGCTTGCCTGGAAGGCGACACTTCGAAGCTCGACGAAGCCTTGACAAACATAAGCATTCTCAAGAATAAGTCGATAGAGACCGAGAGAACACTGGCCAACGAGCTCGTTGAAGCGGGAGCAATAATGGCTAGCAGGGAGGATTTCCTGAGGCTAGCATCACCGTTAACAGGAATACCTGATTTGTGCGAAGGAATCGTGTTCAGGCTTAGAGAATTCTTCCTCAGGAAGAAGCTTATTGAGAAGAGTCTGAGGGAAGGGTTTAAAGAGCTTGTTGCAAAAACTCTTGAAACCGTTATGAAGCTTAGGGAAGTTATTTTCACGCTAGGGTTCGAAACCTCGAAAATACAGGAGTTCGCCAGGAGCGTTGAGGCGTATGAGAAGGAGATTGACAGCCTGTTCAGAAGCCTGGAGATAAAAATAATTTTTTCAAAGGCGGATGTTTCGACAATCCTTCTCCTTAAGGATGTTGCAAACCTCATCGAGGAGGTTGTGGACAGGGCTGCGGACGCTGCTGATGCGGCTAGAGTACTTTCCTTAAGCGTATTCTAGTAGGGGGTTTGAAAATTGGAAGGAGGGCAGGCGAAGATAACTGCTGAACTCGTCGGCGACCGTCTACTAATATGGAACATTGAGCATTCTCAAGAAGTCTACCGCATGGGGTTCTTCGGGAAACCTGTGGGGATACCTAAGCCGAAAGACTCGAACTTCAACGCCCCACTTACGCTCGACCTTTTCGAGGGAATGTATCTTTTGGAGAAAGGGATTATAAGGGTTGTAGACAAGGATGACCGGGAGGTTTCTTCCGACCAGCTGCTCAGGATAGCATCAAGGATTCATGAGGATTTTAAAAGCAAGTTTATAGTCTACAGGGATCTGAGGAACAGGGGATTTATAGTTACGCCAGGCATTAAATTCGGATGCGACTTCGCGATCTACGAGCACGGCCCAGGAATAGACCATGCGCCAGCAATACTGGAGGTTAAGAGGAAGAGGGATAAGATAGATGCTCCGGACTTCGTCAGAGCAGGAAGGCTCGCTACCTCTGTTAAAAAACTGTTCGTCTTCGCGATCTCTGACCCGGATGAGAACAGTGTTAAATACTTGGTTTCAAAATGGTGGAAAGCATAATAGAGATATTTTCATTTATGGCGAAGCACACGCTTTCCTCACTCTCATCCGGTGTCCCATATTGCCAAGTCATCCATGTTTTCCGCCCGTGCGAGAAGAGAGAAGTCGGCTCAACATTCTCGGATGACGGCGGATTGATCGCGCCGCCCCAGTTAGTAATCTGGGGAATTGAAGGTTGAAATGGAAAACAGGACCTCAGGTTTTACGTACAGGGCTACCCGATGTGCAGGAATTAAAGAATGCTCTCATAAATCTGCTTTTTCAAACTCTCCTCTAGACGGGGATCTAGCGAGTCGACAATTCTGAATATTCTGGGATCAGTAATCCTGTAGACCCTCTTGCTCCCAAGCTTACTCTCCTTAACTATTCCACACTCCTTAAGAATCTTCAAATGCCGGGAAACCGATGGCTGAAGGATCCCTGTTTTCTCAGCTATCTCGCTGACGCATTTCCCACCGTCTCTCAGAAAGTCAACTATCTTCAGCCTAGCTGGGTCACTAAACGCTTCGAAAACCCTTGCCTTAAACACTTCTTGAGCCTTTCCAGTCCGCGTCATCTCTGGAAGCGCCCTTCATAACAGTATTTAAGCATTAATGTTCCATCTTATTCAGCCATTAAACAGCCTTCAACCTCCAAGGCTAAGCCACGCTGGGGCTTAAAGGATCTTTCTTCCAAAAAGTCCCGCGGGCTGGATTCTCAGGATGGCAGTTTCTTCCCGCCATCCCTTTGAACCAGCGACACTCCGGTTTCTGTTCGCCCGGTAGGCTGAGACGCCTCCACTCGAGGTGGAGGACTACAGCCGGAAGCTCTACCAGGCTGAGCTACCGCGGGCTGGATTCTCATTCATAAGGGTGTTTTTTAACTTTTTCCACTTTCCGCTTCAGGCATGCGCACCGGGCCTCTAAAATAGGTTTTTAGGCTTTTCTCAGCCTGTTATCCCTGATGCTCGGAAAACGGGGGAAACGTTTATTACCCCCTTTTTCGCTATCCTGACGAAATCGCTTGGTTAGTAAGAAAAACATTAGTAAAGTGAACATACTCGAACATGTTTTAGTGCCTTCTCACAAGGTTTTGTCGAGCGAGGAAAGGGAGATGCTCCTTAGAAAGTACAATATAAAGCCTTCCCAGCTTCCCAAGATCCTCGCCAGCGACCCTGTGGCCGTCGCAATAGGCGCTAAACCCGGGGACATTCTTGAAATAACCAGGAAGAGTCCGGTTGCCGGTGTAACCTTGGCCTACCGCATCGTGGTGGAGGGTTAAGCTTTTGAACAGCATGACTGAGGAACTTGGCAACGAGGACCTCTGGATAGTTGCGGAGAACTATGTGAGGAGCATCGGGCTAGCTAGACACCACATTGATTCTTTCAACGAGTTCATCGATAAGGATATGCAGAAGATCGTGGACGAGGTTAAGAATATTGAGGTTACTGTTGAGGATAGGGTTATCAGAATAGAGCTGGGTAAAGTGTGGGTTGGCGCACCTAGGATTGTTGAGCCAAGCGGCGCGGTTAGAAACATTTATCCGATGGAAGCCAGGGTTAGGAACTTCACCTACGCCGCCCCAATCTACCTGGAGGTTAAGGAGCTGAAGGACGGCCGGGAGCTTAGACAGGAGGTTTTAATAGGAGAGATGCCGATAATGGTTAACTCTAGGTATTGCGCGCTCGCCGGCCTAGACCCGGCGGTCAGGGTCAAGCTCGGAGAGGATCCTTGCGATCCGGGAGGCTACTTTATAATTAACGGTTCAGAAAGAGTTATAGTTGGTGTTGAGGATCTTGCTCCAAACAGGATAATCCTCGAAGAGAAGAAGATAGGCCCATACTCCTTCTATATTGCGCGCGTTTTCTCAACAACCGTCGGCTACAGGACTAGGGTTGAAGTCAGGCTGAAAGGCCAAAGCAATGAGTTGAAAGTGTATCTTCCAGGCGTAGGACAGGAGGTTCCCTTCATCATAATGCTGAAAGCCCTAGGGATGGAGTCGGACAAGGATATTGCCGAGCGTGTTTCACCTTTCCCAGAGGTGCAGGAGCTTTTAGCACCATCTTTCGACGCTGCACAGAACATCTTAAGCAAGGATGACGCTATAATGTATATTGGCAACAGGGTTGCCTACGGCCAGTCGGACAAGGTTCGTTTAAACAAGACTCAGAACGTTTTGGATAAGATTCTCCTCCCCCACGTAGGGCTGGATGAGGGCTCCAGGTATGCTAAGGCTCTCTTCCTGTGCGAGATGGCCGAGAGGGTTCTAGCGATGAAACTAGGCTGGCGGCCGCCCGACGACAAGGATCACTACAGAAATAAGAGGATTAGGCTCGCGGGAGGCCTTTTAGCTGAGCTCTTCAGAACAGCGTTCAGAAGAATGATAAGGGACTTCAGATACCAGCTTGAAAAATCCAGCTTGAGGCATAGAATCATTCACTCTTTTTCAAACCTGATCACGACGAGCCTGATAACCGACTCAATAAACCAGGCTATGGCTACCGGTAACTGGGGTAAGAGGCTGGTCGGGGTTACTCAGCTCTTGGACAGGACGAACTACCTGTCTGTCCTAAGCCATTTGCGCAGGGTCCAGTCGCCCCTGAGCAGGAGCCAGTCGAACTTCGACGCTAGAGATCTGCATCCGACGCAATGGGGCAAGCTTGACCCGAATGAGACGCCTGAGGGAGTTAACTGCGGGCTCGTTAAGAACATGAGTATAGGTGCACAAATATCTGTTTCAGCGGACAAGTCTGCTGTCGAGAAAATACTCTTGAAATTCGGCCTAGTAACTGTTGATAAGGCTGGTCCAGATGAACGTTCATCTGCTGCTAAAGTATTTTTAGACGGCATCCTAGTCGGCTACTCTTACTCCGGCGAGGCCCTCGTCAGGGAGATTAGGAATCTTAGGAGGAGGGGGCTGCTGCCTTCTGAGATAAACGTTGCACACTACGAGTTCAACTATGGAGGCAGGGTTGTCAGGGAGATCTATATTAATGCTGACGCTGGGAGAGTCAGGAGGCCTTTAATAGTTGTGGAAGACGGTTTGGTGAAGCTTACGAAGGATCATGTTTCTAAGCTTACACTCGGCAAGATAACTTTCGACGACCTTGTGAACAACGGCATAGTGGATTTTCTGGATGCTGACGAGGAGGAGAACGCCGTTATAGCAACATCCGTTAAGGATATTAGAGAGGATACGACTCATCTAGAAATATCCCCGCTCCTTGTTTTTGGCGTTGTCTCAGCCTCAGTCCCGTTTGCGGAGCATAACCATTCACCCAGAAACACTTACGAGGCTGCTATGGCTAAGCAGGCCCTCGGACTCCCATTTACCAACATCAGCAACTCGTTCTACACTACTTTCCACGTTACTACTTACCCGCAGCTCCCGCTAGTGGCTTCAAAGGTCGACAGGATCATAGGGCTGGATAGGAGGCCCATAGGTCAAAACTTTCTGGTGGCAGTGATGTCACACCCGTACAACATGGAGGACGCGATAGTTTTGAACGCCGCGTCAGTCCAGCGTGGTCTTGCAAGGTCAACCACGTACAGGTCTTACGAGGTTGAGGCAAGAAGGTATCCGATGGGGGAGGTTGACAGGATAGAGAAGCCTGACTCCCAGGTTAGGGGCTACAGGGGTGACGAGGCGTATGCGAAGCTCGAGGAAGATGGGATAGTGTCTGTTGAAGCCGAGGTTAAAGGCGGGGACGTTATAGTTGGAAGGTCAAGCCCGCCAAGGTTCTTTGAAGAATATAAGGAGCTTGTTTTCCAGGCTCCGGCTAGAAGAGACTCCTCAGTGGCGCTCAAGCCTTCTGAAAGCGGCTTTGTCGACAGTGTTCTCATAACCGAGGATCTTGAGAACAATAAGCTGATAAAAGTAAGGGTAAGAGACCATAGGATTCCCGAAATAGGGGACAAGTTTGCATCCAGGTCTGGGCAGAAGGGCGTTGTAGGAATGCTGGTTCCGCAGTCCGACATGCCTTTCACGGAAGACGGCCTGGTTCCTGACGCTTTGATAAACCCGCATGCAATACCCTCCAGAATGACGATAAGCCACTTTCTCGAATCCCTCTTCGGCACAGCTGCAGCCCTAGAGGGGGGACAGATGGATGGGACGACGTTCATACATGCTCCCGAGCAGGAGGTTCAGAGGATTCTGGAGGAGCATGGCTTCTCCCCATACGGCGAGTTCAACTTCATAGACGGTGTCACGGGTAAACAGTTTAAGGCGAAGGTTTTCATGGGGATAGTTTACTACCAGAGGCTTCACCACATGGTTAAGGATAAGATGCACGCTAGGGCCAGGGGGCAGGTTCAGATGCTTACTCACCAGCCTACTGAAGGGAGATCGAGAGGAGGAGGCTTAAGGTTTGGAGAGATGGAGAGAGACTGTCTCGTTGGGCACGGTGCCGCCAGGCTGCTTCAAGACAGGCTGCTCGAAGAATCCGACAGGACGATCGTGCATGTCTGCGAAAAATGCGGAACATTTGCCTACTACGATGCTAGGCAGAAGAAATACGTGTGTCCTATCTGCGAGAAGGGGAAAGACGTGTGCAGGGTCGAAATATCGTACGCGTTCAAGCTTCTGCTTCAAGAGTTGATGAGCCTAGGAATTTTCCCGAGGCTCAAGGTTAAGGAGAGGATTTAGAGATGAGCCAAGAGGTTGAGATAAAACAGGTAGATTCTATAAAGTTCGGAGTTCTTTCCCCAGTGGAGATCAGAAGGCTCTCAGTAATGGAGGTCACTACGGATGAGACTTACGATCAGGACGGCCTATCCGTTCCCGGAGGGGTGATGGACACTAGGCTCGGCACAATAGAGCCTAGGCAGAGGTGTAAGACTTGCGGAAACCTTCCGGATAAGTGTCCCGGGCACTTCGGACACATTGAGCTGCCGGTTCCAGTTATACACGTCTCTTTCGCAAGGGAGATAGAGAGGGTTCTCCAGTCTACGTGTAGACAGTGCGGCAGAATCCTACTTCCCAGCGATAGGATAAGCGACTACAGGGAGAAGATAAGGGAGTTTGAGGAGAACTATGGCATTGTTCCAGACCAGATTTTCGACCAGATAAAGGATGAGGTGAGAAGGTCTAACAGGTGTCCCCACTGCGGGGCTGACAAGTACCAGGTTAAGCTGGAAAGGCCCACAAGGTTTTACGAGAGGGATCCTGATGGTGTCCTAAGGCTTTTAAACACACGGATCATAAGGGAGCGTTTAATCAGGATTCCTGAAGATGACCTTAGGCTTCTAAACATTGATCCTGAGGTTGCCCATCCGGCATGGTACGTGATAGAGGTTCTGCCAGTGCCACCTATTCAAGTGAGGCCTTCGATAATACTTGAAACAGGAGAGAGATCTGAGGACGATTTGACGCATAAGCTTGTAGACATAGTTAGGACGGCTCGCAGGATAAGGGAGTATATTGAGTCAGGCGCGTCCCCACTCATAATACAGGACCACGAGGATCTTCTACAATACCATGTTACAACTTATTTCGACAACGAGGCTGTTGGCATTCTTCCGGCTCAACACAGGACCCGTAAAACCCTGAAGACTCTCGCCCAGAGGCTGAAAGGCAAGGAGGGACGCTTCAGGAAGAACCTCTCCGGCAAGAGGGTTGACTTCTCAGCTAGAACAGTCATATCTCCAGACCCATATCTGGGTATAGACGAGGTCGGGGTCCCGGAGGAGATCGCTAAGATCCTTACTGTTCCGGAGAGGGTTACATATTGGAATAGGGACTGGCTGGTTCAGCTCGTTAGAAACGGGCCTTTCATACATCCCGGTTCAGAATACGTTGTGAGGCCGAACGGCGCTAGGCATAAGCTTCAATTCGTCGAGAACAGGGATTCTCTCGCAGAGGCTCTTGACATAGGGTTCATCGTCGAAAGACACCTTTTAGACGGGGACTTCGTAATCTTCAACAGGCAGCCCTCGCTCCACCGTCTCTCAATGCTTGGACACAGGGTGAAAGTTCTCCCTGGTAAAACCTTCAGGCTGCATCCGAGTGTCTGCCCGCCTTACAACGCTGACTTCGACGGCGACGAGATGAACCTGCACGTCCCCCAGAGCATCGAGGCCCATGTTGAGACAAGCATGCTTCTAGGAGTTAAGAAGCATTATTTGACGCCGAGATACGGCGCGCCCATTATGGGCGCCATCAGGGACTTCATAACAGGGGCCTACCTGCTGACCAGAAAAGACACGTACCTAACGAAGGAAGAGTTTGCGAGAATCATCTACGCCGCCGGGTACGAGGGCAAGCTTCCCGAGCCGGAGGTTAAGAAGCCGGTGCCACTATGGTCAGGCAGACAGGCAGTCAGCCTCCTCTTCAAAGAGGATTTCAACTATGTTAACAAGACCAGCGTAGGCGGCCCGTCTAGAGACGAGGCTGAGATAATCGTGAAAAACGGCAAGCTGGTTTCCGGAGTAATAGATAAGGCGTCGATAGGGGCTGAGAAGGCAGACACGATTCTCCACAGGATTATTAAAAAGTATGGGGCTGAAGAGGGACACAGGTTCATATCCTCCTTCCAGAAAATGGTTAGAGAGTTCCTGCTCTTAAGGGGGTTCAGCTTCAGCTACAGGGATGTGAGCCTCCCCAAGGAGGTTCAGGGGCAGGTTGAGAAGGAAGCTAACCAGGCTGACGTTGAAGTAAACAGTCTTCTGGAGGACTGGAGCAAGGGGAGGATTAAGAGGATACCTGGGATGAGCGAGGAGGAAAGCCTGGAAGCATACATAATGGATGCTCTCTCAAAAGTCAGGAGTAAGGTTGGCAGCCTAGTATCCTCCTCCCTCGGGCTGGATAACAACATGGTCATAATGACTAAAACAGGTGCAAGGGGCTCAGACCTAAACGTGGGCCAGATATCCGGATGCCTAGGCCAGCAAGCGCTCCGCGGCAAGAGAATCTTCAAGGGTTACATTGGAAGGCCGTTGCCACACTTCCGCAAAGGAGACCTCAGCCCAGTTGCCAGAGGATTCATAAAGTCTAACTATTACACCGGCCTATCCCCGGTTGAGCTCTTCTACCACTCGATGGGGGGCCGTGAGTCTCTCGTCGACACCGCCGTCAGAACGCAGCAGAGCGGGTATCTTCAGCGTAGGCTCATTCACGCGCTGGAGTCACTCAGGGTTGAGTACGATGGAACCGTTAGAGACTCCTACGGGAACATTGTCGACGTGATATATGGCGAGGACGGGGTCGACCCGTCTAAGAGCGACCACGGTAAGTCTGTCGACGCGAAGAGGATAGTTGAGGAATATGCGCTTTCAGCGGTTAAGAAGGGTAAGCCGGCGGACAGGCAGACCGTTAAGAGAATAATCGAGGAGCATGGGAGGCTTCTGCCGGTGAACATTCAGAGGGAGGCTTTCCACGCGATAGTTTCAAAAGGATTGTCTAAGCAGGCTGCTAGAAACGTGGTTGAACAGATATTGAGAGAGTATCGCCGCGCGCTCGTTGAGGCTGGTGAAAGCGTCGGGGTTGTTGCAGCCCAATCCATAGGCGAGCCGGGAACACAGATGACGCTTAGAACATTCCACTACGCCGGGGTTAGAGAGGCCAACGTCACCCTCGGCCTGCCTAGGCTGATCGAGCTGCTAGACGCTAGGAAAACGCCTAAGACGCCCATGATGACTGTTTATCTTAAAACCCCGTATAACAAGGATTACGCTAGGGCTCTGAGGGTTGCGAGAAAACTCGTCTACACGACTATTGAAGACGTTTCTAGGATAAGCTTGAAATCCACAATGGCTTACGACTATCTTGTCATACACCCTGTTAAAGAATGGCTCAGTGAGAGAGGACTCACGGAGAAGGATGTTGAAAAAGTTCTTGAAACACTCGGCTTGAAGTTCAACGTTAAGAGCGACGGGAGTTTTGAAATACTTATTAAAACCGACCCGCAGAAGTTCGAGTCCAAGATAAGGAAGACGCCGGTCAGCGGAATAACGAAGGTTAAAGGAGTCCTCCTGAAGGAGGAGGGTGGTGAGTACTGCATAGTGACCGAGGGAAGCAACCTTGTTGAGGTTTTCAACATTCCCGAGGTGGACCATACAAGGACAATAAGCAACGATATTCACGAGATCGCCAGCGTGCTCGGCATTGAGGCTGCTAGGGCAGCCCTGATAAACGAGATGTGGAAGACGCTTAACGAGCAGGGGCTGGACGTCGACTGGAGGCATCTCTCTCTTGTCGCAAGCGCCATGACGCAGGACGGGGAGATAAAGCAGATAGGCAGGCATGGTGTAAGCGGGAGAAAGCAGAGCGTGCTCGCCAAGGCTGCTTTCGAAAGGGCTGTTCAGGTTCTTGTTGAAGGAGCTGTCTCAGGCGCTGAGGACAGGCTGCTCGGGATGACCGAGAGGGTTCTTGCAGGCTCAGAGATTTTCGCAGGCACTGGAATGGTTAAAGTATATGTTGATATAGGGGGCTTCTTAAGCAGGAGTGAGAACAACGATGGCGGAGAAAGTGTCGCTCAGCAGCAGGCTTGAACTGCTTGCTAAAACAGGCTCTTTCGTAGCAGGGTTCAACGAGGTCTACAGGCTCCTGCTTCAGGGTAAGCTGGAGGGCGTAATCTATGTTTCAAGCCTCCCGCAGCCATTGCTGAGCAAGCTTCGGAACGCTATAGAGCTTTCTAAAACGCCAGCAATAGTCTACGATGGTTCCCGAATAGTCCTGGGTAAAGCGTTAAACTTAAAACACCCCGCCTCCGTTATAGGAATATTGAGCCAGGGGGAGTCAGGAATACTGGAGGAAACCAAGCAGAATGACAAGCAGGGATGAAGCAAGAATAAGCTGGTCGAACCAGGAGCTGAGCATCATAGGCTTCTTCGAGAGCGCAACCGGCACCCGGGCGATAGACTGCGTTATGGCTAACGATGATAAGACAGTGTTTTTCCTCCTCAAGCCTGAGGATGCTGAAAGAATCAGGCGCGGCTACAGGATTCTGCTCCAGCATTTCTCAAAAAGAATAGGGAGGGAAGTGCAGATATTAGAGTACCATGAGGATGTTGAAACATTCTTGAAAAGGGCTCTCCACCCGGTTAAAGTGCTTGAAATACGGCTTGAAAACGGTGTTAAAGGGGGAAGATTAGCATACTTAACGGTTGACGACGTGGATAAGGGCAGGGCCATAGGTAGAAACGGGTTTAGAATAAGGGGGATAAGGGAGATAGCTAGGAGGCACTTCGGCCTCAGCGACGTTAAAATAAGATAAGCGTCGGAAACTTAATAAGACCCTGTTTCACAGCATTCTAGGGTTTGGGTAAAGGAGAATTCGCAGCCAGAAGCCTGATAAAGGTTCGGAGAAAGTTCAGGTGGAGCTATAAGTATTACACCAAGAGAGTTCTCAGGCTCAAGGAGCTTTACGACCCGCTTGAGGGAGCCCCGATGGCGAGGGGCGTCGTCCTAGAGAAAGTCGGGATAGCTAGCAAGCAGCCTAACAGCGCTGTCAGGAAATGCGTCAGAGTCCAGCTTATAAAGAACGGGAAGGAGATAACGGCATTCGTGCCGAAGGACGGTGGCTTAAACTTCATAAACGAGAGGGACGAGGTAATAGTTGCGGGAATCGGGGGTACGCTGGGCAGATCCATGGGAGACATTCCGGGAGTGAGATACAAGGTTATAAGCGTAAACGGGGTTTCCCTGGATGCTCTTTTAAAGGGTAAGAAGCAGAAGCCGACAAGGTAAGCTTTAAATAAAGTGTCACGGCCCGTTTTAAACACGACTCTTGGCTAAGACAAGCGTAGAATGCAAGCTGTTCGACAAGTGGGATATTAGCGGGATAGAGGTTAGAGACCCCGGGCTGGTGAACGTAGTCAGCCTCAGGCCAGTAGTCATCCCGTACTCCGGGGGAAGGCATGAGAAGAGGAAATTCTGGAAGTACAGTGTAAACGTTGTTGAACGCTTGGTCAACAGGGTTGCTCAAACAGCCAGAGCAGGCGGGAGAAAAGCCAAAGCCATAAGTATAGTTAGACACGCCTTTGAAATAATAAATATTCAAACCGGAAGGAACCCTGTTGAAATCCTCGTGGAAGCAATCGTAAACTCCGCACCCAGGGAGGACACGACGAGAGTCAGCTACGGTGGAATAGTCTACTACCAGTCCGTGGACATTTCCCCGGGTAGGAGAGTAGACTTGGCGATAAGAAACATAGTGGACGGGGCGAAAAGGAAAAGCTTCAAAACCAGGAAAAGCATGCCGGAAAGCCTCGCCGAGGAAATCGTAAACGCTGCGAGCAACAGTGAAGCGAGCTTCGCAGTCTCCAGGAAGATTGAACTAGAGAGGCATGCTGAAGCATCCCGTTAAGTCCCTAATGCTTTCCGTAAAGCCTGTTTAACTTCATCTAACCGGCTCCAGCTCATAATCCTTCCACACGCGCCGGAAAACCTTATCTTAGCCTAGCGTTCCCATTTTAGAACGGGTTGGCGAGCTTGGAGGCGCGCGCAAGTGTAAAATATAAAAATATTTAAGTTTTATTTTAAGTTTATGCTCCGGCCGGGATTTGAACCCACGAACATACAAGTCTAAACTATTCTCTTCAGTATAAAACATCTATTATTAGTCCAAGATTTTTTACTTGACAGGAGGATGGTCTAACCATAAGTAAACCTTTTTCCCCCTCATATCCAAATCTATATCAAGTATCGTCAATTCTTCTACATTGTTCCTCAGGTCATATCCTACAATACGAGTAGCAATTTTGCGTTCGATCAGCCTGTTAGCAATGAGGTGGACATAATCCATGAGAGGGCCAAAATCATAGTTGCTTGTCCACACTATCACCTTGTTAAAGCACTTCGACTCTAATTCACACAGTATTGCGGTCGCCGGAATTACTATCAGGGTTCTTCCTTCTTCCAACAGGTACTTAACCTCCGGATGTTCCTTAAATTTCTCCATGAGAATCTGCTTTCGTCTCTCATAAGCTTCTCTTACAAATGGTAGACTGTTTGTACATGTTATTCCGCTTGAAGCCATATGATCATACAGACTAACAGTAACTGAGTATATCTTGCTCCCTCTTGTTAAGGCAATATCAAAGAGGTTGTTAACAAGATCTTCCACGACTTCAGGCTTACTCATGTACACGGTGATTTTAAACAGTATGTCTTCACTTCTACCATCCACCGCAATAGAGCATTCTTCTGTCTTGTTTCCCCACCGCTTGTTTACGTATGTTTGAGCATTCTTTCCGGCTAATTCTAGATCGTCGCCCCACCCCCAAACTCTAGCTCCTTTCACCCTCCTCACCTCGTAATCTTCCATACTCTTCAAATACTTCTCTGTGCCTAGGCTTAAAGCTTCCTATATCTTCTATAAACTTCATATGCTCCCTACTCGGAATTGAAAACCAGTAGACTACACCCTCTGGTTCTTCTCTCTCTTCTCTAATTTCGTGAGGATGGAAGCCCAAATCTATAAGGAGTTGACGTAAGCCTTCTAGACCTTCTTTACATTTCGAGTAGAACCGTATTGTAAGACTTCCCTCGCGAGTCAGAGAGGCCTTCCCATCTCCGGAGAAGAAGCCTTTCAAGTATGCCCTCTTCCCCTCATAATCGAGATGTTCTCGGGGGACTCTAAACTCGTAAGCTCCTGTCTTGACATCATAATCGCTTAAATCATAGTAGACCCCTTTAGAATATATTGCCGCAGTAATTAAACCGTTCCTTTTTCTAACATAGTGGTGTGGATTTAAACCATATATTTTCTCGAATAATTCGTCGAACAACTCTATGAGTTCATTATTTTCAGAGTAGAACCTAGTTGAATACTCAGAGTGATACCTTCCTTTTGAATCAATCCTCCAATAATAAGCATTGCTTCCATCAGAGGATATTAGCCCGAAGAGTACTGCTTTATCAGGTGTAGCTATTTCCCTAATACCTTCATTTGAGACTTCAAGCAGCATTCCATGGCTCAGAGGAAATAGGATTCTTCTCTCCCCGACGCATGCCTCTGAAAATATGCCGACGGTGGTTGTCCCTTTGACTAATTCATATTCGCCGCTTTCCGTTTCACGTACCTTGCATTCCCCAAATGATTTAACCATCCAGTAGGCTTCTTCACATTCCTCCTTCCTACCGGTTTCTTCAGATTCTCCCTGGAGGAACCTTCTCTTATGCTGCCTTATGGCTGAGCCTCCACCCATTCTTTACCTTCTCCGCCTCCATTGACTCAGATCCAGAATGTTGTGTACCGCTAGGGTTCTCAGAGCACGCTCCTTATTCTCGAACCAAAGGTCGATAATATCTTGCGGCATCATTCCTCTGCATGCTTCGCAATAACACTCATTGAACCTGATCACGGGATCCCTAAGGTCGTAGAATAACCCATCCCAATAGTATTCCCCATGCTTCGCCCTCAGAAACCAAGAGAGGTTGCTTAAACTGATATCCTTATATCTCGAAAGCTTCTGGCCGACACCGTAGAGGAGAAACTCGAAATCGCTCCTCTTTTTATAACTTCTTTTTAGGGTCAGTAAGATCTGTGGTAGAAAGTAATCCAGCATCTCCTCTTCGAAAAGCTCCCTCGCGGGCATAGCGAAGGAAACGTAGCCCATTTCAACTTGCTTCCTGACGGCCCAATCCATCTGGCGAAGGTTAGCTCCTTTAATTAGACCTATGAGAGGAATGTCAAGCTTAAGGAAGTCGTTGGCGAAGTTTACAAGCCTTATTGTCTGAGACCAAGATTGGTAAAGCGGGACATCGGTGTAAGTATAGTTGTCTGGAATCATTGTGGCGTCTGGCCTCAGCTCTTTGATCAGCTTGAAGTAGTCCTTGGTCTCAAGCCTATCGATAAGCTCGTCAGGCATAACTGTGGAGAGTAGTATTTTGCCGTTGAAGCCAAGGTAATCATGGAGACCCTTACTAGAAGCTTGGGACAGCATGCTTTCGTTTGCAAGCAGTTGCCAGAGAGGCATGAAAACCGCTGATACTTCGAAACCATCCTTCCAAACCCAGGACCTTGATCAGTGATATCTATCTCAGGTATAAACTTGGAGAACTTCACCTTTATCATCTGCCTATTCCCTATAGGTTGAATTAACACTGGAAGAGGCCTACTATTACCTCCGATGGGACAATACTGTCTGAGCTTGCAGAAACTCCTCGGATGCGTTATCCCCGTATAAGAGGTACCCTTAATGCACTTATCCACTAAACAAGTTTCGATCACGCAGCCGATACAGGGCTTCTTGAAATAGGAACACTCTCTGCAATTAAACCCGCATTTACCCATTTTCAATAAAAGTTCTCATTTCCAGGATTTAAGTAAATATGTTGAGCATGGAGTAAATTCTAATCCAGCTTATCAAAAAATAAGCTGTTTTTTCCACGCCTCCTGCTTATAATAAAGCAAATTAAAAAAGTATCAAAATATTTAAGTTTTATGCTCCGGCCGGGATTTGAACCCGGGACCCCCGGCTGTCTTCAACCCAGATGTTCGAAAGGCCGGTATGCTTGCCGGGCTACACCACCGGAGCCTGTGGAGGGTTCGTGAAAAGGGGGAAATAAATCTTTTCGGAAAAACCGTTTTTAAGTCTTTTCTCCTATTTGACTATTTTCACGTAGATTTTCTCTCCCTCAATATCGTATTCTTTCACTATGCTCCTGTCGGCGGGCGGTTCTTTTTCAACTTCTACTTTCCTGCATCTAACCAGGCTTGAAAGCTCTGCCAGCAGCGGCGTTAGCCTCTCATAACCTTCTTCGCCAACTCCATAGACGGTGACGCTGCTCAAAACATCTGTCGGGTTTAGGCCGAGCTCCTTCCTGTACGCTTGTATTCTTCTCGCAACATCTCTCATGTATCCTTCAGCGACGAGCTCAGGGGTTCTCTCAGTGTCCAGTATGACGCAGCCCGGTTTGCCTGTGGCCAACACGTGGTTCGCGGGCGGCTCGTGGTCGAAAACAAGGTCTTCAGCAGTAAGTTCGAACGATTCGCCGTCTGCTTCAACCACGTATCTTCCATCTTTCTCAATGCTTCTCCTTGCTTCCTCGGGCCTTGCTGAAACGAGGCTAGCTATTTTCCCAGCTTTCTCCCTGAACCTTGGGCCTGCTGCAGAATAGTTTATTCTTACCCTTGTCTTAACACCAGCCTCCTCCAGGCTGCCCTTCAAAGAAACCTCCTTAACGTTAATCATTTCGCGAAGCAGGTTCATGTTTCTCTTAACGCTCTCCGAGTACTCTTCGCTGAGTACGAGTACTGCTTTCCTGAGCGGCCATCTTCTCTTAATACCCGCTTTCATCCTCGCCCAGTTCACAGTGCTCACGACCTCGTCAATCCTTTCGAAGTCTTTCTCAAGCTTCTCGTCCACGAGGCTCCTGTCAGGAGTTGGCCACTGTTCAAGGTTCACCGACTCGGCCGTGTTCCCGCTGAACCTTTTAACAACCCCTTGGTGCATGGCTTCAGCGAGGAAGGGAGTTAAAGGATTCATAAGCCTGTTAACAGTGTTTAGAACATTGAAGAGTGTAGCGTATATGGTCATTCTCCTCTCAAGGTCCTCGGGCGCGTCGCTCCAGAGATCCTTCCTAACCATGGGCACGTACCGTCTACTAAGCGTTTCAACGATGAACTTCTCCAGCGCCCTTGCAGACTCATGAATCCTCATTTTTTCAAAGCCATCCGTCACTATTTCTATAACCCTTTGGAGGCATGAGAGAAGCCATTTCTCCGAGTCCTTTACAAAGCCTTTCTTCAAGGCCCATTCAAGGCTGTATGCGTCATAGCTGAACCCGTCGTACTCCGCATTCTGCTTAAGCAACTTCCCCAGGTTGAAGAATGTGTTTAAAACCTGGAACGGCCTTTCCATCATCTCCTTAAAGCTGAAGTTAATGTTCTCCAGCGGGTTCGTCTTCCAAAGAAGATAGAATCTGCACAGGTCTGCAGAGTACCTTGTTATAACGTCCTCAGTGTTTATAACGTTTCCCAGGCTCTTGCTCATCTTATTCCCCTTCTCGTCCAGAACCTGCCCATAGAATAGGAACGCCTTATACGGCGCCTCAGCCCTGTTCTTCAATATAACGTTTTCAACGAGCAGTGTGAAGGCCCATCCTCGAGTCTGATCTATGGATTCAACCAGGAACTCAACCGGCACATACTGTTCAAACTCCTCGTCGGTCATGCTTGCATAAGGTGCAGCCCCACTGTTGTGCCACGTGTCTAGCACGAATGGAACCCTGTGCATAACTCCTCCACACTGGCATCTCACCTTAACCTTGTCTATCCAAGGCTTGTGGAGCTCAAAGCTCTCTCCGTCAGGCAGGCTTATGGCACGTTCAACAATTTTCCTCCTTGAGGCTAGAAGCTCCTCCCTGCCACACTTCTCGCAGACGAATATTGGCAGCGGCGTCCCCCACACTCTCTCCCTAGATATGCACCACGGCTTTCCCTCTTTTATGAAGGCCAGGAACCTGTTTCTCGGAGGACTATAGAAGTATTCCACTTTGGACGCTGCCTCCAGAAGCCTGTCCACGATCCTGTCAAGCCAGTAGAAGTATTCCGTTCTAGCCAGCCATATGAGCCTGTGCTTAGACCTCCAGCACAAGGGGTACTCGTGGAGGATTCTCTCCGACTTAACCAAGAGCCCTTTCTTTTTCAGAATATCTAGAACAACCTGATCCGCGTCCCTTGCGAAAAGCCCTTTAAAGAAGCCTGCTTCCTCAGTGAACCTTGCCTCATCGTCAAACGGCGAGAATACTGGTATTTTCATCCTCTGCGCCACTTCAAAGTCCTCCTCGCCGTTTGCAGGCGCCAAGTGGACCACACCCGTTCCTGTGGTGACGTCGACGAAGTCTGCTGTAACTATCCTGTGTATCCTATCGTCTTCCTGCTCAAGCCTCTTCTGGTGCGGAACCTCCTCCAGCATGGGGTAGACGTATTTCTTGCCCTCCAGCTCAGCCCCTGAGAAGGTTTTCTCAACCTCATAGTCGGATATTCCCAGCTTATCCATTAGGGTTTCAACAAGGCTTCCGACCATTATCCATCTTTCCCCGCCTACCCTGACCCTCACGTACTCCGCCTCAGGGTTCACTGCGAGAAGTTCGTCAGTAACAATCGTGAAGGGCATCGTGGTCCATACTAGAACATAGTCCCCGGTTTCAAGCCTAACCTTGAAGTACACGGATGGATCTTCAACCATGCTGTACTCCTGGCCGACTTCAGCGTTGCTCAGAGAAGTTTGGCAGCTCGGACAGTATGCTACAACCCTGTAGCCCTTTCCGAGAAGCCCCTGTTCATAAGCCTTCTCAAGATACTTCCACTCCCTCTCAATATACTCATCCCTATACGTCAAGTACTCCTTCTCATAGTCCATGAACATGCCGAACCTCCTGTCAACCCTCCTCCAGTCCTCGTGATACTTGTTCAGGATCTTCTTTATCTCTGCAACGAACCTTTCCTCTCCAAGCCTTTCAAGAGCCTCCTTCTTGTTTGAAAATCCGAGCTCCTTCTCAGCCTCGATCTCAACAGGCAAGCCCTGCGTATCCCAGCCCGCCCTGAAAAGAACGTAGTAATTCTGCATCGACCTCCACCTGTACCACAGGTCCTTCATCGCCCGACCCCATGTATGACCTACGTGACAACGACCGTTCAATGTCGGCGGTCCTTCAACGTATCCAAGTTTTCCTATATTTCTCTCCAATCTTAGCTTTCTAAGTTTCACAGGTATCTTGTTCTCCTCCCAGAATTCTAACACTTTGTTCTCAAGTAACTGCATCTCATACTCGCCGTCGAACAGTTTTGCAAACTCGTCCAAGAGCATTTTTCAACTACCCTTCGTAAACGGAGTTCATTCATTTCTTACTTAAAAAGTATTCTTTCGCGGAAAAAGTAGCTGCGAGCGCTACTCTTTCAGGAGCCTTTAACAAGCTGCCATCTTCAGCCATGGTTACGGCGGCATAACATAAAAAATTCTCTACTTGTGTTCATTTAAGCGAAGCATTCCGCTTGTTTTTAAACACAGGCAACGTTGCCGCAGGAGCGTGTTTGGCTCGCCTACGGGAAACAATGCAACCCTTCTGGTGGAGGTTGATAAGCAGGGTCCAGTGCTTTCTTACGCTGGAAAAAACGGTTTAAGCCGCTTAAGCGGGGCTGAAACTATTGAGTAAGCGCTGAGCCTTCTTAATCCTCTATGTTTCTTAAAGCGTCGGAAGCACGTTTAAACCACCTCAAACCCGTTTTTCAGCAGGGATTAGGTTGATTCCTAAGACTTTATCGATTTTAGTCAAAAAAATTAACCTTTCCCACCCAAAAAGACTTATTAATCTGTTCATTTACCTCAAAGAACGGTAATTTAAATGTCGGAGGAACTGTCCCTAGCGGCCATGTACCGTATTCTTAGGAAATCGGGCGGAGAAAGAGTGAGCGAGGAAGCAGCTGAGGAGCTTTCGAGAATACTTGAGGAAATAGGGACAAGGATAGCAAGAGACGCGGCGCAGCTTGCAGTTTTCGCCAAGCGCAAAACGGTCAGAGCCGAAGACGTTAGGATGGCCGCTAAAAGATACATGTCCCAGATTCCCAGTGCTTGAGCTAAGCGTAGACGATGGCGCGCTGATCCCTGTCAGGAGGCTCAACAGTTATCCTATTTCCTAGGGGCAAAACAAATAGCATCATCCTTAACGCATTATGAAGCGTCTAAGTTGTATACAACATAGGTTGCCGGATCCTTTGAGGTTTGAATAAAACAGCTAAGGATCGCGGGTCATGCCCGCATGAGCAAGAACACATAAGTTTTTTATGCCAGCAACTTTCGCCCCCGCTTAGCCTTGGCTGATATTGAGGGAGGGCGAATACTTTTCAGATCACCGGGTTTTAAGCGGAGCCCCGCGATAAGCTGATCATAGGGCTCGTCGGTTTCATCTTCTACTGCTCGGGATACGTATGGCCCTTGGAAGTCTTTAAGAGGGAGTTCCATAGAAGCACTGAGATAGGGTATATCTCTGACATAATCTTTCACCCCGGCTTTTAAAAGAGAGGGATAGGCAGCAGGCTTGTGAAGGCCGCCGAAGCCGGTCTTGCTGCGATGGGAGCTCGCAGGGTGACTTATCGTAAGCAATGAAAACCATGATGCCCAGGTCTTCTTTAAGAGACTTGGATATTCTATTTCTAGGCAAACGGATGCAGTCATGTTTGAAAAGATTCTGTAAGCGTGCAACGAGCGCTGGTTCTTGACATTTAAATCTGGGCTCGGTTGGCGAGCATTCATGTATCTTACGAAAAGAGTAATGGGGATATGGTTTAAAGCAGCACCCTGCTTGTCCACCTTGTCACAGGATTCTGATACCTTCTTCATCTATTGTTTTAATCCATTTTGAACCATTTATTTCCTGATACTCTTTTAATGAGAGGATGTGCAGCTCTAGTCTCGGCAGCTTAATGTTCTTCATCAGAGTCTTATACACGTTGTCCTTCGCACATCGCGTGTCGTCGAAAACCACAAAAAGGTCTATATCGCTTCCTGCGGTGTAACGCCTTTTAGCGTATGAGCCGAAGATTATAACCTTTTTCAAAGCCAGGCTTTCAGATAAAAGTGAGACTACTCTGCCTACCTCCATTATAACCTCCTCAAGGCTAAACTTTGGAAAGAATACTTTTACAGAACTCGAGTATTTCTTCTGCATACTTAATCAGCCTCTCCGCCTCTCCTCTAGTATACCGTCTCCTCGGTGAGGAGGAAGGGTGTGCATTAGGATACCTCGTAGGAATATAGGCTTTATCGAGTTCTAGAGAATACTCTAACAGCATGGTGCTGACAGGCTCTTTCTCCTTAAGATGTATTAGAAGATCGTAGACTGAGTGCCCCAATGCTTCAGCACCCAGCTTTTGAAGGGCTGCTTTAACAGCCTTCTCTGCTGACTGCTGCGCAGAGAAACAGGCCCAGTCGTAAAAACCGGATTTCAAATCGTGCTTCGCATGCACCAAATCACCCTCAGCTTGGTCAATCCAGTCCGCGCTTCTCTCAACCATAGTGCATTTTAGAAGGCGAGAATACTTAAGAATTACTGGGATGATTCCTTTCCCTTTAAACTCCTAAACAATGGAATCAAGCTATATGTCTAGAAGAACCTTAACCCTTGCGCCGCAGGGTGATTCATATATCTCCATGTCGTGCAGGGTTACTGCCTTAACATGCGTGCCGCTGGTGTGCCACCCAGGCTTGAATCTCTCACCCTTCATAACGGCTTTGAGAAAATACTTGTCGTCACCCTTCTCTATTTTCACGTTGAAGACTGAGAAAACCATCTGCTCAGCGTCAAGCCTGACCAGTATTGCTTCCAGCCACTTGTAGAGAAGCATTTGAAGATCCTCAGCCTCAACTGTTTCCTCAACAGCCTGCTCAGGATTTATTCTTGAAACGTCTGTCACTACTCCTGTCAGGCCGAGTGCAGCGTTCTCGAAAGCCTCCTCCAGGCTTCTCCCGTAGGCCTGAACGTATACGTCAGACGTGTGTTCAGGGTAATCATACTTTCCGGGCTGGGGCTTCACGCCTAGTAAACAGGAATAGGCAGGGAATAAAGCTTTCCCCGAGTAATTCGGGGCTAAGCTTGTTACACGCTTTCCTCCTAAGTTAATCCTGCGAGTATTAGGATTCTGAATGAAAGCCCGCCAAGGATGAGGGCGAGAACAATCTCTGAGAGAGTTATGACCAGGGCTTTCCTCCAGCCGAACTCCATCACTAAGGTTGCGATCGTCGCTACGCACGGTATGTAGAACATTGAGACTATTGTGAAAACCGTCATTTGAACAGGTGTTAATGCTTTAGACAGGTCTGCCGCTCCAAGTAGAGTGGCGAGCATTATGAGCGCAAGCTCCTTCCTTAAAACACCGAACAACAGCGTTATGCCTGTTTCCGCAGGGAGGCCGAGCCACGCTACAGTGACGGGGGTCAGCAGGCTTGTGAAGACTCTCAGGATGCCGGTGGCCTCAAGGAGCTTAACCGTGAATGTTGAGACAATTATCAGCGGGAAGGCTATTTTCATAAACTCGAGAAGCCTGAACCATGTTTGGCTTAAAACAGTTTTAAGGTGTGGCAGCCTGTAGTCGGGCATCTCCATTATCAGTCCCGTTGGCTCGCCCGGCAGGATTCTGAATGCGATCCTTCCCAGGAGGAAGACGACAAGCAGGTCAAAGGCATAGAGCATTAGGGCCCACTGGATTCCCACGAACCTTCCAACTAGGCCGAGAATGATGACTGTTCTGGCAGCACAAGGCACCAGGGTTGTGACGAAGGCTGCGATAAGCCTCTCCCTCTGAGTTTCCATTATTCTGCAGCCTAAGCAGGCTGGAACATTGCAGCCGTAGCCGAGTATCAAGGGTATGAAGGCCTTGCCGTGAAGCCCCATTTTATGCATTATGCTGTCCATGAGGAAAGCAATCCGGCTGAGGTAGCCGGAGTCCTCCAGGAAGTATAGGGCTAAGTAGAATGGGATGATGTAGGGAAGTGCTACAGAGGCTCCGGCTATCAGTCCTTCAACAACCCCTTCCCAAACAAGCTCCTCAAAAAACCCTGCTCCAAGAACCCTTTCGAAAAAAGGCTTAAACCCATATAGCAGGCTGGTTAAAATATCTGAGAAAACGTTCCCCACGGCGAAGACGAAGAAGAATAGAGAAAGCAATGAAGCGGCCATTATGAGGTATCCTGCAACCCTGTGTGTTGTAACATTGTGGAGCTTCTCCCCTAGGGTTGGTTTTACTGGTGGAACAAGCTTCTGCACCTCCCTTGCTATGTAGTTAGCAGCCTGGTAGCGTTCAGAGGTTATCAGGGTTGGGCAGGAGTGGCCGTGGAGCCTTTCAAGCTCTTCTCCGAGGCTTCTTGCAAGAGCCACCGCCTGGGGCTTCGATTTTTCAACCTCTTCCTGAATCTCCCTATCGCCCTCTAGGAGCTTTATCGCAACGTATCTCGCCGGATAAGGAAGGCCGCTGTCCCTAACGGCTTCAGCAAGCTTCTCTATTCTCTCCTCAACCTCCTCCCCGTATTTCACCTGCCTTGGTTTCGCCTCAAGCTTACCCTCGAATATTTCGACAGCCTTCTCCAAGAGTTTGAAGATACCTACTCCCTTTACCGCGATCGTTGGAACCACCGGTACACCAAGGATTTTCTCAAGCTTCTCAAAATCTATCTGAATGCCTTTCTTGCTCGCAACATCCACCTGATTCAGGGCAATGACTATGGGTGTTTCCAGCTCCATGAGCTGCAGGGTGAAGAACAGGTTTCTTTCAAGAACAGACGCGTCGATAACGTTTATCACTACGTCAGGCTTCTCGACAGCGATGAACCTCCTCGAGATAGACTCCTCTGTGGAGTAGGTTGAGAGCGAGTATATGCCGGGGAGGTCGACGACGTCTACAGTGTATCCTTTAAAGTGAAGCGTCCCCTCAGCCTTTTCAACAGTCTTCCCAGGCCAGTTGCCAATATGCTGGTGGAGCTTGGTTAAATAGTTGAATATTACTGATTTTCCGACGTTCGCATTCCCCGCGAGAGCAATAACCAGTTTCTTCCCGTTCAAACCTGTTTCCCCCAGCTATTTCTCCGCGCAGCCAGCCCGCGTCTCCTCCATTCGCACGAAGATTCTCTCGGCCATCCCCCTGCCGATGGCCAGCCTGTATCCTCTGACGAGAATCTCCATAGGACCGTGGAAGGGGGCTGACTTCACAACGGTGATCCTCGTACCCGGCGTTATACCCATGTCCATAAGCCTCTTCTTAAGCCCCCACGCCTTCCCGTATCCTGATTTGACTGAGACAACGATCCCTGTCTCCCCATCCCTAAGCATCGCCAAGGGTACTTCGCTTACCCCCGTGTCGGCGGTGCTGCTCATTGCTTCACCCCTTTAACGCGTATCAGCGAAGCTAGGCTGAGGCTTAACACCCCTTTCTCCCCGTCGACCTCAAACCCGACCTGCTCGTCCGACACCGGCGTAAGAACCCTCACCATGGCTCCCGGAACCAGCCCATGCTCCTTCAGGCGAAGCAGGAGCTCAGGTTTCTCCTCAACCACCTTAACGATTACTCCCAGCTCGCCCTCAGCTAGCTCCGACAGGGGCTGCGTTTCCTCCTCGAAAACCTTACCCTGCTCGTTGGGAACAGGATTCCCATGAGGGCAGGTCCTAGGATAGTTGAGGGCTTTCTCCAAGTGCTTTACAACCTCGTCGGTTAGGCTGTGCTCCAGCCTGCACGCCGTCTCGTGAACCCTCTCCCAGTCCATTTTCAGAATGTCTACCAGAAGCCTCTCCGACAACCTGTGTCTCCTGACGACTTGCAGCGCTATTCTGCGGCCCCTCTCAGTAAGCTTAACTCCCCTGTAGGAGACATGTGTTACAAGGCCTTCTTCCTCCAGCTTTTCAACCGTGTTCGTAACCGTGCCCGGGGTTACTCCGAGGCTTTTAACGATACTGCTGGTTCTAGCCACTCCCTCCTTCTCCTGAAGCCTGTATATGCATTCCAAGTATTCTTCAACGACCGGAGTTACTGCTTCGCTTGACTTCACTGGCAACGCGGTTTAAAATTACGAGTAGTCGTAATTTTTAAACCTTTCCCCTTAGGAATCGGAAGCCCTAGAAGAACGTCGGCTATCCGTCAAAAGGCTAGCAAAGTATTGAAAGCAGAATAATTGCAGAATCTTTGTCATTGGGGCTAAATGATAATGCTAAAATGTCGAGGATGCCCTATGAACAAACCTTGTAATAGCGATTGACTCACTGTAGCTGGAAAAATTGCTGTCGGCAAAGCTTTATATAGGTATTACTAAAACATGTGAAAGTAACACCAGGTGAATCAGGATGGTGTACTTCACTGTCCGCGATATTGCTGCAATAGCGCTTTTCGCAGCGCTCTGGGGAGTATTAAACGCTACTGTTGCGCCGATAATATTCGCCATGTTCGGCATTCCTGTTTTCTGCGACATGGTTGGCTTCGCCTCTCTGATTCTAGCTGTCTGGTGGATTAGGAAACTTGGAGTAGCAAGCGCGGTAGGCTTCGTTGCA
>CALIBN010000039.1 GCA_938045545.1 uncultured archaeon | reverse complement strand
CTGAGGTAGGTCTTTGAAGAATATGATGAAGCCTTCATCCTTCAGCCCCAAGTATTCCGCCGCGTCCTTCGGAATGGTTATGCCGAATCCTCCTTTCGTGTCTCTGGCAGCGATGATGGGAATAACCTTGTTGTCGCCCGCGTCAAGATAGTTCACTTTAACCTCTGACCTGGCTGTGTAGTGGCCATTTTCGTCGAGCATTTGATGCGAAACAACGGCGTCGCTAAGCCTCGCTGCCTCACTCCATTTCTCCAGACATTCCTCCACCAGCCAAACCTTCGGATTCTCACCTCCCAATCCAATGGTTTTTTCGTCGAAAAGGTGTCGTTTCAACGAGAGCATCTCATGGTAGGCACCCTTCTTACCCCGCGATTCCAGCAGATTATCCAGTATCTCCGATATTTTTCTCAAGCAGTCCCCGTCGAGAGTGTTTAACACGTCTCTGACGAATGGAAACGCGTTCTCCACTATCTTAGCAGGCCTCTGGTCCGGCTCAAGCGGCATCGTCCTAACCTCAGCAATCCAGCCGTAGCCCCTCTCAAGGAACCTTATCTTCTCAGAGTCCCTGCTTTCAACACACTCGTGGAGAAGGTTATAGAAGTCCTTACTCTGCACCGGGTAGTCGGGCGTAAAGCTCAGCCCCTTTAGAAGGGCACTGAAATCGTCGACATTCTTGTTCAGCCTCCACACTTCCCCAACGTCATCGAGCACGCTCACTTCCTTCACCCTGCTCATTCCTCCCACTACGTCTATAGCTTCCTTCAGCTTTCCAGGTTCAACCATCCTAAGAAACTCACCCATGCTTTTTGCAGCCTTCTCCGACCTAGCTCCTATAACGTTCAGGATCCTTAATGCTTCAACCTGCTCCGGGACCTCGAGCCCTCCGCCGTCGAAAGCGTGGCTCAGCTCAACGGTTTCCTCCTGCCCAACCTCCTTAGCGAACCTGTATGCTTCATCGTGGAAGCCTACGAAGTCCTTCAGCCTCTCCATCGTCCTGCCCGCGAAGTCCTCGATCTTCTCAACCCCGGTTTCGATCTTCTCGACGAGCTCCTTCAGCTCGTTCTTCGCATTACCCCACGCCTCCAAGGCTTTGCCCTTAACCGTCTTAAGCCCCCTGAACAGCAGGAACTTCCCGATGCTCAACGCTTCCCCGGGATGCTTCACTATGAACGCGATGACCCTCCTGCCCTTCACAATGGTTTCGAGGAGGTCGTATATCGCCGGCGTAGCCCAGGCTTTAACAGCGCTGACGAGGCTCCAGGGCTTCTTCGTGTTCGCCGCCTTGGCCTCGATGCTCGCTATCTTCGTCGCTATCAGGAATGCTGCGAAGGAGAGTGCTGCACCCACTATCCTCCCGGTTGCGCGTCCCCTTGCGCATTCGCTCGCATTCTGGTTCATGGCTATTTCGAAATCGGTTACGCCGCACCCCACCACCAGGTCTAAGACGGTGTCCTCAAGAAGCCTAGCGGCTACTCCGCTGAAGTACTGCGAGTAGCTCCAGTAGAGCGCTGCTAGAGGCCCCTTCGGCTCAAACGGTTTAAGCGGCTCCGGAGGCCCATATGGAGGCCCAACCGGGGTTTGAGGAGGAGTATAGTTGCTCAGCTCGAAGCTCCATGCTCTAAAGCTTTCAGCCAGACCGTTGTAGAAGCCGTAGGCCGAGAGGCACTGCTCTATTTCACCCCAGTTCAACACTGTCCCCCCGACGAGGTAGAGCATTGTTGACACTACTGAGACGGCTACGCCAGCGTAGGCTGCGGTTGTCCCGTGGCCCGTGAGGAAGCCTACGAGAACTATGATGGTGCTCGTCGCAAGTATCCAGGGGATCCTACTCTTAACCTCGCTCCAGAAGCATTCCCAGAAGGGTGAGGGCTCAGGATTAAGGCTGAAAACAGCTTGGGCGACGAGGCTCGAGCCGTACATGAGGCTAACCAGGTAGGTGTACCCCTCCCTAGTGTTCAGGCCAGCGAGGGTAACGTTGTAATCCCAGCCCCTGACCACCAGGGGGCTGCTGTAAACATCCATCACCGGCGGATGGTTCTGGTAGGCATGCTGCCTGAACTGCTGCACCCTCATCACGTAGCTCGCGTTGAAGGCCGCGTAGTTCCTAACCTGGATTGATTTAAATGGGCCGCTCCCCCTGACCGCTAGGGGCCGGTATATCAGGGTTAGGAAGCCTGTTTCGCCGGAGGGCTGGCTTAGCCTAGTCGCGTTCGTAATCTTCCTCCATCGCAGCAGGAACTCGCCCCCGAGGCTGTTTCCAGCAATATGGTTGCTGAGGGTTTCATTGTAAATTGCGAACACGGTGGCGTTCATCACCATGGTTTCGCTCACCCTCCAAGCCTGGTTCACCAGCCTAGCCCTGTAACCCTCAACGGAGCCGTTGGCCCTGAGCAAACGGGGCTCGACTCCGAGCAGCCCCGCCGCCTCCTTCTCCTCGAAAACCCCCAGGTTCTCCCAGTAGGGCTCGATGCTCAGCAGGATGAAGTCAGCTTTGGAAACGGTTTCAAAGCTTGAAGCGTTAACCTCCTTCTCCCCCACGGGCTCAAGACGGGAGACAAGCTCGAAACCCCCGTAGTGGCCCTGAAACGTCGGCATCGCTGCAACCATCCCTGAGCCAGGGTAGCTGAAGGTCAACGTGTAGAGCCTGACGTGCGTATAATGGTTAAAGTCTGGGACAAATACCCTTACGGTTTCCTCGTGCTCAGGCACGACAACCCTGATCTCCCCGTAATGCTCCGGGACCCAGATGCTCCGGGTCCAGACCCATGTCTTCGCCTCGGAGAAGTAGTTGTTGCCCTCTTCATCCCTGTAGCCTACTCTTACGGTGACATCCGTGGAGGACCTTGTAAGCCGGATGTTGAGCTCAACCCTCTTAGACCCGCCCACGTCAATATCGCCGACACCCGTGTCAGTTGGCTCAGCGTGCATGCCGGTAACATGGATGCTCACGCTTCTCGCAGGGCTCCCGCCAGTGTTGCTCAGCTCAAGCGTCAGCCCGGCGTGCTTCATGATCGACGGGTCTACGTTGAGAACCTGGATGCTGACAGACGGGGAGGCTGGCCCAACGACTAGAATGCTGCGCGTAACATTGCTGCCAGGGGGCCAGGTTTCGAGGAGAGCGTTCCCAGCTAGGAAAAGGGTAATGTTGTGGAGCCCCGGCTTAACAGCCTTAAGCCTGAAAACCCCCGCGGCATGAGTATCGTTAAGAATCCTCTCAACCCCGTCCAGCGGTTCGAAGCCGTCTGTCGCGGCTAGGCTCAGAGTAGCGTTAAGAGGCTCAGGCTCTCCGAGGCCACTGCACTCAGCCAAGTAGGACACCTCCAGGGTTTCCCCCAGCGTTAGGCTCGTCGGTGAGACGCTGGTAGTGACAATCCAGCCTTCTGCGAAAACCGGGTCGTATCCTGGGAACAACACTGTAAGGTTCTCCTCGTGCCCGGGAACCAGCGTTCTAACATCCTCGTAGTGGCCCGGCACAGCTATAATCGGGTTCCCCAGGAACCACGGCCAGTCCTTCTCAGGGTGTGCGAGCATGATTCTTCCAACGCTCATCTCCTCCGGGAAGAACCCTATTGTAAGCCTCGAAACAATGTCGAGGACAACGTTCTTCTCAACGTTCTTCACCACATACCTGTATAGCCCAGTGTATCTCTCAACCTCGTAAAGCCTAATCAGCGTCTCGTTCCACGTCTCACACATTATCGTCACGCCGGTGGAGTTGTAGTAAGTATAGTTCAGCGGGACGCTTGACTCCACGGGTATCTTTATCCTCACGCTTCCGTCGTCAGGCTTCTCAACCCTTAAGCCAGTCAGGTTCAGGAGGGCAAGGCTCCCGTTAACATCCAGGGTTATCGTGCTGTTAGAGTAGAGGTTTTCAACCTCTCTCCTGAGTTCCTGCTCAGAGCAGCCTGTGCTCACGCTCGTTGCGAAAACCCTCCAGAGCCTCTCAGCCTGGGAAGCGTTGAAACCCTGTGGAACAATATACTCGCACTCCTTAACCGGGTCCGACTCAGAGGGCATAGCATCCCTGAGATATTCTTCAAGCCTGCTCAGGAAAGCCTCGTAGCCCTCGCCCTGCGCCAGAACCCTGGATACTAGGAGGCTCGGGGTGAAACACGTGCTTAAAGCTAGGAGTATTAGAAAAACGCCCTCGAGCCTATTCTTAAGGCTGCTCATTTCCCTGGTCTACGCCTCTTAACAGCCTGGGCCACGGCTATGCCGATAGCCGCCGCCAGAAGAGTTAGGAGAGCAGTATTCTCAGCCTGGAGCCTTTCAACCGTGCTGTTCAACCCGGCGATAGTCTGCTCCTTCAACGTAAGGTTCCCCATGAGCGTCCAAACCTGGTTCTGGAGAACACTGTTAGCGCGGCTCGAGTCCCTAACCTGGGCCCTCAGCTCCTCGTTCTCCCCAGCCAGGGTTTCCAGCCTTCTGACCGACCAGTCTGAAGACTGTTTGAGAGCAGTGTAGTTAGCGTAGAGAGCCTGGTAGAGCATCCTGAGGCTAGCGTTAATCCTGACGCCTGTCCCCACGACCTCGCCCCCAGGCGTCTCCACGTAAACGTTTAGAAAACCTGTTTCGCCAACCCTAACCGTTAATCCTCCCGCAACCCTGGAAGCGTTGCACTCAACACTGTCGCCGTTAACCCTGACTAGCCTGGCGCCCAGGCTCCTGATTTCCCCAGGGTAGCTGAAAACCATAATGGTCTCCTTCTCGTTGAACTCTACCGAGGCCAGCTTAAGCTCTGGAAGCGTCTCCGTCGGCTCCCCGACGACCCTGATCATGAAGTCGCCGGGCCTCTCGCTGGAGGCGTTGAGAGAAACCAGGGGGACATGCTTATCCACGTCCACTATGAGGCTCTCGTTAGCGATGGGATGATCGTTGTCGACGCTCAGCCAAAGTTGAGGCCCATCCAAGGTGAACATGGGCACTATGACAACGTGGAAAACGCCTTTAACAACCACGTTAGGAACCGCGATGGTATACCAGTCCAGCGTGGCGTTTCTGAAAACCCTGTTGAAAACCAGCGGCTCGCTGTAGACAGTGTTTAACCCAGCGTCCCATATTTGAACGTAGAAGAGCGAGGATGGGCCCCTAAGGATGCATGCCGCGTAGATCTTCACCGCGGTTATCCTCCAGCTCTGAGACGGGGGCGAGAACCTTACCGCAGCGCCATTAGGATAAAAGTCGCTCCAACCGTAGTTGTGACCACCATCGTCATAGCTGAGCTCGAAAGGCGCTGCAGAAGCATTCGGGAACCCCGTGAGGAGAAAAGATAGCAAGGCCAGGACTAAAGCAAGCCCAACACGCCAACCCATGGTTAATAATAAACGTATGAAGATTCTTCTAAATAAGTTTTTCGCGGAATGGCGCGCTACCAGCATGCAAGTCTAAAAGGTAGTGTCCATTGTCAGCTTAGTAAGCAGAATCTGTTGCGCACGTTATCCAGCAACCATTTTCGATGATCCAGCAGCTGCCTGCCTACTAGACACCTCGTCGCCCTGAGGGCTGCGAACGGTTGCCGGTTAATCTTCACCTCTGGAATCGTTAGATAGACTAGGTAAAGGTCTGTTCTAACGTCAAGGCTCGTGGCGGTTGCGATATGAATACTGCCAACCCTCTGGAGGCTCAGCTGGTCTATAAGCTCCTCGTCTATTGCAACCGCTCCCGAGAACCCTGTGTCAACTTGAAACATCCTGGTTAAGCCCTCCTCCTTTTCACTAGCTGAGATGGTGATGCTTATAGATGGAGAAGGAGGCTTATTCTCCGTATGAGGCCAGCACTTAGAAACCGATTGTGACAAGCTCCCTCGGCCTCCCAACACTGGTTATATAGATTTCGCCCGGCTTATGCTTCTTCAAGGCTCTTCTGAGTAATCTTTGAACATCGTAATCCTTGTCAACTATCCTCCCTTTAACAAGCAGAACATATTCGCCTTCGTGGCTGCTTATCGTTGGGTCCACCTCCGTTTTCATCCCACTAATAACAGCAAGGTCCAAGTTATAAACGGCACGCCTCGCATCATTCGGATCGGGTTTAGAAATAAGCCAGCCCCTACGCCTAAGATCGCTGAGCAGATTCTTCATGTAGCTGGGTTTTACTCCAAGCGCTTTAGCAGCCTCCTCAAGGTGGAAGGGCCTCCCCCCGAATTTACGGAGAAGCACCGCGTATGCGTTTTCCAAGTATTTCCGAGGGGCTGGTGGAGAAGCGTCTTCATAGACATACGGGGAAGCCATAGCTAATATGACTAATATGACGAATATAAGTTTTTGGGCGATCGATGAAGCTTAAATCACTCCTGAAAAGGTATCTAAATGCGCGCGCACCGTGGTTCCATGTTTCCAACTTGTTTCAAGGTTTGTGAAGCAGGGAGCCATTGATTACCATAGTTGGTGATTAGTCTCCTCATTACACTATATTAGGCTTTTAGATCCTCCCTCAGGTTTCTAACCTCGCCCGTCAGGATGTTCGCTTCTTTCTCCACCGGTTTTTAAATGTCTATCCCAACATTCCAGCATACTCTCACCGATGCTCACTATCTTTGCTAGCAGATAGGCGTTAAAATACCTGTTAAACCTATCTATTTGCATAACGATTCCATCGTAATCCTCCACGATAACTTCCTTTACCTTAACTTGTTCCGGGTGGTCTGTTTTCACGAAGTTTAAGAATTCTGAAACCTTATCGTCATTGCCTTCAATCAGGGACTCCAAATAATCTTTAACGTCCTTGACATGGAAACCCCTCAGACCAATAGATTCGGCCACCTCGAAAAGGAAAAACTTGAATTCATCATCCTGAACTTTCTCACCTTTTACGATCACTTTCTTCTTAGCCAACCCCTTCAAAATAATTGCTGCAAGGAGGCTTTTAAGCCCTATGGTTTTATTTTAGGAAAATCCAAGGAGTTAAGAATTGAGGCTTGCAACGACCGTTAAGTCATTTAAACTGGCCTGTACAAACCGGGTAGTAGGGGCAGTAATCAGGGCAGACAGCAGGCCTGCCAGGATCCCAGCTTTAGCGCTATTTCAAAAGCCTCGTCTCTAATCTCGAGGAACTCTCCTAAGCTCGCCGCCTGCAGGGAAGCATTTCGTCTGAATCTTTGGAACAAGCTTCTAAGCCGGCGAGTACACTCGACTCCGATGTTGGCAAGAATACTGGGAGTAGCGCGCGGAAATAGGCGGGGGAGAGTTATCAGGCTGATGAAGAAATATTCAGGCCATTCCCCTTTGAGAAAATGATT
>CALIBN010000038.1 GCA_938045545.1 uncultured archaeon | reverse complement strand
AGGCTGAGGCTTGTTTTCTCAGGATTCTGGGTTTCTGCGAAAGCCTGGTTGAACGGCTTCTATCTTGGGGAGCACGTTGGCTATTTCTCCCAGTTCTTCTTCGACGTGGATAACGCTGTTATCCGCGACGGTGTCAACGTTTTAACCGTTTACTTGGAGTCTCCGGTTCAAGACGCTTACGAGTCCAGGGTCTACCCGATGGGCGTATACTCTTTCTCGGAGGTTCTTCCAGACCTTCGAAACAGTTTCATCGGAATAACTGGTGGCGTCACCCTCGTCGGGACGCTTAACCCAGTTATCAACCTTGTTTTGGTTGATGTTGAGCAGTACTCTAATCCTGCCTCCTTGAGCCTGCGCGTCTTACTCCAGAACAAAGGGGGTGTTGACGAGAGCTTTTCAGCATCCGTGAGAGTAAAAAGCCTTGGCTCCAGTGACACAGCCGGCTTAGAGCAGTCTTTCAGCATAAGGCTTTCCGCCGGGGAAAGGAGGTGGGAAACGTTAAGCATCTCCCTCCGGGACCCAGCATACTGGTTCCCATGGGATGTTGGTGTTCCAAACGTTTACCTCCTCAACATTAGTCTTTATCATGGTGATGGGTACGCCGGGTCGGTTGAAACAATCTTTGGAATACGTTTCTTAGAGGGTTCGATTTCCCAGAAGAATCCTTACGTTAAGGTAAACGGCAGGAGTGTTTTTCTAAGGGGCGGGTCGTATTTCTCCAGGCTTGAATGGCTTACTCGCCCGGGTCTCAGCGTGAAAATGAACGAGACGCTTAGCCTGCTTAGAGAGGCAAACGTAAACTTCCTAAGGTCTTTCGCGCATGTTGAGCCGAAGGAGTTCTACGAGTCAACCTCTTTGAAAGGCTTCATCGTTCAGCTTGACTTCCCCCTGGTAGGCGCCTACCCCACCCTAGACTACTCTGAGTACTACTCTAGGCTGGTTAAGATGCAGCTTGTTGAACTACTGCTGCTAACTTACAACTATCCATCGATAACAATAGTCTGCCCACACGTTTTACCCCCGTGGCTGAACAGGGAGTCACCATACTATGGTTCTGGAACCAACTTCTACCTCGACCGTGACCTGGGAGTCCTGGTTAAAGAGGTGAATAAGGGGATCATAGTTCTATCGTATGCTGAGGCATACGATTATGTCGACAGGTTCGTGGACTACGGTTGGGGAACGGGCAGCTGGGTTGACTACCTGCATTATAAGGAGGCTTTCCCAAGCTTAATTAGTCCAGTGGGCTTGCCCAGTTTAAACTCTCCATTCTGGAGTAATATTTCCGATTTACCGTATGAGCAGGTTCTCCGGCTTCTTGAAGAGAAGAAGATGCTTGACCCACGCTTCCTAAACGCCTACTGGGCGGGTGGGGCCAGTGACCTCTCCAGCTTGATTGAGCTGAGCCAGAAGTACCAATCCCTGGTTTTGAGGCACGCGATAGACAGGGCTAGAATACTCAAGCATAATGTTTCCATTGGTGTCAACATTCTCCCCCTCACAGACTACCCCCTGCTCGTCAGCGGCTCAATCATAGATTCCTACGGCTTTGAGAAAGAGTCTTACTACGAGGTTAGGAACGCTTTCAACCCTGTGCATGCGGTAATAATGGTTGACGGGGACTATAGGCATAATTTAACATCTCTCTATTTTCTCCCCGGCTCCACCGTTAGGATTGGAATCTGGCTTGTAAACGATGTTTCTCAGGAGCCTTTGGACGCGGTGCTAAGTTGGAGGTTGAACGACACAACGTCCAATAAAACCTTAATCGATGAGAAGATTCAGGTGAGAATACCCTCTTCATCATCGCCCGCATATCTCGCAGTTAAACGTGTCTTCGACGCGCCGCACCACGTTGACTCCGAGCATATCCTAGAGGTTTCAACAGAACTATTCTTGGAAAACGGCACGAGGATAGACATCAATTCTAAACGCTTCATCGTAAAACCGTTATCAATGCTTAAAATAACGTTAAACCCTAGGCCTAGGGAACCCCAGCTGTTCCTAGTGTTCGTGAACGAGACATACATGGTTACCAGGGTTTGGGATGAAGCAAAGATAGCGGTGCCCCCAGATTCGGAGGTAACGATCATAGGTCCCTCACTAAACGAAAAAGACACCTATGTGCCTCAAGTAATAAGCCTGGGAAAACTATCGGTCAGAGAAACTAGAAATATACGAATAAACCTATGTCCAGGAGCAATCGCAAAGGTCCTAGCGGTCGTTCCCTCCCCCTTCGACCTGACGATTCCAACGCAGGAAATGCGTGTCCTGCTAATTAATGAGACGCGGCTTAATCAACTAATGCTGAATTACGATTCAAGCCAGCTGCCGATACTTAGCCTGTTAAACATAACGGGAAATACCCTTATAGTTCCTTCTGAAACAGACTTGTCGATACTGGTTTCAATCACTGTCGGGGGGAGAAGAACAGTAGTGGAAATAGGGAATAGTACTCAGCCGATTAGATTAAGTAAAAATGCTAAAGTCTACTTGGATCAACCTGCCCTACTCCAGATAAAGTCTCATCAAAGTCTTGTCAACGAAACCGTTGAATCCGCTAAAAGACGTGTGGAAGAAACTAGGAATATGGGGCTCTATGTGGGTCTAGAACTTTACAGGCTGGAGCAGATTGAAAGGTCTGGTTTAGCCATTTTAAACACTTCCGACCCCATTAAGATACTGGCACATCAGCAGGAAGCAGTGATGAGTAGCGTTTTAATAACTGAGGCTGTTCAAAATATTGTGACGGAAACACGGACTAACCAGATTATAGTGTTCGTAATGGTAGCGATACTAGCCTTATCTATCGGCGCGATACTTGCAGAGAGGAAAGATCAGTACGCGATGTTTACAACGGTTGCTTTCATAGTTTTAATGACAATTGCCTATCAGGTGTTCCCGGGTCTTTCGAGGATTACGATGCTGGAGCTTCAGGTGGGGATTTACATAGTCATATTCATTTTTCTACTTGTATTTCTCGCTCCCTACTTTCTTGAAATAAAAAGCGAGAGGGGGGTTTCTCTAATACCTGCCCTAATGATTGCTATTTCATACTCTATTGGAAACTTGAAGAAGAGGAAGCTGAGGACTTTACTCACTCTAGTCTCTATTACGATAATGATTGTGGCGATCTCGACACTAACTTCAATAAGGGTCTCTCTAACGACTAACGCCATAACGGTAGCGAAAACATGGCCAGCCGATAAGCCTCCAGTGGCGATGGTGATAAAACCTACTGGTCCTCTCACGCCTGAAGATTTCAGCTTCATAGGTGCACAGAGAGAGGTTTTAAGAATAGACTATAAGGTGATAACTCCTGTCGCATACGATGCCCTGGACTATATTGGTGAGGTGCCGATCTACGGGGTTAGAGGGATTTCTAAGGGAGATCCGTCTCTAGACATGATTAAAAGCGCTACATATCCGGAGCATGCGATAGAAAGCCTGTTTAACAATAGTAATGCTGTTCTTATAAGCAGGCATTTGGCGATAAGCAGGGACATAGATGTAGGTATGACCATAGTTTTCAGAGGAGTAAAGCTTAAGGTAGTTGGAATATTTGACGGTGAACTGGTTAATAGAATAAAAGAGCCGGATGGTAGCTATTTCCTACCCCTGTATATTCTCCCCGGCTTCGAAAGTGTCCCCCAGCCAGTGCCTGCTGACAACCTCCTGATAACAAATGCTTTTGTTGCGCAGAGATTAGGCGGCTACGTTTCCGCGCTCTACTGCACATTCAAAGACAATGCGCAGGCTAGAGAGGTTTCAAGAAGACTAGCTTTACTCGCTAACTATTCAGTTATAACTATGCCGAGTTCAGAGGGCATAACTTACTATTTTAGAGGAGGCTCTGTGGAGGTCTTCGGCACGTCGGTGCTTGTTCCAATGGTTATTACTGTTTTGAACATCACGCTGCTTTTCTACACGCTGGTTTATGAAAGGAGGAATGAGATATTTATCTTTTCATCTGTAGGGTTGAACCCTACTCATATTTCAAGCCTATTCATAGTTGAGGCAGGAGTATTTGGGTTCATCGGCGGAGGCATCGGCTATATATTGAGCATGATGATATTTAAAGTGTTCGAGGTCTCCAACATAATTATACCTATTGACGTGAAAGCCACCCCTATAGATATGCTATCCCTGATAATGATGTCGTCCCTGACAGCCATGATTTCCTCAACCATCCCTGCCTTGAAGGCTGCTAAAATAGCTACACCCTCGCTCCTAAGAAGATGGAGAATAGAAGAGAAAACAGTTAGGGAAGGAGTATGGATGGTCCGAATCCCGGTGAGAATCCCTTCAGAGAAGGTTGAAATGTTCGTCAACTATCTTTATGAAAGACTGCCTCAAAGCAGTACAGCATTAGAACTAGTGATTTCAGACGTTGCGCGCGAGGAAAAGCTGGATGAGAATGGGAATGTTTCATACTCGGTAAGCTTCAAATACGGTAAGGGAGGTAACAGGCCTTTTACAGCCCTCACCACGATTGAGGTTAAGAAGGACGGTGAAGATTACGCGGCTTACGTGCATGCAAAATCCCTCTATGCGGTTTTGCTCGAGTCAAACGCGCATGAAGTCATAACCCATGTTAGGAAGCTAGTTCTCGAATGGTCTACATTAAGGTTTAACGTGGCTGTTGTCGTAGGTGAGTCAATAGAGTATGCTGCAATGATTGTTAGAAAATACCGGCCTCAGTTTTTAATCGTCTATTCAAGAACGGATGTAGGCAGTAGGGTAAGAGAATTGCGTAGGAGAGTTAGGTCTGAAGGCATATGGCCTCCGACGATTGAGGTTAGGAGAGTTGAGTCGAGAGATATGAGTATGCTTGTTGAGAAACTTTCCGAAGAAATCCTTAATATAGACGCCATATGTTTAGACTCGGACGATGGTTTATTAAGCTCAGCGCTTGCAATAGCAGCGATACGGCTGAACAAAAACATCATAACCTTTGATGCTGAAGGAAAGATGTATGAAATTTCGGCAAGAAGGCTCATCGAAAAGCCTTAAATCCATTAATCGGCTTCACGTATAAAAATATCTAACCTTTACGAAATACGTTCTAAAGTAAGCCGTCTCATAACGTAATCTCTAAACCAGTTTTCGAAAGAGCATCGTAAACTGTAAAACTTTTTATAAAGGGGGTTTTGATGAAAAAGTGTGGTCCACAGAAAAAACAAGCTACCAGCGTATATTCTCATTAACTGCCCAGTTATTAATCTGTTAGTAATCCTTGTCGAGGCGATTTTAACCATCCATTTCTCTTCAGGAAGCATTGACAAGACGGGAATCCTGAAGGTATTTTTCCTAAGCCTTGTTCAAGGCATAACAGAATGGTTTCCTATCTCAAGCACAGGACACCTTGTTGTAGTGCAGGAACTGCTTAAGATAAACGTCTCCGTTGCCTTCGATGTTATGCTTCACCTCGGAACCCTTGTCGGGGTAATTCTGTTTCTGAGAAAGGATTTACAATCAGTCCTTAAAGCAGCATTAAGGCTTGATTTCTCGGAAGAAGGTAGGATGCTAATATACTTGGTTCTCGGCACAATCCCCGTCGGCTTAGTGGGCTTCTTTCTCAAAGGTTTCTTCGAATCTATGTTCAAAAGCCTTTTCGCAACCGGGGTTGCAATGCTTCTCAACGGCTTAATCCTGTTTTCAACGAGGCTTGCTAAACCTAGGAGGAGACTAAATGCTTTAGACTCGTTTCTAATCGGGGTTTCCCAGGCTGCTGCAATCACACCCGGAATCTCCAGAACCGGAATAACTGTTTCAACTGGTCTACTTCTGGGAATCGAGAACGATGAGGCCTATCGGTTCTCCCTGCTCCTATCAATCCCAAGCATAATTGGCGGAAGCCTAGTCAAGCTTCAGGAAGTTAGTTTTGAACAGGAGTATTGGATGATCGCTCTGGGAATTCTAGTGACCGCTGCCGTCGGCTACATCGCCCTAGGGAGGGTTAAGAAATACGTTGTTAAACAGAGCTTCCATAAGTTCGCCTACTACTGTCTATCAGTTGGAACAATTATCCTCCTCTTAAGCATCCTGCAAATTTCTTAAACATAGGATTGGCAGCCTCGTGGCCACGATTAAAAAATAGTTTTAAATAAGAGTGCTTCAAAACCTTCAAGCAACGCTCTTAAAAGAGGGAAATAGGGATTGGGCTTTGAACACGAAGAGGGGAGGCGAATCCTCTTCCGTTTCATAGAGGATAATCCGGAGTACACCATATTAAGCGACCCCGATCTGGACGGTATTTTCGCAGCCTCAATGACAGCAAGGGCTCTAGGCGGGGATTTTTCAAGGATCCATTATCCCAAGCCAAGCGAGATCGATACTGTTAAAGCGTGTAGAAGCATACTTATAGAGCTTCCTTTAAGCAAGGGCTTGACCTACGTCGGGAGCAATGTTTTGCTAGATCACCATGGTCCAGCGCCGTTAATAGCGCTTTACAACGGCTCCAGGAAAACCAAGGAAATACTGTTTAACAGTGGGCTTAGAAGCGTTTCAAGGCTTATTTTCGAAGTCTTCAGAGACCTTCTCGAGTTGAACGAGGACGGCATCAGGATGCTGGTGGCTGTTGACGAGATAGATTCTGGAAACATGGTTTCAGAGCTGGCTGTGAAGATGAATAAAGCATTCCTTTTGAACAGCATGAGGGAAGACGTTAGAAGCAGCCTCTCGCGCATGGTTTACGAGTCGGACTGGAGCAGTATTCTGCAATGGGTTGAAGGCGAGCTCAGAAGGTGGAGCCTCGTGGAGAACAGGATTGAGAAGCTCAGAGGCTCCATGGGCAGAATAGGCAGCATCACATACTTCACGTACGACGTTACTGACCAGCTTGAGGCCGCTGCCAGAAGAATGCTAATGTTCGAGCTGGGGGGGAGTGAAAAAGTGGTTGTCTGCGTAGGCTTGAGGAAGGGCAAACCGGTCTCAGCAACCATAGCTGCACGCAGCTTAGACCTGAACAAGGTTTACGTGGGGCTATTGAAAAACAACGGTGTGAAAGCAGGTGGTAGGTCGAACATAGGTGGCATCCAGTTTAAACAGGAGATTAGTCTTGAAGACGCGTTAAACTTAATCAGGATGGCTGTGGAAGGCGAAGGCCGATCATTTACTGTTTAAAACGTTGTATTCATAATGCTTGCTTAACAGGTATGCTTCAGCCTCCATCCTGTGCTTCATTCTTCCAATGTCCCTCCAGAAGACTCCCTCAGGTATCCTGTACGCTAATACTTTCCTACCGTCTTTAATCATCAGCCTGATCGTGTCGGTTATCCAGTATTCTCCAGCTGGTGAAACAGGAGTCCTCCTAATGTAGGGGAAGACTTCACGCGTGAAGACTATTGGGCCTGAGTTGACAGCGAACATATCGTCAACCCTAGTTTTCTCCGCCTCCTCCCCAGTGGCCTTCTCCAGAATATCTATTACTTTACCGCTTTCGGTTCGAACAATACCGTAATCCTTATACTCTTTCATCATATAGATCCCCATCGTAACGTCAGCCTTCTCCTTCTCGTGCAGCTCAATCTCACTCCTCAGGAAATCATACGGGTGGAAAAAAGAGTCGCCGTAGATCACTATGAAATCATCATTAACCCATTCCTCAGCCACTTGGATTGCCTTTGCCGTACCCTTTTTCTCCTCCTTCTCACCTAGGTCCTGATATATATAGGAGAGGGCAATGTTGAACCTGGAGCCATCCCTAAGGTACTCGAATATCTGCCACTTGCCCTCTCCAAGCACTATAAAGGCCTTTTTAACCCCGGCGTCTGCAAGAGCCTTCACGTTATACTCTATCACGGGGCTCTCCCCGATCAGGGACATTTCCTTATTTATCGCGTTGGAATAGGGCCGCATCCTGGTGCCCTTGCCAGCTGCCAAGATTAAACCGATCATCGTCAAGCATAAAGCCAGGCTTAATACTTAAGGATTTTGCGTTAATCCCAGGACTGTTCAGACCGCGGATAAGAGACTGAGCGTTCCCAGGTCTTTTAAAAAAAGCTTAATTAGTGCCATTGACATACATATGTTTAAATCCACGATGGCTTCCATAGAGGGAGAAAGCCGCATTGCTCTAGAAGGAGGGTCTAAAGAGTTTGAAAAGCTTCAGGAGGAGCTTGCCGAATACGGTTTAACTGATAACGAGGCTAAGGTTTTCATACATCTTTTAAAACTGGGGCCGATGAAGGCTAGTGAAATAGGCTTATCGCTGGGAATCTCTAGGACGGAGGTGTACAACATACTGACAAGCCTTCAGAACAAGGGTATTATAGAAGCCAGCCTAGACCGCCCCGCAAAATTCTCGGCAATAGGCTTTGAAAAAGCCCTTGACATCCTCATAGAGGCGGAGAGAAGAAGGATAATTACGATGGAGAAAAGCAAGGAGGAGCTCATGGAAATATGGAAGACAGTCCGTGTGCCTTCTAAAGTGGAGGAACAGGAGAAGCTTCAGCTTTTGAAAGGCATAGAACAGATTTACGCGAGGCTTTCGGACATGCTGGATGAGGCTAAGGAGGAGGTTAACATCGTAGCCGTCAGGACGGAGCTCGTCAGAGCCTATAACGCTGGGATCCTGCAGAAGCTTCGCAACCTGAGCAAAGACAATGTCCACACCCAAATACTCACACACGGTATTTCGGGCACGTCGAGCATAACGTCATTCCTTAAGAAGCACGCTGAGGTTATAGAGGTTAAGACGATGAGCATTTCAGCACCCTGTTTCATAATCGTGGACAACAAGCAGCTCCTTCTGTTCACTAAGCCGCCAGGTGTTAGCCGGGCTGAGAGAAAGGAGGCCACGGCGATCTGGACCAATAGCGAGGCGTTGGTTCAGTCACTTAGGAAGCTGTTCAGAAGCATGATGCAACCTGAGGAAGTGTCGGCCCGGATGCTTCCGGTTGAACAGGAGTTAAAGATGAGGGAGGAAGAGTATGCCTCCTTCAAGAAACAGCTTTCACAATACCTTTCAATGGTTGGGCTGCAGGTTGAGGATAACATAAAAATAACCGGTAAATCAGGGATTACACACGTGTTTGACATAGGTGTTTTAAACGGAGATAAGCCGATTGTCTGCGATATTGTTTTCGACGTGACTGATGTTTCCGTCACATCCATAGTGGGATTCTACACTAAGAAGAACGATGTTGAAGAAATGATTAACGGGGCAACTCTAATAGTTAAGCCGAAGCTGACTGAGGATGCCAAACAGCTGGCCAGCTTCTACGCGATCCGAGTGATTGAGCTTCAGCCTTCTTAAGGATTGTTTGACGATTATTTATTCTGTTCAGCCTCTTGAAACAAGATGTTCCAGGATAGCGTTTTCAAGGGGCTGACTAAGAGCGAGGCAGAGGACCTTGTAAACGCGGTTAAGCACGACAAGTACTGGAGGATAAGCCCTGTAAACAGGGAATTCATATGCGTAGTAGCGTTGTCAAGGGCGAGGGTAAAGTCTAGACGGGGAATGTATGCTAGGGCAACGCATTTCGGCAGGGTGGAGGTTTCTAAGGATGCAGCAAACTTTTGTAGGAAGTGGAGGATCCTTCTTGTAGACACTAGGAGAATGCTTGCAGTATCCGTTTTAACTTGGAGAGCGTTCAAAATGATTGTTTCAAAAGAGCTTGGCTCAGAGGTCTGCACCATGCTACTGGCCGGCAGGATTTTACCCTACTTTAACAAAACCACCGTGCTAGATCTATGGAAAACGTCTGTAGGAGTAAGCGGTTAACCATAATACTTTAGACTTTTTTCAAAAGAGACTCGTAAAGGTTTACGATGACACTCCAGTCATACTTGGAAGCATTGTTAATGCACGCCTGCCTCATGTCCCTATCCATCGCCTCCAAGGTTTTTTCGGCTATTTTCTCAGGTGAAACGGAACACGTGAAACCGTTTAAACCTTCTTCAACCAGGCTGCAGGCAGCGTTCCTCTCATGCCTAACCGTTACGACAGGCAGGCCGCACGCGTTCGCTTCTAAAACAACGATTCCGAAGCCCTCCCTTGTCGAAGGGAGTATAAACACCTTCGAAGACTTCATGAAGGCTATTACCTCGTCATGATCAGCAAGAAACCCTTTAAACACAATGTTCCCCCTTACTCCAAGCCGTTCGGAAAGGCTTACGAGAGCCTGTTTGTCCGGCCCGTCGCCTATTATCACGCATTTAACGTCTGGAACACTATCCTTCAGAATCTTTACAGCCCTAATAATCAAGTCAACGTTCTTTTCTTTCACCAGCCTCCCTGCGAAAACCAGATCCGACTCCTCGCCACTCTTTTGAACCCCCACTATATGTTCAAAGTCTATCCCGTTCGGAATCACCTCGGCGTTAACACCGACACTCTCCAGGCTTCTCCTCGTCACGCCTGATACGGCAATATGCATGTTTGTAAGCTTTAAGACAGCTCTTTCAACAGCCCAGCCTGCAAGCCCCTTGGGACCCAAGTATTCAAACCAGTAGCTGCCCCAGAGCTCATGCCAAGTCACCGCCATGCATGCCCCAGCCATCATTGAGCGGATCTTGGAGGAGAAGCATGAGAAGTATGGGAAAGCCTGAACATCCATGAAGTCGACCTCACGCTTTAAGCCTGAGAGCAGTTTAAGCCCAAAGTATAATGCTTCACTTATCGAGCGCTTCCCATTAACGTAAAGAGGCCTCCCGCCTCCAACCCCGTGGAGCAGAATACCGTCGAGACTCCTTTCTCCGCCACCCCACCATTCTAAGCTGAACCAGTGTACTTCATGCCTGCGGGACAGCCTCCTCCCAAGCTCGTATATTCTCCTCTCCACTCCTCCTTTAACCCAGGGGTACACCGCGTCATAAACGAAAGCGATCCTCATATCCGTCTCCCGCTTCCAATAACGTCAAAGCAAGCAACATGTTTAAAAGAGTTGCTTGAAAAACTTTTTCACCGAGTATTCTGGGACGGTGATGCCCGATCCCTGTCCAGGAAAGCCTTGATCTTCCTCACTCTCGCGCAGAAGGAGCACGTTTCACCCGAAGCAAGAAAGCCGCATGACGAGCAGGGCTTCAACTCCGGCATAGTTACGGCTCCACAGTTTTGAAGCATCTCAGCCAGCTTCGTCAACGATGAGAAATAAAGAAGCTTCTGGCTCTGCCTCCTAGCTAGGGTTTCAACCGTCCTCCTGAACCTTTCAACGTTCTCCTTCCTCCCGATAGGGCATTTCTCAGATAGAAAGGGAATGCCCTTAAGAAAGGCGTACTCCGCTATCATTCTCTCAGGAACCCGGCAGAAAGGCCTACCTTTGGCGACAAGATTCCCATTCTTTGGAAGATACGTTTTAAACCTGGCGAGCTCCTCGAACCCGGCGTTCAAAAAAGACTTCAACATTCTAACTAGGAAATCCTCAAGGTGGTGAGCCGTAAGAATAATGTCGGCATCGAGCTCGAAGGCAACTTTGTTCAAAAGATACCTTTTAAAACCGCCGCAGACGCTGCAAACCTTCGGGTAGAGCCTCCTCGCATCCAAGATTGTGAAGCCGAGTTCCCTCTCGAGGTTGAAAACCACGAGCTGGAGGCCAGCCCTTTCAGCCTGCATCCTTGCGAAACGCTCAGAGGCCTCTGAGAAGCCACCTATGCCAAGATTCAGATGAACAGGGATAACCTCCTTATCCGGATAGGCCTCTGTGAAAACGTGGAGAAGACTCCCACTGTCCTTCCCACCTGAGAGGGCGACAGCAGCCCTCTGGAAAAACGGGTATTTCTCAACCTCGGTTAAAACCCGTCTCCTAACGATCTCCTCAACCCTGCTGCTCATAAGCGAGGTATCCGGATGGATTAAGATTAAAGAGTTTTCCTGCTGCAATACTCGAATTCGCGTTAAGTTTTTAAATATCCGGAGGAAGCCTCTAAAGGAAAATGACGATCAAGGTAGGTATTAACGGGTTTGGAAGAATCGGCAGACTGTTTTACAGGGCAGCCCTTGAAGACCCGGAATATGGTAAAACATTCGAAGTGGTTGCGATAAACGACATAGCTGACACTAAGACCAACGCCCACCTGTTGAAATACGACTCGATCCACGGCCCCTTGAAAAACAAGATTGAAGTCGGAGAAAACGTGATAAAAGTAGATGGTGGGGAGCTTAAAGTTCTCATGCAGAAAGACCCGGCGCTAATACCCTGGAAAGACTACGGTGTGGACATAGTTATAGAGTCCACAGGCCTGTTCACCGATAGGGAGAACGCCAGCAAACACTTTCAAGGTGGAGCCAAGAAAGTCGTCATATCTGCCCCGGCGAAAAAACCAGACATAACGATAGTCATCGGCGTAAACCATGAAATGTACGACCCTGCTAAACACCATATTGTTTCAATGGCGTCTTGCACGACAAACTCTCTGGCGCCAATGCTGAAAGTCCTCCTGAAAAACTTCGGAGTAGTAAGAGGCCTAATGACGACAATACACGCATACACAAACGATCAGAGAACACTTGACCTCGTGCATAAAGACTTGAGGAGAGCTAGAGCAGCAGCTCTCTCAATAATACCTACGACAACAGGGGCGGCAATAGCAATAGGTGAAGTAATACCTGAGCTGAAAGGCAAGCTGGACGGGATAGCGCTGAGAGTGCCTGTGCCAGACGTATCGCTAACCGACCTCACCTGCGAAATAGAAAGAGAAGCATCGGTGGAGGAAATTAACGCGGCGTTCAAAGAGGCATCGGAAACATACTTGAAAGGCATATTGCAATACGTTGACGAGCCGCTAGTCTCAGTGGACTTCCTGCATAACAGCCATTCATCAATATTCTCAGCACTAGACACGAGAGTAATCCCACCCGGAGGAAAAGGAAGATTTATAAAAATATTCTCTTGGTACGATAATGAGTGGGGTTTCAGCGTGCGCCTAGTGGACCTAGTAAAACTCATGGGTTCAAAACTCTAGACTAAACACCTTCATTTCAACATTCCTTTATTTATCTAAAAACAAAACCTTTTTAGTCAGATTTGGTAGCGTTCTCATAGTTGACTGGCACGCTAAACTTCTTCAGATAATCGTTTCGATTTAACAGCGCCGATGGCCTCAGCGTTTCATTACCAAGACATCCTTAAGAAGCTATTCTAAGCCGGGAAGTATTCAACTACCTGTTTGTAACAGCAAAAACACTATTTAATGTTTTCAAGTCTAATGGAGAAAGTAATATTTATAAACAGATTATCAGATGTGAAGCTTAACGGCGGTAGCTGGGGGAGCTGGGGAAGCCCGGCTGAGAGGACCCTGCATGGGGGTCGACCCCTCGAACCTGAACCAGGTAATGCTGGCGGAGGGAAGCTACCTGACGCTCCTTCTTCTACCGCCCCGTATGAAAGGAGGTGGTGAAAAATGAGAATAGGGTGGAGAGCAATACTGGCTATAGTGGTTGCAGTGTTAGCCATAGTATCTTCAATACTGTATCTTCAACTCAGTCAGCCCAAGCTTGAAGACACCCTGATAATTTACGGGCCTAGAGGAATATCTGGACTCGCAACAGCCATTGTGAGAGAGTTTAAAAACAGGCATCCGGATGTGAATGTTACTTTCGTAAGCTACGGCATGGGTTCGATCGAGATTGCAAACAAGCTCATCCTTGAGAAGGATAGCCCCGTGGCTGACGTAATAATGGGTGTTCCCGAATTCTACGCGAAGACCCTGATAGACTCGGGTGTTTTAGAGCCCTATAGGCCCCAGAACATTTCACTGATACCTGCAGAGGAAATATGGGATCATACGGGCACGGTTATACCTATGGACAAGGGCTACGTCATGATAACTTTCAACAGTAGCATCATCGCCAGACTAGGCATCCCCCCGCCCGAGAGGCTCGACGACCTGCTTAGGCCTGAGTACAGGGGTCTAGTGTTCTACCAAGATCCGACTTCAAGCGGAACCGGCTTATCTTTCCTAGTATGGGTTTTGTCGGTCAAGGGTGTTGAAGAAGGATTCAGCTTCCTAAAGCAGCTTGAACAGAATGTTAAGACGCATCCCTCAGGCTGGACCACGTCCATAATAGCTTTGAAAAAAGGCGAGGTTGCAATCGGACCAATGTTTAACACGGACGTGGGCTACGAGGAGACCCCTAGCCTTACAAGCATGGCTGTCGAGGGCTTCGTCTACAGGGAGGGCATAGCTCTGGTTAAGAACGCTAAGCATCCTGAGATAGCTAAGAAGTTCATAGAGTTCGTTTTAAGCACCGAGGCGCAGAACCTTGTTGCGCCAGAAGGATACATGTATCCTGTTAATCCCAAGGCTTCTGTCGAGTTGTTCAGCTATGCCCCGATACCTTCAGAGAAAGTAACCTTCAACGTTGAGATTGCAGGAAGCGTTGAACAGTGGCTTGAAAGATGGAGGAGAGAGGTAAAAACGGGATGAGCCCGGCTGGGAGGCTTCTAATCCTCACGCCATTCTTTCTATTCCTATTCCTGTTCTACATAATACCTCTGTTCTTTCTAATAGGCAACGTGAACCAAAATGATTTCATACGTGTTCTGAGCGATGATTACATTCACAGGCTGTTCTACGGGACTCTTGCACAAGCCGTCCTCTCCACACTATTTACCCTCATCCTATCTTTACCGGTAGCATTCTTCTTAGCTAAATACTCGTTTAAAGGAAAGAGGGCCTTAGAGTATGTTTTGCTGACAACCTTCTTCGTCCCCGCCTTCACCATAGCGGAGGGCCTTATAGTGCTGCTTGGAGAAAAAGGCATTGTTAACTCTCTCCTCTCTCAACTGTTCGCAACCGGTGAACCAGTTGTTAAAATCCTATATTCAATCTGGGCCGTTGTACTTGCGCACGTAATATACTATGTTCCACTGGCAACGCTTATTCTCGAACAGGGCTTCTCCTCGGTGAATCAAGACCTCGTGGATGCGGCCAGGGTTTTCTCAGGCTCGACTCTACGAGTTTTTAAAACCGTTTACTTAAACTTTTTAACACCGTACATGGGTGCTGCCTCGCTTCTTGTGTTCGCATTCTCATTCATAACCTATTCGACGCCAATGCTCGTGGGGGGAAGGTTTACAACGCTTGAGGTCGAGATATACGCCGCCAAGTTTAAGCCGTTTTCATCATCCATAGCCCTGCTTCAACTATTGCTAACACTATTAGTATCGATCATAATCATACTTTTCAGGGAAAAATACTACACTCCCTTCCCAACTAGCCGTCCTGTTGAGGAACCTGTTTCAAGACTCTTCTCAAGCCCCAGCGGGATTCTTCTCGCCGCCTACGTGACGTTCATCTATGTTTTCGAGCTTGCACCGGTTGCAATACCGGTTATCAGCCCGTTTTTGGAGCCGAGCGGCTCCTTCCCGGGGCTTTTCAAAGAGCTTCACGATTTTAAATTCGGCTTCGGCCTCAGCTTCAACGAGGTTCTCCTTCAAAGCCTATCAATAGCGTTAATCGTCTCAGCCGTTTCAACCCTGCTTTCCGTCGCAATAGTATGGTCTTCAAAGCTTTCGGGGGGTGTTCTGGAGAAAGCCGTAAGCATACTTATGGCTCTGCCCCTGACCATGTCCCGCTCATCCCTCGCCCTCGGAATACTTCTTTCCTATGGCTTCGGCATCATAAGGCTCTATGGAAGCTGGATCCTCATAGCCATAGGCCAGTCGGCCATAGTGGTGCCGCTTGCGGCGAGAATTACCGAGGCTTCTTGGAGCAGGATGGTTAAGGAATACCGTGAGGCTGCCGACGCCCATGGTGCAACAGCCTTCTTCAGGCTGGTAAGGGTTGAAATACCTCTTGTAATGCCAGCTGTGGTCGCGTCACTCCTAATGGGGTTCTCCTCATCCTTAAGCGACTTCACCTTCTCAACCTTTTTCAGCACGCTTAACCTGATGACGCTCCCGGTGGCCGTTAACCTGCTGATAGATTACAGGAGGCTTAACCTTGCACTAGCCCTGACTTCGCTCCTCACGATGCTTGTGATCATTGTTGAAACAGCCGGGTCACAGTTCTCAAGGGAGAGGCTGAGGCTGATTTAAATGAGGCTTGAAGCACAGGGTCTGAGGAAAAAGTTTGGAAGCGTTGAAGCGTTGAAGGATGTCAGCTTCAGCATCCCGTCTGGGAGAATACTTGTCCTCCTGGGCCCCAGTGGATGCGGCAAGACAACCACGCTTCGAATAATCGCGGGGCTCCTTAAGCCCGATTCAGGCAGGATTCTCTTCGACGGAAAGGATGTGACTGAATTGCCTCCAAGGGAGAGAAAAGTCGGGATGGTTTTTCAAAGCCCAGCGTTGTTCCCAAACCTTACGGTAAGAGAGAACATAGCATTCCCCTTGGAGGCCAGGGGCAAGAGGCCGGAGGAAATCAGCAGACGGGTTAAGGAAGTTGTGGAACTGGTTGAACTCTCCGGGCTTGAAGAGAGGCGGCCCCACGAGCTGAGCAGGGGGCAGCAGCAAAGGGTTGCGATAGGCAGGGCAATAGCTTCCGAGGTTAAGCTGCTGCTCTTGGACGAGCCGCTTACTGCTCTGGATGCTGGATTAAGGGCAGAGATATCCAGCGTGATAAGAACGATTCAGAGTAAGCTTAGCATTACGACAGTATACGTTACGCACGACCAGCTTGAAGCATTCGCCATGGGCGACTTCATAGCCACAATGTTCGACGGCACTATAGACGCTTACGCTGATGCGCAGACGATGTACGCGAAGCCCCCTACGGAGAAGACTGCGAGGTTCCTAGGGTTCGTAAACAGGCTTGAGACAATGGCGGAATACCTAGGCTCTGGAACCTTTAGGCTTGTTTTCCCGAGAGGCGAGTTTAGGACTAGGTGGCATGGGCCGGAGGCTGATGTGAAGGTTACTGTCCTATTTAGACCTGAAGACGCTTCAATAAGCTTGGAGGGGGAAGGCATGCTGGAGGGCGAGCTTTTAAACAGCATGTTTGCAGGTAGAAACGTGGTTACGCGCGTGAAAACAAGCCAAGGCATGATTGAATGCTCAGGAAACGAATTCCACCAGTATCAAGCCATATCCGGAATGATAGGAAGAAAGGTTATTATCAAAATAAACCTGGATAAGGCTTTGCTAATGCAGACCAGTGGGTTCTAGGCCTCTTTTTAATCGAAGCCAGAAAGCTTTTAAGATCAGCCTTTAGTTCATTTCGATTTTGTTGCGGGAGATTGAAAATAAATTGAAAAAGCCAGGGAAGCGCTTAGATCCATCGGTTATTTAGCTGAGGAAGTTTAGGTCGAGAATTCTACGATTATTTGACTGGAGACACCATTACTCTCGAAGACGTATTGGGCAACGAGTATCGCTGGTTCACGAGCTGGCTGGAATAACCGAGTTGAAGAAGAAAGCGCTGACCATTAATAAACGTGTAATCGTGGATTCGCCGAGGAATATGATCTACGACGCGCATCTAACGGCAATGAGGGCTGAACTCGAATACGCTTTGCGTAAAAGGGATTATTTCTGGATTAGGGTCTGTCTTAGACAATGTAAAGAAAGCACTCTGGACGCTGATCCTCATCTCCCAAAGGAGATGAAAGCCAGAGCCGAAAGGCTATTTGAAAGGTTTTGTAACGTCATAGAAGAGTCTTGAGGAAGCTGTTTCCATTCGGTTCCCGCACACTTTTCATTATTATGAGGAAGGCGAGGGAAAAATAGTATCGTAAACGGAATTTCTACTTCTAGCAAAGGGTTGCTGCAAACCGTGTGTGCTAACCGCTTTTCGGCTTAACCTCTATGTCGAAACCCCAGTGGTATTTGAAGGGAGCAACCTCCCTTATCCTTCTCGACGACAAGAGCCTTGTTTCGCAGTCAAGCTTCCTGAACGATTCTTCAATACTCGCATATTTTTCAACAGGATCCATATTCTTTCCCAGGAAGACGTGGAGATGCACTACACCCCCCTGTTTTTTAAGCGCGTTTCTAGCAGCATCAAGATACATTTCAGAACTCATCGGCAGGTTCATAATAATCCTGTCCCCAACGTTTTTCAAATCCCTCACAGATAGTTCTCTAGAATCGCCCAGATATGCTTTAACCCTGTCCTCAACCTTGTTCAACCTTACGTTCTCAACAAGGTATTGGTAGGCGTGTGGGTTTATGTCGCAAGCATGAACCCTTACGCTGGGATTTTTCTTCGCAATAATTATGCTGAAGGGCCCTATTCCAGCGAAAAGGTCGCAGACAACCTCTCCAGGTTTAACCAGCGAGGCCACTCTTATTCTTTCAGCTGAGAGCCGCGGCGTGAAGAAAACCTTTGAAACGTCGAGCTTAAAGACGCAGCCATGCTCCCGGTAGATTGTCTCCGTACCACCTTCACCGGCTAAAACCTCGTACCCCCCAACCCTATGCTCGCCTGAAAGAGGCTCAGTCTTGTTGAGCACTATCCTAATGTTCTTCATGGATTTTAGAAACGCCTCCCCGATGATCCTGCGGCGATCGTAAAGCGCTCTGGGAAGCTGAAGAATGCAGACATCGCCAATCACATCATACGACCGGGGAATGATCTCGAGATCATCTTCGGACAGAATACCCTTAAGGTTTTCGAATGGGCTTGGAATTCTGGTGGCTTCCTCAAACTCTTCAACCACTAAATCCGCTTCAACACCCAGCCTTCTCAACTCTTCCCTCTCAACCTCCCCGGCGAGAGGTATAACTAGAAAATCCCCTCTTCTTTTAATCAGTAGAGAATTGTCAACTAGGCTTCTTGCCCTGAGTATTCTCAGCACATGCTCGCCAAACAGCTTTCTAACCCTTACGCCTCTTCCAGTCCTCATAGCAGTTTTATCTGTAGGAATCAAAACCGGTTTTTATAAAAGCTTTAATTCCAATCTCTCTACATAGAGCGTTCTAAAGGTTTAATAAACCTCCAGTTAAGGCTTGAGCATTGCCGGGCCTGTTTGAAACTGTATTCGAAATAGTTGCGCTACTTTCACTAGGCATACTCTTAAGAAGGTTTAGCATGATTAGTGAAGAGTTTTGCAAGAAACTTTTATCAATATCCATTAACCTCCTCCTGCCCATCATAGTTTTTCGCTCCTTCGCCGCTGTAAAAATATCCTTGGAGGACTGTTTGCTTCCAGTAATCGGACTGGTGCTTAACCTTCTACTCCTAGCCATAGCGTTCATCGCGTCGAGAAGCCTGAACATGGATAGGGCTAGGAAAGGCGCTTTCATACTGGGATGCAGTACTTTAAACATCGGCATAATAGGTTTACCCTTTATAGAGCTATTTTTCAACGCTGAGGGCGTTGCCACAGCCTCGTTGCTCGACATAGGCAACTCGCTGTATGTTTTTTCAATAGCGTTTCTAGTCGCATCAGGATTCAACCCTTCCCGGAGAGAAATATCTCTAAAGAGCAGTTTTAAAGGGCTTTTCACACAGCCCTATATTCTCTCGATAATCCTCGGCCTTACAGCTAACCTTTGCGGATTAAGGCTGCCGGAATCATTCGGGATATTCACAAGCGTCATCTCTTTTACAAACATTGTTTTAATGCTTATCGCGGTGGGCGCGTTCATAAGGCTTCCGTCGAGAAACACTGTTAAACATGTTCTTGCGGCAACAGCCATTAAAATCCCTATTGGAGGCTTGGCTGGATTAACCCTAGCCAGCCTATTCGGCTTAAATTTGAAGGCATCAATAGTTACAGTTATGGTGGCTCTTCTCCCCCCAGCATTCATGACGATTGTGCACGCATCCGCTGAAAACTTAGACCTAGAGTTTGCAACAATACTGCTAGGATTCACACTTACGGTTGGAATCCCGTTAATAACCGTTTACGGTCTTCTACTATCTTAAATCGAAAGAACATTGCATGACCTTTGTTAGAAACTTACCGTTAGCGTGCAGATTTAGCTTGAAGCTTGCGCAACCATAAAGGTTTTAAACACTAGTCTTCGAATGGTGCTAGAGCTTGTCAGCCGTCGAAGCTGAAAAAACCAGCAGGTTTAGAGGAATGGGTCGGAGGGTTATCTCTCGGCTGGACAAGCTCTCCGAGGAAAAAAACAGTCGCTCACTCCCTTTACTTGGCTTCAACAGTCTTCTTCCTCGGCATTATTCTCCTTCCTTCTCTGCTCGGAATACTGCTTAAGCTTGACACAGACATGAAGAAGTATTTCATGGAGCTGTCTAAGGAAGTCGACATGGATGCCGACTATGCTCACGGGGCAGGCAGAATACTTACGTTTCACCCTTAAGCGGGTTGAAACAGGAGATTAAGGAGAAGATTGAGGAAATGTGCAGCAAGACAAGGGAATGCGCTCTAAGCCTTAGAGACGCGCTGGCTGCATATTAATGGATTACGATAAGGCTGTTCGTTTAAGCGACAGGGTTGAAGAAGAAGAGAAGCGGGTTGACATGCTTTACGCTCAAGCCGGGAAAATGCTTTTAGGCGACGAATACGCGGACGTCGACCCGAGGATAATACTGTTTCTCTCAGAGTTTTTGAAGGCTATTGAAGAAACATGCGGCAGGTGTGAAGACTCAATAGACTATTTCAGGGTGCTCCTAGTAGGCCTCACTAAACCCGTTTGAAAAAACTAGGCGTTAATCTTCTTAACAACGCCCAGCCCCCTGGTTCTCCCCTCTCTGAAGATAAAGGTGTCGCCGATCCTCATGTATTCAGGCCTCTTTATAAATTCAAACTCGACAACATCCGTGTCCCCAGTCCTCAGGGCCGGCTTCCTCATCCTGACTATTTTAGCAGCCTGCTTAACAGTCCTGGTCTGTATAACAGGCTCGTAGCCCAGCATTATGGTGGTTGGATGGTGCAGTATTCTAACTTCAGCGGTAAAACGTCTCACCGCGTAAGCCTTAGCCGCCACGTCTAGCAGAACCATGCCAGCCCTAATCTCATCGTAGTCAACATTCGTTACTGCTAAAGCGGCTATTTGGCCCGCAGTAGCCTTTTCCACGTGAACCCTGTTTACATGAATAGACTTAACCCTCACTGTTCTGAAGGAGCCGTCGTCGAAAGGCCCTAGTAGAAGCATTTCATCCTTCTTAACAACCCCCTGCTCGACGAGCCCGCCTACAACGAGGCCGACACCCTCAACATAAAACTTCTCATCGATAAAGCAGAGTGTTTCCATATTGGATTTTTCAGCCCAATCCGTTTTGGGTGGAAGGGCATTTAAAAATGCTTTCAGCTCAACTAAACCTCTTCCAGTAATGTTTGAAACCAAGAATATTGGACAAACCCTAAGGTGCGGCATCACTCTTGACGCAAGAGAAGCATCGCTGCCGCTTTTAATCAGGAACGGTATCTTGTTGACACCGGGAAGTTTTAGAATTGCTTCAACATCGTTAAGAGTCCTTGAAAGAACCTCCGGCGGAGTAATATCTATCTTGGTCACAACGATAAAGACAGGTATTTTTAGGGCAACAGACAACCCGAGGTGTTCCCTAAAAGTCCCTATAGGGCCAGCATTGCTTCCTACAACTATGCAAACGTAATCGGGCAGATTTCCAAGAATACCTCTTATCGTTGTTTTTAAATATCTTTCATGTCCAGCCAGGTCTATGAGGGAGATAATCTTAGAACCGTTCAGAAAAATCTTGGATTCATCATAAGAACCCAGGGAATCGTTTATCGAATTACCTTTAGAGTCAAAACCTAGAAGGTGGATTGAAACAGAGGAGGATCTTCTAAACTTAATCTCATGAAGATATCTCGCAACCATGCTCATTGCAGCGCCATTACCATCGTCGAGCCTACCAGATATCAACACCCCTTTTAATGTAGATTTCCCCGAATCAACATTTCCTAAGAGGGCTACTGAAACCTGAACAGGCGGAAAATCCGTGGTTCTTCGTATAAGTACTTCTAGCACCTTCCCCCTTCTACCCTTTTCAACCCTGGTAATCATGCAGGAGGCGCCGATCGTCTTAGCTATCATATCTAAAGCCTTCAAAGACTCTTCCGCCTCTTCATCCGAGAGACCGACGACTTCACCCTCATCGCTCACACCTATTTCGTAGAAGGCCTCCCCCCTGCCTTCGTTAAGCCTATAGTTCAACTGTGTGGCGAGCTGTTGAAGCCTCTTTTCATCACTTGCATTAAGCAAAAGCTTATATTCTATATTCCCCTCCTCTTTCTCCTTCTCCAAGCTTTCACCAAGATTATTCAGGAAGTTAATTAACTTTATTAGCTTTCAGATGTAAAATAAAAGTGGTGACGCACGATACAGTTAACTCGAACAACCTGGTCCCAAAGCTTTACGGTAAAGAGCTAAGAATGGTCAGGAGGCACTTCTTCCATCTCAGGAGTAGCTCGTGTTAAAGAGGCCATAGGCAAGATAAAGAAAATCATAGACAAGAGTAAAATAATAATCCATATCCTGCATAAGAAGGAAAAATAGTCAAAGAAGCATGCGCGGGCGCCTGAATCGGTATGGTGAAGCATTAAGGCTTAAAAACAGAGGGCCTTCCAGCTCAGGAGAAGAGTGTCAAGCAGGCATCTATAAAGCCCTTAAAAAGTGGAGCGGGTTTAAGCGGCCGGGATTTAAACTCAGGATGCGCTTGCGTTGCCACGAAGAACGGGTGGTTATCGAGCTCTATGAACTCCACAAGCCTACCGTCCGGAGATAATCCGGAAAAAATCATCCCGTGGTTCTGAAGGGCCTCATGATACTTAGGGTTCACCTCGTATCTATGCCTGTGTCTCTCGTAAACTATTGAAGCCCCCCCATAAAGCCTAGAGACAAGCGTCCCAGGTTTTAAAACAGCAGGGTATGCACCCAGCCTCATTGAGGCTCCATATCTTGATTCTTTCAATATTTCCTTCTGCTCCGGAAGAATATCTATAACAGGGTGAGGCGTATCGGGGTCGAACTCCGTTGAATTAGCTCTTTCAAGACCGATAACGTTTCTCGCAAACTCTACGACAGCGAGCTGAAGGCCTAGGCAGAGGCCTAAAAAAGGTATTTTCTTCGTCCTAACATGCTTTATTGTAGCTATTTTACCTTCAATACCTTTTGTACCGAATCCGCCTGGGACAATCACCCCGTTAAGCTCATCAAGAATCGAAAGCCCGTCAGAATCCTTTTCGAAGTCCGTCGAATCTATGAACTCGAACACTGGTTTCACAAAATTGGTTGCACAAGCATGTTTAACCGCCTCTATTACAGAAATATAAGCATCTGGAAGCCTGTATCCACCTGTCTCGAAATATTTCCCGACTATTCCTATCTTTACTTTCCGCGTAGCATTGTTTAAAGCATCGACAAACTGCTTCCAGTCATCAAGCTTAGGTTCCTTCGGCTCTATACCGAACTTCTCCATGATCTTCTTTCCAAGGTTCTGATGCTCAAATATTAATGGAAGCTCGTAAACGTTCTCTAAGTCGGGGTTTGAGATAATATGGTCTTTAGGTACGTTACAGAATATTGATATCTTCTCCTTCCTCACATCATCTATGAAGCCTTCAGCTCTACAAATTATGAAATCAGGCTGTATCCCGAGCTCGCCTAACTTTTCAACAGATTGTTGAACCGGCTTGGTCTTCATCTCACCCAGGTGCTTGGGAATCGGAAGATACGCTACGTGTATGAATATCACCCTATCGCCCTCGCCCTTCATCATTCTCGCAGCCATGTAATAGATTTCACTCTGATACTCGCCAACTGTCCCCCCTATTTCGACAATGGTGAAATCGGCTTCAGCCTCCTCAGCTGCAGCCCTTATTCTGCGTTTTATCTCGTCAGTTATATGCGGAATAACCTCAACAGTCTTGCCTAAGTATTCACCCCTCCTCTCCCTCTCGATAACCGCGCCGTATACTTGACCAGTTGTAATATTGTTCCTCCTAGGAATATTTATGTCTAGGAACCTTTCATAGTGTCCAAGATCTTGATCTATCTCGCCCGCGTCTTCAGTAACCCAGACCTCGCCGTGTTCAGTTGGTCTAAGGGTGCCAGCGTCATAGTTTAGATAAGGGTCTATCTTCACGGCGGTTACTCTATAGCCTCTTGCTTGGAGGATCTTACCTATCGAGGCTGCGGTAATACCCTTTCCTATCCCGCTGATAACACCCCCGGTTACAAATATGTAGTTTGTACGCATGGCGGAAATCACAGTAGCCCTGTAATAAGCCTTTCCTCTCGAATGATTATAGAGCGCGCTGGAAGCATATCGGTATCAAAAAGTTTTTTTAAGACTGAATCCTCCTGCAAACGCCTTGAAGTTCATAAAATGTAGAGAGGTGGCTCCACGCTTAAAGGGGAGGGTTGCAATAATCGGTGCTGGGCCAGCGGGGTTAACCGCAGCAGGCTTCTTGATCTGCGAGGGAGTCGAGGTTGACGTTTACGACATGCTACCAGAGGCTGGAGGCCTACTCTTATTCGGCATTCCCGATTTTAGAATACCGAAGAAAGGGGTAAGGGAAGGCGTGAAGGAGCTTTCTGAGAAAGGGGTTTACTTTCACCTCGGCAAGAAGGTTCACGATTCAGATGTCTTCGACGTAGATTTCAGCGAGATAGTGGAGAATTATGATGCCACTCTGATAGCAACAGGAGCATGGGAGCCGCGGAGGCTTAACGTTGAAGGAGAGGAGCTCGACGGCATTTTCCACGCGGCACCGTACATCGTGAAATACTATTTGACGAAGTTCGGCTACTCCCCGCCTTCAAGCCTCCCGAGCCTAGGAAGTTCCGTGGCAGTAATCGGGGCCGGTTTAACAGCAGTAGACTCGGCTATCCTAGCTCTTGAAATCGGCGTTAAGGAGGTTTCATTGGTATACAGGAGGACCAGGAGAGAGGCTCCGGCGGGTGAAAAAGAGCTTAAAATGCTTGAGGAGAAGGGTGTTAAAATAGTTGAGCTTAAGGCCCCTGTCGGATTCAAAGGTGAAGACGGGAGGGTTAGGCAGATGGTCACAATAGATGTTAAGCTCGGCCCTCCTGACAAGAGTGGGAGGCCCTCTCCCATACCAGTCCCCGGGTCTGAGAAAGTGTTTGAAGTAGATTCAGTAATAGTGGCGACTGGAGGACTTTCCACCCCGCCCTTCAAGAAAAACGCGGACAAGATCCACGTGGCTGAAGACGGTAGGATAATCGTGGACGATAAGAGGAGGACGAGTTGGAAAGGTGTTTTCGCAGCCGGAGACGTTGAATCAGGCCCCTCTCTAATAGGGCCGGCTTTAAAATCCGGTTTGATTGCAGCAGAATCCATAAAGGAATACTTGATTAAACGAGTGTAGCGTTTCCTAAAATAGCGTTGCATCACTTTGATGAACGGATAGTTCTGAATGCCAGCGATGATAATAGTGGCCTGCAGCGTTGGCCACGAAGGGCTTAATAACCCGAGAGGATAACCATCTGGAAACACATGTACCCTTCTGTGACATTGAAAAGATCACCCGAAGAGGCAAGTATCGACTTGCGATCACGGAGCTTAAGATTGAGTGAAATCACGGTGAAGAGTCCATTGAAAGGCTTCGGAGTTCACTTAGCGGTTAATGAAAGGCGCGTTCAAAAGCTCCACTCGACAGGTACCTCTCTATCTTCAACTGCGGATCTGTATATTGCTTCCAGGATGGCTTGGACCCTTAGGCCCTCGATAGCCGGAGAGAATAATGGCCTGCCCTCTTTAACAGACTCTATGAACTTCTTAATCCTCATTTCGTATATATCTATGTTGGGCGGCTGGTCCTGTGGCTTAACATTTACTCTAACTCCCTGAATCTCCATGTAGATCTCTGGGGGGTCAAGCCGGGCTCCGCCTTTAGTCCCAAGTAATTCAACGCCGAATCTGTCTCTATCTATGAACGACGCCCAGTTTGTCTCAAGAAGCATTGTGAAATCATTCTTAAACTTGACTAAGGCAAAAGCATTGTCCTCAACCTCAAACTCCACCGGGTTCCATGTTCCACCCCAGCAGCCCCGCTTAGCCGCTTCAGGATTATTGCCAAACTTCGTATATAATACTCCAAAAGCCGACTTGGGTACAGGAAAGTTCATAACATACATCGTAAAGTCCACCGCGTAGCAACCTATGTCGAACAACGGGCCTGCTCCGGCAAGCGTTTTACTTATGAAGGTTTTTTTCGGAGGTATGCCCCACCTTCTCAAGGCTAGTGCTCTGGAATAGTATATTTCACCAAGCTCTCCAGCGTTAACCATGTCTTTAAGAACGTTTAAATCAGGCCTAAATCTCGTCTGGAACCCTATGATGAGGATTCTACCAGTCTTCTTAGATACCTCGTACATCTCCCTGGCGTCCCTAAGGTTACCGGCCATAGGTTTCTCCGTCAAAACATCTGCACCAGCCTTCAACGCGGCGACAGTAGGATCCTTGTGGAACATGTTCGGGGTACAGACGCTTACCGCATCAAGCTCCTCCTTCTCAAACATATCTTTGAAATCCGTGTAATACCTAGGTATTTTAAAATCCTCAGCAAGGCTCCTCGCAGTGTTAACGTCAACATCGGCGCAGGCAACGATTTCAACTTCACTAATTTTCTTATAGTATGGAACGTGAGTGCTCCTTGCTATTCCGCCGCAACCAACTATGCCCACCCTGATCCTGCTCATTTTAACCGGGATAGCGCTCGCCAAGAGGTTTTTAATAAGATTTACGGGGTCCCTCTTTCCAACGGTAGAGTTTTAAATCCTCTCCGCCTTGCGAAGAGGCTCCGACTCAAAGCGCGCGGCTTGATTAAGCCAGCCCCGTATACTCATAGCACACTATGCATGCTCATCACGCATTAGAGTTGGCGTGCAACGCGTGGAGGAAGCGTCCGTAAAAACAGCATTTCTACCGGAGACGAGTATGCACTTTATGTGGACTTCATGTTTAAAAGTAGAGTTTAAAAGCTGCGGGTTATCCCCGGTGCTTCTGATGGCTGGCGATAAAAACGTGGAGAAGCTGAGACTCATGTATGGGAGGGCTTTCGCCAGCTCTCTGAGCAACAGCATGGTAACCCCCTTCATTTATGTTTACGCCGCTAGAATCGGGGCTTCTCCGGGAGAAATAGGCTGGATGCATTCTTTCAACAACCTTTTCGTCAGCAGCCTCCAAGTACCCTGGGGGAGGCTCAGCGACGTGCTTGGGAGAAGAGTCGGCATCATAGTTGTTACAAGCATCGCAGCATCATTAGTCTGGATACCTATGGCTCTGACGGCTGAGCCAAAAACATTTCTAATCCTTGTCGCACTGTACTTCTTCCTGAGCTCCGCCGCAGTCCCTGCTTGGAACGCCCTTTTAAGGGAGGCTACACAGCCCTCTTCAAGAAGCATAGCGGTTTCAAACATGAACATCGCCTCCCTCTTGGGAAGCCTGGTTGCAACAGCGTTCTCAGGATGGCTCATAGATTACTCCGGGGGGAGCCTCCTAGCACCCTCCGTGATAGCGGTCTCCGTAAGCCTACCCGGGTCCCTAATACTCTTGATGATAAGGGAGGACAGGATTCGTAAAACCAGCTTCAAAAAAATCATGTCAGTATTCAAAATATCCGACATACCTGGTTTAATAAACGAGAGCAACGATTTCAAGCTCTTTCTGAAAATGTCAGCACTACAGGGTTTCTTCATGTCTTACGCCTGGCCCCTTTTCACCATCACTACCGCGTCAATCCTTAACCTAAGCATGACTGAAGTCGGAGCCATCTCAGTGATTCAAACCATCGCCACGCTCATCGCTCAACCCTTTATGGGACGCTTAGCCACCGTCAAGGGCAAAAAGCCCCTGATAATACTATATTACGTTTCGCTCACCGCAGTACCATTGGCATACTGTTTCGCCCAAGGCTTTCTCCACCTCGCCTTCCTCAGCGTTTACCTCGGCGTCATGTTGTCAGTGGGCAACGCGACAATCCTCCCGTATATTCTAGACATTATTCCTGAAGACCGTGTTGGCGAGTTGACTTCCATATACAACATGATAACTGGAATATCGCATTTCACGGGCTCGGCTGTCGGAGGGAACGTGGACGAGTTCATGAGCCTCCATTTCGGGAGAAGTTTAAGCCTTCAAATAGGCTATTTCATTTCAGCAGCCGGAAGGTTTGCTTCAGGATTGCTCTTCATCAGGATGAATGAGAAGCCTTCTTCTAGAAGGATTAAGAGCAGTTAGCCACCAAGACAGTATTTTCAGGTTTTTATGAACTGGTGCTTCAAAACCATATCTAGCGCCTCTCACCCGCCACATTAGGGTAATCAGAAGAAGTCTAACGATAATGTTTTGAGAACACTCTCTATCTCCATGAGCTCCTGCCCGCTCAGCCTCCAGCCTGCTGCGCCAGCATTCTCCTCTGCCTGCGCAGGGTTCTTCGCCCCAGGTATCGGGACAACATTCCCCTCCTTCAGGAGCCAGTTCATAGCAACCTGAGCAATAGTCTTGCCCCTTTCCCTAGCAATCTTCCCCAAGACTTTCAAGAGACGAGTTATCTCAGCAAGGTTCTCATCCGTGAAAAGCTTGTTCCCACTTCTAATATTGTCAGAAGGCTTATTGCTTAAACCATACTTCCCTGTTAACGCTCCCTGAGCCAGAGGACTGTAGGCGATCACCGTTATGTTCTCCCTCCTGCAGTAGGGCAGGACCTCCTCCTCAATCTCCCTTTGCAGCATGTTATACCTAACCTGGTTTGAAACGATGCTTGCTTCAGACAGGTGTCTCCTCGCCTCCTCCAAGTCTCTGACGGCGAAATTGCTAACACCGATGGCTCTTATCTTACCCTCCTTGTAAAGCCTCTCCATGGCGCGCATAGTGTGCCTCAGCGGAATCTGCTCCCAAGGGTTCGGCCAGTGAACCTGGTAGAGGTCTATTTCCCTTATTCCGAGCCTCCTTAAACTTTGTTCAGCGGCCTTCAAAACATCGTCGTACCTCAAGTGCCCGCCGTGAACCTTCGTGGCGATGACAAGGTTCTCCCTTCCAACCTCCCTTATCGCTCTGGCAACAACCTCCTCAGAATGACCCTCGCCGTATGCTTCAGCAGTATCTATAAGGTTAACCCCTAGCTCATAAGCCCTGACCATCGCCTTCACTATTTGTTCATCCTCAACATCAGCACCCCAGGCTTTCCCACTGGCCTGCCAAGCGCCCAAGCCTATTACGGAGACCTTCAAACCGCTTCTACCCAGCTCAACATACTCCAATAGCCATCACATGTTTTTAAAACACCAGCTTATTAAAGGTTTTGCGAAAAGTATTGTTCTAAACTGTTTTAAACGCATTTAAACCATGCTAAACTTTAAAAAAGCGCGATTCCGAAGCCCATGGAATTTGTTTCATCAGGGTTGAAAAGAAAGTTTATATGGTTAAAACGAATCTCCGAGGGGGAACATGGAGGAGAAGCCTGTTAAAAAACTAGGCGGCGGGAAGAGTGGGAAACCTAACCCTAAGGAAGTTTTATGCGCCGAGCACCATCCTGACGCTGAGCTCATCGAGATCTCTGTAAAGATGAGAAGAATGCCGGGAGTTTTCACAGAGATTGTCAAGACTCTTTATGAAAGAAGGGTTGAGCTTTTCTCCGGCTTCCACACTGTAAGCAGGGAGGATGACACTGCTCTCATAGGTGCTTTCATAGATATTTCAAAAAGTGACGCGCAGGCAAAGGATATCGCCACGGATCTGGAGAGCATCGAAGGAGTCTTAGAGGTTAATGTTTCTGATGAAAGGTTTAACGAGCTGATGATAGATAGCCTACACTTCCCACTCCTTGTTTCTGGCGAGAGAAGCTTCACGTTCAGAGTTGAAACCTTTGGAAGAATTGTTGAAAGTCTTTACGAGAAGTTTGGAACCGGGGCAGCTGTCGTGCTTTACCAGATGGGGGTGTCAGCCGGGGAGGACAAAGTGATGAGTGTTTTAAACAAGCATCAGATGGATAAGTTGGAAGTTTTAAAGCTAATACTGGCGGAGAGAACCGCTAAAGGCTGGTGTATGGCTGAAGCGGCTGAGTTCAACAGCGATGGGGCGACACTGATAGTCAGAGAATTATTCGAATGCCTGCCTTTCAAAGGGAAGAAGGGAGAGGTCTTTAGCCAGTTCTTCAGAGGATATTTAGCAGGGGTTTTTAAACACGTTTTGAACGAAAGCGTAAGCGTAGTGGAGGCGGAGTGCATCGCTAAGGGGGATCCCGCTTGCAAGTTTATTGTTAAAGCCAGGCGTTAACCCTACCGCTAGGAACCTTTAAACATCTAAAGTTTATATTTCCCAGGGTTATGGATGCTCATGTTTCCAGAGGGTTTTCTCTGGGGGGTTTCAGAAGCAGGCTTCCAGTTTGAAATGGGCGACCCTCTCGGCAAAAACCTGGACCCGAATACTGACTGGTTTAAATGGGTTCATGATCCAGTAAACGTGAGAAACAAGATTGTTAGCGGCGATCTTCCCGAGAACGGGGTGGACTACTGGGAGCTTTACGAGTCTGACCATGAGCTGGCTAAGAGACTGGGCATGAACGCATATAGGCTTGGAGTGGAGTGGAGCAGGATATTCCCCAAGAATACTTTTGAAGTCAGGGTTGACGTGGAGACTAAGCATGGGAGGATAGCTAGAATCGACATCGATGATAGGGCTCTGGAGAAGCTTGAAAACCTGGCTAGTGTAGATGCCTTAAACCGTTACGAGAAGATTATTGATAATCTTAGTGAGAAAGGGTTTAAGGTGATAGTATGCTTAAACCACTTCACTCTTCCAATCTGGGTTCACGACCCGATTGCCGTGAGGGACTCGGGGTTTAGAAAGGGGCCTAGAGGCTGGTACGATCAGGAGACGATCGTAGAGTTCTCTAAGTACGCTGCGTTTTTAGCCTGGAGGCTTGGAGGAAGGGTTGACATGTGGGCCACTTTCAACGAGCCGAATATCGTTGCGGAGACGGGCTATTTCATGGCTGGGAGCGGGTTCCCACCGAGCGTTAGAACAAACGCTTTAAACGCTTTAAAAAATTTTAAACGCGTCCTGGTGAACATGATTGTTGCACATGCAAGAGCCTTCGAAGTAGTGAAGAAGTTTGATGGTCAACGGGCTGATCCGGACAGTCCACTTCCAGCATCGATAGGCATTATTCAACATGTCATCCCAGTGATGCCACTGGACCCTTCCAGAGAGGAGGATTCGCATGCTTCACGTTTCCTGAGGCATGTTCACAACAACCTTTTCATACAGGCAGTCTCATCAGGATGGGTTGATACGAATCTCAACATGGTTAGGGAGGGCGAAGAGTTTGAAAAACACCTCGAGGGGAAGCTGGACTGGCTTGGAGTAAACTATTACACGCGGATGGTTGTGAAGGGAAGGAAGTCTCTTCTTGCAAGGTTATTCATGGGCATCCAGGGGATTCCGGAGATTATGGAGGGCTACGGCTTAACCTGCAAGGCTAAAGATGTTTCTCTTGACGGTAGGCCCACGTCAGATTTCGGCTGGGAGCTTTACCCGGAGGGGCTTGCAGAGACGCTTTTGGAAATGTCTAAATACGGTAGACCCATGTACATCACTGAGAACGGTGTCGCCGACTCTGAAGACACGCTTAGGCCCAGGTATATTGTCGAACACCTGCGGGTTCTCGAGGAGATCGTTAGTAAGAAAAGCCTCGACCTAAGAGGATATTTCCACTGGGCTTTGACTGACAACTACGAATGGGCGCAGGGGTTCAGCATGAGGTTTGGACTCTACAGTGTCGACCTGAACACTAAAAAAAGGACTCCTAGGAAAAGCAGTGTGGAAACCCTTAGAAGGATCATTCAGAATAGGACGGCGGGCAGCATGTGACGGTTTCTCCAGGTCTGGGGGAATGAGCCGTAGGAAACTGATTTATGTTGTTCAAAAGCATGCTGCGACTCACCTTCATTACGACCTAAGGCTCGAAATGGACGGTGTTCTGAAAAGCTGGGCCATACCCAAGGAGCCGGAGGACAAGCCAGGTGTGAAAAGACTAGCGATACAGGTTGAGGACCATCCCATAGAATATTCCGAGTTTGAGGGAGTCATACCTGAAGGCCAGTATGGCTCGGGCAGGGTTGAAAAATGGGATTACGGAGATTACGAGCTCGTTAAGAGGACAGATAGAAGCATAGAGGTTGAAATACGGGGGAAGCGTCTTAGGGGACGCTTCATCCTGATGAGGTTTGAGAAAGCCGGGGAGAACGCTTGGCTCTTCTTTAAGAAGAAATGACGATTACTTGGATTTGCAAGCTTAACGATTCCGACTGAACCTTTTTCGCAAAAGCTTTCCCTAAGCCAAGTTTATAACTTTGCATGCGATGGGAAAACGTTGGTTTAAGGAATGGGTGGAACAAGGATTATTGGAGAAAGCCTTAGGAACATCCCTTGGCAGGATAGGCCTAAAGGCTATGAGGGAGTTGTCTGGAGGTACGATAAGAACCCTCTGACCAAGTGGAACCCACTAGGAGCACTGCCAGAGTGTTCAACAGCGCTGTAGTGTCTTTCAAAGAAGGGTTCGTAGGGGTTTTCAGGGCCGGACAATAAGGATGGTAAGGCTAGGCTTCACGTTGGTTGGAGCGACGACGGCATCCCTTGGGATATTGAAGACGAGGTGATCACGTGGAGGGATACTGAGGGAAGAATATACCAGCCTAACTACGCATACGACCCTAGGGTTGTTAAAATAGGGGACACGTATTACGTGACGTGGTGCACAGATTTCTACGGCCCATCTATAGGTGTAGGCTTCACGAAGGACTTCAAAGAGTTCACAAGGCTTGAGAACGCCTTCCTACCTTTCAACAGGAGCGGAGTCCTCTTTCCGCGGAAAATCAACGGTAAGTACGTGATGCTTTCAAGACCGAGTGACGCTGGGCATACTCCTTTCGGAGACATCTTCCTCAGCGAGAGCCCTGATATGGTTCACTGGGGCAGGCACAGGAGGGTCATGGGTAGAGGAGGCTCAGGCTGGTGCAGGGGCTTAAAATAGGCGCCGGCCCAACACCTATTGAGACAACAGAAGGATGGCTTCTCTTCTACCATGGTGTGGTTCTAACGTGCAACGGCCATGTCTACAGCTGTGGTGCAGCAATACTCGACGTAAACACGCCGTCAAAGGTTCTCTACAGGTGTAGAAACTATCTGTTGACACCGGAGAAAGAGTATGAGACAGTGGGTTTTGTTCCGAACGTGGTTTTCCCCTGCGCAGCCCTAACAGATGCGGAAACCGGGAGAATAGCTCTCTACTATGGTTCTGCAGACACCCATGTTTCGCTGGCGTTTACGCGTGTCGACGAGGTGGTGGACTACGTTAAGGAAAACGCGGAGCCGTTTCAAGAGGGGGAGGGAAGATGATTCTCGAGAAACAGTCGCTTAGCCGTTTTTGCGGAAAATAGGCAGTTTACACCATTTCTTTCTATTTTAGCCTTCATGCCAGTATAATTTATGAGCAGAGTTTTTGGCGTAGTAACCTTTATATATAGGTATGTTATATACCTAAGTAGGTGATGCATAATGTGTGGTGGGAATGCGCATCCTCACGGGAAGTGGTGTCACGGAGGGGAGAAGCATATTTGTCTTAGAGAAGTACCGGTTAGAGGACTCCTACACCTATCGATATTAAACTTGATTAAAAACGGCTCAATATATGGAGCGGAGATATATAGGGCCTTAAGGGAAAAATACAATGTTGAGGCTCCGAAGGCCTTGATATATGGTCTGTTGAGGAGAATGGAGCATGCCGGCTTCCTGGTTTCCTCATGGGATGTTGAGGGCGGAGGACCGGCGAGAAGAAAATATAAGATTACTGAGGAGGGGTTAGACTATCTTAGAGACTCCTTGGACAACCTTAGAAGGGTTAAAAACCTAGTTGACCTCCTTCTCGCCGAGGATAAGGGTAGGCAAACGCAAGGAGAATAGGCCCATGAGCACTATAGCTATAGAAGCAGTAAATCTACATAAAAGGTTTGGAAACGTCTCGGCTGTGAACGGCGTTAGCTTCAACGTGACAGAGGGGGAAATATTCGGTTTCCTCGGACCCAACGGCGCCGGAAAGACAACGACTATCCGTATTTTGACGGGCATACTAAGGCCTGATAGTGGTGAGGCCAAGATAATGGGCTACGATGTTCATAAGGATCCTGTTAAAGCCAGAATGCTTATCGGGGTGGTTCCTGAAGAGGCTAACCCATACCCAGACTTGTCGGCTTGGGATAACCTTACGCTTGTCGGATCCCTATACGGCTTATCCAAGCGCACGGCTAGTGAGAGGGCTTCTAGACTGCTTAAGCTTCTCGACCTTTACGAGGTTAGAGAGAGGAAGGCCAGGAGCCTTTCTAAAGGAATGAGACAGAAGCTTCTGGTGGCTATGGCTCTGATCGGCGAGCCAAAGGTACTCTTCTTAGACGAGCCTACGTCTGGGCTCGACGTGTTAAGCGCCAAGAAGATACGCAGCCTAATCCTTGACCTGAAGAAGAATGGGGTTACAGTCCTTCTGACAACGCATAACGTGGAGGAGGCTGGTGAGCTTTGCGACAGGATTGCTATAATAAACGGTGGGCAGATAGTTGAGACAGGGAGCCCCGATGACCTGATGATTAAATCCGGCCTATACACGTACATATCTGTGAAATTCGACAGGCCGATTAATCCAGAGGATGCGGGACAATTCTTTAAAGCTTGGGAGCATAGGGTTCAGGGCTCCAGGATTCTCTTGATTTGCAAAGAATCGGCGGACCCTATAGTTAGGGTTGTTGAATACGCTAAGGCGAGATGCCTCAGCATAATCGACATTCATACATCTCCACCAAACATGGAGGACGTATTTGTGAAAATTATTGGGGGTTGATAATGATGGGCACAGAGTCTTCCAACCAATTATGGAGAAGCATGTGGGCAATATGCTGGAAGGACATTAAGCTTTACTATGCCAAGGGGCCCATAGTTGTAACCGGCGTGTTATTCCCCCTGTTCCTATGGGGTGCTTTCTATATTGGTAGGGGCCTTGATCCTAAAGATGGATTGGCCTCTTTAGTAACGCTTACGATTTTCTTCACATCCTCCTCAGTCACACCCATAATAGCACCATGGGAAACTAGGCAGAGGACTCTGGAAATGCTTCTATCCAGGCCGGTTAAGGTTACTACAATACTTATAGGCGATATCCTGGCCTCCACAATATTCGGATTGGTTTTCACCCTTCCAATAGTTTTTTACAGTATAGTTCTCGGAGTCGTGTTAAGCAATGTTTTAATGGCTACGGTAATAATTATGGTTACCGTCATAGGATTCTCGGCTCTCGGGGTGCTTTTCTCAGCCTTACCCACGGATACGCCTGCAGACGTGGTCCTATTGTCAAGCGTCGTTAAGCTACCGTTAATATTCGTCAGCGGAGTACTTGTGCCACTTGCGCAGCTTCCAACGTGGACCTTAGCAATAGCTGCGGCATCACCATTAACATACCCCACAGACCTTTTGAGGCAGCTTTATACAGGCAACGCTTTTTTCCCGGAATGGGTAGACATCATGATGGTGATTATCTTTACAATCATGTTTACGGTCGGAGCTCTGAAACTTCATGAAAAAACGTTATCGACAAGGCTGCAGAAAAGATGAGAACCCATTGCGGTAGTAAATCAACATAAAATACGTGGCTCCTGCCTAATATGCAAATAACCCTGATGATATCACTCTCAACTACAAAGATGCTTAAAGCAAGCGCGCTATTGTTTCTTAACAGCTTCTAGCTCACCTAATTACCAGCACAGATCCTCTGAACCGATTCACAACTTTGCTTGCGACGCTTCCGAGAATACGCCCCGATTTCCCGAGCCCCTCGCCTCCAACAACTATAAGATCGCACCCCCTTTTCTCGGCCTCCTCAACTATGACTGACGCTGGATCACCGACCCTACTGAAAAGCTTTACTTTAACGCCCATCTTCTCAGCTATTATTCTAGCTTTCTCCAGTATCTCATCCTTCTCCCTGATCAGGCTCATCCTAGTGGAATCCGGGAGAACTACTAGTTTAGAGGGCTGTTCCACACTTGGTTCCACCATGGTTTTCGAAAGCTCTTCAGAAACATGTAATACTAAGACCTCGATCTCGGGTGTCTGAAGCTTCATCTTTAAACCCATTTCGACAGCTTTATCTGAAGTAGGAGAGCCATCTGTTGCAACCAGAATCTTCTTGAACATCACCTAGATTGAAAGACATCAGTTAATAAATCTTAAACACCGGACGCATCAAGACTGCAAGCATTCTAGACGAATGTTATAAAACACTTATATTTCTCTCGCCTCCTCCCAAGACCGGTTTGGAGAAAGTAAAATCGGAATGCATATACTGCGGGGTCGGCTGCAGACTAAACTACGTTGCGGAAAAAGGTGAAATCATTAGAGTAGAGCCTGTTAAGGATGATGACGTGAGCGAGGGTTTCCCATGCCTCCGAGGCTTGACTATTAACGAAGTTATCCGTAAAAACAGGATAATCAAGCCGTTGATAAGGGAAACTAAGGAGGAGGATTTTAAGGAGGCTTCTTGGGATGAAGCATACTGGTTCATCTTCAACCATCTGAAGGATCTTGAGGGAAACGAGGTTTTGTTCATTCCATCAGGTAAGACAAGCAATGAAAACGCGTATGTTATGCAGAAGTTTGCACGCGCTGTTCTGAAGAGCAACAATGTCGACGGCTGTTGCTCCAGGCTTTGCCATGCTAACACTATAAGTGCGTTGAACACGGTGTTCGGAATAAATGGGTCTCCCGGCAGAATTGAGGAAGCTGCTACGCGCGACCTCATCCTGATCATAGGCTCAAACCCTGCTTCAAACTATCCTGTCATTTTCAGCAGAATAGTTAGGGCTAAAGCCAAGGGCACCAAGCTTATAGGTGTAAACTCCCCTCTGAACGAGACTTCAAAGTTTTGCGATATTAACGTTCAGGTGAAGCCTGATACACAGCTCGTTTTCATAAACGGCCTGATAAACGAGCTTATCAGGAAAGGGGTTCCGGAGGACAGGAAGAGCATACAGGGTTTTGAACAGCTTGCTGAAGCAGTATCGGAATATACTCCTGAAAGGGTTTCGAAGATATGCGGGATTGAGAAGGAGCTTTTCGAAAAAGTTGTCGAAACGATTTATTCATCCAAGGCTTTCGGAATAATGCATGGAATGGGTTTGACTCAGAGCAGAAACGGTTTTCTAAACGTTGTCTCCCTTCTAAACCTACTGATTCTGAAGGGGGGCGTATTGCTCTCAGGCAGGGGGGAGATAAACGTTCAGGGCATGGGTGATGTCGGAGGCGTTCCACCAGGCTTCCTGCCTTCCCTCGTATCCAGGGACAGGCTGGAGGAGGCTTGGGGGGTTGAGTTGAGCGAGGAAGCCGGGTTAAACATGATTCAAGCCCTTTATCTAAACCCTGTTAAAGCGGTTTTCGCATGCGATGTTAACCTTGCTCTCTCCCTCCCGGACCTGGAAAGCCTCCATAAGAGGCTTAAGAAAATGTTCATTGTTCTCCTCCACCACCATTTCAACTACACGGTGAATTTCGCAAACGTGGTTCTACCTATAGCGATGCTGATCGAGGGAAACGGAACCATAACCAATTGGGAGAGGCGCATACGGCTTGTCAGAAAGGTAGTGGAGCCTCCTGGGGAGGCTAAGCAGGCCTGGGTCATATTTAAAGAGCTGTCGAAATATTTTGGTTGCGAAAAACTCTTTCCCTACAATGATGAAAAAGAGATTTTCAGAGAAATAGTTGAACTCGTCCCAGCCTACAGGAATGTGAACGTTGAGGAAGTGTACAGTGGTGAAGACGGTTGGGGAGCAAAGAAACCAGTTTTCACGAGATATGTTCCAGTGCATTACGAGGGTGTAGACTATCCCGTAAGCAAGAAATACCCCTATATTCTGGTCGGTGTTAGAACACCTCTCCTTTTTCTCCACAATGAGCTCACATCCCTATCAGAAACCCTGATGAATGCGAACAGGAAGGATATTGAAGCATGCTACATGAATCCTGAGGATTTGAAGAGAGAAGGGTTATCAGACGGAGAGACGATAATACTTTTCAGTTCCTGCGGCAGTCTCAAAGTCAGAGTTAAGGCGGACGCCACGGTTATAAGTGGAACAATAAAGATGTATATTCACTCCGAGAAAACGCCTGTGAACAAGCTTGTCCCCTTAAGCTACACTTTCAACACGTTTACTCCAAACTACAAGTCGGTAGCCGTCGGCGTGAGAAAGGATCCTCGTGAAGCCTTCAGTACTGGCCTAGGGCTCCTTCCCTCCTCGTCGAGTCGTAAGACTTTTTGAAGAACCATAGTGAAAAAGGCAGTACGACCACTATGAAGAGTATAAGCTTTAAAGTGTTCCCTATTATCATAGGGCTGTCTAATCCTTCACCATTCATCAAACACCTTCTCAATCCGTCTAAAGAGTATGTTAACGGGAACGCGTTTCCAACCCATTTAAGCCAGTCGGGCAGCAGCCCCAAGGGGTAGAGGACTCCGGAGAAAAGCTGGGTTAACCATGAGAAAGCCCAGACTATAGGATCACCCTGCTTAAGCTTGAGTATCATCGCAGCCCCGAGAACCCCGATAACCATGTGGCTCGCCACCAGTAGTATGGTTAACACGAATACGGCGAGAATAGATGTAGGGTTTAAGACAAGCCTTATACCGAGAAGCACCCCCATGCCGAGTGAAGCAAGCAGGAAGTAGGAGCCGATTATGAACCTGAAAGCAGACTCTCCTAGGAGAAAAACCCTGAAGCTCGTGGTTGAAGAAAGTATTGTCTCCATAGTGCCGTTCCACTGTTCCTCCCTTATCGCGTCTGAAAGGCTTGAGACCGAGGTGAAAACGTAATGCTGCACAGAGATGCCTATGACTGAAAAGGTGAGGAAGTCTGCCGCATACCCTGCTTCAATCAACGCTTGCGGAGTAATGATCATCGATACGAAGTAGTATGTTGCCACAAAGGTCAGTGAGCTCAGAATATCCAGCGTTATCCAAAGCTTATACGTCCACCAGATTTTAAAATCCCTAATTATGAAGGCAACAGCTTTCTCAAAGGGCCCAACCCCTCCCCGCGGAATGTTTTCCGCCAAGTATTTAACAATGTCTTCAACCTTCAAATCCAACCACCTAGTAGGATGAAGTGGTCCCTTCCCTCCTTATCCTATCATAACCCCACCCTAGCATCTTTAAACCTAGTGGGACAAGCAGCATGCTGAAAACACCTAGAACCAGGATATCGGTCAACACGTTCACGTCGAAAACCGAGGCACCCAGTATCAGCACCCTCCTCATACCGTCTAGGGCATAGGTATATGGGAAGAGCATTGATAGAACCTGTAAGGCTGGAAAGCGTTTAAGCAGCTCCAACGGATATAGGACGCCGGCGAGAAACTCGTTGACGGCTGCAAGTATGAATACTAGCGGGTCACCCCTCTTGTAAACCATTATTATTCCCGCAGCCACTAATCCTAGAGCTTGGTTTGAAACAAGCATCAATACAAACAGGATTATGAACACGAACAGCGACTGAGGGGTAAACGATAGTTTTGCACCAAGTCCATAAACCCCGACGGTGAACACTCCCACCAAGTAGATGAGGCTAACAAGGTATCCGCGTGCCGTGAGGCCTATGAAGAACATGAGCATGTTTATTGGGGTTACCGCGATTGTTTCAAGAGTCCCTCCTCTTATTTCATGCTGGATAGAATGGCTCAGCCTTGTTAAGCATGCCCAAAGATAGTTTGAGGTTGCGACTCCAACTAGGGAGAAGGCGAGGTAACTAGTTCCCCAGCCGCTTCGCGAAAGCTGGTGCGGGTCGACCTGCAGGCCGACGAAGTAGTACATGACTACAGATGCGAGGGTGCTTAACAGGTCCATTACTAGCCAAGACTTATAGGCGAGCATCATCTTAAGCTGGGCCCAAACCACTGCGAAAAGCTGTCTTAAACTAGACTTGCTCCGCTTCTCCTCAACCCTGAACAACTGGAGGATTTCAGGCTGATTCATGCTCTCCACCAGTCAGGTTTAAGAATACTTCTTCAAGACTTGGAAGAGCGATTTGAACTCCTATGGTTTTCAACCCGTTGGTGCTGAACGCCTTAGGAATTTCTGACAGCGCTTGCTCCTCGTCTTTAACCTCAGCCCTTATGACAGTGTAGTCCTCCTCGGGCTGAATACTCATAATCCTCTTCACAAACTCTAGTCTCTCCAGGATCCTAACCGCTTCTTCAGAGGAACCGCGGAACCTTACCTCGACACCCCTGTACTTCCTCGTTATTTCGCTCAGCCGGAGCGGCGTGTCAACCGCAATAATCTTTCCCCGATTCATCACAGCGATCCTGTCGCAAAGCCTCTCAGCCTCAAAAATATTATGGGTTGTGAAAACTATGGTTTTACGAAGCTCCTTGCAAAGAGCTTGAAGCAGCCTACGTGTCTCTATTGCCCCAGTAGCGTCAAGCCCAACAGTCGGCTCATCCATCAGCAGTATTGGCGCGTTTGAAAGAAGCGTCCTAGCAAGCATTACTCTCATCTTCATGCCCGTGGAGAAATCCTTCACAAGCCTGTCAGCATCCTTGTCTAACTCGAAGAACTCGAGCAGGGCATCTATCCTTTTTCTGGCTACGTCTTTAGGAATGTTCTGCAGATAGGCGTAGAACCTTAGGTTGTCTCTTGCTGAAAGCCTCCAGTAGAGGGCTCTCCCACCCGTTTCCCCGTGCAGCCAGCCTATGTACTCCCTAACCTTCTCAGCATCCTTGACGACGTCGAAACCAGCCACCCTCGCAGTGCCCTCGTCAGGAATCACCAGTGTGCAAAGAATTTTTATCAGAGTTGTTTTACCAGCACCGTTTGGCCCCAAGAGACCGAAAAACTCACCTTCCCTGATGGAAAGGCTTACATGGTCGACTGCCACGATCCTCTCCTTCCCACCGTCCCCTTTGAAATACTTAGTCAGATTTACAGTCTCAACAGCCGTGTTCAAGGTAAATAGCCCTTTACTGTTTTTACTTAAACAGTTTATTATGCTCATTAAAAACTTTTAGATAAGCAACCCCAGAGTAGCATTTTTATTGTTTGAATCCATGGCGATAAAATGTAGAGTATAACCTAAACAGAATTCCTGGGCCAGATAATGGAGGGATACGGCGAGTTGCCGCTCGCGTCGTTGTCGATTTAAACACTTTTAATTTTTTTAATTATAAATCGCTTTTTCTCCTACCGACTTACACTCATCGCCATATGTATGTAGGAGTTTAAACAGACAGAAATCGAAAAAAGAAAGTTGTAAGAAAGCGGTTAAATATTATTCTAAACTACGCGTATTTTTTGAAAAAACTTTAACGCATGAACTAGATTTCGACTGGAACAAATAATGGAGGCAGATGAACCATAATGAACTGTTCTGAACTGTTCTGAACTATATAAGAACGTGTATGTAAAAAAGTGAAAGAAAGAATAATTGCAAAATTTATAAGAGAGGTCTATAATTATTTACACGCCATGGTGGAAAGAGAGCAGGACGCTGAAGATGGGAAAACAGACTTCGATAAAATCATAGCACGCTACAGAATGGCTGTTTCTAAACGGGATGTAAAAGAAGTGGAGGAGAAGAAGCCGTCGCAAGCAATTGATAAAAACACCCCTATAGAAGCATCCGTTAAGAAAGAGGAGCCAATGCTAACCATTTCGAAGCCCATTCAGAAAGACATCGTTACAAGCGAGGAGACCGAGAAAATGCTGGATGAGAAAGCCTTCGAATGGGTTAAAGTTGTTGAAAGCGCCATGCAAAACTGCATTTCGCAATCCAAGGGATCTATAAGTTCAATAAGCGTCCTACTGCCTGACGGTGTCACGTGTTTAAGCTTCGGCTCACGCATCGACATGGATGAAGACATTTTAGCCGCCTTCATAGGCGAGCAGTTTGAACTGTTCGAAAGCTACGGTAGTGTTTTGAAGATAGGGGAGATAGAGGAAATCGAGTACACCGGGAAGAATAGCGTTATCCTGATGAAATCAGGCGGTGGCCTAAGGCTGATGGCTCTGTTAAACGATAGACGCTACGTTAGACTGGCCAAGATATATTTGGAGAGAATGCTGAAAAGCATTCCAAGACTAGAGTAGGAAACAGGCTTAGAACCCAGCTATCTCTTTAAAAGCTTTATCCATTATTCTCAACCCGTTCCTTATGTTTTCAACAGAGTTAGCATAGCTTATCCTAACATAGCCTTCTCCGAAAGACCCCATGGCCGATCCGTGCAACACTGCAACCCCGTACTTCTCAAGCAGAATAGAGGCCAGTTTCAAACTGTTAATTCCAGCCCTACCGATTATTTCCTTAACGTTGAGAAACCCGTAGAAGGCTCCTCTAGGCCTAACCATGTTAACACCACTCATTTTAGACACCTCTTCAATGACAACTCCCCTCCTAATAGCATACTGTTCAACCATTTCTCTGACAGCATTAGAACCGTTTCTCAAGGCCTCTAAGCCCCCTATCTGGATGAAAGAAGACGGGCATGCTGTTACCAGGTTTAAAACAAGCTGGAGAGGGGCTGTTAAATGCTCCGGTGTAATCACGTAACCCAGCCTCCACCCCGTCATAGCATAGTATTTCGAGAAACCGTCTACCACTATAGTGTTCTCCAGATTCTCGTCGAACTGAAGAGGCGAATAGTGTTTCAAACCATCGTATATTATGTACCTGTAGATCTCATCGCTAATAACGTATGCTCCGGCATCCTTAGCTATCTCCACAATACCCTTAACGTCATCCCTGCTTAAAACCGCCCCAGTCGGGTTCTGTGGAGAATTTATGATTATCGCCTTAGTCCTGTCTGAAACCAGCCGGTTAACCTCGTCTGGAGTCATTCTAAACTCATCCTCCTCCCTCAGCCTGACGGGTACGGGTTTTCCTCCAAAGAACATTACCCCGCTCGCGTAAGCCTGGTAACCCGGGTTCGGATAGAGCACCTCGTCCCCCTCCTCCACTATCGAGGCTAAAGCTGCGAAAATAGCCTCCTTGGAGCCTAGCGTTACTGAAACGTTTTCGAAACATACTTCAACACCGAAATCCTGAGAAGTCTTCTCAGCTATCGCCCTCCTCAGCTCCAGCATGCCGGGCGTAGGAGTATAATGGGTCTCCCCTTCCTTCAACGCCCTTATCGCAGCCTCCCTTACATTAGCCGGAGTTGTAAAATCTGGTTCACCTATTTCTAGATGGATTATCCTCCTGCCCTGTGTTTCAAGCATCTTCGCATTACCCAGCACTAGGAAGGAGCTCTCGCCCTTTATCTCTAAAGCTCTGCGAGCAGCCTTAAGCCTAGGGTTCAACTTAACGCCCTCATCCCAAGCAAGGGCTATTTCAACTTTTTCGAGTCCCTGAGG
>CALIBN010000037.1 GCA_938045545.1 uncultured archaeon | reverse complement strand
TGGATTATAATGGGCGGCGTGCTTTTTCTAGGAGCCTGCGTATGGAACCCTAATTTAAGCATCATAATGCTTCTCAGCAGCTTCCTATTCCTCTCAATCCATTATCTTCTCGGAGTGTTAATCACGCAGTTCAGGGCTAGGCAGAGAATAATGCTTTTCTCAGCCCTCCTGCGCTCTCACTCGCCTGGGCATTATGGTTCTTATCCGCGTTTTTCTACGCGTATGATAGGCCTCCACCGGACATAGCTACCCAAAAGGTTTACATAGCGGTTTTCATGATTTGGACAGCGCCTTTATTCGCGCGACGGGCCTACGTTCTGGTTCAAGCATACAGGGGAAAGTATGACAAGGAACTTAACCAGAGCACTCTGCAGCAATAGGTTGACGCCTAGCCTATTGAGACGGTTAATCAGTGCGTGCTGTCTTCCTCGATCCAAGCAATATACCTGCCTTCTCCTTCTCTTTCCCTAGGCGGGTCGAAGAAGAAGCCTCTTTCAGCCATGATCCGGTTGGCCCACCCGAAGACCCAGTGCCACACGTCAGTATATATTTCCCTCGGGTCAATCCCCCTGTGGATCGGAGTTATCTCAGCCAGCTCGGCTTGTAGAGAGTTAAAGTATTCGCAGGCTTCCTTCTCAACCAGACCGGACAGGATTCGCCAAACATCCTCAATAACAGTCTTATCGCTGGCTGTGAAAACAGGGTAGTTCAGCCCCACCTTATCCCCGCTGAGGGAAACATATTTCATGTCGGCTAACAGCTTTAGTAGGTTTTCCGCCTGCTCCTTCTCCAAGCCAAGTTTCTCTCTCAATAGCGACACGCCCATCGGCCCCTCATCGTTTAGCAGTAGAAGCATTCTTCCAAGCTCAAGCATGCACCCCGTCTGGAAAACGTTGAATGCCTCTTTGATCTTCCCCTGGAGCCAGTCAGGCAGCCCGTTTTCCTCCCGTCTTAGAATCAGCGAGTTAAGATTCCAAGCCAGGTCCGGGAATGCGTACCTGTAGCCAGCATGGTCGCCAAAGCTTGTGAAAGTGATTCTGCCAAACCTGTTGCTATGGCTACCCCAGTACATCTTATCATACAAGCCTTCTCCTGCACCCTCCTCCCTTCCCAGCAGGACGTATCTGCGGCCGCCGGGCTGCTGCTTCCTACTGCAGAGGCTTAAGTCCTTCTCGTTAAGCGTTTCCAATGCTTTCCAGTCTAGGATGAAACAGCCGACGACGGCGAACATTAGCTTACCAGTTTCAACCTGCCTGGCGCAAGAAAGCTCGGCCAGCTGCTCCTTAAGCTTCAACCCCATCCCCATTATCTCCTCCGCGAGCCTCACAGCGGGCTTCCTTGTTTTCTCGGAAACCAGGCGAATATCCTGCTTCGTGAATATGGGGAACAAGACACTCCATTTCCCATCTTTCTCAACGACAGCGTTAATCCTGGATAGGTCTTGAAGCAGCCTGCTGACGGTCTCGACTCCTACGCCCAGCCTGCTTGAAAGCTCATTCATACTGAGAGGCTCTAAGTTCAATAGGAACAGGATCTCCGGCGCATGCTCCTGACGAGTCACTTTGAAAGGATTGTACTCGTCCAGTGGACCAGCATCTCCACAAATATGAGTGGAAATCCTCCCCATCGCTACGAGTTTAACTCTGATCGCTTATAAGGCTTGTTGAAAATCTTCCTGAAGAGTTTAACTTGGCAGTTTAAGCACGGCTGAGACTTCTTAACGTCAGTGTCTATTATTGAGTTGCTGAAGTGCATTACGCACTCAGGGTTCTCGCAGTGGGTTAAGCCGAAAGTGTGGCCGAGCTCGTGAACAGCCTCCTTGAGGACCCTGGCTTCGAAAAGCCTCCTGTCAGGCGGGTTGCCGTAGAACTCTGGCCTAAGCCTGTGTAGCGAGACGACGGCGTACTGGCCGTTTAAAACCGCCTCTCCGAAGACGAAGTTCAGCCTCCCGGCGTAGAGATCAGCCTCCGTAACCCCAAGGTATTTCGCGTAGCCCCCAGGATTAATTAAAGCTAGATACTCCAGCAGAAGCGTCGAGTTATACTGTCTCCTCGTCTTATCGTAGGCATAAGGCGGCAGCCTGACGACTTCTCTACTCGTTTTGAAACGCACTTTGCTGAAGACTTGGGAGAGGCATCCCGGGAGGAAGGCTAGCTCACCGGGGTTAGCGTCCCCCATGAGAACTATCAATACTTCAATCGCCGCCCTGTTAAACCCGGTTTTCAACTGGAGATATATTTATATTCAGCAGACACTTATTTAAAAACCTGGTGTTGGAATCATGAAGATAGGTATTTTCACGGTTCTGTACAACGATCGGCCGCTGGATAAGACGCTGGAATACGTTTCCTCCCTAGGCTATGAGGCTGTTGAACTAGCATGCTGGAAGGGTTCGAACCACATTGACATCGATCAGGTCACCACGGGCGGGGCAAGCGAAATAAGAAGCATCATCGCCAAGTACGGGGTGCAAATATCCGCCTTAAGCAACCATCTTGAAAGCCAGCTCATACTTGGACCACTAGACGAATCCACAGACATCTGGTTCAAAGGGACGCCTAAGGAGAAAGTCGAATACGGCATCAGTAGGATGAAGAAGACAATAGACGCCGCGCAAACGCTGAACGTCCCAGTGGTATGCGGCTTCACCGGGGTGCCAGAGTGGGGGAAATGGTATAACTTTCCACCGACGAACGAGGAGATTTGGAACAATTATTTCAAAATATTTAAGGAAAGGTGGCTCCCCATTCTAGACTATGCGGGTGACCACGGGATTAAGATTGCTTTTGAAACACACCCGATGGAGCTCAACTACAATCTTGACACAGCTAAAGCGCTGGTTGAGGCCGCTGGAGGGCATAAGGCGCTTGGCTTCAACTATGATCCTTCCCACTTCATCTGGCAGCACATGAGCCCCGTGGCGTTCATATATGAGCTTCACGACAGGATATTCCATGTGCACGCGAAGGATGTTGAGGTTGTCCACTACACGGCTGATAAAACCGGGGTTCTGGCGTATGGGCCGTGGAACAGGGTCGCGAGGCCTGTGAGGTTCAGGACAGTGGGATGGGGCCAGGTACCGTGGCGAAACGTGATAACGGCTTTGCTGGAAACGGGGTACAACTACGTTTTAAGCGTTGAGCATGAAGACCCATGCTTCAGCAGGGATTCTGGTGTTGAGCAAGCGTTGTTCTTCCTCAAGCCCCTGGTTCGCGTCGAGCCCCCTGAAGTTAAACCATGGTGGTAATTCGCACGTACCACTGTGAAAAATAGTCCTGTCTCCCCAATTTTTTCAAACTTTATTTTTCAACTATTCGAATGGGAAACTAGCCTATTGCCATCTCCGTGCTTCAGCCAAGCGATGCGGCGTGAAACTTCACTTTCAAGCACATTACGACTTAGGCTAGGACTATGGTTAGAGTAGTCTCCATTCTTATGCGGCGATGAGCAGTTTGACCCTCCTTCTCTAAGCTGGAGGAATAGGGTTTTTCTATAGAAAGCGCGTGCCGTTAACATGTTTTTCAAGCCTAGGGTTAAGGGTTCAAACCTAAGGTTTATGAGCCCACGGCGGTTTTCCCACCGGGATGGATTGGGAGGAGGTTCTCAAAGAGTATGGCGCGATGGTTGAGAGAAAGGTTGAAGAAGTCTTCTCTAAAACCGTTAAGGAGGCTGAAAAATACCATCCGTTTGTAAAGGAGGCTTACACCTGCTTAAGGGAGTTTACGCTTCGAAAGGGTAAGAGGCTTGCCTCGTGCAGCACTCTAGCCACGTACAAGGGTTATGTCGACACGGTTGACGAGAAAATACTTAGCGTCTGCGCCGGCATCGAGATCTACCGTCAGAGCATACTTGTTCACGACGACCTCGTTGACGTGGAGGAAACTAGAAGGGGAGGGGGAACCGTCCACAGCGTCTTCTCAAAGATGTTCGACGAAAGGCTTGGGGAAGGGGTGGCTATTTTCCTCGGAAACAGCGCGTACGCTTTAGCTGTTCAAACAATAATCGGCTCAGGCTTCCCTGTGGATAAGGTTGCTGAAACATTGCTCCTGCTTTCAGAAGGATACAGGGAGGTTAACGAGAGCCAAATGCTCGACCTTCTCTTCGAATACAGGGATGTGGATGCTGAAGAGTGGCGCGTCATGGCTTCTAAGAGGGCAGCCTCCCTCTTCAAGGTTACCATGCTTGCAGGGGGAATTCTAGGAGGCGCTTCCGAAAAGGATCTGAGGCTTCTCAGAGAGGCTGCTGTAAACATAGGTTATGCTTTCGACATTCAGGATGACATAATTGACACTTACGCTTCTGAAGAGGATTACGGTAGACCCCCGTGCGGAGACCTGAGGCTCGGCAAGAAGCCTCTTCACGTAATCTATGCTCTTGGCTCGCCTGATCCCGGAGTCCCCCGTTTTTTGAAAAGCCTTCGGGGAAGGGCCAGCGTAAGCAGGGAGGAGGTTGAAAAGGCCAGGAGCCTCGTCAGGCTTAGCGGAGGCCTGGAAAAAGCTAAGGAAGCCTCGAAGAAGCATGCTGAGGAGGCTAGGAGGCTGATCGCTGAAACCAGGATGAATAGTGAGGCGAAGAGCTTCTTCTACAGCATGACCACCTATGTTGAGAACAGTTTAGACTGGTACCGGTAGCTGTTTTTCCTCAAGTTAAGTTTATTACCCTTCTCGAAATCGGTTGAGCCATGGTCCTGAGGATCGGCTTAATAGGTTGCGGAGGGATAGCTAACGCGCACATGCAGGTTCTCTCAAGCATGAAGGATGTTCAACTGGTTTCCTTCTGCGACATCGTTGAGGATAAGGCTAGGGAGTTCAACGCTAAGTATGCGAAGGGTAGTGCTGCAGTGTACACTGATTTCGCAAGGATGCTTGAAAGAGAGAAGCTTGACGCTGTCTACGTCTGTCTTCCCCCGTTTGCGCATTCAAACGAGGTTGAGATCGCTGCTGAAAACGGTGTTCACGTTTTCATCGAGAAGCCAATAGCCCTGGACATGGCGAAGGCTAAGAGCATGGTTGACGCAGCCAGGAGGCACGCCATAAAGACGCAAGTAGGGTTCCAGCTGAGGTTTGGAGCTGCCGTTGAGCATTTCAGGAAGATGGTTGAACAGGGCGAAGCAGGGCCGGTCGGCATGTTCCTGGCGAAGTATTACTGTAACTCCCTGCACTCGCCCTGGTGGAGGGACAAGACTAAGAGCGGCGGCCAGGTTGTTGAGCAAATCATACACCTTTATGATCTCTCAAGGTTTATGGCTGGAGAGCCTCGGAGCGTCTACTGCAAGATGGATAATCTTTTCCACAGGGATGTTGAAGGCTACAGTGTGGAGGACGTTAGCGTTTCCATCTTAAGGTTTAAACACGGAGGGCTTGGAGCAATAGCCGCCACGAACTTCGCGATGCCGAACAAGTGGCTTCACGAGTTGAACATTGTCTCCAGGAACCTGACAGTTTTCTTCACCGACGCTAATAACGCTGTTTTCACCCTTACGAATAAGCCGTGGGAGGAGCAGATTACCGTGGCTTCGAGAAAGAACCTTTCGGAAGCCGTAAGCCTAGACTTTCTCAACGCTATAAAGAGCGACACCCCCACTAGGAACCCTATTGAGGAGGGTGCTAGAAGCCTAAACCTGGTTCTTTCAGCAAGAAGGTCTGCCGAGGAGAACAGGGAAATAATCGTCGAGGACCTGTAACGCTGCTGGTCAGCCGATTCGACGCGTATCCTCTTGCTGCTCCTCTTCCTCTGGAAACTGTTCTCTCCGCGGAGCCTGCTGCAACCTCTTTCTCCTCCTCATAACAAGGAGGAGAAGCGCTGAAACAGCCAGCATCGCTGCCACGGGGACCAGCAATACGTACCAGTATTCCACATACCGGGGAGCTGCGTATCTGCCGGCTTTCACCGAGCATACGACCCATTCATAGTCATAGTAGCCGACGTATGCTAGGCCCGCCACGTAAATGTTTTCACCGTCGGAAACCATTTTCCCCATGAGGAACATCGCATCCGCATCCATGCTCATGCTTATGACCGTCCTGTTAAGCAGGTTAAGCTCACGGTCGAAAACATACAGGACCTGCCTAATGTAGTCTCCCACGCTTTCACCGCCAGCCACGTAAAGACGGTTTCCCAGCAACAGGGTTTTAGCGAAAAGCACGGGCTGAACGTATCTCTTGACCTCTCCAGCGTCCCCGCTAAGCTTGAGTATCCCGCCGTCTCCAACGACATAAGAATACCCGTCTTCGTCAAAGCCGATTGAGGTTGCGGAGGAACCGATGTCGGTCTCCAAGTATTTAACAAGGTTGAGATCCTTATCCAGAATTTCAATCCTCCATTTTTCAGACTTGACGTTGCCCACAACCCATATCTGGTTGCTCAAAGGGTTTAGAGCAATATCGTAAGCGTAGTTCACATCTGAAAGATTGGAAGAATACTCTTTAACAAGGCTTAGGTCACTGAGCCTCATCTTTCTGACATGTACTCCCTCGCTGAACCCTGTTGTGCTTATGCCCGCGACGTAGAGGAACTCCTGGTCGCAAAAGGCTGAAATCGCCGCCCCAGGTATCGTTGTCAGGTTGACGACGCTGAGCAGGTTAAGGTCGAGGTCTAGAACGAGAACCATCCAGCCGCTTTCGTTAACCGAGTATACTGCTCCGGCGGCATAAATCCTGTCGCCGGCTATTACACAGTCGTACAACAATCCACCGTATTCCGATGGCATGTAGGTCCAGTTTTCAACCAAAGAGCCGTCGCTCTTAAGCCTCTTTTCAACACGCATCTGTAGTGCGCCGCTCTCAGAGGAGGAGTCGAAGCCAGCCACGTAGATGTGCAGCCCCTTCTCGCAGGTTGAGAAAGCGACGTCGAAAAGGAAGCCGGGGTTGGCTTCAACCAGCCAGTTAACCCTCACCTCCTCCTCAGCGTTAACCGGGAGAGGCGTGGCCGAGGCGTTGATAAGGATGACCGCGACCAGAGCCTTCTCAATCCTGCTTCTTCCAACCATTCTGTTCCACCCGGACCCTAAGGATATAAACCTAACGGGTAAACGGCTTAGTCGAACAGGTGGACCTCAACCCAGTCTCCTTTCTCGACAGTGTCAGCGTTCTCAGGTATTACGACGTAACCGTCGGCCTCAGCCATGCTGGTTATTGCAGAGGACTCTTTGAAAACAGGCTCAGCCTCCCCTTTTCTCAGCCTGACGGTCAGGAAGAACCTTCTCCCAAGGGTTGAAACAACCCTCCTGGAAAGCCTGGCTCTAACCGTCTTCAAGCCTGCGTCAGGCAGCCTGGCAATCCTTCTCAAAACAGGCCTGAGGAAAAGATAGGCGTTGCTCAAGCAGGAGGTAGGGTGTCCAGGCATGGCCAGTACAACCCTGTTTTCGAAAACCGCCCCCACGGTGGGTTTACCAGGCTTAACCTGCACGCCGTGGAAAAGCACCTCCCCCCTTCTTCTGAGCACGTCGTAAATAACGTCCCTGGTGCCGACGGAGCTTCCGCCAGTTACCACGATCAGGCTGTTCTCAACACCCTTCTCCAAAGCCTTCTCAATAGCATCCTCGTCATCCGGAACGATTTCGTGAAGAACAGGTATCCCCCCGTTCTCCTTTACTACTGCGGCGAGAGTATGGGAGTTCACATCGTAGATCTGAAAGGCCGTTTTGCCTTTTCCAACCTCCGCAAGCTCGCTTCCAGTAGGGACTATAAGGACCCTAGGCTTCTCGTAAACCCTCACCCTCGCGACTCCAAGAGCCGCTAAAACACCTATCTTGGAAGCGTTAAGGTAATCGCCCTGCTTAACTACCTCCTTCCCGTAAGGTATGTCTGAACCCTTCTTCGAAATATTCTCACCCGGGTAGACGGGCCTATACACTAGAACTTCTTCACCTACCCTGTCAGTATGCTCATACATTACCACCGCATCACCACCTTCCGGGATAATGCTGCCTGTGGCAACCTGGATGCATTCCCCAGGTCCCACTGGCCGCTTAGGCTCCTCGTCAACGCCAATCGTGTCGACAATCCTGAGCCTAACAGGGTTAAACTGGCTCGCACCGTAAACATCCTCAGCCCTCACGCAGTACCCGTCCATCGCAGACCTGTTGAAGCAGGGAACGTCGAAAGGAGCCTTCACGTTCTCCGCTGAAACCCTTCCGACGGCATCATCCAGGCTAACCTCCTCAGCCTTCTCAACCGGGTTTATCCTCCCGTAGATTAGTTGAAGCGCCTCGTCTAGAGAGACTAGTAGGCGGAAAGTTTTCATCGGATGCTTATTAAGAATCCTCGTAATAAGCTTTATCGAAGAAAAGTAGAAGCATCCTGCCAGCCAACGTTTTTGAAGGCTGGAAACTATAGTTTCAAACTTGCCGACCAACGGCTTCAGCCTAACCGCAGCCTGGAGGACTGAAAACCTCACCCCCATACCTATTGTAGGAGCAATATCTGGGCTAATCTCGCTAATTCATCGCTATTATAATGGCAATAACTTCTAAGGGGAGGAGCCCAGCGGGACGAGGAGCCGCTGAGGCAAAGCACGGTCTTCTCTCAGTGGTTGAATATTGACGAAGCGTTTGCTTCAGATTAATCTCACAATGATGAGGTTAACAGCCTGGTCGAGGACACTAGATACTGGCATTATAAGGCTTTGGACGGGGATCAAGCAGTTATGCGATTAAAATTAACCACTCGTCTCCAAAATTTTTTTACTGAACTCCCGACCCTTGAAATATCGCTCGATGAACAATGGTTGCGATAGCTTAATATCCTGCCTTGCTGAATATCCTTTCAGGTGATTCATGTGGTCTCCCGCGCCTCAGACTGGCTTAGGCAGGCTTTGAAGGACCTGGAACACGCCGAGAGATCGGTCGAATTAGGCGATTACGAGTGGGCCTGCTTCGCTGCCCACCAGGCTGCTGGGAAAGCAGTTAAGGCTCTTTACCAGAAGCTTAGAGTTGAGGTCTGGGGCCACTCTGTATCTCGCCTGATCAATTCTCTCCCCGAAGAATACAAGCCCCCTGAGGAACTTGTGAACAAGGCTAAGGAGCTCGATAGGAACTATATTCCCGCAAGATATCCGAATTTTCATCCCGAAGGCGCACCCATGGATTACTATACTCGGAAGGATGCTGAAGAGGCGGTGAATTATGCACGTGAGATCCTGGAGTACTGCAGAAGCAAGATTCTTTAAAATGGATTATGAGAAGGTCATCGGGAAGCTTGTGGAGTACGCGGAGAAAGCTGTGGCCGGGGGCGCTAAAGCCGTGATTCTGGTGGGTTCCCTCGCAAGAGGAGATTATACAGCGTTCTCGGACGCTGACATTATAATAATATCGGATGAAGTGTCTGAGAACCCTGTTAAAAGGAGTGCAGGCTTCATAGACCCCTCGCTGCCGATAGACGTGGAACCCCGCGTCTTTACCACTGAAGAGTTCCTCAAGATGGCTAGGGAGGGGAGAAGGATAGTTAGAGAGGTTATGGCCTATGGGAAGCTGCTGGCTGGAGAGCCTGAGATAATTAAAGCAGCCGGCAGATTTTTAGAGCCTGAGAAATGCTTGCCCTCCCCGGATGGCCAATGAAAAAATGGTGGGGCAAGCGGCCTGTTTTCCCTTATTTGCAGAGCAACGGCTTCCATTATTCTAAGCCAAGGATCAGGATGCATGCTTGACTGGCCTGGTGTGTAGTTGAAAAGAATAAGTATTTAAAGCCAGGAGGTGGAACGGGTTATCTGTGAAGCCGTTTACATTCTACTTGCCGACTAGGATTGTCTTCGGAAGGGGGTGTTTAAACAGGCTGGGCGTTGAAGCGGCTAAGCTTGGAGACAGGTGTCTACTTGTTTCCGGCAGAAGCTTCGCCAGGAGAAGCGGCTACTTGAACAGGCTTGTCGAAATCCTCAGGGAATCAGGTTTAAAGGTGACGGTGTTCGACCAGGTTGAGCCCAATCCGTCCTTAGAAACCGTTTACAAGGGTGCTGAAGAAGGGCGGGAGAACAGTTGTAATCTTGTCGTAGCGCTTGGGGGCGGGAGCGCGATGGACGCTGCCAAAGGCATCGCCTTCCTCTTGAAGAGTGGAGCGAGGCTCGAGGAAAGCTTTGCCCCCAACCAGGTTGACGAAGCCCTTCCTATAGTGGCTGTTCCAACAACATGCGGCACCGGGAGCGAGGTAACTAGGTATGCGGTGCTGACAGACGTTGGGAGGAGAAGGAAGGAGGTTATTCTCGGCGAGCCCCTCACGCCGAGCGTCGCCATAGTTGACGCTGACCTTCTCAACAGCCTTTCGAAAGAGCTTGTCGCCTACACTGGTTTCGACGCGCTGTCCCACGCGGTTGAAGCATATCTCTCCAGGGAGTCCACACCCCTCTCGGATTTATTCGCCCTAGAGGCGGCGCGGATAATACTTGGAAACATCGCCGAAGCGTTTGAAGGGGTGGCTGAGGCGAGGGAAAACATGCTTTACGCCAGCATGCTCGCAGGCGTAGCGATAAACCTTGCTGGAACCGTGGCGGTCCACGGCATGGGGTACTACTTAACCAACTATCACGGTGTGCACCATGGTCTTGCAAACGGGCTTCTGCTCCCCCACGTCTTAAGGTTTGAGCTCGAGAGGAAGCTCGGCAGGCTTGAGGATGCTGCTGTGAAGCTCGGCTTTGAAAACGGTGTAGGCCTTGTTGAAAAGATCGAGGAGGTTGCGAACAGGACTAGTCTTCCGAGAAACCTCTTAAAGCTGGGGGTTGAACCTTCAGAGCTGGACTCCATGGTTGCAGACGCGCTTTCCTATGAGAGGAACCTTGATAAGCATCCCAACCCGCTGACTCCGGAAGACGTTAGCAGAATATATGCGAGGGCGCTCGGAGGATGATGCCTAACCCTGTGCCACCTGGATCCCACTAGGTATCCTGCGGAGACGATCATCAGCCCGCCGATTAAAGTTTGCAAGGTGAGCTGCTGGCCCAGCGCGAGGAACCCGAATATTGCGGCGCTAACTGGTTCCATATAGGTGAAGACAACAGCCTTCTGAGCCTTAATCAGCCTAAGGCCTTTCAAATAGAGTGTGACCGCGAAGGCCGTGTTAAAGAAGCCCAGGATGAACAGAAGCATCCATGAAAACAGGTTTAAAGAAGGGTTGAAGAATGATAGTGAAGGCGAGAGGAATAATGCGCTGGCAAGATAGGAGTACGAGGCCACTGCGAGGCTTGAACAGTCCGCGAGGGTTTTCTTGGAGAGGATGATGAACCCGGCGTAAGCTAGGCCTGCGAGCAACCCGTATAGTACACCAAGCATGTTTAAGCCCACGGTTTGAAGACCATAATCGTATGAAATGATTAGCATTCCGATCATGCACATGGCTAGGGCAGGGATAGTCGTCTTCTCAACCCCCTCTCTCAGAAACAAGGATGCTAAAAGCGCTACGAAAACCGGCGCCATGTAGTTGAGTAGAACAGCGTCCGCGATGGCGATAAGCTTCATAGACTGGAAGAGGAAAGCCCAGCCCATGCTTAGAAACGCTCCTAAGGCAAGCATGCTCCTCCAAGCTCTAGCAGCCCGGGAGGCTTCCTGCCTCCTAGCCAGGATCAGAAGAGGGGTTAAGACTATGCTGGCGAATAAAACCCGGAGGAAAGCTATAGCGTAAGCGTTTAAGGGAACGCTGTTGACAATCACCCCGTTTGAGCCCCATATGATTGCCGCGACAGAAACAAACAGGCATCCTGCTAGTTCCGTTTTCTTGGAGGACATTGACCCTCGCCCCGTGGCTTCTCACGTAGGCTTAAAAGTTTGGAAAACGGCTGTTAAGTCTTTCGCAGGCTTACTTCAAGAGTTCCTCAAGCAGCGTTTTCAACTCATCCCTGTCCCTAAGGGATTTGAACATCAACCTTCCGTTTGTGAAAGCTGTGAACTCCCTGCCCATGAAGCTCGCCTTCACAGCCACCCCGTGAACCTCTGCTAAGACCTTGCTTTTTTCAAGAGCCCTCTTAAGAGCCTCCTCCCTCCTATCCTGTTTCAGTATAACTATATAGTCCTTCGTCTTAGCGGACCCGCAGGCCTCCTCTATCCTGCTCACGTAATCTTGGATCATCAGTTCAAGCACTGAAGATTTGATAAATAAATCTTTGCAGTACGCTTAAAAGCTTCAGCGAGCAAATGCAGCGATGAACCCCCTTCTAGAACATTAGTGGTCAATAGAGGAAGTAGGCTTCGATTTTTCACGCACCGGTTTGCCTCGCCTGCGACGCTAGGGCTGTCCTCACAGGGTTACCCCGGGCCTCCGACAGCCCTGTTGTTAGCACATGCTATCATCGCTTAACGCTCAGGGGTAACCGTGAAAACCCTCCCCATACCGCTAGGGGTTCGACGGTAGCGTAGCCTGCCTCCATAAGCTTCTTGGCCAACGCCCTCAACATCCTCAAGCTCATATTCGCCAGTCATTCCGAAAAACATGTTCTTTAAAAACCCCTTTTTAAAACAGTAGGTATGTAAGCGCTTGAGGGAGAGGGTTGGGTGAAAGTGGTTAGCATCTAACAGCTTATGAAGAGTTTGCTTTCAAGTTGCTACCGAAATCGTTAACCTGAATCATGTTAGAAAATGTTATGATGCTTAGCGTAACATGCTACCATTTTCCTGCAACAAAAACACTAAATTTAAATAGTATACATACACACAATATATGACACACAATGTCTCTAGAGGAGAAGTATAGGGTCTTCATATCTCAGAACCCCCGGTTTATAGAGATACTTAAGAAGGCTGTGGAGCATGAGGAAGCCCATTTAAACGACCCTCATTACCTAGGGTGGGAGTGGAGCGATGTTAGGGCCTACCCAGCGGAACTGATGAAGCTAATAAGAGAAGGTATTGTGAATATAAAATACAAAAGCAGAAGATATACTCATTATGTTCTTGCAAATAGAGAGGAGGTTAAAAAGTGCTTAGGGATTAAATAAGTGCAAGTAAAAATGGAAAAAGAAAGATGGATGGAAAAAGAGAAAAGAATTCGTTTCCGTGATTTGATTGCATTTCCCTCAACAACTTATGCGACATTCGGCCTATATAGGTATCCTGCTAAGTTCATTCCTCATGTGATTGCTTATGTACTAGAAAAATATGCTAAACCCGGAATTGAGATTTTCGATCCATTTGCAGGTTATGGTACTGCAGGTATTGTAGCAAGAATTTATAACTGTAATTATGAGTTATGGGATCTTAATCCTCTATTGGAAACCTTTCATTCAATCGCTATAATGAAACCTAAAGAAGTAAACTTAAGAGAAGTGCTGCGTGAAATGGCTAGTTGTAAAGAAGAATTTGTTCCACGCTGGTCTAATTTTGAGTACTGGTTTCCCCAAGATTTTCTTCCCTTTTTATTTAAGGTATGGGGATTTTATCATTCTTTAACTGATACTTATATTAAGCTTCTTTTGACTATACCCCTACTTAAAACTTCTCGTTATTTTTCCTACGATGATCCACAGCGACAAAAACTCTCGAAATCACCAAAATCAAAAAAAAGAATAGAATCCCTGTTGGCACGCAATTGGAAAGATGAATTTTTCCAAATGGTAGGAGAAGAGATAGGAAAGATGATTAAGAGAATGAAAGAATATCAATTGCTTTCGCCAAAACAAACAAAAGCTGTTGTTAAAGGTGGTGTAGATACCTTAAGTATGCAGCTGGAAGGAAAGAAGGACATTCTTATTACTTCTCCACCTTATTTACAATCTCATGAATATATCCGTCAGGCTAAAATGGATCTCTTCTGGCTAGGATATTCAGAGGATTACATTAAAAAACTTTCTAAACTAGAAATCCCTTACCGAGATGTAAATCCTATAACAATTTACTCGGAAGTTTATTCTCAATATAGAGATAAGATAGAAGGATATTATCAAAAAATTTATGATAGATACTTCTGGGGAGTTCTAGGAGCATTAACACGCTTGCAAGAAAATATTTGCTCATATCTTTGCCTCTTCGTTGGACGAACAAGCATGAGAGGGTACCAGATTCCTATAGATCGTATCTTTGCAGAACATTTTTCGGCACTAGGCTGGATGCACAAAGTTACGTTAATAGACACAATAGTAGCACGCCGACTGTTTTCATATCGTATTAATCCTGCAACGGGAATAAACGATAAAAGAACAAGGACGGAAAACTTGGTAATCCTTCAAAAAAAGTAACTTAAGGGGACAATTGTTCCTCAAGTCTATTTAAAAAATTGTCATTCCAGTTTAAAAGAATATCCCAGTTATTCTTTAGCGGCTGAAGTTTTCCTGTTGAGCGGGATTTACCCCACTTTTTAATAAATCTAGTAGGTATCAAATAGAGATCTAACGTATTGGTATCAACACCTATTATTAAATCATGATCCTTCTCTGAATATTTATATTCCTTTGGGCTCGGACGAATATAATGACGATTTATGCCTCCTCTCAACCCTCCAATAAATTTAACATTACCTTTTTGTGAGACCGTCTTAATTTGAACACGAAGTGGTTTTATTTCGCCACCAGGTTCTTTATATCCTATAACCCATAGATCATAAGGTCCTCCTTTGGCAGTTATTAACCCCACTTCAAATCCTAAACGTGTTAAAATACCCGCGACAATCATTTCATGAGCATCTCCTAAAAGTGCAGCATGTTTTGACGGATTTAACCCAGTGACATTCAGATCAGTTATTCTTCCCAATATTCCTTATTTGGGAATAATGATAGAGGTTATTAAAGTTTCTTTTCAGTGTTAGAACAGCTTGAAAAAGGAGTTGGACCGCGTTGCGAGATCGATAAAGCACTTCTAACCACCCTTGGTTTTGAAGAGCAAGAAGTTGAGGTCATATTAGCGCGCGCATTAGGGTAATAATGAAGTCGTTTTTAAGCATAGCTATATTTTAACATCGCTGGAGATGGCAGAGATCAACTAGCAAAATATTTTACTGAAGAGAAGTGTAAATAAGCTTTTAAAATCTAAGCCCAACGCTGAGCGATGGCTGAGAGGCTTAACACTGTGACTAGCATCGACACATATTCATTAAAAGGATATATAGGGGGATTCTAGCGTCTATGTTGAAATGGCCCCCTTAGGCAATAAGAATGAGGAGACGCTTCATGGAGTATTCGAGTCCACATATTACGAGATCAGATATAGGCTTGGACAGGCTACTGTAGGTCTGGTTCCCCTGGGCTCGGTTAGGAATCAGGGTCCACATCTTCCAGCGGGCTCAGCGTCAATCCTGGCAAACTATTACTCTTCGAAAG
>CALIBN010000036.1 GCA_938045545.1 uncultured archaeon | reverse complement strand
CCGTCATATTTATACTTTGCCACCATAAATTCTTGATCGAGTTTCATTTCATGTGTTGTTTAACTCATCTCTTCACTCGATCTTAGGACATACTCGATGCCCAAAAACTCAAAAATACATTCTCCAGTGGAAGTTCGATCGAAAAGTATATATATACCTAATACTAAATTTTATAGCGAAAGGAGAAAGGAGGTGAGTTGAATGGCGGAACTGCCAATGGCACCAGTAGATAGACTCATCAGAAAGGCTGGGGCTGAAAGAGTTAGTGCGGATGCAGTGGAAAAGATGGTAGAAGTTATCGAAGACTACGCTGTTAAGGTTGCAAAGAAAGCAGTAGACATAGCAAAGCACTCTGGAAGGAAGACGGTTACAGCAGAGGATATAAAGCTTGCATCCTCGATGTAAAAATAGATCAAGACTAAAAATATTAAAGTTTTTTTAAATTTATTTTGGATTCACTTTTTCCAGAACTTCTCAATCGACTCAGAAAACTTGGAGGGATCTGAAAGAAACTCAAGCCTTTCGATTTCCGCAACAAGGTAATACATTTCCTCTTTCATCCTTCCAAACGGTTTTCCAAACCTAAGCGGGGGAACTTCGCTGTATTTCGGATTTTTAGCCCATTCACCGCCTAAGTAGTAGTAGCAAGCGCCCCTAAGGTTCGTATAAGGTTCGTAAATCGATGTAAAATCTCTGCAAACCCAGTTAGAAGTTAATAGAACCTCTTCTGTTGGATTTATCGTCACGTGCCCAAAGTTCGGTGGGACTAAGACGAGGTCTCCTTTCTCAGCTTCGATTGCAACACAATCCAAAACTCTGCCCCATTCTCCACGTTGTATTATGAACAGAGCCTCTCCTTCGATCACTTGGTAAATCTCAGGATAAGTCAAACCAAAAGAATTTTCCGGGTGGTAGTGGCCGTAGGTTTTCACGTTCTCCCCACCTATTTCCGCGGGAGGTATGATGGTGAAATCGTACCTTAGCCTTGCGCGAGTTATCGCTTCCCTATCCTCATCGCTTTCGTATATGTCCCTAAACATGTAGTAAGCTTCGAAGTCCGAAATCAACTTCTCGGGGAAGGCAAGAACGGGTTTTAAATCGATTGCCCTTCTTATCTCGGGTTTGAAGAAAAGATCGCCAAATTGCAACTCCATGGTAGACTTCGGTAAGGAGAATATTAAATCCTTTTGGTCTTTTTGCATCCCAAGATAAAAGTCCATAATTATTTTTCTAAACTCAAAATGGGTGCAAGGAGTTGGAAAAAGAATAAATACCGCGAACATTTTTTCTTGTGGACTTTGAAACCCTCAGCTCGTGGAGATTCTGGTCGGGATTGATTGTGCTCGTTTTCTTAGTTGTGGGTTTAGTTATCAGAAGCAAAAGACCTTGGATACCAGTATGGTGTATCATGGCTTTCTCATCTTTCATGACCGTTTCCTTTGGATTGGTGAGCTTTGACGAAATCAATGGAACCGTGAACATAGACGTGATATTGTTTTTAATCGGAATGTTCAGCCTGGTTGGGCTTGCGGATTCTTCGGGATTGCTTAAACTCGTTTCAATGCGGTTCATTTCCCTCTTCAAGAGCAGATTCGCGTTGATATACGCATCATCCTTGCTTTTCGGACTACTCTCTGCTTTTGCGGTGAACGACACAGTTGCTCTCGTTGGACCGCTGATAGCTTACACGATATCGAAGGTTGGAAGGATTGAAGCGAGGTTCATGTTCCTGCTCCTTGCGTTCTCCTTGACCATAGGCTCTGTAATGACCCCAATTGGAAACCCGCAGAACATCTTAATAGCGGTGGAATCTGGTATGAACGCACCCTTCGTGAACTTCATCGCAAAGCTCGCGATACCTACTCTAATCAACCTCTTGATCACGCCCTACATAATGATAAAGGTCTTTAAGATCAAAAACGAAGCTATAAACGTCGCTTCAAATCCAAAGGAGACTTTGAACAATGGTCGTGACTCAATTCTCGCTGGGATCGGAATTGCAATAACTATTTTTGCACTGCTCTTCAACGACCTGATGCAGTTCTACGGTGGTCCCCACATAACTTACCGAGGCGTTATACCGTTCGTAATAGCTGCGGGAATCTTTATGATGACGAGCAATCCAAGAAAAGTGCTCGCAAATGTTGATTGGGGAACCATCGTGTTCTTCATAACCATGTTTATAACTATGGATGGGATTTGGAAGAGCGGAGTACTGCAACCACTTCTAAGCTACATAATGCCGTCCAAGATCGATGGGGTGCTTGGACTATTAAAGATCACCATCGTTTCTTTGCTCTTCAGCCAGTTTTTGAGCAACGTTCCATTTGTTAAGCTCTTCATAAACTACATGCAAGACGTCGGCTACAATTCTTACGACGTTGACGCTTGGCTATGTCTTGCGATGGCTTCAACCATAGCGGGTAACTTAACGTTGCTTGGAGCAGCTTCGAACATAATAGTGCTCGAAACTCTGGAGTCGAGGATGAAAACGACGATAACCTTTTTGGAATTCATGAAATACGGCATCGTTATTACGTTTGTCAACTGCATCGTCTACTTAGCCTTTTTCATGATCTAAAGAGCATTAATAAGAGCTTTATGCGGTTTTCAGTCTCCTTAGCTTTGGAATCCTTAGCTTTGGAAAGCACAAATTTTAAATATTAACAGGAAAATTTCAAGTTATGGCAGAAGTAAAGGACCTCTTACCTTGTATTGCGGATCCAAGCAAGTACAGAGTTATAGGCAGAGTTGACGTCAAAAATCTGGAAGAAGTTGCTCCTTATCTTGCAAGAGTCATTCCAAATGCAAGCTACAATGCAAAAGATGGTTGGATCAGTTTCAAGAAAGGGCAGAGGATAATAACGATACACAAGGATTGTTTCGTAACGATGACCATGATCGGAAGCAAAGAGGAAGCGATAGAAATACTGAAAGAGATAGAAGAAAAAGCGAAGATCGCTTGGGAGAAAAGAAATGAGATCGACATAAGCAAGCCACTGCAGAAAACCTTCGTAGGAGCTCTGGATGTCTACAAGTATTTGCCAAAGACAAACTGCAAAGAGTGTGGAGAACAAAGTTGCATGGCATTTGCGGTGAAACTGCTAAGTGGTGAGAAGGACATAAAGGATTGCAAACCTCTTTTCGAAGACAAAAAGTATATGGGCATTAGAGAAACGCTTGTAAGTCTCCTCTTGTCTGCAGGCTACGAACTTGAACTGTAAAAATTTTTCAGGCTTTAAAGACCGTGCAGAGGTAGTTTGTGCCTGGAACTGGCGCGGCGCGGGCGATTAGTGACCGCGGGCTGAACGGCTCGCCGAAGCTTGCCGCTTACACCCCGGTCCTATCAACCCGGTCTTTTACCGGAGCCCTTAAGGGTGGCTCTTTTCGGGGATGGCTTCAGGCTTAGATGCTTTCAGCCTTTAGCCACTGGCACGTAGCTGCCCGGCAGTGCCCTGCCAGACAACCGGTAAACCAGTGGCGCCGGAGGTTCGTTCCTCTCGTACTAGAACCTCCTTCCCCTCAGCCACCCAGACACCCCCGTCAGATAGCAACCGACCTGTCTCACGACGGTCTAAACCCAGCTCACGATCCCCTTTAATAGGCGAACAACCTCACCCTTGGCCGCTGCTGCACGGCCAGGATGGGGAGAGCCGACATCGAGGTAGCAAGCCCCCGGGTCGATATGTACTCTCGCCGGGGACGACTCTGTTATCCCTGGGGTAGCTTTTCTGACGTCATCCGGCCTCACCAAAAGGCCAGGATGGTTCGCTAGGCCCGCCTTTCGGCTCGTGAACCTTTATTTTGGGGGTTCACGTCAGGCCGGCTTTTGCCCTTGCACTCTACGGCGGAGTTCTGACCCGCCTGAGCCGACCTTTGGGCGCTCCCGATACCTTTTCGGGAGCGTGGCGCCCCACCCAAACTGCCCACCAACCGCTGTCCCGCCGAGGCGGTTAGCCCTACAGCTAAGGATGGGCGGTGTCTCATCGACGGCTCCATGCCCCCCGGAGAGGGCACTTCGAAGCCTCCCGCCTACCCTGCGCACCCTCAGCTGTAAGGCAACGGCAGGCTGCAGTAAAGCTCCACAGGGTCTTCGCTTCCCAACGGGGGTCCCCAGACTGTTCGGCTGGGATGTCGGGTTCGCCGGCTTCCAGCAGGGGACAGTGGGGGAGTCGTTAATCCGTTCATGCAAGCCGCCAATTAAGCGGCAAGGTATTACGCTACCTTAAGAGGGTCATAGTTACCCCCGCCGTTTACAGGCCCTTCGCCCCGTTGAACCGGGGTTTCAGGTACCTGCACTGGGCAGGACTCAGGGGCTGTACTAACCGTTGCCGGGTTGCAGCCCCCTGTGTTTTTAGTAAACAGTCGCTCCCCCCTGGTCACTGCGACCTGCTCTCACAAGAGAGCAGGCACCCCTTCTAGCGAACATACGGGGCCAATTTGCCGATTTCCCTCTGCTGGATTGTTCCGTCACGCCTTAGGCTTCTAACCCAGAGCACCTGTGTCGGTTCTCGGTACGGTCCCCGGCCCCCTTTTCACGGTCCCCAGGAGTCGGCTGACTTACGCCATCACACCTTCACCCCCTTCTCTCCATTACGGATCTCCGGGGACTTCGGTGCTTGGACGCCCCATGGCAGAAGCGCTCAGCCTATCCCGAGGCGTCGGGTGCCTTGAAGGCATAGGCCGGTGGTGCGGGAATATTAACCCGCTCCCCTTTTCGGTGGCGTCGAGTTACGAGCCACCTTAGGACCGACTAACCCACGGCTGACGAACATTGCCGTGGAACCCTTGCTCTTCCGGCGGTCGGGATTTTCACCCGACTACGCTGCTACTACCGCCAGGATTCTCGTCACCGACGGCTCCACCCGAGTTCACACCCGAGCTTCTGCGCCACCGGTGCGCCCTCCTACCGGATCGCCTTTCGGCGCCCCGAGGTATCGGCGGTCGGCTTGAGCCCCGTCCATTTTCGGCGCCCCGAGTCTCGGCGGGTGAGCTTTTACGCACTCTTTAAAGGATGGCTGCTTCTAAGCCTACCTCCCCGCTGTCTTCGACCCGGGACCTCCTTTATCGTTTACACTTAGCCGACACTTAGGGGCCTTAACCTCGGTCTGGGTTGTCTCCCTCTCGGAGTAGGAGCTTAACCCCTACCCCTGACTCCACCCTTCTACGGCGGTAGCGGATTCGGAGTTTGACAGGAGGGCGAGGGTGTCACCCCCCGACTCCCCCAATCAGTGCTCTACCCCGCTACCAGCCTCCGGGCAGGTCATACTGCGGTATGTCTCGGAGGGAACCAGCTATCCCCGGTTTCGATTGGACTTTCACCCCTAGACGGGAGTCATGGGAGCGATTTGCACATCAACACCCCTGCGGACCTCCACGACGCTTTCGCGCCGCTTCGTCCTGCCCCCGTCTAGATCAACCGGCTTCGGGTCGCATGCCAGTGACTTAGGCGAGCACACCCGGCTCCTCGTTTCCTGCGAGCCTTCGGTTTCCCTTCGGCTTCCCCCTCAAGGGTTAGCCTCGCCACTGACATGCACTCCCTGGCCCGTTTTTCAAAACGTATGCAGTAACCCTGGCATGCTCCGGCTCGTACTCGTGCCTCGCGGCACTTTCCTTCGCCGAAGTTACCTTTGGGGCTACTGCGCACTATCCCCGGCCGATTTCAGGCTCTTTTCACCCCCCTTCTCGGGGTTCTTTTCAGCTTTCGGTCGCCCTACTATTGCGCTATCGGACTCGGGACGTATTTAGCCTTGGAGGTTGATGACCCCCAGCTTCCCGCGAGAATTCCAACCCGCGGTACTCAGGATACCTCACCTTGTAACCAGCGAGCTTACGCCTACGGGGCTTTCACCCTCTACGGCACCGCGTTCCAGCGGACTTCGGCTTCACTCACTGGCATTAGGCGAGGTCCTACAACTCCACATCCACCTTCTCTTACGAGAAGGTGTTCGGTTTGGGCTTTGCCGCTTTCGGTCGCCCCTACTAACGGCATCTCGGTTGATTTCTTTTCCTGCGGGTACTCAGATGCTTCCTTTCCCCGCGTTCCCGCTCCTTACGGAGCGTCCCCGAAGGGACAAGATTGCCCATTCGGGAATCCCGGGTTCTAAGGCTCCCTGCGCCTCCCCCGGGCTTTTCGCAGCTTGGCACGCCCTTCCTCGGCGCCCGAGCCAAGCCATCCACCGGCCGGGATAACCGCCGGTAGCCAGTCCCAGTTTGCACCTACCTCTGCACGGTCTCATCTGCCCAAAGGCATTAACCCTTCCCCGACGACTTTCATCGTCAGGTGCACGAAGCGAGGCTTGTCAGCATTTAAGCCTGGCAGGCAGGTTCAGCTGGAGGTGATCCAGCCGCAGATTCCCCTACGGCTACCTTGTTACGACTTAGCCCCCCTCGCGGACCCTGAGCTCGAGGACGCCCTACGGACGCCCCCTCGCTCCTAGCCCACTTGGGTGGCTTGACGGGCGGTGTGTGCAAGGAGCAGGGACGTATTCACCGCGTGATTTTGACACGCGATTACTACGGATTCCAGGTTCACGAGGGCGAGTTGCAGCCCTCGATCCCAGGTGAGACCGGGTTTAGGAGATTTCCTACCCCTTTCGGGGTCGGAACCCATTGTCCCGGCCATTGTAGCCCGCGTGTAGCCCGGGGGATTCGGGGCATACGGACCTGCCGTTGCCCGCACCTTCCTCCGGCTTAGCGCCGGCAGTCCCCCTAGTGTGCCCGGCTTCCCGAAGGAACCGCTGGCAACTAGGGGCGCGGGTCTCGCTCGTTGCCTGACTTAACAGGATGCTTCACAGTACGAACTGACGACGGCCATGCACCACCTCTCAGCTAGTCTGGTAGAGTCTTCAGCCCGACCTTCATCCCGCTGTCTCCCCCGGTAAGCTTCCCAGCGTTGAATCTAATTAAACCGCAGGCTCCACCCGTTGTGGTGCTCCCCCGCCAATTCCTTTAAGTTTCAGCCTTGCGGCCGTACTCCCCAGGCGGCGGACTTAACGGTTTCCCTCCGGCACCGGACAAGCTCATAGCTTGTCCGACACCTAGTCCGCATCGTTTACAGCCAGGACTACCCGGGTATCTAATCCGGTTTGCTCCCCTGGCCTTCGTCCCTCACCGTCGGACCCGTTCCAGCCGAGCGCCTTCGCCACAAGTGGTCCTCCCGGGATTATAGGATTTCACCCCTACTCCGGGAATACCCTCGGCCTCTCCCGGTCCCTAGGCTGGCAGTATCTCCCGGAATTCTGACCGTTAAGCGGCCAGATTTCCCGGGAAACTAACCAACCCGGCTACGGACGCTTTAAGCCCAATAATAGTGACCGCCACTCGGGCCGCCGGTATTACCGCGGCGGCTGCCACCGGCCTTGCCCGGCCCTTGCTATGGGGAGCTTTTTAGACTCCCCGACAGCCGATGCGAGCATCGGCACTCCGGCTGACCTCGTCGCGGTTTCCCGCATTGCGAAGGTTTCGCGCCTGCTGCGCCCCGTAGGGCCTGGACCCTTGTCTCAGGGTCCATCTCCGGGCTCCCACTCCCATGGCCCGTACGGATCTTCGGCTTGGTGGGCCGTTACCCCACCAACGACCTAATCCGCCGCAGACCCATCCTCGGGCTCCTTGCGGACTTTCGGTGATGGAACCTTCCAGTATCCATCACCTATGGGGGTTTAGCCCCAGTTTCCCGGGGTTATCCCCCTCCCGAGGGCAGGTTGTCCACGTGTTACTGAGCCGTCCGCCGGTGCTTACCTTGCGGTAAGCCCCTAGACTCGCATGGCTTAGTCCCAGCCGGATAGCAGCGGTCTCTGGCAGGATCAACCAGAATTGGCGGGGATAAAGGTGAATACGTCCCCTGCCTGCCAGTTTGCTCTGCTGACAAGCCCCACATCAGACCGCAAAACTTTTGCGGTCCTCCTTACGCTTTACCGCGGATTAGAATCCTACCCCTCATTCAGAGCTATGCTCAGTCGGGGTCCTTGCTGGATCCGCGGTTAC
>CALIBN010000035.1 GCA_938045545.1 uncultured archaeon | reverse complement strand
AAGCAAATGAACAGCGAGGAGGAAAAGAAAATGAGTTCGAGCAAACCACACCTGAATCTCATCGTCTGCGGACACGTCGACCATGGAAAGTCAACTACTACAGGCCACTTGCTATACTTGACCGGCTACATTGACGAGAGGAAGATGAAGGAGCTTGAGGCGGAGTCTGCGAAGACCGGCTTGGGCGACACGTTCAAGTTCGCATGGGTTCTCGACAGGCTGAAGGAGGAGAGGGAGCGTGGAGTAACAATCGACGCGATGTATGTAAAGTTTGAAACAAAGAAATATTACTATACTATTATTGATGCTCCGGGGCACCGTGACTTCGTGAAGAATATGATTACTGGTGCTAGTCAGGCTGATAGTGCGTTGTTGATTGTGTCTGCGAAGCGTGGTGAGTTTGAGGCTGGTATTAGTCCTGAGGGTCAGACGACTGAGCATGCGTTTCTGTTGTTTACGTTGGGTGTTCGTCAGATTGTTATTGGTGTTAATAAGATGGATGATCCTACGGTGAACTGGAGTCAGGAGCGTTTTCTTGAGGTGAAGAAGGGTGTTGAGGATTTGCTTCGCAGGATTGGGTTTAACTTGGAGAAGCTTCAGATTCCTATTATTCCGATTAGTGGTTGGACTGGTGATAATCTTGTTAAGCCGAGTGAGAGGATGCCTTGGTTTAAGGGTCCTACTTTGCTTGAGGCTTTTGACCTGTTTCAGCCTCCGCCTAGGCCTATTGATAAGCCGTTGAGGATTCCGATTCAGCAGGTGTTTTCGATTACTGGTGTTGGGACTGTTCCTGTTGGGAGGGTTGAGACTGGTGTGCTTCGGCCTAATTCTAGGATTGTTGTGAGGCCTGTTGATAAGGTTGGTGAGGTTCGTACTATTGAGATGCATCATACGCAGCTTGAGAAGGCTGAGCCTGGTGATAATATTGGTATGGCTGTTAAGGGTTTGTCGAGGGAGGAGTTGAAGAGGGGTAATGTGATTGGGTATCCTGATAATCCGCCTACTGTTGCTAAGAGTTTTGTTGGTAGGATTATTGTGATTAGGCATCCTACGGCGATTGCCGCGGGGTATACTCCTGTGTTGCATGTGCATACTGAGCAGGTTGCTTGCACTTTTGAGGAGTTGCAGAAGAAGATTGATCCTCGTACTGGTGCGGTTGTTCAGGAGAAGCCTGATTTCTTGAAGACTGGTGATGCTGCGATTGTGAAGTTTAGGCCTTTGAGGCCTGTTGCTATTGAGGTTTACTCTGAGTTTCCGCAGCTGGGTAGGTTTGCGATTAGGGATATGGGTATGACTATTGCCGCGGGTATTGTGACTGAGATTCCTGAGAAGGTTCCGTTTGAAGCGAAGTAGAGCGCTGGGTTTTTGAGGGTTTGCCGGTTTTCTTTTTTATCGTTTCTCAACTTATTGTTGTTGCTCATTGGTGTACGCGCTGTTCTTTAATCCGGTGAGAGGGGTTTTGAGACCGTGGTTGTGGATTTTTTCTACTTTTTCGATTGTTTCTTCTCTGCGTCTTGGGTTTAACGGTGTTTGTGAGCTGTGGGCGGTGGGGTTGCTCAGTAATGGCATGTGCCTAGTTTGATTTGAAAAGCCTAAGTTTATGGTCTACATGCTTATCAGCCATCTCCATAGTGGGATGCATTTCACCGTTTTGCTGTCAAATTTCATTTCGTCGTCATAGTTCCAAGTTATTATAAGCAGGTCGTTGCAATTTAGTTCTCTGCCGGCTTTCAAAAGAGATCTTAATTCGCGTTTTTCAATCTCGTCCCTTCCAGAAGCATAGGTTGTTTGAATCAATTGCTTAACCTTAGTGCCTTCCTTAACTAGGAAGTCAACCTCGTTCTGTTGATAGTCCCTCCAGTAAAAAATCTCCATGCTAGGGGATGAAAGCTCTTTCCTCCTTAATAACTCGATTGCAACGATGTTTTCCACAGCGTTCCCAAAGTTTTCTGAAAGCCTAAATCCAACTACGTTGCTTAATCCTATATCGTTGCAGTAAACTTTTCTAGGGGCCTTCTCCTGCTCCAGGACCTTCGTTGAAAATCTTTTTACCATTTTTATTAAGTAGACTTCCTCCAAAAAGCTGGTGAACACTTTTATGGTGTCGTTCGTAATCCTAGTTTTCTTCTCGAGGGAGCTGAAACTGATTAGGTTTGAAACGTTCGTTAGATAAAACTTTGCGAGGTTTATCAGCTCATCTGCTTTTCTTATTTCATGCCTCTGAATGATGTCCCTGCTGATGATATCGTCAAAATAGTCCTCCAGAAGCCTTGTCTTCACGTTTTCCTCGTCCGTCATAACAACCTCGGGGAACCCCCCGTACTTCACATATTCATCTAGAAGTCTTCTTATCCTAATCCTATTTTCTAAGAGTTCCAGCATATTTCTTGCCTTTATGTTCTTGAACTTCAAAAACTCGCTAAAACTCAGAGGATACACGGTTAAGTCCAAGTGTCTTCCTGTTAGAAGAGTTCCGTAGTCTTTGCTTATCAGTTTTGAAGTCGAGCCGGAAACTATTATTTTTGCTTTGTGCAGCTCGTTCATTGTTCTCGCCCATTTCTCCCATCCCTGAACCTTATGCACCTCATCTAGGAAAACATATGGCTTTGAAGGTGAAAAATTCTTCTGGAAGACTTCGTAGACTTCGTCTAAAAACATTGTGGAGTAATCATTTATTCTCTTATCGTCGAAGTTTACGATTAAAGTTTCCTCGCTCCTGACTTCTCTTTGAATCAGATCCTTTGCAAGCTGCTTCAGGATGAAGCTCTTTCCAGACCTTCTTATCCCTGAAATGCATACGATGACGTTTGGCTTCAGAAATTTTTCGAGTAATTCTACATATTTTTCCCTTTTTATTCCGACATCTATCTCCTTAACCCAGAAATTCCAGTCTTTCAACACGTCCAGTATCTCCTCTTCCTTCACGTTACTATCGTATTCGACAAGTTTTTTAAACTTTTACTACCATACTCGACATTTTTTGAGGTTGTATAGTACGGTGAAAACATGCGAAAACCCGCGGATAACTCTAACCTCGCACGCTAAAAGCATGATTGGCCGGGGCAGGCCTATGGGAATGGGTGGGTTACAGTTCAAGCATCGGAGGCGCGAGATCATATCAGGCTCCCAGTAACCTTCTTTTAACTTTTACAAGATGCTTTGAGCAATGCCAAATTTTAATTCCACGCAAATTCAGACGACCAATGGCCTTTTTGTTGCAGTTCGAATGTTCACAATATCTCATGAGAAGCTGTTGCTTGAAGAGCAAGATGAATTTCTGGCTCTCTCGCGGTAAATGAAGTTAAATCTTTTCGTTTCCGTTGTTTAACGCTATTAGCCTATGAGTTTTTTTAAGACCACTCGGATACTCGGGCTTTTAAAGAATAGACTGGGTCACGTGTTCTCCAAGAAAGACATCACGAGTTTCTCTACATTTTGTATTCATTCAACTGGGAATGGTGACAAAGTTGCGATTCATTACGAAGTGCTCATTTGGTTTAGAGAAATACCATTTCCCCTGAACTCGTAGGACGTTTAGAATAATGTTTATGATAGTAAGGGTCAAAATAACCGCGCAGATTCCTGCTAAATTATGGTATGCATGCTCATCAACCATCTTCATAGTGAAAAGCGTTTCACCGTTTTACTTCAAATCTCCTCGTCTTAAGGCATGGGTAGTTTGAAAGTTGGAGAAGGAGGAGGAACCTTACCGCTGTAGCAGAGGGGTGGAAATCACTCCAATCATAGTCGAAATCTCCATCGTAGTGGGAAATCTCGAAGGAGGACGCGGGGGCCTGAGGGTTTAGGAGGAGTTGGCGGTATGGTTAGGGCTATAATAAGCTGAATATGCTTGCTTATGGCTGGGCTGATAAGGGTTAAGTTTTCAAATAGGGTTAAGAAGTTTAAGGCTTCGAAGTTTTAAGCGCCGATGTTACGGAATATTCTTGACGGGGTACTTGAGAAAAGCATAAGGGAGTATTAGACTAAGGCTGTAATCTTAGCACGCATTAATTCTTAATAAAAACTGGAAGCATTGTGATTTGGTTAGCTGAGTATGAAAAACAGGGCTCAGACAATAGTGCTTCTGTTGGCGAGCCTTTCAGCGCCTTGTTTAGGATGTTAAAGTAGTACCATTATTTTTAAATACTACTAAGCCATATTTGTATTACAATGGAGAAAACAAAGGTGACGAGGAAAGGTCAAACCACCATTCCTTCCTCGCTTAGGAAAAAATACGGGATCAAGGAAGGGACGACGATGCTCGTGCAGGATGCCGACGGAGCGATCGTCATGATACCGCTCATAAGTGTTGAACAGCTCGCTGGGATTGATGCTGGCAGGTACGACGCCCGGAAGTTGAAGAAGGAAGTTGATAGGCTGAGGGCGAAATGGCGGTAGACGCCATCCTGGACACAAGGTTCATTCTCTCCCTCTTGGCTCCTGAGTCGGAGCGGGTTGCGAGCTGGACGCGGTCGACGATACTTAAGGCCAAGACTGGAAAAACGAGGTTGGGATGTTCAGTGATTTCTGTAGCAGAGTTCTACGGTGCCACAGCACGCTCTTTAAAACGGGAAGAGGTTGCGATCAGATTATACTCGCTGGAGGCGTCAGGAATCGGGTTCCTGGGGGTGGATAGGAAAATCGCCGAGGTCGCGGGGATAGTCAGAAGAACATCCCCTGGAGTGCCAATCGGAGACGCCCTGATAGCGGCCACAGCCCTCTCGCATGCAAGAGGCAGAGTGCTGTCTGATGATCCCCACTTCAGGAGGATAGAGGGGGTAAAGGTTCTTTGGCTCGTCGGCCCCTGAGGATGAAGAGCGTTAACTCCAGGTTAGCGTGCGCTAACATGCTTTCAAAGGTAATTTAAATCCTTGTCGCAGTAAAACGTAGACGTATAAAAATCATGAAGACAGAGGATGCATCGCTATTGGTAGAATATTTCGGGAAGCATCTCATAGTGAGAATGGTGGACTTCCTGGTGGAGAACAGGCTGTTCGACTTCTCGAGGAAGCAGGTAATGGAAGGAATCGGCATATCTAAGGCTA
>CALIBN010000034.1 GCA_938045545.1 uncultured archaeon | reverse complement strand
GATTCTGCTCGGCCAAGCCCACTGCACGCTCAGGGGCGTTTCACCCCAGCCCTCGGCGACGCGGCCAAACCTATCAACCACGGTGAGGCGCACGCGGGCGCAGGTCACGTAAGTCAGGGTCTCCGGGCCAAACTTGAGGGGGACGCGTGTCTTCACGGGTAGGAAGTAGAGCGTAGCCCCGGTGACGTGCACATCGTTCTCATTAATCATGGCCTCAAACCTTCTTTCTATATGCCTCATTATTTAAGCATACGTGTAAGATTTTAGGTGAGAATAGCGCTAGTTTCTTGCATTTTTGAAAATATGCGATGCTTGATGAAGCTTCCGGATCCTTTTGGAGCCCTTTAGCCGTTTTTAGGCATACCGTGAGACTTGAAATACGCTTAGAATTTCTTATTCCAAGGGAATTTTGAGCTTCCATCCTCACGAAGCAATGCCTTCGAGAGAAAGCGCTGTACTTATATGCGACGTGAGCATCTTTGTCTCAACGTATAGGTTTTTAAGATGCTGCTTAACCGAAAACAGTTGGATAAATGCTTCCGAGAGAAAGGTTTCTCGCCGCCTTGAAAGGAGAGGAGTCTGATCAGCCTCCGTTAGCCCATGTTTCCGCCTTGACGACTGTTGGACTCCAAGAGATGACAGGATGTTATATGCCCGAGGTCCATCACGATCCCGAGAAGCTAGTGAAGCTGTTGGCGGCGAACCATGAAATCTTGGGTTTCGATGCAGTCACGTTCATCATAAACTACTTCAATGAGCCGGCTGCTCTAAGGTGTGAGATAAATTGGGGCAGTGAAAGGGATTTGCCCGCGGTTGCCTCCCATCCGTGGCTCAAGCCGGAGGATGCCTTCATCCCCGAGGACTTGCTTGATAGGAAACCAATTCAGGTTTACCTGAAGGCTTTACGGATTGCAAAGGAGAAATATGGAGATAGGGTTGCGGTATTGGGGAAGGTTATGGGCCCCTTTTCCATGGTCCTTGCGATGCATGGGGTTAAGGAGACGTTGATCGACATGGTTAGGGAGCCGGACAAAATCAAGCATTTCATAAACGTCGCCACAGATATCCTGATTGAATGCGCAAACGCCCAATTCGATGTGGGGATCGATGCGCTGGCGATCGGGGAAGGAGGGGCTGGGGGACATACGATGTCCCCCAGAATGCATGAAAAATTCCTGCTGGAAGCCCATAGGAGGATGATGAGGGGGATTAAAGGCCCAACCATTATGCACATCTGCGGAGACATTACCCCGAGGCTGAACCTGCTCAGCGAGATAGGCCTCACCTGCTTCAACTTCGACTGGATGATTAAGCCGAAGGTCATGAAGGAGCTTTCTAAAGGGAAATTCAGGGTCATGGGAAACATCAACACTACCGATTTAATGGTGGAGGGGCCGGAGGTCATAGAAAAACAGGTGTTCGAAAACCTTGAGGCCGGAGTAGATATCATAAGCCCGGGTTGCGCGATTTCTCCAACATGTCCTAATTCGAACTTGAGAGCAATGTTGAAGGCTATTAAAAAATGGGTGAAGAAAAAACGCGGATCTTGAGTTATCGGTTCTAGCGCGCTCGTCTCCATGCAGTGCACGCTATCGGTCCCATTCTAAGCTTAAAAAAGAGGAAAATTTATTACTTACTACTTTTCTCGTAGCGGAGTTAAGACATGGAGCTGGTTATGTTTACGAAGATGCTGAAGAATACAGGTGGCCTTACACTTGATCAGGCTGGAGACTATATGGCTGAAATGGGCTTTAGAGGAGCCGACCTAACCGTGAGGAGAGGAGGATACGTGCTTCCCGAGGAGGTTGGAAAAAAGCTGCCTGAGGCAATTGAAATACTCAAATCGAAAGAGTTGAGCGTCCCAATGATCACGACAGACGTAACGGATGCGAACGAAAGCTGTGCCAAAGAGATTTTCAAGACTGCTTCTGAATGCGGGGTTAAGTTCATAAAATTGGGCTATTGGAAGTACGAGGGTTTCGGCAGGATTAAAGAGCAGATTAAGAGAATACGGAACAACGTTCTTAAGGGAATTTACAAGTTGAGTGAGGAATATGGTGTCACTGCCGCCGTTCATACTCACTCAGGAAATTATATGAGTGCTGATCCAGCCGTCCTCTGGATGCTACTTCGGGATTATGACCCCAACTACGTGTGTGCTTACATAGACCCTGGTCACATGGCTGTTGAAGGAGGCTCGTCGGGGTGGAGGATAGGCATGGACTTACTTCAGGAGCATATTAAAACGGTGGCAGTCAAGGACTTCGCTTGGTTTAGAGAGGTAGATGAGAAAACAGGCCAAAAGAGGTGGAGAGTCAGAACGGTTCCGTTAGGGGATGGTTTAGTTCCTTGGTCGGAAGTGTTCAGTTATCTCCACAAAATTGGATTCGATGGACCGATATCCGTCCACAGCGAATACAACCAACTGAACTTTGAAGAATTGATCCGCCAAACAAAGGAGGACCTGAAATATTTAAAGGACATCCTGACGGAAATCAAGTTTGACTCATAGAAAGAAAGAACTTGGGAACTAGACAAATGTCTTTCACTCGCACGTAGGAGAAATCCAAAGTAGGTGTTGAAGCTATCCTAAGTAGCCACATTTAATCCAAATAGAACTATTCTCTAACAGTGTCGATTATGAGTCTCAAAGGCATCAGGTAATATTAACTACACACACCTATCCAGTTCTACATGGCTAATATTGTCCCACTTCCTTGGCTATTTTTATGGCGTAAATGTAGTTTTCCCAGCTTACGGTCGGTGGGATTGAGTGATCAGAATGGAATATGTAGCCCCCGCCTTCCTTAGCTTTCAAAACCTTGCTCCTAACCTCCTCCTCTACCTGTTTTCTCGACCTGCTTAACGCCTCTACGCTTATGTTCCCGATGAAACATATCTTCGTATCCCACTTCTCCTTAAGCTCTCGAACATCATTGTTAGCCCTTGATTCTAAGGGTTGAACGGCGCTGAACCCAGACTTTATTATCAGTGGAATGTACTGACGCACGTCCCCATCGATATGGTGAATAACAGGTATTCCTTTAGATCTGAAGAAATCAGTGATCCTCTTGTGGTGAGGATATAACAAGTCATCGTAGAGCCTTGGTGAGAAGAGCATGCCGTTCTTATAGGCTAAATCCCCTCTCAGCCATATCCCATCGATCTCCATTCCTTTATCGGTTATGATCTCATACATCTCCAGTAGGAGGCTGGTGTAAATATCCATCATATCGCAGACAAGGCCCGGATCCTTATGCATCATCATTAATCCACGTGTCATCCCCATTAGGGCAGCTAGAACCTTCCAGCAGGGTTCTCGCTGTGAAAGGCATAGAAACCCATCTCTCCTCCTAAGCTCTTCATACTTCTTTACAAAATCCTTTCCTAGTCTCTTTTCATCCGGTTTTAAGTGTTCCCTGTAACGGAGCCAATCATCTCTGCTCTTTATCAGGAAATCCAGGGGCATTGGTGGAGCATATACTTTCTTCCAATACTTGAAGGTAGCTCCATCAGAGTCAACTTTGATGATGGTTTTCTCCGTCTCTTCCAAGATCCTCTCCTTTAAACCGAGGGTGTCATCATAAGACAGGAAGAGGAACCTATCCATGCAGAGGTAATCTAAAGGATCGACATTCGCTGGAAGCCCCTCCCTATGCCATTTCTCAATGGTCTCAGGCCAGAAGTTCGTCTCCGTTATTGGGACTCTATCCGGAATTCCGAGCTCCAAGGCCTTACGAATCCTCTCCCTAGAATTCATCGGCTTTGCTACATGAAGGTTAGAGATTTAAGACTTCTGCATGCAAACTACTTTTGTCCTCGTCATTAGAAACCTTCTTGGACGGTAAAATTCAGTGTCTCGGGTTACAAGCACGCTACCAATGAAAAAAGAAGGAGTTACCTGGAGGATTTTGCCAGTTCTCCGGATAAACCGTATTAACCACACGTATTGCATAGCAACTCTCCAACTCTATTTATAGTTTTCAAAACCTGTTTTCTTCAAGCACCAACAAGTAAGCGCACAACCGCCGCCTAAAAAAGTTGGTAATGATTTGGCTGCCTGCCAAGCCTTTATCGATACGCGGCGATCTCAGACATATGGAGATTTTGAAGCATTGATCAGGTTTCTTAGGATCAGAGCAACCAAGTCAGGCCTCGTCCTTCTCATTCCACAATCAGGATGAATGTAACTGATGTTCTCTAAACCAATTTTTGAAACCATTTTTCTGATTATTTCAACCGCCTTTTCGGGACGGGTTAGATCATTCATCGACAAGATGTTTACCTTCATGCATCCTACTCCTATTTTTTTGCTGCTTTCCTCAATAATGTTCCTAGACATGAGATCGATGTTCTCAATAGAGCCTGCGAACTCTAAACTAAGAGCACTCACGTTTCTCACCATACTCAGGGATTTTAATGCCTTCGGATTCAATTTCCCACAGGCATGTATGCTTGTCAGCTTTGGGTCCAGACTCTCAGTCGCAATGTTAAGGGGCTCCAGAGCTTTATTCGGAGGCAGGAAGCCCGCGCTCACCCCCGGCTCGTCAATCTGGACTAAACAGTCATACGATTGAATGAGCCTCGCTATACGGTTTATTACGATTGCGACGTCGTTGTATAGCTCCATGTTCCTAACGCTGCCATAGGGGCCGGCGTTCCTCAGCGCAGCCGAGAAGCCGAAGGTTATCGGTCCAGTTACCCCTATCTTCAGCCTGTTCGAATACCCTTTCTCAAGGATGCGTTTTCTGGCTTCGAGGCAATCCACAACCTTAAAAGACTCATCAATAGTTTCCACAGGCCTTATCCTATCCCTTATGGAGATTTTCTCACCATCAATTTCTAACCCCTGCATCGAGTTTGAAAGGTAGGAGAGCATATCCGTCCTCTGCTCCCCGTCTGAAACAATGTCTATGCCTATCTCGACCTGCAGGTCGACGGCGAGCCTAATCGCCTTTTTAAGATCCTCATGAAGCCTCGGGAAACTTCCGATAACTGTTGTGGTTAAACGCATGGGAGAAATCAGACGAGCTTTCTATTAAGCGTTTACAAACAATCGTGAAACATAATTTCTATTTTATCGTTCACAAGAATAGGCTGCATTTATTGACGCTCAGAACCTTCCATCCGTAACCTCGAAATGAGTAGGCTTGTTGAAAGTGCGGCCCCCTATTAGAACCCAGTGAGCAACCCACTTCACCATTTGCTCCAACGTGACTGTTGGACGGCCGAATAGCCTGAAGCATTTTGAAGCATTGCTCAACAGGGCTTTTTCCATTTCCCTGTTCGTAAAAACGGGCTCCCTTCGAAACAGTGCGCCGAATCGCTCCGCTAACCATCTTACTGAAACGATTTCAGGACCAGTTGTGTTAATCGTTTCAGGAGGAGAGTTGCAGAGTTCTAGAGAGCGGACAGCTATGTTGTTAACATCTCCCTGCCATATGACGTTGACGTACCCCATTCTTAAGTCGATAGGGTAACCTTTAAAAACCTTCTGGGCCACATCTAGCAAAACGCCGTACCTCAGTTCCACTGCGTAATTCAACCTTAAGAACAGGGTTTTCAAGCCGTATTTCCTAGAGTAGTATTCGAATATTCTCTCCCGCCCCAAGCACGTTTGAGCGTACTCTCCCACCGGGTCTGGGCGAGTCGATTCATCCGCACCCCCGGAAGAGACGGGGACCAAGGGGTAAACGTTCCCGGTTGAAAAAACAACTATCCTCGAGTTCCTGAATCTTCTCGAAACCATTGCAGGAATCAACGTGTTTACAGCCCAGGTTAGTGAAGCATCCTCCTCGGTGCCGAACTTCCTGCCAACCATATATATCACGTTAGAAGCATCCGGAAGCCTATCCAATTGTTCCTCATCCAAAAGGTCGCATGAGACAGTTTCAACGCCAGCCTTCTCCAGCTCATCCTTTAACCCTAGGGTTGAAAACCTGGATGCTCCTATAACCCTTTTCCTCAAACCAGCCTCATCCACAGCTCTTTTTACAAGCCTAGCGAGAGTAGGGCCGATCTTGCCTGAGACGCCTAGGATCAGGATGTCTCCGTCGAGCTGTGAAACAGTCTTCACAGTCTCATGCATCGGCCTGGATAATATTTCGTCGAGCTCCGCCTCGCTTTCTATGATGTCTGGAAGCTGACTGTCAGCCTTATTTCTCCAAGCCATCTGCCCGGTTTCTCAACGTCTTGAAGCATATAAACAATACGTTTCCAAGGCAAGCGAGCATTAGGTTTATGGGGAAACGGAAGGTTTTTAAAACTTTGAAGCATTTTTTGAGTAGTCTTGCCCACTCGCGTGGTGGATACGTCAAGAAGCCCTTACGCGAAGCTGCGCTCAGTTCCCGTTGAAGACGTTAAGCTGAAGAATGGTTTCTGGGGTAAACGCCTGAAAAAGCTGAGGGAAGTAACGATTCCATCCCAGTATGAGCTTCTTGAAAACACCGGTAGGATTTACAATTTTCGAAGGGCAGCCGGCAGGGAGAAGGGTGGTTTTCAAGGATTAGTGTTTAACGATTCAGATGTTTACAAGTGGGTTGAGGCCGTCGGCTTCCTGCTAGCATCAGGCTACGACGAGGAGCTTCACCGCCTGGTTGAGAAAGTCGTGAACGACATATGCGCAGCTCAAGATGACGACGGTTACCTTAATACTTTTTTCACGTTTGAAAACAGGGCTCAACGCTGGACAAACCTCAGGGCTATGCATGAGCTGTATTGCGCCGGGCATCTGATTCAGGCTGCTGTTGCCCTGCGCAGAGCCACTGGCGACGAGAAGCTTTTCAACACGGCAGTGCGTTTCGCAAACCATATATTGAGAACCTTCGGCCCAGACGGGAGGCCTGGGACACCTGGACACCCTGAGATAGAGATGGCCATGGTTGAGCTGTACAGGGAGACCGGGGACTACAGATACTTGAACATGGCTAAAACATTCATAGATAATCGTGGAAAGGGAATCCTAGGCGGTGATGTCAACCTGATTGACCATAAGCCTTTCAGGCAGCTCGACGAGATCGTTGGGCACGCCGTGAGGTCGCTTTACTTGAATTGTGGCGCGACAGACCTGTACATGGAGACTGGGGAAAGGGAGATATGGAATGTTTTAGAAAAACTCTGGAGCAACATGGTTAAGTGTAAAATGTACGTTACAGGTGGCGTTGGCTCCCGTTACGATGGGGAAGCCTTCGGCTTCAACTATGAGCTTCCGAATGTTCAAGCCTACGCTGAGACCTGTGCGGCGATAGCGAGCTTCATGTGGAACTGGAGAATGTTTCTCGCAAGCGGAGAGGCAAAGTTCGTCGACGTGATGGAGCTTGCTCTTTACAATGGTATTTTAGCAGGAGTCTCGCTCGACGGCAAAGAGTATTTCTACGTGAACCCGCTTGCAGACCGCGGTAAACACAGGCGGAGGAAATGGTTTGAATGCGCCTGTTGCCCGCCGAACGTGGCTAGGCTCATAGCCAGTCTCCCCGGCTACTTCTACAGTGTTTCTGAAGACGGCATCTGGGTGAACATGTATGACGAGAGTGTTGCCAACCTAGAGTTTAAAGGAAATGTAGTAAGGATCGTTCAAAACACTGATTATCCCTGGGATGGTAGGGTTGAAATAACCCTCAGCCTCCAGCATGAGCACGCTTTCTCCATATATCTTCGAATACCTGGTTGGAGCGGGAAGACCGAGGTAAGCCTAAACGGGTTGAAGATTGACGGGAACATTGAGCCAGGATCCTACTTCAGGCTTTGCAGAGCCTGGAGAGACGGTGACAGAATAGAATTATCTTTTAAAATGGAGGTTAGGAAAATATCTTGCAACCCGCTTGTCTACGAGAACCTGGGTAGAGTAGCTTTAAGCAGAGGACCCATAGTATACTGTCTAGAGGGGGTTGACAACGCTGGATTTGACGTCTGGGATCTTTTAATTAGTGAGGATGCGTCGCTTCAGGCAGAGTGGGCCCCAGACATGTTTGACGGGATCATGGTGATAAGGGGAGAGGGATATGTGGCTGACTCGGATTGGAGCCAGGATCGCCTCTACCAGGCTTCAAAACCGGATAGCGCGCGTAAAACAGGGTTTTTAGCAGTACCGTACTATGCTTGGGCTAACCGTGAACCTTGTCCAATGAGCGTCTGGATCAGGTTAGTGCCAAAGCTTGGTAGTTTTAAAGGATGACCGCACCCTCGGGAACAGAGCCCAAGTTTTCAGACTATCTTTTTATAAGACTGGGAAGAGGTAGTAGTGGAAATGCCCACGAGGATTCACGTGGTTTCCCATACTCATTGGGACCGGGAATGGTACTTGTCCTTCCAAGAATACAGGGCTAGGCTGGTTAGGGTGATGGAAAAAGCGTTGAATCTTCTTGAGGAAAACCCGGAGTTTAAAAGCTTCATGATCGACGGCCAGGCTAGTATTCTCGAAGACTATTTAGAGGCTAAGCCTGAGGACGAGCAGAGGATTAGGCGTCTCGTCTCCTCGGGGAGGTTGAAAACAGGGCCATGGTTCACCCAGCCTGACGAAGCCCTGGTCAGCCCTGAAGCACTAGTCAGGAACCTCCTAATCGGGTTTAGGCTGTCTCTAAGCTTTGGAGGCCTTATGAAAGCAGGATATCTTCCAGACACTTTCTGCCATGTTCCGCAGATCCCCCAGATACTCCGCGGCTTCGGAATAGACAGCTTCATCTTCACGAGAGGAATGGGGGACGAGGGGGAGAAGCTTAAGACAGAGTTCCTCTACAGAGGGCCGGATGGCAGCGAGGTTATTGCTATCCACCTTCTCACGGGGTACTGTAACGCGAACATGCTGGGCGTCTCCAGACCATGGGATGCTTACTACTGGCGGTCTCCACTCGGCTGGGGCACGATTCGCCAGAAGATTTACGAGGAGGAGCCTGAGCCCGACCTCGATGCTGCTAGGCGGAGGGTTGTTAGCGTTGTAAACAGGCTTAAGCCGCTTAGCGTGAGCGGCAGCATCCTGCTTATGAACGGGTGTGACCACATGCCGCCGCAATCAAGCATAACTAGGATAATAGGTTTTCTAAACGAGGTGGAAAAAGATATTGTGGCTGAGCATTCAGACATTGAGAATTATTTGGATGATGTTAGGAGACACTTGCCGAGCCTGCAGGTTTTTGAGGGAGAGCTGAGGGGTGCACGCTTCTTCCCAACGCTGGCAGGCGTATACTCGACACGCATCTATCTCAAGCAGCTGAACTTCAAGGCTCAGGCTGAGCTGGAGCAGTATGCTGAACCACTATCCGTTTTCGCCAAGATCCTTACGGGAGCAGCCTATCCCGACGGGCTCTTAAACAGGCTGTGGAAAAGCCTGCTGCTGAACCATGCGCACGACAGTATCTACGGCAGCGGGGTGGACCATGTGCACGACGAGAACGAAGCCAGGTTCGTCAGCGTCATACAGGGTGCTTCAAGCTTGGCGCTTCAAGCAGCGTCAAAGATGGCGAGGTTGGTTTCAAGGCCTAGGGTGGACTCGCTCGCGGAAATCGTTGTCTTCAACACGCTCAACTGGCCGAGGTCTGAACCCGTCTCAGTGGTTGTGCCATTGCCCCCAGACAAGTATGCGGTTCACGATGGGGATCACGAGGTTCCCACATACGTGTCCCAACCTCCTCAGGACGCGTCTAGCTGGGGGGATGCGTGTACAGTCGAGTTCACCGCAAGCCTCCCACCCTTGGGCTACAGGGTTTACTCCCTGATCAAGGGTGAGCCACCAGCCTGCGAGGAGCTTGAGACCGGTGATTTTTACGTTGAAAACTCGCTTATAAGGGTTGAAGCAGACCCTGAAAAAGGAGGCGTGCTTAGGATTGTTGAGAAGGATACGGGCAGAGTTCTAGAGGGCATTAACTTCTTCGTGGACGAGGGTGACGCTGGGGACGAGTACAATTTCTCGCCTCCAGTCGAGCATAACCCGGTCTTCTCAAGCCTAGAAACACAGGCCCAGGTTGAGACGCGCAACCTTGGGACTAGGGCATTAATGAGAATAAGCCTTAATATGCTGATACCTGCCCGCCTAGAAGGCCAGCGGAGAAGCGTTGAAAAAGTCGAGATACCTGTTTCAACAGAAGTTTCAATAATGCCTGGCTTGAGGAGGATTGACTTCAAGACTGAGGTCGACAACAGGGCGATGGACCACAGGCTTAGAGTAGCATTTCAAACAGACATAGCGGCTGAAAAGTCTTACGCTGACTATCACTACCAGGTTATTGAGAGACCAGTTGAACCTGCTAGCAGCGGGGAGAACTGGGTGGAAAACCCGCCGACGACTCATCCTCAGCTCCAATGGGTTAACGTTAACGACGGCTTGAAAGGCTTCACGGTGGCTAACAGGGGGATTCCAGAATACGAGGTTAGGAAGAGCCGAGGAGGAGCAATAGTTTACCTTACGCTTCTCAGGGCTGTGGGCTGGCTTTCAAGAAGCGACCTGACTACGAGAAGGGGCCCCGCTGGCCCGGGTCTCCCCACTCCTGGGGCCCAGTGTCTTAGGAGAATGGTTTTCGAATACTCCGTAATACTTCACGAAGACGGCTGGCTCGGTTCGAAAGCATACGTGCAGGCCAGGGGTTTCGCATACCCGCCTCTCAGCATCCCGGTTTTAAACCCTGAGGGGAGAATGCCGAGGCAGTTGAGCCTTCTGAAGGTTGAGCCTGAGAAACTCGTCGTCACCGCAGTCAAGAAGTGGGAAGACGGGGATGGGCTCGTAATAAGGTTTTACAACATTAGCGGCGAAACTTTAACCGGCAGTATTGAAACATCGTTCCCATTCTCAGAGGCTTGGAAAACAAACATTAACGAGCAGCCGGCCACCAGGGTTGAGAATTTTGAGAACAAGGTGTTGCTTAACGCTGGGCCCTGGGAAATAGTAACGCTGCTTTTAAAAACAGGTTGAAAGACGGCCGATAATAAGCGTCGTAAAACGGTTTTGCTACTCTTCTGTTCTAAGCCTGGGATTAAACACTTCTTCAAGAGCTGACGATATTAGGACCAGGCCCGTCTGGAGTAGAACTATGCATACGATGGGGGAGAAGAGGTAAATCCATGCTTTCGGGTTGATCAACGCGCTCTCACCCATCGCGATGTTTATCATCACACCCCAGTTTATGGAGGTGAATCTCAGAATTCCCAGCGAGAAAAGTATCACTTGGGAATATATGCCGCCGGTGAGCGCTAGGAAGAAGTTCATCACCAAGTATGGCGTCAAGTTGGGTATTATTTCTCTGAAGATTATGTGGAGACTACCTAGGTTCAGGCACCTAGCCGCCTCTATGAACGGCCTTTCTCGGATAGCAAGCACCTGAGACCTGATCGCCCTAGCAGTACCCGGCCACTGGACGATGCCTATTATGAGCGAGACTTCAAACAGGGTTAGCTCCCTGCCGGCAGGGAGTATTGCAGCTATCAGCAGCAGTAGCGGGTATTGTGGAAGTATAAGGAATATTTCAGTAATCCTCATCAGCACTTCGTCGAACAGGCCGCCCAGTATGCCGGATGAAACCCCTATGACGGTAGCGATAAATATGGTTACTAGACCGGTTAACGCTGCGATGAGCAGAGCATCCCGGGAGCCGTTTATTATCTGCATAAGCACATCCCTCCCGTATGGGTCTGTGCCTAAGGGATGCTGCCAGGAAGGCGGGAGATACCTTTTCGCGGGGTAAGCCCTGATGTCAAGAGGGAAGAAGAACGGCCCTATGAGGGCCATGAGTGTAAAGAAAACAACTATTATTAGGCCCGCCATTGAAGTAGGCTTCCTTCTGAACACTTTAAAAGCATACGTCAAACGTTTAAACTGCCCTGATTTCCTACTGATCAATTCTCCCCACCCCTATTCAAATCTTATCCTTGGATCAAGCCTGCTGTAAAGCAGGTCGGCGAGAAGATTGCCCAGTACGGTAGCGACGGAAGTTATGAGGAAGCATCCCGTTACCAGAGGATAGTCCCTCATCGAAATCCCGATGGTGAGATACCTGCCGATACCAGGGTATAGGAAAAGGTTTTCGATGAGAAGCGCACCTCCAAACATGAATCCCAGGGATATTGCGAACCGGGTGAACAAGGGAAGCACAGCGTTCCTCCCCACGTATGTTGTGACTATCCTTCTATCCTTCAAACCCCGTGCTTCAGCAGCAGTCACGTAGTACTCCCCTAGAACTGAGATCGTGCTGCTCTTCATCATGAGAATCCATGACCCCATGCTCGTAAGAACATACGTTAGGATCGGTAGAGCAGCGTGTCGTAGTACGCTCGTGATGAACTCTAGGTTAAACTTTGAAGGGTCTACCCTCGGACCGTATGGGCCCAATTCCTTCGGAAACCATCCCAACTGTATCGCTAAACTCCAAATGAGGAAGAAGCCGAGGATGTTTTGAGGCATGGCTGTCGTAATGGAGGAATAGAAAGAAATTATCTTGTCAAGCAGAGAACCTCTTTTGTAAGCTATGTACATTCCCATCATGATCCCCAGGAGGAAGCTTATCACGAGCGATATTGACACGGAGAAGACTGTCCAAGGAATAGCGTAGCCAAGTATCCTTGTGATGGGCTGAGCCAGCGTGAACGAGTATCCTAAGTCCCCTCTCAGAACCCCTTTTAAGAAATCCACGTATTGCTCGTGGAGAGGAGCTGTCGGGACGAAGGGAACCATCATTAAAACCCTTGACAAAGCCTCTTCGTACGAATACCCTAGTGAAAGGTAATAGTTAATCATCAAATCCACAGGATTTCCTGGAATAACCCTGTAGAGGAAGAAGGTTATCGTTACAGCGCAGAATAGGGTTATAACGGAGAGAACGGTCTTCCTAACTATCCACCTCATTTACACTAGAGATGAAAAAGAGGTAAAAAAAGTTTTCTGAGGGGGGGTTTAGCTACTTACCTCTTCTCTTAAGGATGAGGTAGGCTGCAACCGCTATTATCACTATGACTACGACTATGCCTATGTACATCTCGTAGGGTATTCTTGTGAACACTGCTTTAACCGTGTGGTCAGCATCCATCGTTATTGTCAACGTGGTACTGGTTCCAGCTGGAGAGCCGTCTACCTCCCACCTCTCGAAGTTGTATCCGCTTGAAGGAGTAGCTGTTATAGTGACTGTTTGGCCAGCCTCATACTCGTATGAGCCGGGGGCGATGCTGAGCGTCCCTCCCTCCACGGGCAGCACCGTAAGCGTCTTGTAGATTATCGAGCTGAACACTGCTTTAACCCTGTGAGACCTATCCATCTTTATCGTTAAAGTTGTGTCTGTTCCAGCTGGAGAACCGTCTACCTCCCATCTCTCGAACCTGTAGCGGCTTAAAGGCGTAGCAGTTATGGTTACCGTGTCACCCTTACCATATTCGTATCGCCCGGGGGCGAGGGACAGCGTCCCGCCCACCACGCTCTCAACCGTCAGGTTAACCTTAGGCCTAAGCCAGCCGAAAGTGAACAATGGTCTAAGGCCGTGAAGCTCGTAGGATCCTAGGCCGTTCCAGTATCCTGGGTCGGTTGGGAAGACGAACCTCTTATCCATGAGTATTACTACCGCGGGCTGGTAAAGGTTTATGACCGGGACCTCGTTCCCAGTTATGTAGGCTAATGTAGAGTATATCTCGGTCAGCTCTGCTTGGCTTATCTGGGCTGGGAACAGGGGTATGGTTTTGGCTAGCTTCGTGACGTTAACAGGCTGGGTCTTCCAGGGAACAGAGTGCATCTGGCCCCAGGTTTTCGCAGGGTCGTGGCCGGGATATAGGGTCATGTACTTATGATAGTACTCGTCGAACGAGAATCCCGGTGAGCCGTAGACGCCTCCACTAAGGTCGTAAGCACCCCTGTAGAACGCGTCTGACCAAACAGCGGTGTCGACGACCTGAACGTTAAGCTTTATCCCGACCTTCTGCAGCTGGGCCTTCAGGTTCTCAGCCGCGGGCGCGTTGATCCATCCTCCACCGGTGACGAGGGTGAACTCAAGCCTCGTGCCGTTGGGCGTGACGTATACTCCGTCAGCGCCCCTCTTGAACCCTAGGCCCTGGAGGATCTGCTCAGCCTTAGCAGGGTTATACTCGTACTTGAAGTCTTTAAGCCACTGGTTTATGAAGCTCTGGTTCAAGTATCTCGTCAAGTCAGGCACGTGGAAGCCTATAACGTACTCGGAGGGAACGCATCCACCAGTATACTGGACCCAGCCCACCTCGCTCCTGTTTATCGCGTAGGCTAAAGCACGTCTCACATCGACGAGGCTCAACGGGTACTTAGCCTTGTTGATGTAAAGGGTTACGCCGACAGGCCTAGGTATTCTAATAGTCCAAGCATACGGGTTCTCCGTTACTAGCCTCCGCACCAAGTCGGGGCTAGGCGAGATGGCCCAGACGTAGTGGGCTTCACCCTTTATCAACGCTTCCCACAGCAGGTCTGCCGTAGCATACCTCACCAGGTGTATCTCGTCTATCGGGGGCTTGCCGTTCCAGTAGTCTTCGAAGGCTTCGAGCACTATCATCGTCTCAGTGACGCTCTTAAGCTTGTATGGTCCGCAGCCTATTACCGTTTCAGGCCTAAACTGGTTCAGCTCGTTAATAAGGTCCTGGAAGTCCTCGGTTTTATCGAAAATGTTCTTACCCTCCTTTATTCTCTGCTGAACCTTGTCTGAGATGCTACCGTATTGAGTATAGGAGACGATCATCCAGTGCCATAGTATGTAGAACACCGGGTAGTCAGTCTTCTCCGTGAAGATGAACTTGATCGTGTAGTCGTCGATGACCTGAACATCCTTAATAAAGTACCACAGCCTGTCCTTAAGAAGGTATACGCAGTATAGCGTTGCCAGAACATCCTTGTATGTTAGCTCATGGCCGTCGTGGAATTTAACACCCTTCCTAAGCTTAACCTGGAACCACATGTAGTCAGGGTCAAGCTGCCAGCTTTCAGCAACGCATGAGATATAGGTGCCGTTAGCGGCGAAGTAGTGTGTCATAAGCTCGAAAACCCAGTCGAAAACAGCAATACTGCCGCTTATGAAATAGTTGAAGTGACCGACGGGGGGCGGGTTGTAGCCGAAGGGCCTGATCCAAACCGACTTCTCCTCCTGAGCAGTAACAGTCTTGATTGATGTGAAAGATTGTGGAGCCATGCTTATTAAAAGCATGATGCAGATCAGTCCTGATGCAAGTATTCGCCATGCTTTCATACCATTTCACCAGAGAAAAAGTATTTAGAGTACTATATAAGGCTTTATCCCCGTATAAGTCCTTTTTTTATAAGTTTTATAAATGTACGAATTACTAAGAAGAACTAATCTCTTTAAAAAGCGCTAGTGGGCGAACCTCTCGGCGAAATGGCATGCAACCAGTCTTGAATCGAAAGATCTAAGCTCAGGAACCTTTTCCTCACAAACCTTTTCGGCATAGGGGCAGCGCGGGTGGAACTTGCAGCCGCTCGGCACCTGTTCAAGCCGGGGAACCTCAAGGCTCCTAAGATTAGGAATGGGCCTGTTTCTAGTCAGCTTGGGATCTGGAAGAGATATGGCTGTCATCATGACTTGAGTGTAAGGGTGTATGGGCCTCTGAATTACTGAGTCGCCCTCTCCAGCCTCAACAATGCTCCCCAAGTACATCATTGCAACCTTGCCACTGCCTTTAAGAATGAAGTATCTCGCTATTCCCAAGTCGTGGGTGATGAAGAGATAAGACATTCCGAATTTCTTCTGAAGCTCAAGCATAAGGTCGACAGCCCCAAGCCTTAGAGAAGCATCGAGCATCGAGACAGCCTCATCCGCAACAATGTATTTAGGCCCTAGCGAAACCGCCCTGGCGAGTATTATTCTCTGCATCTGTCCCCCGCTCATCCTCGCAGGATACCTGTTGAGAAAGTCTTCAGGGGGAGTTAACCCAACCATGGTCAAAAGCTCCCTCAGCCTTTCATAGGCAGCCTTCCGGTTGGGCACTTCTTTGTTCCTGATCAGCGGAGGAGCCAGAGATTGGAAAATGGTTCTGACAGGGTTTAGACTGGTGTACGGGTCTTGGTGGATTATCTGAGCATTCCTCCTGAATTTGGCGAACTCCTCCTTCTTCAGAGACCAAATGTCCTTCCCTTCGAACAGTATGGTTCCAGAGTCAGGTTTTAGCAATCCCAGCGTTAGCTTGCCGAGAGTGCTTTTCCCACAGCCGCTTTCACCCACTAGCGCCACGTTTTCAACCCTACCTATTTCAAGCGACACGTCGTCGACGGCTCTAACAGTCTTCTTGGGCGAGAGTAAACCACCCTTAACAAATTTCTTAGTAACCTTAACGATTTTCAAAAGCGGTTCTTCGCTCAATTCAGCTCACGCCACCTGTGGCACGCCACCAGTGAAACATCATCCACCTGCTCCAGCTCCGGCCTTATCTTTGAACAGATTTCAATCCTATGTGGACACCGCGGGTGGAACTCGCACCCGGGCGGAGGGTTAACAGGATCCGGCAGTGGACCCGGAAGAGGCTTAAGCTCGTCGATGCTTCCAACAATGCTTGGAACAGCCTTAAGCAGGGCTCTCGTATACGGGTGCCTCGGCCTGTAGAAAATATCCTCCACACCGGCCGCCTCAACTATTACCCCGCCATACATTACTGCCACTCTGTCCGCGATCTCCGCAACCTGCGCCAAATCATGAGTTATGAATATCATCGATTTTCTGGTTTCCCGCCTAATGTCGACGAGAGTCTTCATGAAGAATTTCTGTGTTAGCACGTCTAGCGCGGAGAAAGGCTCGTCTAGAATAAGGAGCTTAGGGTCAAGGAGCATCGCCATCGCGGCCACGGCGCGCTGCTTCATCCCGCCGCTCAGCTCGTGCGGATATCTTTCGAGAACAGCATCAGGGTCAAGCCTGACCATACGCATAAGCTCCTTCGAGCGTTTAACTATTTCCTCCTTGCTAGCCTTTTCATCATGAGCATAAGTAGTGTCAAGCATGTGTTCAAAAACCCTAATAACGGGGTTGAAAGAATTGAAGGCACCTTGGAAAACTATTGCTATCTCCTTCCACCTGAAGCGTCTAAGCTCCTCCTTGCTCATGCTCAAAATATCCTTTCCCTTAAACATTATTTTCCCGCCTGCAATACGCCCGTTGGGGTCAACTATCCTCAGTATTGTATGCGCTAGGACTGATTTACCGCAGCCACTCTCGCCCACTAGGCCGAGAACCTCGTCATCGTAAACATCAAGGTCAAGGTTGTCCACAGCCCTCAATATTCCTCGTGGCACCCTGAATTCCACTGTAAGCCCCCTAATGCTTAACAGTACATCTCTGTTTTTCCCTGCGGCTGGTGACAAGAGTCCATGTGCGACGGAAAGAGGGGCATTAATAAATTTTAAGCCCGTTCAGGCCATTAAGCCCGAATAGAGAAGGTAACGTTTATATTTAGACCAGGCAGCAGGGCTCCGATGGACCCGGATACTGGGAGGCTAGCCCTAAACTTGGCCATGGTTTTCCTAGTGCTTGATTTAATAGCCCTACCATTTACAACAGTGGGTTCAGGAGAGTTCTACATAGCGTTGATAGGAATAATTATTCTAGCCCTGTTCATAACCCTAGTTTCCCTTGAAATAAGAAGGGAGATAAAAGCGGTGTCGATTGACAAATAATCTTAAAATGCTTTAATCACTGTTTCTTTCTAATCCTCCTAATAATTAGGAGCCCGATTACGGCGACGATTACTACAGCTACTGCGACTAGGAAAAACCAGTCTGGAAGACCGATGGAAACAGTGAACAAATCTGTTTTAACTTTGTTACCCTTTTGATCTCTTGCCTCCACGTAGTAGGACACCTCTGTGAAAGCGTTTTGACCAGGTATGTACGCTTCATATCTTCCGCCGGAAAAACCCATTACGACTTTAGTCCAGCTTGCCCCCCCGTCAGTAGAGTAGTATAAAGCCACCTCCTCAACAGCTACGCCGATGCTTGACACTACGGCAGACACTTTGATAACGTCTCCCATGACGGGGTTCTCCGGGCTTGCAGAGACAGAAACTATCTCTAGAGAGTAGCTACCCGCTACGACGGTAACCTCTAGAGAACCTCCTAGATAGTATTCTGGAGAATAGCCTTCTGGAGAAACGCTAAGCGTGTGGCTGCCTAGAGTAGTGTCCCGGTAATAGACAACGGCTTGAATCTCCCCGTCCCCTATAACCAGCCTATCCACCGGCTCGCCACCCGGGGTAAGTGAGAAAACCCCTGTCCCAGACGACGTGGAAAGCCTTACGGTTATTGAGCCTATGTTAATCCAGTCCTGTTTAAAAATTCTGTCCCCTCTTGTGACTAGTATACCATCTTGGGAAAGCCTTTTAATCGTTAAGCCGGACCATTCCCCTGCCACTAGAGGCATATTCGCAGTAATGTTGAGCTTTGGAGGCGTAAACTCTATTGCTAGATAAGGCCTCTTATCCTGCTCCCCGGATTCGCTTGAAACGAAAAAGGCCTCTTGAACCTCTTGAGAGCCCTCTGAGCCATCAAATATTTCCCAACCAAAGTTTGTCCATGCGTGCTCCCTTATTCCGTTTAGAAACTTCTGAACCTGCTCTCTAACATTCCAAACCACCCATCCGGGAGTTGTAGTGACAGTCGATGAGGCGGCGAACGTCGACGAGGATTCGGGCTTTCTATTCCATGTTAGCGACTCCTCGTCCCAAGCTGAGTTTAACCTGTAGCAAAAATATTTTCTCTCCGAAGCAGGAGGCTTAGAAAGGTAGAGGAAAAGTTTTGCGCTCAGCACAGAGGCCCCAGGAGGTATTGTGGAGAGGTCGAAGAAAACATAAGTCCTTGCATTCTTAGACTCTAAAGACCTCACCTTGAGATACTCATCAACGCCGTAAGAAGCATCGGGATTCTCTTGGTCAACATAAGTATCAGCAGAGGCTTGGAAAACAGCCTCAACCTTCTCTTGGTCGCTGCAAACAATTAAAGCAGTGTTTAAAAACGCTATCATCAAAACTGTTAAGAATATTGTTCCACATAATCCTTTTTCCCTCATCTCCATCCATTGTAAGTCGGCCTGTTACAGCTTATAAAGATTTATCCTTTACAATGGATCCTTTAAACGGTTTAGAGCCTGCTTCCAGCAAAGCGCGCCTACTTTAAAAAAAGCGTTTACCATGGACTTTTCAACAACTTGCCGCGAGTAACAAATCTTATTAAGGATCCGGCAGTTTGAGAAAAACGGTTTGAAGGCTTTAGAACTAGGCTATCCAAACAAAGAGATCAGGGACAATTATTTGAAGGCTTTAGAATACCGGTATCCCGAATGGATTCCATGCGGGGTTAACTTTCTACCGGGCGTTTGGAAAAAACATCGAGAGAAGCTTGAAGACATTCTGGTTAAACACCCTCTTATCTTCGGCCAGTATGAGAAGGGCAGTAGGGATTTCGACGAGATGCCTCCTGTTTACCGTCCAGGATTTTTCACGGATAACTGGGGATGCGTTTGGCACACGGCAAAAGAGGGTTTAGAGGGACAGGTTGTTTGGCACCCGTTGGCAGACTGGAAAGCGTTTGAAAACTATCAGCCTCCCGACCCTTTGTTGAAGTCGGAGAGGGGGGAAAGAGGAGAAGAATACTGGAGTAGAATCAAGAAGGCCTTTGCAGAGCGCAGGGAGAAGGGTTTATTGACAGTTGGTGACGGGGAACGGCTTTTCGACCGCCTATACTTCTTAAGGGGATTTAAAAACCTGATGAAAGATATTGTTACTGACGACCCTAACCTTCCGAGGCTGATAAACATGCTTCTAGATCATGAAATGAGGCTCGTTGAGAAGTGGCTTGAAATCGGCGTCGACGTCATAAGCTTCCACACAGACATAGGAACGCAGAACGGTTTAATGATAAGCCCTGCGAAATTCCGAAAATACTTTAAACCAATGTTTAAAAGACTTTTCAGCGCATGCAGGGATGCAGGCGTCCACGTGTACCTTTCTTCAGACGGTTGTCTTTTGGATATTGTCGATGACCTGATTGAATGCGGAGTTTCCGTGCACGATCCGCAGTTTCGAGCAAACACGTTGGATGGAATTGCCAGGGCTTACAAGGGTAGGCTATGCGTCGACCTCGACTTAGACAGGCAGACACTTCCCTTCAGCAGCCCTAAACATGTTAGGAGAATGGTTGAAGAGAGCGTGGAGAAACTGTATTTGCCGGAGGGCGGCTTGATGATCAAAGGCGAGGTCGGGCCAGACGTGCCGTTAGAGAATATTGAGGCCCTGTGTCAAGCGATGGAGGAGTTCTGCATAAGGCGAAAATAGATTCCAACATATTAGAGGAAACTCCTCTTTTAATATGAAAACTTTTTCTAAGCATAGAAGCAGGCGGTGAGAATGTTTTCAAGATCCTGAAGCGCGCGCACAAGCATTGTTTCCTAAAGGCTTATATTTTCTCTCAAAGCTTGAGCCTTATGCATCCAGTGGTGGTTGTTGAAGGAGGCTGCCTACCGGAGGTTTGGGAAAAATCGATAATCGAGCTATGGAACAAGGGTGTGAACATAAGAACAGAATACGGGAACGGCAGCAAGGACTGCACGATGCTGATGATAATAAGGAAGCCGTTGTCAGAGCCGAGAATCCATAAGGCTGGGCTGATGGTTGGGAAGCTTTCACAGCTTGAAGAATATGTTGAGGAGGTTTGCAACGGTATACATGATTCCTACGTTGAAAGGGGGATATGGCCCTATACTTATCATGAACGCTTACGCTCTTATAAGTGTTGCAGCGAGACTATTGACCAGATAGCCTACGTAGTTAACAAGCTTTCTAAAACACCTTACTCCAGAAGGGCTCAAGCAATAACTTGGAAACCGTGGGTTGACCCGAGGATTGAAGACCCGCCCTGTCTCCAAAGAGTCTGGTTCAGGGTTTATGGAGACAGGCTTATAATGGAAACCTGCTGGAGGTCTAGGGACGCTATGAAGGCTGCTTTCATGAACATATATGCCCTAACGGTTCTTCAGAAAAACGTGGCAGAGGAGTTGTCGAAGACCACTGGGAGAACAATTGTTCCAGGCGAATACGTGGATTTCTCCAACTCCTACCACATATATGAACCGGATTTTGAAAGGGCGGAGAACCTTGTTAAACGCGCTAAGGAAGCAGGGTGGGAGACACGCTGCTGGAGCACCGAGCAGTTTAAGAGCCTCGTGGAGATGGAGAACAGGGTTCAGAGGCCCTCTGGCTAAACTATTTTAGAGATCAGTTCTAGCAACCCCTGCATAGAGATATACGAGGCAGCGTAGGCGCCTGAGCTGAACTCTTTTCCACCAGGGGTTTTAAGCAGGGATTCTTCAATGTTCTTCGTAACTCGCCAATGAGTCTCTAGAGAAACATAGCCTTCATACATCATTTCCTTCAAGGCCCTCAGGTTTTCCTCTATTTTTGCCTGGCCGTCTCCGACTCTTAGAAACCTTACTTCAGAACCCTGCTTAACCCCGTCTTTAACGTGGACGTGCGCTACGAGCTTTCTCACGTAGTTAAACCCTGTCGGATAGGGTTCCTCACCCTCATCATCCATCAGCTCGTTGCCAGGGTCCCAGAGGGCCTTAACGCACCTTGCCCCCAGGGAGTTGATGAAGTCTGCCAGAATCCTACCATTCCCGATAAAGGTTGAAGGCTCGTTTTCAACGATTATCGTAACACCGTGCTCCTCAGCCATATCAACTATCTTTCCGAACCTCTCAATTATCTTCTTCTTGAAACCCTCATACCTCCCTTTTTTCCAGAAGGTGAAAGCCCTAACTAGCTTTGCGTCAACATGGTTTGCAAGCTCAACCGCGCTCCTAAATATGTTCAAATGGTTCTCGTATTCCTCGGTTGAATCAATATCGCATTTAAAGGTGGGTGATGCGATTGCACACACCTTTAAACCATTATCCTTGAGAAACTTTTCTAAAACGTTTTTCTCGCCGAGAATCTCTGGAAAACCCTTGTCCAGTATTGTCCTAATCTCTATAGCATCTAAGTTGAAACTCTTAGCGAACTCCCTCACTTCGTGAAGATCTTGGGAAACCTCGTCCGTTATGAAGGATGGTTTAAACATGGTATTACTCACCTGGCTCTTTATTCAACGATGGGGAGAGTCACTCTGCCTCCGGTTCTATGAGACTTGTAGATGGCTAGAACGATCTCAAGCGACTTCCTAGCTTCCTCACCTGGGACTGCAGGAGCCCTGTCTAAAACTATTGCCTCGAGAAAATCCCTAACAGCATCATCGTGGCCTATAAAGGGGGTTAGCGTCTCCTTTCTTTCCTCAACGCTTCTAACTCTTGTCCCGCTTTTCTCATCCCACTCTTTTGCAACCATCTTATCGCTTCCGATGACTATTGATTTTTTACTCCCGTAGATTGCTACCCAATCCTCTTGAGGCTGGAGGTTGACACTCCCCAGTATAAAGCCTATGGCACCATTCTTAAACTTCAGTATTGAAACCGCGATGTCCTCGGTTTCTATATTATGCATCATGGTGTCGTATATTCCATAAAGATATTCGACGGGCCCCATTATCCATTGCAGCATATCGACCAAATGTATGGTTTGATTTATTAAGGCCCCACCGCCTTCCGTAGACCATTTTCCGCGCCAAGACTTTGCAACATCATCCATATGATAGTAGGACTTATCCTCCCGGTACCATTTGACAACAGCCTCACCGTATATCGGAATTCCGAAGTCTCCCCTCTCAAACTCTTTCTTAACCCTTTGAACATCAGGGGAAAAACGGTTTTGAAAAACCACTGCGAGTTTAACCTCGTTTCTTCGACAGGCACGGATCATCTCGTCAGCCTGTTTTAAGGATATTGCTATAGGTTTTTCGCAGAGAACATGCTTCCCTTGTTCCGCAGCCTTCACTGTTATTTCAGCATGCAAGTGATGCGGAGTGCAAATGCTTACTGCATCAATATTCCTGTCTTTCAACAAGTCTTCATAGTTTTCATAGATACCCACTCGTGGGAGGCTGTATTTCTCAGCCAGAGCCTTAGCTCTTTCAACCCTGCTGTCGGAGAGAGCTATGATCTCAGCCATGCCTGACTTCAAATAACCTGAAACATGTGAACCAGCAACGATGCCACACCCGATTATCCCTACTCTTACTTTCTTTTCGTTCATCCCACTTCGTCCACTGTTAAATGGAAGCGGTATATAAAGGATTTGACTCGAAGCATGCATAATATTTATAAGCCTAACATCTTTTCAGAAGAAAACATGGAGAAGGAAAAACGTTGTTCCATGATTTTTGAAGAGATTCCCGACATTCCACTCGTAGACATACATACCCATCTGAATCCTCGGGCATTGAAGGCTAAGGATTTATCTGAAATAGTGCTCTACCATTACATCGCCACCGAATTGGTTTCCTCAGGAATGCCTAGGGAAATACTTAGTTTAGAAGATCCTGTCGAAAAGGTTAGGAGAATCATACCCTTCCTGAAAAACGTGAGAAACACCTCGACTTTCTGGGCTTTAAGAAGGGTTTTAAGCCTTTTTGGTTTCAAAGAGGAGTTGACAGAGAAAAGCTTCCCCCTGCTTCTAGACAGATTCGCAGATTTTGAGAAAAACTTCAACGGCATCAGATTCCTGAGGGAAAGAGTTAAAGTTGAGAAAGCTTTTCTAACTCTGCAATTTACAGATACGGATCTAGATTTCGACTCTTCTTTCTTCACAGGCTCTCTAAGGCTTGAAAGAATCTCGAAGGAAATCTCGAAGGAATCATTTAGAATGCTTGAAGACATGTTCTCGCTGAAAGTGAACAACGCTAGGAGCATGAGGGATGCTGTGGCAGAAATATTCGACAAGTTTAAGAGCCGTATTTCAACGATCACTATTAGCCTGAACCCTAGTGAACGCATCATTATTGATCCTAGAGAAGGGCTCGTTGAGGATGCGATCCGGAGGGCGGAAGCTGGAGGAAGCATGACCATAGAGGAGAAAAATGCACTACTATCTTTTGTAGTAAATGAGTTCCTCAAGTTGATTAAGGACGGAGAGATTGTTTTTCAATTAATGTTGGGTGTTGAAAGGCCTGTTATCGGAGCTTCTCCGCCAGACTACGCGATAGTCGTCAATGAGCCCGGACAGCTGCTCTCGCTCTGCCCATTGTTCTATGAGTATAGGGATGTTAGCTTCGACCTAATATCGGCAAGCAGGACGCAGACCCATGAGCTTAACGTTATTGCTAAGAACTATAGGAATGTTTTCGCCTCGGGTTTCTGGTGGTATTCATACTATCCTTCCATAATGATGGAGAGAACGATTGAGAAACTTCAAATGCTGCCAGTGAACAAGTGGTGCGCGTTCTTCAGCGATGCTCATGTTCCAGAATGGGTTTTCGGAAAGGAGCAACTCGTTAAACACCAGCTTTCCCTTACATTGAACTATCTAGTTGAAAAAGGTTATTTAGATGTGGAGCTCGCGCTTGAAGCGGCAAGACGCCTGCTTTACGAAAACGCTTTGAACATTTACCATCTAAAGTAATTAGTTTTGAATCGTCTATATTAACTGTTTAAGCCTTTTTATATGGCCTTTTCCAACGCCTCTGACAGCACATCCGTTCTTCAAGTATTCAATTATCTTATTATCGTCGATTATGTTGAAAGCATCCACTATCGCTGGAGCACCCCCGTTCATCCTTAGGACATCCTTAGGCTCCAGCTGAAGGTAAACGCTATGCCTGACAGCAAAAACTATGGCGTCAGCACCCTTAACAACCTTATCTAGATCTTGCTCAACCCTCAGACTCTTCAAGTCCTCCTGGTTCCGGAATTGCTTTGCAAGTGAGAACTCATCCTCATCCTGCTGAGAGAATTCCGGCCAGACCTTCACATAGGGATCGTGAACCCTTATTTCAGCACCCATCTCCTTAAGCCTTCTTATCAGGATCTCTGAAGGCGAGTGACGAGTATCACCAATGTCAGCAAGATACGAGGCTCCGAGAACCGCTACAGTTGAGCCTTTAATCTCCCTATCGGTTTCCCTGAGAGCATCCGCAACCAGGTCAGCGGTGTGAAGTGGCATTTTATCGTTTATGTTTATCGCTTCAATAGTGTATGGTACGCCGTCGCTGCACCCGAATATTTCCCTGAAAGCCCAGTTAGCCAGCACGCTGTCCTTTGTTAAACAGTACCCGCCGACGCCCAGCCCGGGGTTCATAATGTTGCTGTGAGTCGGGCGAACCCTTATCCCGGGGAGAACCTTCCAAAGGTCTATCCCTATTTCCTCAGCCCTAAGCGTCCAATCATATATGAAAGCTATGTTCACAGCCCTGTAGGAGTTCTCCAGTACTTTCGCGACCTCAGAGGCAGTTGTGTTTTCAGCCTCGTAGAGAGGATAGGTTATCACACGTGATAAGAATCTTCGAGCAAGCTCGGCGCTCTCCGTGTCTATTCCAGCCCAAGTCCTCCAGAAGTCCCTTATCGAGCTGACGTATTTCCTGCCTGGCATGACCCTCTCATAGGAATGAGCCAGATGCGGCGGCTTAGTTATGCCCCTTTTCTCCCTCTCCTCCTTGAGAATTGGAAGCACGATCCTCTCACAGGTACCAGGAGGTACGGTGGTTTCAACGAGAACGAGAGCATCCTCCTTCATGTATTTCCCTATTGTTCTACACCCGGCTTTAAAAGCGTCCAGCTCAACATACCCTGCTTCAGCTTTTCCGAAAACAGGCTTAGCCGCGTCAAGCTGTATGTCAACCACTATTATGTCTGCAAGACCCAGCGATTCCTCACAGCTCGTAGCCATAAGTGTTTTCTTTTCAAGAACAGTCCTCCTGAATATTTCAGGTATCTCAGGGTCCTCCGCGCTAACAGGAGGCTTCCCAGAGTTTATATAGGGAATCTTCCAATAGGATCTTTTAGAAGGCCTTTGATAGCCTAGCACAAAGTATGGGGAATCCTTAGCATCCGCGACGACCGCGGCCATGACCGCTCCGACGAAACCCAGCCCCATGACTGTAACTATCTCCCTCCCCCTGGCCCGCTGGTCCTCAACAATCCTATTTATGCTTGTAAGCTCAGCCTTCAACTCTTCTCTAGAAGGAATTCTATACTTAACCCCGTCTGGTGAAACAGAGTATTCTGACATTTCTAACCCTCCAGACGCTACTCTCCGTGTTTAAAGATTATTAAGCTTTTCCATCCGCTCCCTGCTGATTTCCACCCTTCATCAACAACCATGTTGCTAAGGCTCTCCCTGTCGATTATTGTCCTTTTCTCGAGCGAGCTGTTAACCACGCATCTTTTCAGAATGCTGTTCCACACTATGGCACCCCTCTCGATCCTGCTCCTTTCTATCATTGAGTTGTGCAATACGCACCAGGGTTTCACGTGGACCTCTCCTCTGAAAACGATTTCCCCGCTCAGAAAAGAATTGACACCGACATAGAAATGAACATCATTATACTCTTCCAACCCAGGTATTTCAGTGAAAGCTAAAGACCTTAATTGTCTCGTGAACTTCTTGTCGAACTTCTTTAAGCCGCCCTCTTTTTCGGCGACCATCATAATATCCTGCAGAAAACGTTTCACCCTGGGCTCCACGTATATTCGCGCACCCACGTCAATAGTAACTCCGAAAATCTTCTCGAGAGATTCCAAGGAACACCCCTCTAATGTTTCCAAGCCGGCAGTATCCAGCTTTGGGGCTCCCCTTATCCACGTGTAGGTCTCACCGTCCTTCGAATAAACCACTGTGTCCCTCAGAGTCTTGAAGGCCGCGACTTCAGCTTGGAAGACATCGCACTTCTCCAACACTGCCTCTTCTCCAATAGTTGAGCTTACTACAACAGAATCAACTATCTTAGTGTTTTTCCCAATCCTAACAGTATATGGGGATATAGCTATAATGAAAGAATTGCTTACCCGCGAATTCTCCCCTATGGTTACATCCCCCCTTATATCGACCCTGCCTGAGAAAACAACCCCCCTTCCTATCCTGCCAGCGTCAAAACCCTCATCTACAGTTATTGCAGCATCCTCCTCCACGACGCAGCCTTTCTCCACAAGCGTCTTAACTAATCTCCTAGACTGAAGCATCGCCCCAACTCTAGCCTCGCTCCTATAATCATACCCTTCACCAACGCCCTCCTCACCCTTAAGCAGGTATATGTTAACCTTCTCCCCTTTTGAGACAGCCTCTTTAGAGACCTCCGGCAGGAAGTACTCGCCGCCAGGATGCCTTTCCAAAACGTATATCCCGGGCTGGCTCGGCCCAATCCTTCTGCACGTATTCACTGAAAGCAGCTCCTCTCTAGACAATCCGTATCTCTTTTCACCAGGTTTTAACGAAAAAACCTCTGAGTTCGGCACTACAATCTCCAAACCGTCTTTTAAAACTCGCCCGTAGTTAGGGGCATCAACATCCCTTACCACGTTAAGATAGACCTCAGAGTTCATCACCATTAAACCCGTGTTTCTCTCTCTTATTGCGTTAAGATAGTCTGTTGAAACCTTAAAGTCAAGCATGTTCACCTCCAGTGAGCCGATGCTTCTCCTCTGCTCTTCAGTAACCCCGATTTCATCCTGCTCCTTAATATCTAAAAATTCGTCTGACATAGGGTCGAAAAGCAGAGCCTTACCATCTAGCTTAACCCTTCTCTTCTCAATCTGTTCTCTTGAAAGAACTATTTTCCCCCCCGGAAGAGCCTCCCTTATAGGATGGTATATACATATTTTGTCTCCAGCCTTATCAACATCCTGCTTCCTCAGGAAAACGTATGAGGCCCATTCGCCGTATTTCCCAGCATCCACCTCTGGAAGCCTAAGCGCAATCAACTCCCCACTTTTAATCATCCTGTTTATGTTCAGCGATTTCTCATCCTTGACATCTTTTTCATCTACCATACCTAAAACCTTCTTCGGATGTCTAACTATCCTCCCGTACATGAATGCATCACCCTTGTCTGACGTGACAATAGTGATCTTCGCGCCTGAAGACACGTGGCTCATTATAATGCTCCTTATCTCTTCAGGAGGAACGGTCGGCACATCCCCGTAGTATATGAAAACGTATTTCGCCCCGCTCTCCTTAACAAGCTTTTTGCCCTCAAAGCTGGTTGCTGCAGCACCAGTACCCTTGTCACCAGGGTTGTCGAAAAAAATCCTGACATTCGCCCATTTCGCAGCCACAGCCTTCAGATCCATCAGCGCCTTAAGGTCTATAAGGTCTCGTTCATCTTTACACTCCTCAACGCTCTCCACCACCTTTCTGCCGACTGAGAGAAGAATCGACTTAACCAGGCCGCATCGCATTATGGTGCTGAATATGGTGTCCAAGTAGGTTTTCCTCCAGAAGAGGTCTCTCATCGCAGGCTTCGAAATAGTGTCAGTATACGGGTTCAACCTGGTCCAGAGGGGCGTAGACCTGAAGCCCGAGCCCCCGGCGGGGACGATCGCAACGGTGCTATCCCTAATTGTCTCTTCAGACCTGCTTTCCATGATGAAACCTGGAAGTAAGAACCTTTTTTAAAGTTTGAGTTTCAAATAAGACAGGCGCCCTCAACAGGGCTAACCAGCATTATGCCGTTTTTTTGCCTGTCCTCGTCAAAATAATACTCTTTCACCAAGAAGTCTACGACTTTGCCCACAGCATTCTTATCCACGAGTATCTCGACGCAACCCCCTAGGCCGGCACCCACTATTGATGCTCCAAGGGTACCTGGGACTTTTAACGCTGTGTCAACCAGGAAATCAGTCTCCCCAGTTCCGCAACCATAGTAGCCCGATTGAAACTCTAGCCTTGCCTCGCCCTCTGAACGGATAAGCCTCTCCAAGTATTCATCAGATACTCTTACGTGCCATTTTACACCTGATTTAACCACCCTATCCGCGTCGTGTGAAACATTCATCAGCCTTCCGAAAAGCTCCACGTCCCCCGGTAGAACCAGTTCTGTTTTCCTGCTCCGCTCGCATTCTGAAATCCCGAATAAGCACACCCCCCTTAAGTCATACCCTTCCTTAGGCTCCTTATGCTCTTTAAAAAGCCTGTTCAACCATTCCTCTTTCTCGGGCAGTAGGCTTCTAAGCTCACTCCTGCTTATTTTCTCAGGCAGGGATTTAATCATCCTATATATTTCAACAGTTTCAAAATTCTCAGGATTAATATCTCTCAAATACTCGAACCTCTTTAATTCAGGGTTGAACTTCTTCATGAGCTCGAACCCGAACTCGTATGTGGAAACCTTTTCGTTGAAAATGCTCTGTGCCCCAGTCATCTTGCTTGCTGCAACAAAGGAGTTGCAAAGAATGATGCTGACCCCGGTTGGAAAGGGGATGAAGGATATTTTGAACGGGAAGAAGCCGATATGACTTACGAAGCCTTTTTTCGAGAAGAGCATCGCTGCCTGATCCCCCCATCCACCCCTGGTTCCAACGTACCATTCCCCTATGCCCGTGTATTCAACCATCTTCTCCCTCGGGATTTCAAGATCGTTAAGGTTTGAAACCGTCAAGTACGTGGCGACGACCAGCGCCGACGATGAGGAAAGCCCTGCGGACCTAGGTATATCCCCATAGCAGATAATGTTCGCCCCGAGAAGCCTTTTCCTATATGAGCCGTCATCCATGTAAACATTCTGAAGGTAGCATACCGACTTAACATAGTTTATCCAAGATCTCCTCTCCCTCTCCGGTTTCCTCTCGATGTTTTCCAGAGTCCACCTTCTCCATTCATCTATCGAAGATATTTTTCTCGCAGGCAATTCTTCTCCGATTTCAAACTTTCCAGACTCAAACCTTTCCTCCAAGTTATGAATCTCGATGCAAGAGTCCTCTCTTCTTTCAGCTACCATTATGACTTCTCTTGGAATCACTATCGGGTTTACAAATCCCCCTCTGTGATCTACGTGTCTACCCATAAGGTTTACCCTTCCAGGTACTCTGACTATGATTACGTTTCTTTCAAAACCATAGGTTTCTCCGAACCGCCTCAATGTGTTCAGGATGGCTCTCCTTCTATCCTCCACGAAGTCCGCTCCATATATCTCCGCCAGCCTATTCGTCCCAGGTCCGGAGTTGATGAAGTCGATCCATGAGGAAACGGTTCTCATCATCTTACTGCTCCGACTATTTTTCAGAATTCGTATTTAAGCATTAAAAAGGTTAGTATAGAGAAAATGTCTGCCTTCCTCTAGCATGCGCGGATGTTTACTGGAGATTAGCGGCAGTCGCTCAAGCCTTCTTGGAAGAAAAATTTAAAGCATTATCCTATGTGGACTAACTGGATGCTAGATAGCGGAATATGCCGAAAGGAGGCGAGTGACCGTGGTCAATGAGAATGATGCACATACCACCGGAGTTGCACTTTACTTCCTACCCGTGAAGACACGCATTCCCCTCAAGTTTGGCCCGGAGACCCTGACTTACGTGACCTGCGCCCGCGTGCGCCTCACCGTGGTTGATAGGTTTGGCCGCGTCGCCGAGGGCTGGGGTGAAACGCCCCTGAGCGTGCAGTGGGCTTGGCCGAGCAGAATC
>CALIBN010000033.1 GCA_938045545.1 uncultured archaeon | reverse complement strand
GAAAGCGACCATCGTCCTTGCGGAAGTGATGGAGCACGCAGCGTTCGTTTGGGCAGAAGGGCTGAGGGCTTGTGCGCTTTGGGGAATCCGCGAATTTTATGGCCATGGCACACCTCCCTCTTGGCATTTGAATCACGGAAGACACAGAGATACCGAAATCAGAGAAGATTACTTCTGTGTCATCTGTGACTCTTCAGTGCTTTCCGTGATTCTATATTTTGCTTCGAGCTCGTCCAGGTATCTCTCGACGGCCTCCAGCACAAGAAAGTTCAGCGACCGCTTTTGTGCTTGTGCGATTTTCTTGAGGCGCTCCAGCAACTGCTCGTGGCGCTTCTCTTTGGGGATGTAGACCGTCAGTTGCCAGGGCGTCTCCCTGTTGATCCGTCTCACCGTGTCACCTCATTATACTCCAATGAAGTCTACTTGAGAAGTCCCGGCGCGACCTTAAGCTAGCTTAAACTTTTTCTTAATCTTGCTTAAGTTCAACCTTAAGGAAGTCCAAGTTTTTTCTTAAGCTCGCTTATGGTCAGGGGAGGGGAGTCGTGCTAGAGTGAGGTCGCAGCGAGCGATCCATGACAGAGAAAAGCGGGCGGGGTGCCAAAGTAACGGGGATGGCCCACAGGAGCCCCGCACCCCGCCCAAGACTCAAGCACAAGGAGGTGAGAACATGACGTGAGAGAAGCTACAGAGCAGCAGCTAAGCTCAATCTTAATCTCAAATCTCACACACAAAAGGAGGAGATGCAGATGTTCAACAAGAAGTTTAAGCTGCTGGCGACGATGGTCGGGTTGGTGGCAGTGCTGGTCACTTTGATAATACTCTCTAGCTCAGCACAGTGTGGACCTTTCGGGCCTCTAGGACCAGGACCTTGCATTAATAGGGATCAAATAGTGCAAGGATTGCAAGCTGCTTTTAGTAGTTTTACTGCTAGTGCAGAAGATCTATTGGATTTTGAAAAAGCAGTTTTATGGTCCGATGGCACTCCTGGTCTTCCTAGGTTAATAGCTTATATTCCCCCACACCCAATCTCGAACTTTATCCCTTTAACCAAGCAGCTGCTGGCTGGCGAGAAGGTTGAAGTTCCTGTTGGAGGCTTATGGGTTGGAGATGATCCCACAAGCTTTCTCCCTCCTGGTGCGTATAAGATCCGGGTAAGGATAAGGGATGATAAGGCGGAAATGGCCTTCATTAATTCTGCAGGAGAAGAAGTAAGAACGAGCCCTGCTAAGGTTGACAAAAGCATCCCGCCACCGGAAAAGATAACTTTCCAGCTTACAGTTATCATCTCTAACCCTTCCAAGTGTTGGTATGTGAAAATCGGCCCTATTGAAGGTGGAGCCCACTATGAGTGGGGCTAATGTATCGAGAACTGAAAGGAGGGCTGGAGGTGTTTGACAACTCCAGCCCTCCTTCAATATAATTATTAATTAATCATGGGATGGATTTGGAAGTTTGCTGCTTTCTACGCTGCATCCTTCTTGCTTGCAGTTGTCCTTGCAATCATAGTCCGCAGTATACTTGGTGCCAAGAAGGCCACTGATACTCAAAGGGTTAAGATAACAGGTAGAGAGCTGGTTCCTGCAACCCTCCTTATCTCACTCCTTATGGTGGCTTACCTCGATCATCGGCCCTTAGCGAGTCTAGGTTTACATTTTTATCCATCATGGTGGCAAGAATTATCAGTTGGAATAATTATAGGTTGTATCATGGTCATAGCATCATTTGTTCTTATCCGCCTATGGGGCCGACAGGTCCAGCTCGCTAGTATGCCAAGGAAGAACTTCTTACATGTTGTGTTTATTTTTGTGGGCGTAGTTGGGGAAGAGCTTATTTCTAGAGGATATCCTTGGCAAACTCTTATCAAGGGCATAGGCCTCTGGCCTACTATTGGAATCACTTCAGTCTTCTTTGGTCTTCTGCATTACCAACGCTTAGGTTGGCTTGGTGTTCTCGACGCAAGCCTTTCTGGAGTACTCTTCTCTCTTGCTATCTTAAAAACTAAAGCCCTGTGGCTAGCCATAGGTATCCACTTTGGCTGGAATTTATTAGATGCTCTCTTGCTCAGGAGTGTTGAACGAGAACGCTTAGCTCTATTAGCTAGTATCATCGTTACTATAGTTACCTTGATCTTGCTTATCTGGATTCCGGCTCCTTCCTCCACCCACATGGAGAAGTTGTGGCAAGATTATATTCTGCCTGTGGTACCATAGTTGTAGCTTAAGCCAATGGATCCACACGAAGTGCTGCAGACGCTAGAGCGCGCCGCAGGGGATTAGGGTGTCTTTGTCTCCACACTCAACGCATCGCTCACCGTGATCCATCCGTGTCGCAATGCCTCCAGCACCCGCACCAAATGCAACTCCACCATCAGCTCGTCCCCGCCAAGCTCCGCGCGCAGTTGTGCCTCTAGCTCTGCCAGCTGGCTGGCACTCAGCCCACTGGCTTGCTTCAATCCCTCCAGATCGAACATAGGGCTACACCTCCGGTGGCGCCAAGATCTCTAAGGGCGGCAGTCCACGCCTCGCATTGACATAATTCACCAACAACCGCGTGCTGCGCCGCACTAAGTGCTGGAGGTTCCAGGGTGATGGCTAGCACGTGAACCCCTTGGGCAAGCTCTAAGAGACGTTCCCGTAGCGCTGAATCGCTCACCCGTGCCAGCTCATCGAGGGTGAGCTGAGAGCGGAGTTTCTCATACTCGCTCAGCTTGGCCCAGAACTCTTGGGTCAAGCGTTGGCGCTCTGGCGTGCGCTCGTCATAAAAGGCACTGAAGACCGAGGTATCGAGGTAGATGCGGAGCTTACGCGTCATGGCCTTTCAGCAAACAGAGAGGGCTCCTCCCAAGTCAACCAGCAAGCGATGGCCTTTTGGGGCCCCGCCCTCTGCCCAAGACTCCACAGGAGGTGAGAGCATGACGTGAAGAAGCCACAGAGCAACAGCTAAGCTCAATCCCAAATCTCACATAGAAGTTGGTAGCTTGCTTTGACAAAGCCGCGCCAATAAATAAAATTTATGCCATGCGCATCCGTTGGAGCTTTTGGAGTCCTGCTGAGTGGCTATTCCGGCGCAACCTCGCACTCTTCCCAACGCATAAGTTCCCTTTCGGCTGGCCTAGTTTCTTAACGATAGTTTTTATACTTATCATCGTTTC
>CALIBN010000032.1 GCA_938045545.1 uncultured archaeon | reverse complement strand
CAATGAGCCACGCTGTTAGAGTTGGAGTATTAAAGGCTGGTTGTTTAGGTTCCCTGCCGCTGCTGGAATTCCTTCTAGATGAGAGGGCTGATAGGGAGGATATTCGAGTCAGGGTTGTTGGTTCAGGGGCTAAGGCTACTTTGGAAGATTGCGTTGAATGCGCTGAGCAAATTCTGAAGTACGATGTTGACTTCATTGTATTTATTGGCCCAGCGCAGACAACTCAGGGCCCCTCTGAAGCACGTAAAATTCTTAAGGGAGCTGGTAAGCCAGTCATAGTTATCTCAGATAGCCCGGCGAAGAGGGTTGTTAAAGATCTCGAGGAGGCTGGTTTTGGGTACATAATTGTTGAGGCTGACTCAATGATAGGTGCTAGAAGAGAGTTTCTGGATCCGCTTGAAATGGCCCTCTACAACTCTGATGTAATTAGGGTTTTAGCTGCAACTGGGGCGCTAAACGTTATCGTTGAGGAATTAGATAAAGTGATCAACTCAATTAAGTCTGGTGAAAAACCCGCTCTACCAAGGCTGGCAGTTGATGGAAAAAGGGCAGTTGAGGCTGCGGGCTTCTCAAATCCGTATGCTAAGGCTAAGGCTATGGCCGCCTATGAACTCGCTAAGCAAGTTTCCGCGGTAACTTTTGAGGCTTGCTTTAAGATCCAAGATCCAGAAGCTTATATTCCGCTTGTTGCCGCAGCGCATGAGATGATGAGGGCTGCTGCAAAGCTGGCTGATGAGGCTAGGGAGATCGAGAAGAGGGGCGATTCTGTGCTTAGGAGACCGCATTTTAAGGATGGGCGTCGCGGGGAAAAAAGGTCTCTAATGGAGAAGCCGCGAAAGCCCGTTCCATGACGTGTTTTGGGGATAAACAAATATAAGCCGGATTATCTTGAGAGAAAGCAAAAAGGATAGTGATTGCTGATGCCGGCAATAGAGGTTGGTAGGATCTGTGTGAAGATAAGAGGTAGGGAGGCCGGTAGACGTTGCGTGATAGTGGATGTGATAGACAAGAACTTCGTGCTTGTTACCGGACCTAAGAATGTTAATGGTGTTAGGCGGAGACGCGCGAATATAAGCCACCTTAAGCCGACGGATGATGCCCTCAAGATAAGTAGGGGTGCGTCGGACGAGGAGGTCTATAAGGCTCTAGTTGAAGCTGGAAAGCTCGAAGAATACGTGCAGATGGAGAAAATATAGCGCTTTTTGCCTTGATAGCGTTTATGAGGAGGGTGAAATGCGGGAGATCAAGGCTCCATGGAGCATAAAGCGCGAGCTTCTAACAAAGTCTGAGGATGAGACTGATCCCAAATATGGGCATAGACCTGAGGAGCGCCCATACCCAGACATAATAAAGTTTGGCATAATAAACTTGGATAAGCCTCCGGGGCCATCAAGCCATGAGGTTACAGCGTGGGTTAAGCGGATAATCGGCGTTGAGCATGCCGGTCACGGAGGGACCTTAGAGCCCACGACAGCGGCTTAATCTGATGGGCGTGGAAATCCTAAGGTGACCGGTGTTCTACCGGTGGCTCTAGAGGAAGCGACGAAGGTCATACAGGCGTTACTGAGGGCTGGCAAGGAATACATTGGCGTAATGAAGACTCATGGCGATGTGTCTGAAAAGAGGATCAAAGAGGTTTTCAATGAGTTTCAAGGTAAAATTTACCAGAGACCCCCCCTACGGGCATCCGTTAAGAGGGCTATACGTGTAAGAACAATTTACTATTTAGATGCCTTAGAAATTGAGGGCAGAAACATTCTTTTCAGGGTTGGATGTGAAGCGGGAACATACGTTAGAAAACTGATTTATGATATAGGCAGGGTTTTGGGCTGCGGCGCGCATATGCATGAGCTCCGTAGAGTAAGAGCCGGACCATTCATTGAGGATGAAGGTATGGTTACTTTACATGATGTACTTTATCTCTACAGTAGGTGGCAGGAGACTGGAGACATGGGGATGCTCAGAAGGTTTATTTTTCCAATGGAAAAAGCCCTAGATCTGCTGCCGAAAATCTTCATTAGAGACTCGGCTGTAGACGCTATATGTCACGGTGCGCATTTAACGGCTCCGGGCATAACCCACATTGAGTCTGGAATAAAAACGAGGGACACAGTTGCCATATTCACTCTAAAAGGCGAGGCGGTAGCCCTGGGAACAGCCCTAGCTGATTCGGAAGAGATGCTTAAGGTCATGCATGGAATAATGATTAAAACAGAAAGGGTTCTGATGCCCAGAGGAACCTATCCGAAACTCTGGCGATGATCAAACAATTTAAATAATCCGCAAAAAATATAGGAAAGTGAAGGGAAGCCGGGGTCTCCTAGAGCCAATAGGCGGGGAATCCGGTAGGGAGCAGATCACAGCAAACGCTGCGAGCCTAAGCCTGGAGCCCCATTGAAAGGGCTGAACAGCCTGTGGCCCACTCTGGGCCGCGTGGGTTCAAATCCCACCCCCGGCGCCAATGTTTTGGGTTCGAATCCCTTCCTTCCGCCTTTTAAGTCTACGCGTCTTCTGCTGAATGATGTAGGAATGGATGGCATATATGACTTCGACGAGAGGATCAGGCGTTACCGTCGGATCATCGCCGGGTT
>CALIBN010000031.1 GCA_938045545.1 uncultured archaeon | reverse complement strand
GGTTGTTTTGGAACCCGTTACATAACTAATACCTACGCCCTTACCGAGGGAGGGTATCTTCTAAGTTTCTCCATAGAAAAACTGGTTGAGAATAATTTGATTCAGAGGCTGATGGATGAGCTTGGAATCGGCTACATAGCTATCCATGATCCAAGATTAATTAATTTTTTAAATTCCTCCGCCGATTTTCATTTCGAGTATTATAATGGACTGTATGCAGTATTTCGGAAAACTAATTTCTCAAAGATCGTTTTCATACAAGGAGAGGGGACAGTTGAATCAGTAGAGTTTACCATAAATAGAATTGAAGTCGCGATGTCAAAAGTGTCTGGAAATACATATCTGATAGTTAGGCAGGTAAACTTTCCAGGTTTCACCGTTGAGGCGGATGGTGAAATTATCCCAATAGACACGTACTATCCTAAGCTGCCAAACGTAATAACGGGTTGGCACGGAATCCAGCCAGTATTCAACTGGAGGATACCGTTCATTAAGGTGAAAATACCAGCTGGGTCTAATAGGGTAACGCTTAGGTTCAGTATGCATAGCTTGGGAAGCGAAGTATCAAAAATAGCCTGGGTAGTGTTTCTCTTTCTTTTGATCTCCGGCATAGCCCTGCCGATAGTAAGAAAGTTGTCTGGAAAATGGCGACAATAAAGGATTTTTTAGTGGAAGCAAGGATTCTAGACTGGTACAAGAATTTACTTATACTTCTTGCACCATTCTTCGGCGGAAAGCTTCTACTCCCAGTCTATTATCCTAGCCTTTTATCCGGATTTATAGCCCTGTCCGCTACCTCCAGTGCTTGCTACGTGATTAATGATATTAAAGATGCTGCTCAAGACGCTTATCATCCTAGGAAAAAACATAGGCCTGTTGCCAGTGGGGAAATGAGTAGGGCTTCAGCATTAATCTTCTCCATTATTTTACTGGGTTTTTCCCTCCTAGTCTCATATTGGGTAAGCATTCCCTTTCTAATACTTTGCATCTCCTTATTCCTAAACTCGATCACCTATACTTTTTTCCTAAGGGATATAGCATGGTTAGACTTGGTTAGCATATCTCTTAATTATATCATTAGGTCTCTAGCGGGAGGCGAAATAGTTAAAGTATATATCTCACCCTGGCTGCTGATCGGAGTCTTCTATGTTTCGATGCTCTTTGCATTATCTAAAAGAAGGGAGGAATTAACCGCTTTAAATAAACCTGAACATCATAGAAAATCTTTTAAGCAGTATGACGTGGCTCTCTTAGATCAAGCGATTACTGTCTTCTCAGCCTTAATAATAATCTCTTATTCTCTCTATACTTTTCACTCGCCGTATGCAGATGGTCTTCTGCCTTTCACGATTCCAATAATAACACTAATAGTATTGCAGTTCATTTCGATTTTGAGAAAAACCGAGGAGACTGGAATTATAAGGAGACTCCTATCCAGCAGAATTATAGTCACAAGTCTCCTTATTTGGCTTGCAATAATGTTTTACCTCATATATTTAACATAAAGACTTAATAATTTGCTTAAAACAAGATTAGAGATGCAAAGATTTATTAGTAAAGTGAGGAGTAGTTTACCAGCATGGTCTATCTTTATGAGCGAGAGTGGAGGAGGGAAGAGATTCTTAAACGAGTTGGAAGCATGGAGCAGATTGCTGGGATAAAAATAGCAGAATTGTCTAATGGTTTTGAACATGGTGTTAAAGTTGCGGTTGTCAGAAACGGAGATGTGAATTTTCTAGTGGTTATAGATCGAGGCATGGATATAGTGAATGCAGAATACAGGGGAGTACCGTTAAGCTGGATTAGCCCAACCGGTATTGTTGCACCCAGTTTCTACGAGCCGGAGGGGCTCGGATGGCTCCGCGGTTTTCCCGGCGGGTTGATGACTACCTGCGGCCTAACCTACATGGGTGCGCCTGCTTTCGACGAGGGTGAGAGCCTTGGGCTGCATGGGCGAGCATCTTACTCCCCGGCTAATTTGCTGTATGCTGATGCTTACTGGGATGGAGATAATTACAAAATAGTTTTAGAGGGAGAGACTAGAGAATCCAGGGTATTTGAGCCAAACATAGTCCTAAGACGGCGGGTGACAACATTTCTCGGGGAAAGACGGATAATGATCCGCGACATCGTGACGAACTGTGGGTGGAAAATCCAGCCGTTGATGATACTTTATCATATTAACATAGGTTTCCCCCTGCTGGATGAGGGCGCCAGGTTCTTGTCGACAACCGGCTTCTTCGTCCCAAGAGACAGAGAGGCCTTCGAGGGCGCGGAAGACTTTGCAAATGTTCATGGACCAAAACCCGGCTACAGGGAAAAAGTTTATTTTCATAGCATGCTGTGCGACAGCGATGGAAACGCTTACGCTGCGATAGTTAATGAGAGGCTCCTTGGAGGCTTAGGAGTGTATGTGAAGTATAGCAAGAAAGAGCTTCCCAGATTCATCCAGTGGAAAATGCTAGGCGAGGGAACATACGTTATGGGCATGGAGCCTGCGAACAGCCTTGTAATGGGAAGAGATAAGGAGCGGGCTTGGGGAACACTACAACATATTGGGCCCCAAGAAACAAAGGAGTTTAACATTGAGATAGGTATCCTCGCGGGTTACGAGATAGTCGAGTTCGAAGATAAAATAAGAAGAATAACAGGAGGTAAAAAACCTGGGATGATAGAAAACGTAGAGGAATTCATTAAAACCTCAAAACAGTAGGCGCCATTATCAATTTCTTTTCTTTTAAAGTTTATAAGTTTCCAAAGCGTGCGGAAATTTAATGAAGGAAATAAATGTTGCAATAGTTGGTTGTGGCGGGATTGCATCAGTCCACGCGGAAAGATTAATGAAAATAGATGGGGTTAGACTAAAGGCGTTTATGGATGTTGACGAGAAAAGAGCAAAATCTTTTTCAGAAAAATTTGGGGGCCAATACTATAGTAGCATAGACTCGCTGATTAAAAACGAGAGTATAGACGCGATGTATGTAGCGACACCCCCGTTCGCTAGAGGCGAGGAAGTAAAAGCTATAGAAAAGGGCATAGCGGTATTCTTTGAAAAACCGGTTGCTCTCACCCTAAGCAGGGCCGAGGAAATCTTGGATTCTATAAAGAGACATTCGGTTATAAACAGCGTAGGATACATGTGGCGATATCTCGATATCTCTTCAATTGCTAAGGAAGAGGTTATGAAAAACGGTCCAACAGCCATGGTTCTTGGCCAATACATAGATCCTTTCTGGTTTCCTCCCAAACATTGGTGGCTTTACAAGGATAAGGGAGGTGGACAAGTATTGGAGCAGGCAACGCATGTCTTTGATTTGGCAAGATATCTTGAGGGCGAGGTTTCTCATGTATATGCGGAAATAGACAACCTAATAGCCGGAAAATTTATATATCCTGACATGACTGCCGAAGACAGTTCGATTGTAAGTTTAAGGTTTAGGTCTGGTGCTATTGGAGTTATAGTTAGTTCATGCGTTAGTCAAAATACTTTCACCGGGACTTTCCTCAGACTAATAACAAGAAACGCCGTCGTGGAGCATTCCGGCCACTCGAAAATCCTGAGGATTTATGAAAAGAATAGGGTTCAGGAGATCAGGTCCTCCGTAGACCCATATCTCGAAGAGGATAAAGTATTCATAGAGGCCATAAGAACGGGGGATACGAGTAAAATCAAGTCGAGCTTTGAGGATTCGATAAAGACTCTAAAAATAACGCTGGCCGCTAACGAGTCTGCAAAAAAAGGTAAACCAGTAAGCCTAGACTAGAACCGAAGAAAAGGGTCTCTTCATTCTGTTCAGTGTGTTCAACATGACCATACCTCTTTTTAGGGCAGAATAATAATCACCCTCCAACATTAACTCTTCTCAAAACACGTGTTTTTAAAAGTGGCTTGAAAAGTTGAAAACAGACTGATGACGGGTAAAACATATAGAATAGTGATCGCTGATCTTTATGGGATTGACTGCTGAGGGAAACCGCCCATTCAGTAAATCTCTAACGCTGCTTCCCAAATCAGTCATAACCGCAATGAAGCAAATTGGCATTGAAAAACTGGTGGAGACCCAGGAAAAAGCCATCCCTTTAATAATGACGGGTATGAATGTTCTCTTAATAGCTCCAACTGGAAGCGGGAAGACTGAGGCTGCACTCCTACCGGTCCTGTCTAAACTTATCGGTATTAAGAATAGGAGGGGGATCTCACTCCTCTACATCACCCCGTTAAGGGCTTTGAACAGGGATATGATGAGGAGGATCGTGAAATGGTGTACCCTGCTGGGCTTATCTGTGGATGTGAGACATGGGGACACTCCATCCTCAATAAGGAGAAAGCAGGCTTTAAAGCCTCCCGATATTTTGATAACGACTCCTGAGACGCTTCAAGCTATACTTCCAGGTAGAAGAATGCAGAATAACCTTAGAAATGTTAAATGGATTCTTATAGACGAGATTCACGAGATTGCTGAAAGCAAGAGAGGTGTTCAGCTAGCCGTAGCTCTAGAGAGACTTAGGGAAATAACTGGTAGGGATTTTCAGAGGATAGGTCTATCTGCCACTGTAGGAACGCCTGAGAGGGTTGGAAAACTTCTCGCTGGAAGCAGGAGGCCGGTTGAAGTCATCAGGGTTCCTGTGCCGAAAAGTTACAGGTATTGGATAGAATGGCCACAGCCAGATGAGGAGGATTTCGACCTTTCAACCACCCTCTACACTTCCCCAGAAGCTGCGGCAAGGATAAGAACTATAAAGGATCTTTGCGACACCTACACTTCCACCCTTGTTTTTGTCAACAGTAGACAGGTTGCTGAAATGCTTGCTTTAAGACTGGGTTCCCTAGATCCTAAAATAGGCATCCATCATGGTTCACTATCTAGGGATGAGAGGGAGAAGATAGAAGACAGCTTCAAAAAAGGCTTGACTAAGGCCATTGTCTGCACTTCGACGCTCGAGCTTGGCATAGATATTGGCACTGTTGACCTAGTGATCCAGTATCTTTCCCCGCGTCAAGTGGGGCCCTTCGTTCAGAGAGTAGGCAGGTCCGGCCACAGGCTTGGATTAACATCTGAGGGAGTGATATTGACTGCATTCGTGGATGATGCGCTCGAATCAATAGCTGTAGTAAGCAGCGCAAGGAGCGAGAAAGTAGAGCCTACGAAGATCCACGAGGGTGCTCTGGATGTTCTTGCACATCAGATAGTTGGTCTCTCCTTAGACCACGGAGGCATAAGCCTTTCTAAGGTGTTCGAAATAGTATCCAGAGCATACCCTTTCCGAAGGCTTGATAAGAAGGAGTTTCAGAAAGTTGCAGGTTTTCTTTCCAAGCTCGGCCTAATAAGGTTTGAAGGAGACAGAATCATGCCATCTAAAAAGGCTAGAAAGTATTATTTCTCCAACCTCTCAATGATTCCAGACGAGCGAAGGTATCCGGTTATCGACCTTACGTCGAACAGGACTATAGGAATAGTTGGTGAAGAATTCATCATGCTCAGAGCAAGGGTAGGGCTCCACTTTATTTGCAGAGGCATGGTTTGGAATATTGAGCAGATTTCTGACGAGGGAGTATACGTAACGCCGGTCGAGGATCCTAGAGCAGCCCTACCCGGCTGGGACGGTGAGATTCTCCCAATACCGTACGAGCTTGCAAAGGAGGTCGGCGGACTGCGGAGAAAGATTGCTGAAAAACTAGGAAAAGGCGGGGTGGAGCGAACTGTAAGCTGGCTTTGCAAAGAGTTTCAGATAGACAGTAATGCTGCTCGAAAAATAGTAGGCGAAATCCGGGAGCAGTTGGAAAACGGGGCTCCAGTTCCCTCTGACAATCTTATCCTGATAGAGGGTTTCGACCGATATTTAATAGTAAACTGCTGCCTAGGAGAGTTGGCAAACAGAACACTCGGTTACGTAATTGACCAGAGACTTTCCATAAAGAAGCTCATTAGAAACTGGTGGACAGACGCTTACAGAATCCTAATCGAGCTACCGGTGGAGGTTTCTCAGTCTAACTTCAGACAACTAGTTGAACAGGTTTTGCCAAGCGACTCTGAAGAGGTTGAGAAGGATTTCCATGCTCGGATAAGGGGGAGATTTCCATTCGGGTACTACATGAAGTTCGTTGCAGAAAGGTTCGGCGCCATTGAACGCGGCTTATCCTTGGGAGAAGAAAGGCTACTTGACCTCTACAATAGGTTTAGGCAGACGCCGATATACGTTGAAACCATGCGGGAGGTTCTACAGGAGAAGGTTGATGTCGAAACTGTGAAAAAGGTGGTTTCAGCCATTAAAAGTGGGAAAATCAGGGTTGAGACTCGCATCTCGATGGAGAAACCAACCCCAATTTCATACCACATATTGAACAAGTATGCCGAGATTCCTGAGATGATTGCACCTGAGCAGGTGCAGGCCGACTCTTTAGATAGGATGAGAAACGCCATAATGCATACTAAGATTGAACTTATATGCATGGAATGCGGGAAAAGGCAGGATTCAGTCGCCATCAAGGATCTTCCGCAGAAACCCAGCTGCTACTCCTGCAGCTCAACTCTTCTCGCAATACTGCCAGAGTATAAGGGGTATCTTGTTGGAATAGTGAACAAGAGGCTGGGCGGTGAAAAGCTTTCTGAAGAGGAGTCGAGGCTTCTCGCCGACCTGAGGAGAACTGCAGACGTTGTCCATTCTTATGGAAGAAGAGGCGTTATAGCGCTATCCGTCTACGGCATAGGGCCGCAGACAGCGTTAAGAATACTTTCAAAAATGCACTATAGCGAGGATGAATTGTTAAAGGATCTTCTGGAGGCGAAGCTGCAATACATAAGGACAAAGCCCTACTGGAAGACCTGAGGAACTCCGAAAGAAGAGAAAAAAGGTAGCAATTGTTTTTAGGGTTTCACGATCACTGTACGAGTTATTATCTCGATCCGCGTTACTTTACTGTTCTCAACGTCAACCCATACGAATGCCATGCCAGAAGTGTCTTTTCGCAACGTAAGGACGGCACTCTTAGCTTTGGTAATCACGGTTCCATCGGCCTCAACGATTCTTCTGATGATTGGTTGAATCCGGGTAATATTATATCCTTCGGAAAGCATATTCTTTACATCGGGGTCACTCTTAGCTATGTTAATAACAATATTCTTAAACTCTTCACTAATTTCCAAAAGACCCCATGTTTGCTTTAAGCGGACACAGTATTGTTTGGTTCTGCTGAAATTCACCTCTATCTCAAGGGGGCACCATTTGAAACGGCCTAGTGGACCATGAAAGATAATTCGGGTGAAGTTTTCAGGCGAATCTTGAGTCTGCGCAGCGACGTTTGTAAAGCTGGTGAGGCCGATGTATAAGCCTATACCTAGTAGAAGGATGAATGCTGGTAGAGCTATCTTAAGCGGCTTGCTCATCATTGTTACTACAGTATATAGTAACTATTATATAAACGTTACGCTCCTCTTAAACAGGTATAAAAACGAATCCGATCAGAAAATCAATGAATAACTACCTTGTTACAAATCTTCTTTAAATGAAAAAGGTTAATTAATTTGGAAAATCATTTTGGAATCTAAACCCAGACCGTGGTTCTCATTTGCATAAAGGGCAGGGGTGGCAAGGTCAACATAATGAGCTGTTTTAGGCTACCTATAAGCGAAGTAAACTGTATAAGACTGAAGATGAAATTCGGTGAGCAGACGCTCTATGTTGCAGAAGTAAAAATAGCAAGTCAAAGAAGGCTTGTTAAAAAGATATGTAAACCAAGATGCAGAACCCCTGCTTAATCTTTCCAGCCGGTTCTTCTCGATTCCGAAGCCTGCTGGTTAAACAGCAAATCCTATCAATTTCCCGTCTATTTGTGAACATGTCCTTTTTCTCATTTCCTCTTTCGCGCCTGCAAAATTTTTCTAATAGAATTTTTGATTACATATTCTTTAATAAAAATCTGAAGTTGCAGAAACGCTCAACATCGCTTTAGTCGGAGTTTTCTAAAAATGGAAACCCCGAAACCCCCTGTCTGATACTTCGCTAATGGGTTCCGGGCATTTGGGAACAATGCTTATGTATATCCCTTTTCAGTGCGCATCGCCAATAATGGTATTCGTAGACAATGCTTATAAGAGCATGTTGTAATAATGAAGCAGGCTTAATTACCCAAAGTCATTCGAGGCCGCGCTCTTAAATACATCATTACTAATAGAACATGGATATGAGGC
>CALIBN010000030.1 GCA_938045545.1 uncultured archaeon | reverse complement strand
TTAAAAGTGGGCCAGGCCGGATTCTCGGTAGTGCAACACCTTCGAACCGGCGATCTCCCGGTTATCAGCCGGGCGCCTTAACCAGGCTGGGCCATTGGGCTGTTGTCTTTCATCTGGCCCGACCCTAGATCTGGCCCTGCTCCTTTCATCCCTAAAGCCGGCTATTAAATTTTATCCTCGGCAATTGGATGGTATGCGGACCCGGCGGGAATTGAACCCGCAACATTTCCCCCGCGGTTTTTTAAACCAACTCTGGGTTAAAAGCCCAGCGCTCTAACCAGGCTGCTCCGCTGTGCGCTTGAGCTACGGGTCCGCGGTTGTTCAAGTATTCTGGGGTGGATAAAAATGTTTTGCTTTAAATTGTTGTTTAACTGTTAAATCTAGTTTTTCTTGAAGGGTTTTAATAATGCTTGGGTTTTTCGTCCTTGCCGTCTTTTCGGAGGATTTCTTGGAAAAACTCGTCTAACTCTTTAAGCCTTCTTATCGCCGGGTGTTCTTCGCCCAGTTTCTCCTTGAAGTGTTTCAGTGTTTCCGTGAACTCTACCTTCTTATCGCCGTCTACAAGCTTGTCGGCGTAGCAGACTATTTTCTCCTCGAGGGTTTCGGGGATCAGGTTTACGGTGCCTAGTTTAAGCTTTGCAGCCTCCTGCTCGGATATTCCTGCTCCCACGTGTCTCTCAACTATTTTCGCGAGCCTCTCATCTAGTTTCCTTCTTCTGACTATTTGGCCGCCTATTACTCCGTGTGGAACATCGTGGGTGACTGCTCTTCCAATATCGTGGAGGAGTGCTCCGGCTGCAACCAGCTTCTTGTTCACACGGTGTCCTTTCGACTCCACTCTGTCCGCTAAGTCTTTAGCGACCTCGCTGACTTTCAAGACGTGTCTGAGGACGTTGCTGTTAACTCCTTCTTCTAAAAGAATCTTGACGCATTTCTCTTCATCCGGTATTCTACTCTTTCTCCTCATTTTCAATCGTTTTTATCAGTGTTTTCAGCTTCCTCAAGTATTCCTCCTTGTCCATTCTGAAAAGGGGGTCGCCGCAAACTGGGCATTTGAAAAGGTTTTCAACAGCCTCGTCGAAAACGAGTATTTTATGGCCCTCCTTGCCACAGTGGTAGAGCTCGTTGCCTTCTATGAACGCGAGCTTCTCCCTGAGCTTCTGCAGAATTATCCTCCTGTAGTTTGTCGCAATCCCTTCAACCTGGTCTATGAGCGGCATCCATAGGAATATGCTTTTTATCCTGTCTCCCTCCTCCTTCTTCAGCTCCTCGTAGGTTATCAGAGCCTTCTCGTAAAGCTTGAAAAGTATTTTTCTAACGTCTCCTACCCTTAAACCGGTTTTAGAGGATATCTGCTCCTCGTTCGCCTTCTTAAGCTGTATCAATGCCTCCGCGACCTCTATAGCCTCGTCTCCCCCTATCAGGCCTACGATCTGCGTGTAAAGATGGCTTACGGCGTCAAGCCTGTCCTCGCCCAACTTCCTCTTCCTCCTTCTTGTAAAACGGGTTCCTACATATTACTTTTCCCCTGGGGGAGGGAACCACGAAGACCCTTGCCTTCTCATGCTGCATGTAGAGCTCCCTGCCCTTGAAAAACCTATCTAGGAATATTGCGAGCGCAGCTATCTCTGAATGAGGCTGGTTTGTTACCGCGACATTGTAATCTGAAGCCTCGTAGGCTTCTCGGGGAACCTTCCGGCCGCCGATTATCACTAGGAGCCTACCTGCCCCTCTGACGCGTTCAATAACGTTTTCAACAGGCATGCCGTACATCGTTAGATGGATTATCAGGCTCCCTCTGCTCCTCCACTCCTCAACTGTTTTCAACCAGTCTCCACTGTAGCCGACGCTTATTCTCCCACCCCAGTCTCTGACAACCCTCATGGCTTTCTCCTCAAGCTTAGAATCCCTGTCTCCGTGAATGATGAACGAGGTTGCTCCGAAGGCTCTTGAAACGAGGAAGGCATGCATAGTCACCCTCTTATCCCTGAATATCCTGTGGCCGAGGCGGAGAACCCCTATTTCGCAACCGGTTTGAACCATGCGGGGCACCTCTCCGGTTATTCAGCAGCCTCGTCGCGCAAAATATCCCCCAGGGTTAAGGTTGGGGAGGGGCTTTTAACAAGATGCTTGAGGGGAGCCGCTTCCTCCTGCTTGCTGCTCGTAAGCAGCTTTATTTTCAAAGCGTCCTCAATCTTCCTGACGTCAACCACTGAGGGAGTTATCTTGCCGGACTCAATCTTTTTGATAAGAGACGTTTTCAAACCCGTTTTCTCCCCCAGGTCCTCCTCGCTCCAGCCGAGCTCCCTCCTCCTACTCTTAATAAGCTCCCTGTAATTGTTCACAAGCCCCACGGACTCTGCTAGAGAAACGTTTTCGACAGGAGTCTTCCTCTCAACCCTTTTAACCGCAACCGGTTTAGTGGCAACCGGCTTCTTCACCAGTGTTCCACCGGGCTTGGCAAACACGTTTTCAACAGGAGTCTTCTTAGTAAGAGTGTTGAAACAGTCGGGGCAAACATTCATAATGCTGCCCTCTATGACTACTCTCCTCAGTTTCGGAGCTCTAGCCCCGCATATCTCGCAAATCATTTTTAAAGACTCTAAAGGAAACGCGTGGAAGCAAATATGCCTTTCCCTACCGGCCTGATTGAAGCAGAACAATCGCTTGAGCAATATCGCCTTCAGTCGTTATCAAGGCTTTCCTAGCTTCCTCGACACTCCTGCCTGTCTGCTTAGCCACCAGCAGAACATCCTCCTCCGGGGGGACATACTCCTCCTTCTCCTTTTTCTCAACCACAGGCTCGCCAATAACCTGGTATATCTCCTGACCGCCGCTAACCATCTTAGTCACCGCTGGGGAGTCGAAAACAATCCTCTCGCTTTCAGTCTCAATAACCACGCTTCTAACACCCTGAACCTCCTCAAGCTTTATCCCAAGCCTCTTAAGCAGGCGCTCCTGCTCCCTCTTAGACCCGAATCTCAGCCCCATCGCTAACAGTTCACGATACTCTTCACTGGGCCAGGCTTAAACTTTACTTGGAGAAGCCTTCGATAGGCATCAATGTAAGAGTATTCCTAACGCCCTCGATCTTCCTAATATACCTGCTTATGAGCTCCTTAAGCCTCTCACTGTTCTCAGCCTCAACCTTAGTAATGATATCGTAAACACCGAAAACAATCCAGGATTCCACAACCCCCGGAGTCTCCTTAAGCCTGTTCAGAACGTCGTTCTCAGTCCCTATCTCAACATTCATCAAAACATACGCGTGAGTCATTTCTCATCCGAAGATTAACAGCGTAACTCCTTAATAAAACCTTCCCCGCCCCCAGCCCAGTTTAAGCCTAACCGTTAAACAACCATAAAAACGGCAGTAAACAGCCTAAATAAACTGCAACCTCGTTGCCCGCCTATGGAATAACCCTAAAAACCGGCAGCACGAAAAACCTTAAAAATCCACCATAAGGAAAAACACACGGGGAAACTGGGGCCATAGTCTAAAGCCACTTGAGACGGACAGCCAGGCAGGACGGCGGGCTCCAGCCGCATGCAAGCCAAGGATCCCGGCGAGGGAGATGAGGAAAGGTTGGAGCTGGGAGGAAACCCGTGAATGGGCGTTCAAATCGCCCTGGCCCCATTCCCTTCTGAAGAAGGATTCTTCGGGTTAGTTAAAGAAAATCCTCTAGCAGCGCTGAGAAAAGCCAGGATCGATATGTTAAGTTAAATTGCTCGATCGACACTCCCAGAAAGTAAGCGGTGGTGCGGAACCAGGGGGATCTCATAAGCGGCGAGAAGACTGTTGCTGAGCTAAATGAAGGAACCATATGGAAAGTGGTAATAATTCTGGAACCGACGGTATCAATCTGCGTAACAGTCTGAAGCTAATCATGATACTATCATCAGCAGGTTTCCTTCACGTCAACGCGGCTTTGTGTCCCCTTTCTCACGCGGGGTTTCTTCGTCGCGCGCTCTAGGATCTCGAGTTCTTCCACGAGCTCTCTATATGTCTCTCCAGGCTTCTCATATTCCACGGGTTTTTGAGAGAGTTTCTCGATCCGCTCCTTTATCTCACTGGATTCCGCAGATCTCTCGAATAGCCTCTCGAGGGGCCTTTAGACTCCGCCTCGGCTTCGATCTTCCTCGCGATGGCCTCGAAAAGCTCCTCCCTATATAGTTCCTCCCGCCTCTTCTCCTCCTCGCTCAGCTCCTCCTCCTGATTCTCAGGCTTAGCCGTCTGAGGGGCTCCCTAGGCCAGCGCCTCGATCTCCCTTATCTCCGAATCGAGCATCGGAGGGTTATTTCTTCCTCCTCTTTCCCTCCCGGGCCTCTGCAGGAGCACGAGCCTCTCAGAGGTTACTACCTCACGCTCCTCCTTCGCAAGCCCTTCCGCCTCACGCTTCTCCTCCTCCGGCAGGTTCCCCGCCATCATCATGAGAGAAGAATCCTTATACTCCCCGTTGACCCCGCTAGCCTCGCCAAGCTCCCCTGCGGAGATGTCTCAGGCACTGTTACTCCCACCGTGGTCGACTTAGTGTCGCTATACGTCCTCTGGCCGGCTCTGGCGTCGATGTGGAGATAACCTGTAAAAGCATCGAGTTTCTGAAAAGATTTCTTTCTGAGTTAATTTTAATCATGTTACAACAAGTAAAATTGTCAAGACATAGTATTTTTAATAAGTATATAATCGAAACTATAGTCCACCTCGAACGCTGTTGGGACATTACTGTTCACCATTTCATTACTTTCTAAGCTTCTCAGCTTCATCCATGTCGTTCAGTAAAGCCTTAAGGTTAGAAAAACGAGTTGCTCCTGAAAATTCGGCCGAGCACAAAGTCTTAAGTGGTTGATTCTGAGAACAGGGTTATTCGGAATAGCTTATTCTCGTGCCTACTTTCTCCCCGGAGGCTGCTCTAATGATGTTTTCAGGGTCGGAGCCGTTTACGAATACAACCGGTATTCTTGATCTTTCAAGTATCGAGAGGGAAACCTGGTCTAGAAGCTTGTATTCTCCGGGTTTCGACTCCTGCCCCAGTATTTTCCTGAGCCTTCTTATGCTTACTTCTCTAAGCAGCTTCGCATCCGGGTTTTTCTTAGGGTCAGCGTTGTAAACACCGTCGACATCAGTGGTCTTTATCAGGAGATCGGCTTTCAGCCTCTCAGCTATTAGTGCTGCGACAGCGTCTGTCGACTGGGCGGGCGTGAAACCTCCTCCGACGAGTATTTTATCACTAGTCGCGTCCAGCTGTCTCTCAAGCTCTTCAAAGCTGCCTATGATATTTCTGCTCGAGGCCTCTCCGAAGGCTACGGAAAGCAGGAGAGCGTTAATCCGGGTGACCATTATGCCGATCTCGTCGCAGGTAGCGTGGTCCGCCCCGAGGCTTCTAGCCGCGTTTATATAGGTCCTGCTGGGCTCACCGCCGCCGACGACGACAACCACCCTGTGACCAGCGTTGTGCAGCCTCAGTATCGCGTCCGCTGTCCCACGTATCTTCTCCAATTCTATCGAGTGGCCCTTGAAAAGAGCATGCCCTATTTTCAGCACGATCCTCATTTCTCCCTTATCCCCTTGAGGAGTGAAATATTAATATATGGGGGGTCGGCGGGGTCTCTCCGGAGAACCGTATTTTGAGTGAAAAAACGCTCGCAACCTCGGTGAAGGAGTATATTTCGAGAAGGACTCTTAGAGAGCTCTCTGAAAAAAGGGGGCGCGGGACGGAGTTGATCAGCCTCTACATACCCCCGGGAAGAAGGATAAGCGAGGTGATGACGAACCTCAGGGAGGAGTATGGGAAGGCGTCTAACATTAAGTCTAGAACAACCAGGAAAAACGTTCAGGACGCTATAGTGAAGGTTCAGCAGAGGCTTAAGCTTTACGAAGAGGCTCCTGAAAACGGGCTCGTCATATTCTGCGGGGCAATCCCAGGAGAGACGCCTGGTTCGGAGAATATTGAGATTCACGTGATAGAGCCCCCTGAGAAAATAACCCTCTCATACTATGGCTGCGACGACAAGTTTTACGTTGAGCCTCTTAAAGAAATGCTTGAGAAGAAGGATAAGTATCTAATCCTATCGATTGATAATTCTGAGGCGACGATCGCGCTCGCAACAGGCAGGAATATTGACGTGAAAGACGAGCTGACCTCCGGCGTCCCAGGTAAGACGAGTAAGGGAGGCCAGTCGGCCAGAAGGTTTGAAAGGCTGAGGGAGATGGAGCTAAACGATTTCTACAAGCGTGTGGCTGAGCGTCTAAACGAGGTTTACCTTCAAAATACTGACGTAAAAGGGTTGATAGTAGGCGGGCCGGGACCAACTAAGGAAATGTTTCTCGAGAAGGATTTTATACACTACGAGCTTAGGAAAAAAATACTGGCTGTGGTTGACACTTCCTACACGGGTCACCAAGGCATAAAGGAGATACTGGGGAAAGCCTCTGAAAAGCTTCAGGAGCTCGACTTGATCAAGGAGAGGAACCTGGTGGGCAGCTTCCTTAGGCTTGTAAGCTCTGAACCAGACAAGGTTGTCTACGGGCTTAAAGAGGTTGAGAACGCGGTTCAAAGTGGAAAGGTGAGGCTCATACTTTTCTCAGAGGCTCTTGACATATTCATGGTTAAGATTAAATGCGGCAGATGCGACTACGAGACTGTTGAGCAACACCCGTTTCAAGAGCTGATCACGCTTCCAGCGAAACTATCCTCAACACCATGTCCGAAATGCGGCTCAACAAGCCTGAATGTTGCGGAAAAGGAGAGCCTCCTAGACCGTTTCATTGAAACAGCCTCTCAGAAAAACGTTCAGCTGGAATTAATATCGACAGCCACCGAGGAGGGGGTGATGCTCTACAAGGGCTTCGGAGGAGTAGTAGGCATACTCAAATAGCAGCGTGCAAGGATGAATATTTCTAGCCGAGCGTATTCCAGTTCTCATGGAGCCACGGGCCTCATGCTTGCACAGATCTCCATGATTTCCTCCTCTGTCAAGACGGGCGCGAATCCGAAGAGATAGTTCAAGGAGCCGATCTTGATATCCACGAGATATGCGTACCCCGTGCCATACTTCAGATAATATTCTCTGTAACCCACTGGTGCTCTACTGGAGACGAATGCCGTACACCCGCCCACTTTATCAAATCTGTCGGTTGAACTGTTGACTAAGCTGAAGGGGATTTCGGGCATAGGTGCTATTTCCATCCCGATTTCCGCCGTCGCAATGTCTTTGTCTCCCGTGTTGCTATAGAGCACTATTATGGGAAAGCTAACCTGCCCATCAACAACCTTAGCCCACACGGCTGTGAGCTCCATCCCCTTCACCATTCTCGTGGGCAGGTAGAGCGTAAACCCTCTCTTGGCCAGCTGGCTGACCAGTGTCCAAGGGGACAATCCCAGTCAATTTGCTAAACGGTGCAGGGCCACGCGAATGAGCATAAAAATCTTCAGGCCTAGTGAAACCTGGGACAATGGCAGGGCCTCCAACGGGTTGCTTAGGCATAATGCAGTTTCCTACGATTATGCCCGTACCCATTAATGCCAGAAGCATTAGGAGGAGCATATTTCCAACCCGAGTCATCAGCCACCACCCCAAGCGTAGAACTCGCAATCGGAGACTTGTGTGAGCCAGTAAGGCGAATCCTCCCTGGGAACATGCCTCCACCAAGGGATCCAGTCGATTCCATTATAGCTAAGGATGCGCAGGTCGCTGAAGCGCGTTCCATCGGTATTGATTTCAGTAGTCGTGGTTTCGCTGAAAGCTTGGTAATCCACCCCCATGTTGGGGTTAAGCGTTCCAAAGTTCCACATCCAATAGCCAGGGACGCCGCCAACCCAGACGCCGCTATTTTCATATCTCTCTATCCAATAATTGTACGTGGCTCCGGTGTTCGGAGTTCCAGTCCAGTGGATTTCCCAACCGTTCCGGTCATTCTTCTCCGCGTACCACGTCAGCTGGTAGTTGGTGTTCCAACCTTTGGTGTAGCCTACCTGAACCCAATAGAGATATCTATAACTGAGCACGACAGTAGGCCATTGAGCGTAAAAATGACCCGTGGGCACGTTCTTGCTTATGGTATAAATTCTGGCGGATACTCCATAGGGTGGCGAAGCACCCTCATCACCGTAAAAAGCGTATCCTGCATAGTACCTAACGCCTGGGCAGTAGTCAGCGTGACGCAGACTAACGATAGAACCGCTATCAACAATGCCACTATAACCGCCTGCTCAATTATTCGCCCATGTCGCTTAATATCGGCCCCCTAAACACACATCCCCCATTTTCCATGTTTTTAGTCAAAAATAACCAACCTCCATTTAAAAATATTTTTTACTATAACAAAATACGCTTATCCAGCCAAATATAAGACGATAATGCTAACAGCAAGAAATTAAAATATCGATACTAAGTACGCTCTAATATCGTAATTAAAAAATATCTCCTCCACCTTTTTCTTCAGAGAGTGGTAAGGAGGGTGAACAATAGTATAGTGTGCGCCGGAATGCATGAGCTGCCCCCAGCTCAGGGGGAACGAGTTGTCGTATAGAATTATGATTCAGAGAGTGATTGACCGGATACTTTGAAGTTTCCTTTCAAGCCACCCGTCTCCATTTTTCCTCTCGGCTGGCTACTCCTCTCGTTAGCATACTTTCTCGGAATCCTGCTCAAGCGGTTCAAACCTAGGGATAGGATCCCTTGGCTGCTAGCCATAGCTTTCAGCCTCGTATACATGCTCCTGTTCACGTTATGGTTTGCCTTAACGCTCGAACACCCTACGTAGTCCAGCTCCTAACCCTCGGATGAGTTTTTCACTTCATCCCCTGTATTGTTTATAGCCTGATTAGATTAAGCCATGGGAATAAGGCCCTTGTCCGCGATGCTCGCTGGCGGCTAGGTTTTTTAAGCCCTTAATCGCCATTCTCTCCATAGAGGATGGTGACTAATCTTCCGCCTCAAGCAGAAGCCCAATATAAGAAGGTTGTTGCCTCTAAGAGCAAGGAGGAGAAGCTTGAGAACCTTAGGGTATTCCTGTCGATGATACCTGAGCATAAGGGGACTGAGAAGCTTAGGGCTCAGGTTAAACGCCAAATATCCCGGCTTCAAGACGAGATTGCTGCTGAAAGAAAGAGGCGCAGCACTAGGCCTGTGGCGTTCGAAAAAGGCGAGACGACAGTGTTGACAACGATACTGGCTAAGGATAAGAGGCTCCTCCAAGAGTTTTTGACTAGTGTTAAAAGTTTTGATGAAACGCTTATTCTAGAATCCCTGAGTAGGCTTAAACCTTTAAGCGTTGGCTTCGAAGACATCGTCTTGAGCTTCGCACCCCTTTCCCCATCCATGGTGGAGAGCCAGAAATACTCGCTTATTCAAACAATACTCTTGAAATCAGATTTGATACTGATACTTTTGAGCGTTGAGAATCTTTTCGAGAGCTTCAACCTGGTTAAGGAAATGCTCAGGAGATTCGGAGTCTATGTTGCTTCAAAAAAGTCAACAGCAGTCTTCAAAAGTTTGGGGACAGGCGGGATAACGGTGTTGAACAGGTCGCGATTCCTGTCTGAAGAGGAGGTTAAGAGTTTCATGAGGGAAAAAGGTGTGGAAAGCGGGATCATACACCTCTCTGAGTTCACATCTCTCTACACGCTTGAGTGCTCGATAAAGGGTTTGCAGAGGAAAAACTTTCTAATAGTGGTGAAAAACCATGAAGGCGGATTACCCGCCGACCAGCTAGGCGTTACGGAGGAATCTATAGTCGGCTTAGAAAGGCTATTGAAGAATGATTTTTTAAAAACGGTTTTCAAAGCCTCAGGGCTTATCAGAGTGTATTTAAAGCCTCCCTCTACCGTCTTACCCTCCAGCAGGCCGCTGCTTGTGGATGAGGAAACCACCGTCCAGGAGCTTGCCTCCAAAATCCATAGGGACCTTTCGGAAAACCTGAAGTATGCCAGGTTGTGGAGGGGTGGCTTCACGTCTAGGCCGTTGAGAGTAGGCCCTTCTTTCAAGCTTTTAGACAGGGATGTGGTTGAGCTACGTACGAGATAGTTGTCAACGGCTTAAGGATTACAGTATACCCCGGCGTGTATCCTCCTTCAGAGGATTCCTATATGGTTCTCGACGCCGTCGAAAAGGTTGAGGCCAAGAGGGTTCTGGAAATAGGCTGCGGGAGCGGCATAGTTTCCCTAGCCTTGGCACGCAGAAGCATTGAGGTGGTTGCGGTGGACATTGATATGAAGGCTTGTAGAAACACTTTAGCAAATTTCAAGAGTAACAGGCTTAAGGGGGTGGTTCACGTCGTAAACGGGGATCTTGCTAAAGCTTTCAGGGATGGCGTTGGATTCGACGTGGTGGTGAGTAATCCTCCCTATCTCCCGGTTGAACAGTCTCCCGGCGAAGACTCCTCATGGGCTGCTGGGAAAGACGCATCCTTCTCGAGAAGACTCTTGGAAAACGTGCTTCCCCTAATTTCCGACTCCGGCGTAATGTTCCTCGTTCAGTCAAGCCTTTCAGACCTGGATGGCTTAAAGAAGACCTTGAAGGAGAAAGGCCTCATTGTTGAAGAAGCCTCCTGCAGGAGCTTCTTTTTTGAAAGGATCATCCTGTTTAAAATATCCAAGAGGCTTAATCCCTTGTGAATATGCGGTATTTAACCTCAGTGGAAAGCTCCTCCACAACCCTCTGCGCCATGAGTCTCGCAATCCCCTGTACTCCGGTCCTGCTTGAAAAGTCCTCGAAAGACGCGAAAGGCTTCTTCGCTCTCTCCTCGAGAATCTTTTTAGCATTCATCTTGCCGATGCTTGGAAGAAGCTCTATCGCATGCATTTTCGGCGAGATGGATTGAAGATTGTTTAAAAGATCTATGAATCTGGGTTCGTTTCTAACGATTATGAGTTCCGCAACCTCCGGAAGCATGTACCTGGCTTGAGGAGTCAGCTCACTATACCTTATTCGTCCAAGCACGTTCTTAACCTGAGGCCTGTCTCCCCTTCCTATGAAAACCCTTTCCTTAAGGCCTAGCTTCACATGAGGGAATAGAGAAACCTCCAGCAGGGTGAAATAGTTATCGCCAAGAAGCTGCGCGTAAGGCGTGTGCACAGGCCTGCCGACCCTGCTTACAACCCTGCCCTCCTCCAAGAAGTCTAGAACATAGCCGTATTCTTCGAAAACTCTTTTACCTTTTGCAAAACCCATTTAAACCAGCCTCCTTTCAGGGTTTAAACAGTGTGGAGAACCCTGGATTGCACTAGGGTTTTCCCATTTCCGTCGCGCATCTCGCCCAGGGTTCTGAACGCCTCCATCGTCTTGATCAGTTGTTTTAAAAGCGTCAAGCGTCTCAAGATAAAGTTTTTCTTCCAGCAGTGGTCTTATCCCTCCAGCCTATGAGGATAAGGTGTTTGCAGGAGAATAATGACTTCTCAGAGTTACTCTGAGGCTAAACCTTTTTAAACCGGGCTGGGGCGGGGAAATAAGCGTGTATATAAATGCTTTATTTGAAAAGCCTAGTCGTGGAGCTCGGGGGCAAAACCGTGATTAAGGGGGTGGACCTTCAAGTTAACCGTGGGGAATTAGCCCTCCTTATGGGGCCCAACGGCTCAGGAAAATCCACGTTGCTACACGCGATAGTGGGGGATAAACGTTGTAGAGTGGTTTCAGGATCCATTTTCTTCGAAGAAAGGGAGATAACGGGCTTAACGATGGAGGAGAGGGTTAGGCTTGGCCTAGGCCTAGGCTTCCAGTTTCCGCCGAGGCTGAAAGGCGTCAGGCTCAGGAGCCTAGCGTTGAGAATCCTTGAGAAAAGAGGCCTTCCGGTGGACGAGGCTGAAAAGGTTCTTGAAGATTATTCGAGGCTCCTGAGGATGGAGAGTCTTCTAGACAAGGATTTCAACGTGGGCTTCAGCGGTGGAGAGGCTAAGAGGGCTGAGCTGATGCTAACCCTTATTCAAAACCCTCGCCTCCTGCTTCTAGACGAGCCTGACTCCGGCGTAGACGTGGAGAATCTTGCGCTTATAGGTTCAGCAATATCCCGCTACCTTTCTTTAAACGGGAAGGCGGCAATACTGATAACGCACACAGGCTATATTGCTAAACACGTCAAGGCTTCTGAGGCGCATGTTCTTCTCGATGGACGCATAGTTTGCAGCGGAGACCCCGGGGAAATGGTTTCAAACATTATGGAACACGGATTCGAAGCATGCGTTGACTGTAGAAGGGCTAGGCGTTGAACCTGGAGGAGGCTAGGAGGATTCTTAAGCCTAAGGCTGAAGACGCGTTGACGAAACCGGCTCCCCACGGGTTAGACCTGGATCTTTCAGTTTTCAAGCTTGGAACAGGCTTTGCAATAGGGGTTGAAGGCTCCGAGAGGCTTCTGGAATCCGTGGGAATAGACTTGAGAGAGAGAAACAGGTCTGGAAGCTACTACCAGGTGGATAACAGGGCAGTCTATGCTTCAGCCAGGCGGAGCGGGCTGACGGTTAAGCCGTTGAGCGAGGCTCTTAAAGAATCTGAAAACCTGAACTATTATTGGAAGGCTGTTTCAGTCAATACTGACAAGTATACTGCCGCAGCATTCCTAGGGGAGAAAGAAGGATACTTCATAAAGGTTGAAGACGGGGTTAATATTGAAACGCCTGTTCAAGCATGCCTCCTTTTAAAGACACCGGGCCTGATTCAGGCTCCACACAACATAGTGGTGGTCGGCGAGAACTCTAAGCTGCACGTTATAACGGGGTGCACCGCCATGAGGGAGGAGGCTGGCCTCCACATCGGAATATCCGAGTTCTACCTGAAGAAAGGCAGCACCCTGACTTTCACAATGATCCACAGCTGGGGTAAAGCTATTCACGTCAGGCCCAGGACAGTAGCCCACGTCGAGGAAGGCGGCGTCTTCATAAGCCACTACATAAACACTTCACCGGTAGCATCTCTCCAAACGCAGCCGGCGGCTCGTCTAAACGGAAACAGGAGCAGAGCCCACCTGTCGTCAATCATAATAAGCAGAGGAACGTCTCAGATAGACGTGGGCGGCACCCTGGAACTAGGCGCCCCGGCATGCTCAGGCGAAATACTTTCCAGAACAATAGGCTTCGACAAGAGCGTAACCGTCGCCAGAGCCAGAGTCGCCGGCAAGGCTCCAAGCGTTAAGGGACACGTAGAATGCAGAGGACTATTACTGTCAAACGAGTCTAGGATAGACACCGTGCCTGAGTTGGAGGCGAGAGTACAGGATGTTCAGTTGACGCATGAAGCCGCCATAGGCAGAATAGCAGAAGAGGAGCTCCTATACCTTATGGCTAGAGGATTCACCGAGGAAGAAGCCAGATCAATAATAGTGAGAGGCTTCCTAAGCGTTGAGCTCACAGGCCTTCCTGAAAACCTAGCCAAGTATCTTGAAAGCATCTTGGACAACATAGCGGCCTCACTCTAATTAGTTTCCTTATCCGCCTCAACAAGTTAGCGCATCAAAAATTTAGCTGCACTCAAACCCCAATTCCGTTTAAACTATAACGCGAATTGGCTATAGAACTATAAATGTTTATAAATATTTAGAAAATATACGCCCTGGCCGGGAATATCGGCACTTTTTAGCGCTTTATCGCGTGCCAGTGCTTTCGAACCCGGATCGGGAGGGTGACAGCCTCCAATGCTAACCTTTACACCACCAGGGCTCGGATGAAGGAGATTTTGAAGGCAAATAAATCTTTTGTTGCAACTATGCTTAAAAACCCGTTTGGGAGAGGAGTAACGGATGAAGAAGAGTGATTTGTCCTCTTCACATCAAAGCAAGCCATCTCCATATCTATTTCATTTCGTCAAGACCTATAAAACCATACCTAGAAAGGACATGGGAATTTACTTAATTAGAAATTCTAGCAATTTCAAAGGTTTTTTAACCCCGCTGGCTGCTACTCTTCTCCACCGTGACCACGATGTGGGTGAATACTAGGGTTAGCTGAGGTAATCTGGTTGTTGGCTTAAGCCTGTCACACCTATTCTTAGAGGAGAAGCCAACCTTTCTGGAAACATTAAGCTCCCCGAAAACTTTAGTTATGCCCTAGCCGGTTTCAACGCCTCCCCTAATCCTCTTCGTTACTCATCCATTGGAGGTGCGCGATGCTTTATAAGGCTCGGTTTACGATGTTTTTACCTCTTTAAAGCTATCTTTCTCCCTGATCCCTTTTCAAAGCCTCTATTCCCAGCCTTATTTTTCTGAGAAGCCAGAGGATGCTGCCAGCTTCTTTTGCAGAGGGGGCGGAACGCCCAATAACGTTCCTCAGGGACCTGAGCACAACGTTCTTCTTAACCTCAGGCAGGTTTAAAGTGGAGAAAATGTTCTGGGTTTCAACATAAATCCTGTTTACTATCTCCCTGCTGGCCGGCCTCCTTAGAGGCTTAACATTTGCCGCCGAGCCCATGTAAACCTCGTACATCAGTATTGAGGCGGAGACGGCGAGGTTCAACACGCTGTACTTGCTTGAAGCAGGTATGTGAACAACATAGTCTAGCTGAGAGAGCTCCTCGTTTTTAAGCCCAATGTCTTCCCTGCCGAACACTAGGAATACTCTTCCCTCTAACGGTCTGCATAGTTCAACCATCTCCCTGGGGGAAACATACTGGCGTAGAACGCTTTTAGAGGCTTTTCTGCCGGAGGTTCCTATGCTTACGGAGGGCTTCAACTCTCGCAGGGCCTGCGAGAGATCCTCGTAAACCAGCTGTTTTTCGATTATTGCTGCACCGTGGGCAGCATAAAGCCTTGAAGATTCTAAAACCTCTTTTCCAGGGGAGACTAAAACCAGTCTCCTGAAGGAGAAGTTCATCATCGTCCTTGCGACGAGCCCAACGTTCACCGGATACTTCGGCCCAACCAGTACGATGCAGTATTTCTCGCCTATATCCAAGATTAAGGTATTTACTCCTGCCGCGCCTTTTATCTTCTACTGGAAGGGGAAGCTTTTTAAACCGGCCTGCTGGAAGACAAGCGGAAGGGTCAGGATAAAAGTTGAAGCAGATGCCTTACACTAGGAAGGAATACATATCTAGAATACCCCAGGTTAGGGTGAGCAAGTTTAAACTGGGTAAGGCTGAGGATTTTGAAGCTGTCTTCCGGCTCAGGGTTAAGAAGCCGGCCTTGATAAAGCAGGAGGCTCTTGAAGCAGCCCGTGTCGCCGCCAACAAGATTCTTGAGACAGAGCTGGGTGAAGCCGGTTATCTTCTCAGGCTGATCCCGTATCCTCATGTTGTTTTAAGAGAGCACAAGATGCTGACTATGGCTGGTGCAGATAGGCTTAGCAAGGGTATGAAGAAAGCCTATGGGAAGCCTACTACGCTTGCCGCTAAGATAGATGCGGGTGAACCCGTTATGGAGGTTTTCTCAAGCCTTCGGCATGAAAACATCGTTAAGAAAAGCCTTAAGACAGCTTCCTCTAAAATCCCTGTTGAAACTTTTATTGAGAAAGAAGTTGTGAAGAGAGGGGACGAGGTTGATGAGGGAGAGTCCGAGTAGGCTCGTACTCGTCGGAGAGCCTCTCGCAACCTTGGAGGAGTTTTTCCCGGGAGACGGAACATTTGAGAAAGACGGGGTAATATATTCGAGCAGGATTGGAAGAGTCAGTGTCGACAGAAACAGGCGGATGCTGGAGGTTGTTGAGCTTAAGCCTCTTCTCGTGCCTAAACCCGGTTTCAAGATAATCGGGAGCGTGACGGGTTTTTCAAGCCACTATGCTAACGTTAGAATATTTTACGTGAATGGGAATAGGTTAAGCTACGAGTATACTGGTCTCGTAGGTAGGGAGAGCTTTGGAAGAAGCTATCCTCGCTTCAGAACCGGAAGCCTGAGAAACTATGTTAGGGAGAACGACCTCATTTACGGTGAAGTAATGTCGACCGTTAACGTGAACCTGATAGATTTGTCAGCCAAGGAATACGGTGTGGTTAAGGCTTACTGCGGCAATTGCGGAAGCCCCTTGGTGCTTTTCAAGAAATACTTGACCTGCCCCTCCTGCAGGACAAGGGAGAACAGGAAGCTTAGCGTTTTCTACAATGAGCAGATTGAACGGCTGGTGGCTAGAGTATGAGAGTAGTTTATAGAAGGGTTGGGAGGGGCAGCATAGAGCTGGAGATATATGGAGAGACCCATACTGTGCTAAACCTTTTAACGAGCTATTTGAACGCGAAGCTGGTTGAAGGATACTCTGCTTACAGGATGGAGCATCCCCTTAAACAGGATGCAACGCTTTACGTAAATGCTGGGGAAGGAGATGCTGGGGAGCTTCTTTTAGAGGCAATCAGGGGTTTGATCGAAGACTTGGAGTCTCTAAGGGAAAAGCTTGACAAGGCTGCTGGGAAAACCTAGTTCTAAGCGTATCAGTAACATTTATAATGAGGCAGTTCACCCAATTAGAACCCCTATGCAGATAAGGTTCTGCCCGAAATGCGGTACTAAGCTTCAGATAAAAAGAGGTAAGGATAGCCTGCTGTACTCTTGCCCTAAATGCGGCTACGAGGAGCGTGCACATGTTGTTGAGAGAAGCGTTGAGACGGCGCGTAGAGACGGCGCTATAAAAGTGGTTAGGAAGACCACGGATCTTAACCCGCTGCCCATTACTATTGCTGTCTGCCCGAAGTGTAAGAATAAAGAGGCGTACTGGTGGATAACGCAGACTAGGGGTGCGGATGAAAGCGCAACCCAGTTTTTCAAATGCACCAAATGCGGCTATACTTGGAGAGAATACTCTTAGGGAAGGTTAGCCCTTTTCCATCCTGGGGGCGATGAAGAAGGTTACCGTGCTGTTCGGCACCTCCTCAATGATCTGAGTTATCTTCATGGGGAGATCCGTGTCGAACTCTAGCTTCATGTTTTCGCCGAAGAGTAGGGAGGAAACTATGCTGCCAAGCCTTTTAAGGTCGTAAGACGCTTTTGAACCCTCTTTTAAAACCGGGTTTATGAGGTTTCCTTCTTCAGCCTTAAGGATAACCTGGTACTCTGAGATTTCCCCTCTTGCGGAGAGCACGACAGCATTGTTCTCCACGCTTATCGAAACATAGTCTGAAATATGTTTCCCGCTGTCAAGCAGATGTTTTATAGTCGACACCTTTGTCTCGAAAGAGTTTCCAAGAGAAACCTTTGGAAGAGGCAGATCCTTATCCTCGGAGAAGAAAACGGGGATTGTGAAGATCCTCGTGAAATCGTTGCTAACTTTAAAGCTTACCCTGTCCTCCGTGAAAGACATCTCCAGCCTTTCAGACTTAGCCTCGAACTTAAGAAGGTTCAGCACGTCGCTTAAACGTATATTCGCCTTCAGAGGCTTTTTGAAATCGAATGTTTCGAAAGCCTCTTTCGAAAGCACTAGGTCGATCATCGAAACTTCCGCCAGGTCGAGAGCCCTTATGGATAGGCCCTCGTCACTAATCTTAACTGGCGCCTCATCTATCAGGGAGGCAGTTGCCCTAAGGGCCTTGCGAATAACCCTGGCGTCGTTTATCACGAGCCTTGCGAGGATGCTTGGAGACGACATGACTGGTTATTAATAGCTTAGAGGACCCCTTATATAGCTTGCTTCTAAGAAGTTTCGAACCTTAATGTTAATAAAGTTTCACGGAGAGACGATATTAGAGAAGGCTTTGAAAAATGATGAGTGAGAACGTCCTTAGGGCTGCGAGATACCCGTTTCTACCGGAGACTAGGGAATTCATATCTAGAAACATCGACCTGTCGCTGGAAAGCCTGGAGAAAACAGGCTCTGAAGCAGCCTTGAAAAGGGCTGTCGAAAGGGTTAAAAACGCTCTTATTTTCAAGGAGGTTAAGGTAACCGCTTTAGACGAGCTGAACTATGTGAGGGAAATGCTGTCCTTCCCGATAGCGATCATACTTGTTTCGATGATTATGAACGAGTATGTGAGGAGGATGTATGCTCTTGGAGAAAGCAGGGGTGCCTACAGGAGGATGCTGAACGAGAGTGATGAGACGCTGCTCTATATCGGAGAAAAAATGGGAGTAGGAGGCGTTCTGGACGACGAGAACACGATAAGGGTTAAGATACCAACATATTTGAAGCTGGCGTACTCTTTTCACGCGCCCCACTGGAAGCTTGTAAACAGAGCTGTTAATAATGGATACGTTTCGATGGGGAAAACCGAGTATGCGAGGCTTATCCAAGTTGAGGTGAATAATTATGTTTACGAAAAGACTCTTGAGCCTGTTCCGGCGGGAGCCGTGCCCGACAGCTTCAGGAGGGCGGCTGATGAAATAGTTGGAGTATGGAGTAGGCTTGAAACAGGTAAAGCCAGCCGTGTCCCCTTAAGGGAGAGGGAGGATACGCCCCCGTGCATTGGCAGGATAATTAGGAGGATGGAGAACGGTGAGAATGCTTCACACTTCGAGAGGCTGGTTGTAGCAACTTTCATGATCGCTAGAAGCAGAAATATTGATGAGATAATTGAATTCTTCTCGAAACAGCCAGACTACAAGTATAGTGTTACTAAATACCAGGTTGAACACTTGGCCGGTATCCGGGGAGGAGGAAAAAAATACTCTGTGCCCAGCTGCAGGACAATGCTCACCAATGGTCTCTGCTATCCCGACGAGTACTGCAAAGGGATCAAGCATCCTTTAAGATATGGTGAGAAGAATGTTGCAGACGAGCCTAGAGTTCCTTAAGAGAGAGTTCTTCAAGTACTATTACGAGAATATCAGTAGACTGGTACCGCCGGAGCCGATAAGAAGCAGGGAGTTCGGCTTCTTCCTGGAGAAAGGAAAAGGAATGTTTAGACACAAGTGTTTCAACAGTCTGAGGGATTTTCATGAGTTCATCCTGAATGAAATACCTCTCGACATATATGTTTCCGCCGCAAACTATGAGGACCCTTGTAATAGGGATATGTCTGAGAAGAAACTCGTTAATGCGGAGCTTTTCTTCGACATAGATGCGGAGTCGGTTGCCGCTGTTAGCGAAGAGGAATCAGCTTGGATCTGTCAGAAATGCAACCAGTACGGCATAGGGTTGAGAGACGGATGCCCATCGTGCGGTGCCCCCACAGAGCTGGTTAGACTAGTTAGTGAAAAACAGCTTAACGTAGCACTTAGGGAGACTGAAAAGCTGATCCATGTTTTGAGGGAAGACTTTGGAATAGCTCCCGAGAATATGCGTGTCTTCTACAGTGGAAACAGAGGATACCATGTCCATGTAAATCAAGAAGACTTTCTAAACGTAACGGGAGAAGGTAGGAGAGAGATTATAGACTACCTTTTGATTCAAGGATTGGATGAGAAGGAGCTGCTTAATTTTTTAAAGAGGGGAGTTAGTATTGGAGGAGTGAGTTTAAAAGGGGTTAAGAGAAGAGTGTACATGAGGGTTCTTGAAAAGGCTGGGTCCGTAGAGAAACTTAAAACCAGCAAGAGGGAAACAGTTTTAAAAATGCTTGAGGGCATCGTCGAAGAGCTTAAGGTGAGGATCGATCCTGTTGTAACCATCGACATGCACAGGTTGATGAGGATGCCTGAAAGCATTAACAGTAGCAGCGGCATGGTGAAGAGGAGAATCAGGCTTGAGGATTTACCGTCCTTCAAACCCTTAGAGGAGGCTATTGCTTTCGGCGATGAGGAAACCTGTTTAAAAGTGAAGATAGCGCCCAGGTTCAGACTAGGAGGAAGAACCTTCGGGCCTTTTAAGGATGAAGAGGTTGAGCTGCCTGCTTACGCTGCCGTATATATTGTATGCAAAGGGCTGGGGGAATATGCCGGAAGATAGCATCTTTTTGAAGAAACTGGTGGAATCCTGGAGGTTGAACAGGGAGAGGCAGGATTACCCGAGCCCTGATATTGAGTCTTTAACAGAGCTTCTGTCGTCAATAAGAAGTGAGCTTCAACTGGTCGATAAGACTTCTATTAAGAGAGGGGTGTTGGAATGGTATTATGGCGCTGTTAAAAGCATTCTTGAAGACGCTGTTAAAACACGTTTGATGAAAAGCCTGTTGCTGAACGTTAAAAGCCTTGAAAAAATGGCGAGACAGGATTTGAACAGCCTTTCAAAGTTTTTAACCGCAGCCCCTGAGGAATTCGACTTGAGACGCTTCGTTTCACAGTCTTTTAAAAACATGGATAAGAAGGCACTAGCAATAGTTTTAAAGAATATTGACAGGTTCGTGGGGGAAGACGGGAGGGAGTACGGGCCCTACCCAGCCGGGTGCCTAGTGAACATACCTTACTATGTAGCCAGGCTTCTGGAGGAGAAGGGCATAATAGAAGAAATCTTTATAACTTAAGGCTCCCAGCACGCAGACGCATGAAGATCCCTAATAAGATAAACACATACTGTCCTAAGTGCCGTCAGTATACTGAGCACTCTGTCAGCCTTCTGAAAACAGGCAAAAGAAGGAAGATGGCTGCTGGGGAAAGGCATCATGAAAGGGTTGACAGACACGGCTACGGGGGGCAGAAGGCTCCTCTGGCGAAACCCGTTAAAACGACTAAAAAACAGACTTTAAAGCTGAAATGCTCTAAATGCGGCTATGTTGTCCAGAAGAGAGGAATAAGGATCAAGAAGCTGGAGGTGGTTAGGTGAAATGGAGAGGCTGCTGTTTAAGCCAAGGTCTCGTTTCCTGAAGGTTAAGTGCAGCCAGTGTGAAAACGAGCAAATAGTTTTCGAAAGACCAGCGTCAAACATCAAGTGCAGAGTCTGCGGTAAAACAATAGTTAAAAGCACAGGTGGAAAAGGCAAGGTTTTCGGGGAGATAATAGAGGTTTACAGTTAGAATGCCGGGTGAAACAGTTTCAGCAGGGGATCTGCTTGTCTGCAGGGTTAAGGAAATAACTGATTTCGGCCTGCTTCTTGAAAACGAGGACATTAAAGACAGGGAGGTTTTCCTCCATGTTTCAGAAATCCCTAAGGAGAGAAGCATGCAGGACTTTAAGATCGGTCAAATGATAGTCGTGAGAGTCATAAAAATAAGCAGGAGTGGTGAAAGAGTTTTCGTATCGCTGAAGCAGCTTAACAAGGCGGAAGCACGTTCAGTCATGCGGAAGTGGAGAGCGGAGAAAAAGGCTGTTGAGATTTTCAACCAGGTTGCGGCGAGGTTCTCACTACCCAACGATGTTTTAGAGGATACTAAGGAGAGGCTTGTCGAGAAATACGGCAGCCTGACTGAGGCGCTTAGAATAGCGATCATGGAGGGTGAGAACACTTTAGCCAGAACGAAAATTAGCGGCGACGCTAGGGACGCGATATATGAGCTTGCCGCCAAGGAGCTTATTAAAAAGAAGGTTAAGAAGAAAATGCTGGTGAGACTATACTTTATCGATAAACATGGCTTAAAAAAGTTGAAGACGGTTTTTGGAGAGGTTGAAAAAATGGGGACTAGAGACGTTACGGTGGAGGTTAAGGTGATCGCCGCCCCAAGATACTCTATAACGCTTTCCTCCAGCGAGCCTAAGAAGATTAAGAAATTGTCGGACGAGATTGCAGCAAGGCTGAGTGAAATCGCAGCGAGAGAGGGAGGAATTCTGAAGACTCTTGAGAAAACTTGATGATTTTTCAAGTGCACTAGCTGGATGCTTTCAAGGCTTCCAACAGTGCTCTAGCCTTATACTCTAGGAAGGGGTCCTCAAGGGAGAACTTAGGGGGGTGGGGGCTAAGAGTATGAACACCACATTTCTTACAAACCTCTTCAAGCATGTACTTCTTGCATCTTGGGCATTTACGGAGTTTCTTAGCCGCCATTACCATTATCAGTCAAGAGTGTGACATTATAAGCGTTTTTAAAGCTAAGCATCCCTAGGAACATGCGTGTTTAAACGGTAAACCTCCGTTCCTCTGAGCGTCGCCAAGCTTTAGATTTATTAAGCAACTTTAAGCAGAAGTAGTGGAAACGATGTCTGAGAAGCAATGGACAAGAATTTACGTGAAAGACATGCCGCTTATGGAGACGAGGGTCTGGGTTAGGAGGAATACTATGATTGAAAACCCGGTTGTCATAATAGGACTACCTGGACTAGGTAGGATCGGTGGAATAATATCGAGATACCTGATAAGGAAGCTTAATACAAGGCTCATAGGCATAGTTACATCCCCATATTTCAGCAACCAGGTGATAGTGGGTAAAAACGGCGTGGCAAGAATCACAGCGGTGAAAATATACAAGAGTGAAAGCAAGTTTAACGGCTCCGACCTCCTCGTAGTCACAGCCGACGAGCACTTGGAAAACATCTGGGGAGAGTATGACGTTGCCATGAAAATGTTGAAATTCCTGGTTAAACGGAGAGTTAGGCTGATAGTTACTGCTGGAGGCCACGTTTCCGCATCGGAATCTAAGAAGGCAATAGGCTTCGCAAGCAGCAAGCAGCTTTTGAAAAAGCTTGAAGAAGCGGGTTGCAGGAAGGCTGAAATAGGAACCCCCGTGGTCGGATTGTCAGGAATAATTTTAGGATTAAGCAGCATAATGGGGATTGACGCTGTATGCATACTGGGAGAAACAACCAGCATACGTCCAGACGCCGAGGGCTCCAGGCAGGTTTTAAACGTGTTGAACAGGTTCCTGAATCTTAAACTGGATATTGAAGACTTTCAACGCGAGGAGGAGAGGATAAACGAGATAATAAGCAGGTATGAGAAGAAGGTTAGACAGTTAATGCAGGATGAGAGGGCGCGTAGAATAGCTGAGTCGTTCAGGCTTCCGGATTACGTGAGCTGACTTAGACGGTTAGGAAACTTCTACTCTAACCTCGTACACGACGTATGAGAAAGCATAGCTAGTTATGTTGCCTTCCTCAACGCCTTCAGCAAATTGCAGGAATCCAGCTTCAATGCTTTTCAAGTCCTCAGGCAGCGGAAGGGTTTCAACCAGTGTTCCATTAACCATTATCTCGAGGAGGGCATCTCTATAATTGAGCCTGTATTCTCCCGGGGAAGCAGGGTAAGTCTTCTCAACCTCCCCGTTTATCTTGACTATCAGGGAAGCATTCGCCTTCAAAACTATTGAAGCATTCCCCACTTCAGCCGTGCCCTCAGACACGTGAACACTCTTAATGTTCACCACCATGCTAACACCGGGTATTAGCGGCAAGGGGTAGAGCTTCGAAGAGTTTCTCAAAACCGTGCCCGGGGACGAGCCTAAGACCAGCGACTCCTCCCCGTAGGATGCGTTGTAATTCACCTTGTACACGGATACAAACCCGTAGGATGGAGAGAGGAAAACCAGCTCGTAGAACGGTGAGGTGGAGAGCTGGAATTTTTCAACCGGGTAAATCCCCATAGTCTTAATAGCCTGCATGTATGCGTTAACCATGAGCCTCGTAAGAACCGAGTCTCCTCTAGGCAGAACTACGCCCGCCGGAAGATATTTTACATTATATCCTGAAACCAGATTAGTGTTCTGCATCTCCCGGGTGAGGTTTAAGTCGGCATATCCTCCTTTCCTATAGTCGTCTGAGATCCACGCGTAGCTCGCGTTCACAGGCCTTAAATCATACCCTATGGCAGCCATCCATGTCCACTTAGCCTCATCCCCCCATGTTCCAATATACCAATGTAATGGAAGCGTTGTGAAAACAACGATGTATGAAACATTGTATTTCCTCAACATGGGTATTGCGACAGTATCGTTGGACATGAATATTCTCCCGACAACTGCAACCTGTGTAGAGTTTATCGTCGCGTTATCTATCAGGGTCGGCCTCTTGCCCAGAGAGGTAATCCAGTAGCCATAGTCCCACCATGAAAGAACCACTGAGCCTGGAGGAGTATTATACCGTATCCAGGTTAACGTTTCAATCCAGTCTGGGAAGGAGCCTGGATATGGGATTGAAGAGGTGGGGAGGGATGCGCCGCCCTCCTGCTGCATGTGTGCAATACCCGTGTTAATACCGTGGTAACCCATGTAGAGTATTAAGACAGATGCAAATATCACCCCCAGGATGCTTCTTCTACCGGGCGTAGCGACCCTCCTACCCATTCTTATCCTTTCGGAAACCGCAGGGTAGGATAGGCCTATGAGCGACGAGCAGCCTACTGCAGCTATGAGCGAGACAAACGGGGAGAACACTAGGCCTATTCTCACCATCATGTTCGCGAAGTAGAGCGAGCTCAACCCTGCCGATATGATGAAAAGCCTGCTAAGCCTGTCGCCCCGCAGAACACTTAAAACTGTCCCAATCATGAATAATAATAGCAGGAGCCCGTGGTCTAGGAAAAGAGAATACCACGTGCCCATCTTGTGTTCAGCCACGGACTCAACTATTGGCTGCTCGAAACGGGCTGAGGGATTTATCACAGCCATGAGCTTGCCTAGAAGAGAGGAGAATAAGCCGGTGTTGAAAAGCAGGAGGGTTGCAGACAGACCGATTGCGATGAAGCCTGTTAAAATGGGGAGTGTCAGCGACGACTCCACTCTTTTAAGGTATTTCGTTAGGAGTATGATTACGAAGCCTACGATTACCGCAATATAGTATATGGAGTATATGGCGCTCTCCCCGGGTCTCGGAAACTGGACTGCAATAAGCATCGAGAGGCCTATGGTTATCGTGAAAGAGATTAACGTTCTCTCCGCCGAACCAACGTCTAGGAAAAGCGCTACGAGCACTGAAAACAATGTAACAAGCCCGATCATGTAAACGTAAGCAGTCCAAGAAATGCAGAGATAGCCTAGAACCAAGCCCGACAGCACAGAGAAAACTATTACCCTGTTTAAAGACTCTGATTTGACCGCTTTAAAATAGAGGTATGCGGAGATCGCTATGAGCGGTATGCCTAGGCTCTCGTGCTTGAAAAACCCCATGTGCGTCCTGTCGATGAAGCTTCCGTTGAAAGCTAGGAGCAGCATCGCGAGCAGGCCGACCCAGTCGTCGCCGGAAACCTCTCTACCCATGAAGAATATGGCGACAACAGCCAGCACTGATACGAAAGGCGGGAAGATTATCGCCACATCCATCAGGGGGAGTGAAAAACCCAGCATGTTAAGGAAACCGTGGATAGCTACCGCCGCCAGGGGGAGGCCGATGGGCGTGGATGCTGCAGCAGCCCTGCCATAGGGATACCAGCTTAAGGGATCAACCCATTCTAAGAAGGCGGGGACACCGTTCTCCATTATGTATTCTGCGCTGCGGTAATGCCAGAATGGGTCGAACTCACCCAAGTAGAACCCGAGGGGGAGGTTGTGGAACCTTATGGCTATAGACATGAGTATGATGGCGATAAACATGGATGTTTTAACGTAGGATTCTAGGCTAATACTGGGCCTGATTCTCGAGGCTTTTCCAAAGACCTCCCTGACCCTCATCATTTTTTACTCGTCTACCCTTCATTTTCGGCCTCGGAAGGAAGTATAAAAATCTATTTTAAACGTGAAAATTTTAAAAGCGGAGCGCGCAAAAGCGATTTAAACATTTGCCTACGGGAGTAGAAGCCTTGTCTAAGTATCTAATAATCGCTGAGAAGCCGGAGGCGGCGAGAAGGATTTCCGAGGCTTTAGACCCCGAGTCGAAGCCTCGGAGAATAGGCAGGGTCGTGCCCTCTTTCCTCGTTAGAAACGGGGATTCTGAGATACTGGTTACAACAGCCCTAGGCCACCTGTATGAGCTGACGACGAGAAACAGGAATAGGCTATCCTATCCTGTCTTCGACTACGAGTGGGTTCCGAAGCATATCGTCGAGAAGAACAGGAGGCTTGAGAAATGGCTTGAGGAGATGAGCGGTATGAGCAACGGTGTGGACTACTATGTCAACGCATGCGACTATGATATTGAGGGAAGCCTAATAGGATATAATGTTCTAAGGTTCCTCTACAGGGTCTCCGAGGAGGAGAACAGGGTTTTCAGGATGAAGCTTTCAACGTTGACGAAGAAAGAGATTCGGGAGGCTTTTCGAAAAATGAAGCCCGGTTTAGACATGGGCCTGGTGAAAGCAGGCGAGACCCGCCACATAGTTGACTTTCTATACGGGATAAACCTTTCTAGGGCTTTAACACGGTCCGTGACGCGTTTTGTAAGAACACCCTATGTCCTCAGCGTTGGCAGAGTTCAAACACCGACTTTAAACCTGCTTGTTGAGAGAGAGATCGCCATAGAAACCTTCATCCCCACTCCCTACTGGGTTTTAAAGGCGGAGATTATAATTAACGGTAAGACCTATGAGGCTACGCATGAGAAGGACAGGGTGAACAGTCTCGCAGAAGCGAGGAGAATCGTTGAAAAAGCGGATTCTAAGCAAGCCCTGGTTGAGAAGGTTGAGAGGAAGATTGAGAAGGTAAGCGTCCCGGAGCCGTTTGACCTGTCTACCCTCCAAAGAGAGGCTTACAGCTTTTTCGGCTTCACCCCTTCAAGAACGCTCAACATTGCTGAGACGCTTTACTTGAACGCTTTAATCTCATATCCTAGAACATCCTCGCAGAAACTGCCCCCGGACATAGGTTACGGGGAAATACTTGAAAAGCTTGCGGAAAACCCTGCTTACTCAAAGACTGTTGAAAAAATACTTTCCAGACATGTTTTAACGCCTAAGCAGGGTGAGAAAGATGACCCGGCGCATCCCGCCATCTACCCCACCGGGGAACAGAAATCGGGTTTAAGCACCGACCAGCTTAAAATACTCGATTTAGTGACTAGGCGATTCCTAGCGGCTTTCGACGAGGATGCGGAGAAGGCTGTTTGCAGAGTCTCTTTGAAGCTTGGGAGCGAAAGATTCACCCTTAGGGGCAGCGAGATCGTTAAGAAAGGATGGTTGGAAGTATACTCGCCCTACTATGCTCCCGAGGAGAGGATAATACCTCAGCTTAAAGAGGGTGAACGCGTGTCTGTTCGAAGGATTATTTCTGAGGAGAGGTTCACAAACCCTCCGCACCGCTATAATCCAGCTTCCCTCGTGAGGGAGATGGAGAGGCTTGGAATAGGAACCAAGGCGACTCGAGCGGAGATAGTTGAGACGCTCTACAAGAGGGGCTATATAGCTGGCAGGTCTATAGTCGTAACCGATTTAGGGTTTAGCCTAGTTTCTGCCTTAAACAGGTTTTCACCAAAGATTCTCTCTGTTGAAATGACTAGAGAAGTTGAGGCCAATATGGAGAAGATAGAGAAGGGGCTTATCGATGAGGAGAAGGTTATAAGCTTGGCGAAAACCGAGTTGGCTGAAATACTCAGGGAAGTGGAGGCCAACGAAGAGCATATTGGTAAACATCTTTCAAGCTCAATAATATCAATACTCAGGGGGAAGAACACTCTTGGGAAATGTCCCTTATGTAGAGAAGGAGAACTCAGGATGATTGTTTCAAGGAAGACTGGCAAAAGGTTTGGGATATGCACGAATGTTTTTGAGAAAAAATGCAGCCTCACCATACCCTTGCCTCAGAATCCTAGCAGGGTTTACGTTACCGAGAGGACTTGCAAGATCTGCGGATGGCCTGTGGTGAGAGTTATTACTAGAGGGAGGCCTTGGCTTCTATGCGTCAACCCTTCCTGCCCGAGTAAGACAGATCGTTCAGGAAAAACTGGAGCAACCCGCGGTTTGAAAGCATGACGCGCGCAACCTCCTTAACCCATTTACCCGCATAATCATTGTTCTCCAGCCTTTTGAGAAACTCCTCTGGCGTTAAATCACCGTATGCGTTCCTCCAGTTTTCATAGTTCCTCACAATACTTCTATACGTTTCCAGGTGAAACCTGCAGAAAGACGGTTCAGACCCTGTTTCAATGCTCCTCTCGCAGGCTATGCATTTTCCAGAACTGGCTTTCATCAGGAGCCCCAGCTCCTCAGCCGTTTAAAAACCTTTTTAAAGTGGAAAGGAAATGCTTAAATCGCTATTTCAAGCCAGAAACCCAAGTATATGAACCCACTGCTGTTGCCGGAATACTTGATGGAGAAAATAAGGAAGTGGAGCGAGAAGGCGGGTGTAATCCGTGGAGGAGAATTTGTAAACATGCTCATCCTGATAGGTTTAACCATCGCCATAGGAGCGTTCCTGTCGGGAGCAACCTACGTGATTACTTACTTTCAGGCAGTCCCGTGGATGATAGATCTATCATCCTACGGGTACGGCGTCTACTTCTACATTCCCAGGGCATTGGGCGACTACCTTTCACAAACGGGCTTAGAGATGATTTACATGCTTATCTCCTATCTTTTCGCAGGCATGGGAACGATTCTGCTGGTTAGGGGGTCAAGGTCCGTTTCCCAGAAGAACACAATCATAATATTTGGAATAATCCTTTTAACAATATCTCTGCTGATGATAGTTGGGCTGGATTACCTTAAGTCAACAGCCTTAAGGTAGACGGGGCATTAGGCTTCACCACGGCACCTTTTTTATTTTAAGAAGGAAGGCTGAGAAGTTTGAAACCAGGTGGACTGCCGGTGTTAAAGCCATGATTATTATGATTGCACGCGGATCCAAATAATTCCAAGGCTGTGACAAGAGTGTTGCGCCAAGCATGAAGTCAAACTGGTCGAGAACAGGCGCGGGATCACCCGGTTTTATCGAAAGCCTTCTTTTAATGAAAGCCCCCGTCAGGTCTCCTAGCAATGCTCCGAGACTAGTTAGAAACGACGCTGCAGCCGGATTGCCTACGATGATCCCTGTGAGAGTCCCTGTTACTAGACCTAGGAAGAAGCCCCTGAAAGTTTTACCACTTCCAAAGATCGGTTTACCATCTATGAAAACTCTTCCAAAGTCTATTTGTCTCCTGCCCCTGAACAGGAGGGCGGAAGCATTAGTAGCATAGGCTGGAGAATAGAAAATCAGCCCTTTGATACCCAGTTCAAACATTTCTTGGACAAGCATTCTCGTTGCACTCCAATACTTCCCCGGCCTCTTTAAATACTTCCGGAGACACGCAAAGTCTGGTTTTAACTCCGGTTTTTCCAGTTAGCTCTCCAAGTGTTCCGCCAAAGCTGCATCTACGCAGCTCCAACACGTAATCCACCCAGTAGAGAAAGATTCTTTTCGCCGGAATATTGGCTGAGCCGTTCAGGCCTTCGCCAAGACCAATAAGAAACCCGATGCAACCGTATTTTTTGGAGAGGAATGAGAAGAAAGCAAGAATCTTGTTGAGAAGATGAAGAATGTTTGAGTGCGAGGAAGAGTCGTGCAACGATATTTCGCGAAGATAAGCGTCCGGCAGGGAGCCCGCTACGAGAAGCTTAAAGGAGCCCTTGTTAAGAAGCATCGTCTCGGATTGTTCAAGCGCCTTATCGAGCTCCACAAGGCTTTCAAACCTGGAGAAAATAATCCTGGAGAGAACTTGGGGACTGAGAGAATAAGCCTCTTTAACCATTCTTCTCATGTTAAAACCGTCTAAGAAAAGCAGGGTAGAATCCTTATTCAACCTAATTAGGCTAAGAATGAATGGGAAAACCCTAGAGTACTCACCGTAGAGAAGAACCGTCTTACCGCTCAGGCTTACGGCTACTTCTTCAAACCGCATATTCAACCTTTTACCTTAAAAGATTGTTTTTCAACGTATTAAACTCTTTTCCAACCCTTCAGGGAACATTTTAATCAGCATGGTTATCATAGAACCAGCATGATAAGGATAGGGGACTATGTGAAGGAGCTTAGCAACGAGATCCTCCTGGATTCGAGAAAACACTCTGAATCCCAGGTTCCAATTATGATAAGGGAAAGCGACCCGCGAACCATTCTGTTTAGAGAGCCCTTCGAAGGCAAAGACCCGTTGATAGCAAACCTATACTCTACCCGGGGCAGAGTGGAGAGGCTGATGAAAACCGGGGCAGGAGAATTGTTTAACCATGTTTCCTGGGCTAAGAGGCACACTGTCAAGCCGGTTGAGAGGAGCTATTGTTGGGATGGAGCGTCCGACCCCAGCAGAATTTCCAGACTACCCTTATTAAAATACTATAGGGATGATGCTGGAAAGTACGTTACTAGCTCCATAATCGTGGCGAGGGACCCCGAGGATGGCGTCGTCAACATGTCGGTGCACAGGCTTCTCCACCTCGGTTCAAACATGTTTGCTGTACGGATGGTTGAGGGGAGGCATTTGCACCAGATATTCATGAAGCAGAAGAATAGTGGCAGGGATTTGAAAGTGGCTGTTCTTATCGGCACGCCTGTGCACATAATCCTGTCTGCTTCAACCCAGTTGCCGAAAGAGGTTTCGGAAATAGACTATGCAGGAGCATTAAACAGTAATCCGCTTGAGGTCACGTATTTCGACGATGGTGACTTGCCGGTACCTATTGAGTCCGAGTATGTTTTCAAAGGCAGGGTAAGGGTAGACCTAACTGCCAGGGAATGGATGACTGATATACTTGGACTACCCGATAAGCCAAGGGAACAACCGATTATCGAGGTTGATAAAGTCTATTGGAATGAAAATCCTATCTACCATGCGATTCTCCCGGGGGGGCTTGAACATAAACTGCTCATGGGTTATCCAGCGGAAGTTAAGATAAGAGAGAAGCTTGCTGAAAACGATGTTGATGTTAAGGACGTCTGGCTTTCAAGCGGCTCAGGAGGATGGCTTCACTGCTTCGTAAGCATTTCGAAGAAACGTGATGACGAGCCTTTCAAGGTTATAAGGCTCGTGATGGAAGCACATGGCTCTGTGAAAGGAATAATCGTGGTGGATGACGACATAGACCCGGGAAGCTACGAAGATGTGGATTTCGCACTAGCCACAAGGTTTCAGGATAAACGTAAGTTTTACTTCTTTGAGGCGATGCGTGGATCCTCATTAGACCCTTCTAGCGACCAAGAGAGGCTGGTGACCTCGAAATGGGGCTTGGACTTAACCCTTCCAGTCGGGATCGATAGGAAACGTTTCTTAAGGAGCAGGATGTAGGTTGAACACGCGCGTAACCAAAAGGATGTTCAAAAAAATACTTGAGGCGATGCAGCCTGGAAGGAAAAGATACATTAAGATATCTAGTGCGCACCTCTCCGGAATTTCCTATCTAAATATTGGTGACGCTGGGCTTGAATTCCTCGAAGACTTAGGCAGGTCAGGGTTAAAGTTTAAGGTCAGGACGACGATAAACCCCGGATGCGTTGATTACGACTCAACTGTTGAATGCGACCCGGAGGTCGTTGAGAAACAGAGGAGAATAATTCGAAGTCTGAAAAACATCGGAGCGACCGAGTCGCTCACATGCATGCCCTATCTGTTCGACAACCCGTTGAGAAAAAATCAGAAAATAGCTTGGGCGGAGAGCTCCGCAGTACTCTATGCAAATTCAATCATAGGTGCCTCAACAAACAAGGAGGGAAGCTTGACGGCTCTGGCTTCAGCCATACTCGGTTATACTGCGCGAACCGGCATACATCTTCGAAATGGAAAGAAACCCAAGATTCTCTTCCAATATAACGGTGAGCTTAAGGATGAGGTTGACTACGGGCTTCTAGGATACGTTATGGGAGTGAAAGCCGGAGCCGAAATACCGTATCTCCGATTGAAAAAACCCGTTGGAAACATTCTGTGCTACAAGCAGCTTCTCGCAGGCTTCGGCACCAGTGGAGCAGCACCCATGGTTTGGATAGAGAATCTGACGCCAGGATTCTCAAGGGTGAAGAAACCCGTGAGAAAAATAATTCTCGATAGAACCGAGCTTGAGGAGGAGAGGAAAATTCTTTCCGAGGAAGCTCCGCCGTTTCACAGTAAAAGGCTGATCTTCGTAACAGGCTGCCCCCACATGTCTCCAGAGGAGATTAAGATTTTTCACGAAACGCTTAGAAGCGTAGACAGGCTTTCAGTGGAAGCATGGATTTTCACCTCTCGAAGTGCCTATTTAGAGTCTTTTCAAAAAGGCTTGTTGACTGAACTTTCTGAAAAAGGAGTTAGAGTGTTTAAAGACTCCTGTGTTATGTATTGCAGCCTAAAGAAGGACGGGGCACACGTTATTACAAACTCAGTTAAAGCAGCATACTACCTGCGTGGAAGCTTTAGGCTTAAAACGACCCTAAAGTCTTTAAAAGAGTTTGTTGAAGAATATGGTGGTAGGTAGCATGATTTTAAAAGTCAAGGTTGTTAACACAGGTTTTGCTAAGGGATCTCTACTGATAAGCCAGCAGCCAATATCCTTCTTCGGAGGGGTAGATCCGTCGACAGGAGTTATAGTCGAGAAGAACCATCCTCTAGAAGGAGTAAACCTGTGCAGAAGGATTCTCGCAGTTCCATCCAGCAAGGGGAGCACGGTAGGCTCCTACGTGATATACAGCCTTGCTAAAAGAGGCGTCGCCCCCTCAGGAATAATACTTGGACAGGAAGACAGCATAATATCTTCCGGGGCAATACTTGCCGGAATACCGGTGGTTATAGCGGATACGCGGAGAATACTTTCGTCGTTCAAAAACGGGGAAACAATAATTCTTGACGCCAAGAGAGGCAGGATACTAAGGTTTACTGGCAAGGCTTAAAGAGATATTTTAAAAGAGTATGGCCTCTCTCCGAAGACCCTTTTAGAGGCTTTGAAAACTCTTTCCCTGTGTTCTGGAAAAGTGTATACTCTTGCAAGACCCATGAAGCCCTTCAGAGATTGAACCATAGGGGAGACATCGAAAACCGATTTAGCCATTCTTTCAGAATCCTCCCTTCCTATTATCTTTACGTCAAAGCCACCGTGTTTCTCACCACTATAGTCAGGATGGTATGGTAGCGAGGGGACTGAAGGAAGGTCTAGGAAAACCAGGCTTGGAGCTATACCAGCCTCCTCAGCGATTTCATTTTCAAGGCTTCCTCGCAGTGATGGTCTGGAGATTAAAGAGTGGTATAGAGGGTCCTCATGGTGCATCATTATTTCGAACACTGATTTCAACAAAGACCTGTTTAAATATCCGGTTATAAGCCTTTTAGCCAGCCTAGCTTCCTCGGTAGCATTATCCATTGAGAGTATTCTCTGGATTACCGAATGGTCATCTAAGGAGACATATTCCTCCGGATCTTTAAATCCTGTTAGCCCCACTGCATCGTCAACCAGGAGCATCGCCCTCGAAAGCATTATCACCGCAGCCCTGACAGTCCTATGGAAGTAGACTGCCTTGAACATCATGTACCTTGCAATGAATAAGGATTCTAAAGCATATAATGCCGCCTCGTCGATGGCGAGAGAATCTTCCCATAGAAGCATGGAGTCTATGATTCTCTCAGAATCCACTAAGCCATATTCAACGCCTGTGAAGAAAGAATCCCTAGGAAGGTAGTCGAGAATATCGGCGTCGAAGTAACTGGAGATTATCTGGTTAACCCACTTGCTTCTCGAACCGTCTTTCCCTACGGAGAGCCTAGAAACCTCTTTCGCCGTAAACCCAGCTTTAGAGACCAGGTCCGCAATCTCAGTCCCGCTTATAAGCATGGACGCCACTTCCTCATGCGTCATACTCCTCTTCTCGCTGAGAACTTCCTCGAAAGTATGTGAAAAAGGCCCGTGGCCAATATCGTGTAGCAAGCCAGCCAGCCTTATGAGTTGAAGCCCATCCTTATCCACTTTCTCAGGATAATAGTTAGCCAAGTGAGAAAATATCTTGCTGGCTGTCAGCATTACGCCCAGCGAGTGGAGGAACCGCGTGTGCGTGGCACCAGGGTAAGTCAGGTGGGCTCCGGCCAACTGCTTAATCCTTCTAAGCCTCTGGAAAACAGGAGTATCGATCACGCTTCTTTCCACGCCCGTTATGTGAATGTATCTATATATCGGATCCCTTACCTCCGCTACATACTCCAAAACTTCAAGACATGCTTTAATAGGGCCTCTAATAAGCTTTAGGAGTATGGCGGACAGGGAGAAAGGAGTTCATATAAGCTTTGAAGGAATAGACGGCTCTGGAAAGACGACTGTTTCCACAAACCTCTACCTGAAGCTCAGGGAGAAGGGCTATCCTTGTTTCTACACGGTGGAGCCAACATTCATGCGGGTTGGAGCATTGATAAGGCTTCACGCCTCCAAGATACGGAACGCTCCACAATACTACTTAGCACTACTCTTTGCTGCAGACAGAGTTGAGCATTATGAAAGGATCATAAGGAAGAGGCTTGAAAAAGGCTACTATGTTATTTCAGACAGATACGTTCATTCCTCTATCGCTTACCAGGGGGGACTGTTAAACGATCCGGAATGGGTTAGAATCATTAACAACAGGGTTCCCCCACCTGATTTAGCAATCTACCTCGACATAGACCCTGAGAACGCCCTCAGGAGGAAGAAGGTTTCAGGACCTTTTGAAGACGCTTCTCTCCTCGAAAAGATAAGAAGCGTTTACATGAAGCTTGTTGAAAACGGGGAGCTAGTCATGGTTAACGCAGAGAAGCCTTTGGAAGAAGTATTGGAAGAAGTGACTAGAATCGTCGAGAGTAGGCTCAATCTTGATTTGTCAGGTTAAACCTTCTTCATCAAATTCCTTAGTTAAGACTTCCCTTATCCTGCGAGCCTTTACGTCGCCTATTCCATCAACCTGCTGGAGGTCCTGCTCGCTTGCGTTGAAAACCCTTAAGGGGGTCTTGAAGTATTTCAAGAGTTTTATAGCTGTAGTCCTTTCCACCAACGGTAAGCCTGAGAGAAGGAAAACCTGCTGGTCCGCAATGGTTTCAGGCTTCTTCTCACCCCTAACCTGAAGATGCTTCTTAAGCTCCTTTTGCTCCCTTAGGGCTATGGCGTAAATAAGTTCTGCAGATTCTCTAGCGTCTCTGGACCAGAGTAGAACAGTCCTGTAACCTGTTATTAGTGCTGCAATAGCTCCTCTTATCGCACTAGTCCGAATATTGCTCGACGGGCTGTACACGTCTTTTCCTTCTATCAGCAGGACAGGTATTTCATAAGAGTCTGCCAGCAGCTTAGCCTGCTGGAAAAGCCTTGAGTCCATTATTGACGACGTGAAATCGTTAACCGTCTTCCTCTCGACACACACCCTCTCGGAAAGAACATAGTCCCCAACGTCTAGCTGGCTGAAAGTAATCTTAACCCCCAGCCGGGCGAGCTCATTGACGACGGGGCACGCCAACTCCCTGTTGTCAACTATTATGCTCACCTTATCTTCACCAGCCTCATCCGATGTGATAAACCTGGTTAAAGCATAATTAGGCTCCTTCTTCGATTCATTTCGCCTCTGAATCATTCTCATCTCCTCCAGCATTTTTCTCTCCCTTCGGCGAGCAATCCAGAGATACTGTTCGTCACGAGTATCCTGGAAGTATAGAATATATACTTTGCCGGGCGCGTTGCGGCCTGTCCTACCTACTCTTTGAACAAACCTTATCCCGCTTGGAGTATTATCGTAGAAGATGATCGTGTCTGAAGAGGAGATGTCGAGCCCTTCCTCGCCGACTTGCGTCGCCACTAAAACATTGAACTCTCCCTTTTTGAATCTGGAGAGAACCTCGTCCTGCTCCTTCTGAGACTGCCCCCTGTCGCCGATCTTAGAAGCCTGGCCCACCAGCCTAGTGACTTTCAAACCTTCAACCAATGAGAGCTCTTTCTCTATGTCTTTCGAGGCTGCACGGTAGCTTACAAACACTATTATCCTATTTACCCCGGATTCAAGCTCTTTCTTAGAAATCTCGATGAGCTTTAGGAGCTTCGCGTTATCCTTCTGGAGCCTCAGAAGCTCAACCGCATCAAGCATCCTCTTATCTGTGATTATTTGAGACAAGTATTTGGGTGAACCGGGTTTCCTAGTTCTCTCCACTATCCTGTTTATGAATTGGAGGAAATATTTGGGACCAAGTAGATCCAGCCTTTCTATGGCTATTATAAGATACCTGGCCCTAGCCAAGTTTTTCAAAGCATCCACGAGCTCCGGCTTATCTAGAAATGGACGGTCTTTAATCGCGTTAATCATCTCCGTTATTTCAGTGAAGTTGCTCGGTTTTTTCCCCCACGGGAATGCTTTAAGCGCCCGATCAATCTGATCATTAATAAATCCTTGGATAAGCGATCTGGCTTCTTTCACCAACGGGTTTAAGGGTACAGGTACAAGATGATACTCAATCCTCTTAACATAGGGAGTAACATCACTATCACTCCGCGTCCTGAATTCTAGGCTTTTCATGCTGAGGTTTCTCATCAAAGCCTCAATATCCTCCCTGCCGGAACCCGGTGAGGCGGTTAACCCCAGCATCAGTGGAGAAGGACATTCTGAAGCATAGCGCTGGGCAATAGTTATGTAAGCGTAATTGCCCTTGGCCCTATGGGCCTCGTCGAAAACTATCAGTATTACACGCGACAGCTGAACGTTTCCTTTCAGAACCTCGTTTCTGAATAGCTGCGGGGTTGCGAAGACTAGCCTGTAGTCGGTGAAGACCCTTTTCGCCACAGGCGTCTCCCCAGTCCAAAGGGCAAGAAGATCCGGGTCGATTCTCAAGCAATCCTTGAAAAAATTGTAATGCTGCTCCACAAGAGGCTTAGTAGGAGCTAGAACAACACATACGCCCTCGCTTGTCCGAAGCTTCTCAGCAGCAACGAGAAGGGCAATAACAGTTTTCCCAAGACCCGTAGGAAGAACTACTAGAGTACTGTCCTTGAGAGCGGTTAACGAGATGTTAACCTGATAGCTTCTTGCACGTACTTTTCCACTTCTTATCAAAGGATGTACAATAAACCCCTCCGAATCCGCTTTAAAGAGGTTTGAAGCCGCCATTTTAACCTGTTCCCACAAGCTCTTCCCTTATCCTTTTCAAAGTTTCAACGATGTTCTTCATTTTAAGCTCGTCTTCAACCTTAAACAGGTGTTTCTCAACCTCTCTTAAAAGAGAGAGGGCTTCCTCCCTGTCGTATTCCAGCTTGGACAGTTCCTCGACGCTTCCGGAGCCTGAGGCATAACGGTAGAGCCGGCCGCAGTTAACACACTCTATCCTTCCAGTCTTATACCTAAACAAAGGGGCTCCGCAGGCTTCGCAGTGAACCGCCATCATCACGGCTCCTTTTTGAAGCGCCTCCGCCATCCTCTTCACGTCGAACTTCTTGTAAGCCATACCATCCAATTTCCTTCTATAAACCAAGTATTTAAAGAGAGTAGAAAAACATATATTGAAACCATGGGCTTATTACCCTGCATTCGACGGGAGGAGGAAAAATGTCTAAGACACCCCGGAAAAAGGACGTTGAAAATGAGGAGAAAATCATGAAAGCAGTGGAAATGCTGAGCTTCGTAGTGAACGATGTTACAACCCCCCGAAACATAAGAAACAGTATTAAAGAGGTTATTAACAGCCTGTCTAAGAAAACCACTACCCCTGGAATAAGGGCGGCGGCAGCCATAAATGTACTAGACGAAGTAAGTCAAGACCCAAATCTTTCAACAATATCTAGGACAAGAATATGGAGCTCACTTACTCTTCTTGAAGATATAAAAGACTAAGAGCATGGAGAAAGCTTTCTTAAACCCACCATAAATCTTATTATGGTTCAGATTGGAACGTAAAGCAATGTCCTACAGTGTTATCATGTGCGCGCATAA
>CALIBN010000029.1 GCA_938045545.1 uncultured archaeon | reverse complement strand
TATTTTTAACGTTTGGGGGGTAGAAATGTTCTACTTCGTTGCAACGCTCTTTCTACATATAAAAAGGCGGCCGAGTGGCATCCGTATTCCATCAGTGTGCCATCCGAGTATCGTCGGAATGTCTTATACTGCCCGTCTGTTTAACATAATTGGGAGCTGCGGGTAAGCGCGAAACGAGGAGTTTCGGAGGAAGCGTCTCAGCCTGCTTTTATAACGCCGACTCAACGAGCAACGAACATCATGAGGCGGGCCATTCGCCATACGCGTATGCCGGGGGCTGGTTTGACACAGCCCATAACCCGGCGGGATGAGCCCCGAGGGGACGAACCGGAAACCTCGAGCATGGGGGGTGTCAATTCACTTGGACGCTGCTGAAGAATACTGTTCTAAAGCTTATGGTTCTAGCTTCACCAGTAACCTTGAAACTGCCTCTAAGCTTAATATCCTCGGAGGAACTGCCGATGAAGATTTCGAAGACGCCAGGCTCAACAATCAGCCTCATGCGCTCATCGTAGAAGGCAAGCTGCTCAATGTAAAGCGTGAACTCGACAGTCTTAGTCTCCCCAGGCTCGAGACTCAACCTTTTGAAACCCTTAAGTTCCATCACAGGCCTCGTGACGCTTGAAACCCGGTCCCTCACGTAGAGCTGAACAACCTCGTCACCCTTCCGGTCTCCGGCATTTCTCAGCCTGAAACGTATCTTAACACTTCCCGTTGAACTTGTCTCTTGCGGCTCAATCTCGAGTGAACTGTATTCGAAGACCGTGTAGCTTAAACCATGGCCGAAGGCGAATTCCGGCTTAGCATCCATTCCAACGTAATTCCTGAACGACGAAGGCTTCCTGCTATAGTTCAGCGGAATCTGGCCTGCGTTCTTCGGAAAAGACACTGGAAGCCTCCCCCCGGGATTATAGTATCCGAAGAGCACGTCTGCGACAGCGTTCCCCCCTTCTTCACCAGGATACCATGCTTCAAGTATTGCTGAACACTTTTCAACCATCCAGCCGAGGGAAATAGGCCTGCCGTTGACAAGCACGAGTATAACCGGCTTACCCGTGTTGCAGAGTTCCCCCATCAAGTCCTCCTGAACCCCGGGCAGCCCAAGAGAAAACCTGTCACACCCCTCGCCGGACACGCCTCTTTCAAACATTCCGGATTTTTCACCCATCACAGCTATCACGACGTCTGATTCTAGGGCTGCTTTAACAGCTTCACCGAATCCTTCTCTAGACTCCCCAGTGATGTCGCACCCCTTAGCGTAATTAATCAATATGTTTCCAGCAGCCCTGTTCCTGATGCCCTCGAGAATGCTGACCGTCCTCACGGCACCCTCCTTGAAAACCTCCTCGAAGCCGGGCGGCGGGTTAGCCATATCCATGTGAGCCGTGAAACTATAGTCCCCGTGCAGATTCCTCTTGCTATCGGCATTCGGCCCTATTACCGCTATCGACTTAACTGTCCCCCGGATTGGGAGAATCCCGTTGTTCTTCAGGAGAACTATCGACTCGCTGGCAGCCCTTAGGGCAAGAGCCCTATCCTCATCCCTGTCAAACTGGCTTTTAGCCTCCTCAGGGTTGACATAGGGGTTTTCGAAAAGGCCCAGTAGAAACTTTGCTCTTAAAACCCTTGAGACAGCCAGGTCGACAACACCCTCGGAAACCCTGCCCTCTCTAACAGCCTGAAGCAGAGGCTCCCCGTAGCAGTCTACATGGGGAAGCTCAACGTCTATCCCGGCTTGAATCGCCTGGACGGCAGCATCCTTAGCGTCTATAGCCGTATTGTGAAAGTTTTCAAGCATCCTGATGGCGAAATAGTCTGAGACTACAAACCCTTGGAACCCCCATTCGCCCCTAAGGATGCCTGTGAGGAGTGTTCTCGAGGAGGCGCAGGGAACACCGTCTATCTCATGGTAAGCATTCATCACTGAGAAGACGCCTGCAACCTTAACAGCGGCCTCGAAGGGAAACAGGAAAACCTCTCTTAGCTCCCTGGGGGTTGCGTGAACCGGGGCGCAGTTCCTCCCGCCTTCCGGAAAACCGTGCGCCGCGAAATGCTTAACGGTCGCTATCACGCCGTTTCTCAAATCCTCTCCTTGAAGACCCTTAACGTAAGCAACCCCCATGCTTGCAACCAAGTAGGGATCCTCTCCGTAAGTCTCCTCAGTCCTACCCCACCTCGGGTCTCTTAAAACATCCAGAACAGGCGCGAGACCCTGATGGGCCCCCGACGCCCTAACCTGCCTCCTTATTACTGAAGCAACTTTCTCAACAAGCTCAGGATCCCATGTGCTTGCTAAGCCTACGGCCTGAGGAAACACTGTAGCTCCCATCGCTAAGAAGCCTGTTAAACACTCCTCGTGAACAATAGCAGGTATGTGGAGCCGAGTCTTCTCGACGAGAAACCTCTGAATCTCGTTAGCCATCCTGGCACCATCCCCCGGGTTAACACCCAGGGCTCCGGATAAACGGGTCAACTCCCCTATGCCCGTTTTAAGAAGACCCTCCAGCTTTTCCCGCGGAATAGCCGTCATTCCGAAAATCCTTGGCCAGACTGATTGGAGTTGAGCAAGCTTCTCCTCCAGCGTCATCCTTTTCAAAAGATCCCTAACCCTGAGTTCAACAGGGGCTGAAGGGTCAAGGTAAACAGGCTTATCCTCCATTCCTCATTCACCGTTTAAGCCAACCATCCCTCAATATTTATGTTTTCAAACAATTTACCATCGCTCTGGTCAACAGGCTTGTCTGCCTCAGAATGTTAAAGTTAAAATTATTTAAGGCTGAAAAGCAATTATTAAAGGGAGGAACGGTGGCTAGAAAGCTTACAGTCCTGGATATTGATAAATGCGTCGGATGCCAGCTCTGCATGTTCGCATGCTCAAGAAGGTTCGGCGAGGGAGGGTTCGCCAAGTCAGCGATAAGAGTAAAGTCGATGGGAGGAGTGGAAAGAGGCTTCACAGTCATCGTGTGCAGAGCCTGCCCAGACCCGCCGTGCATGAAGGTTTGCGTGACGGACGCGCTATCCTTGAGGAAGGGCGGCGGGGTCACGCTTAACCCTTCGAAATGCATAGGGTGTGGAAGGTGTGCAGATGCATGTCCGCTTAAAGCAGTCTTCTGGGACGATGAGGCGAACAAGCCTAACATATGCGTCCACTGCGGCTACTGCGCCGATTACTGTCCCTACGGGGTAATAGGGTTGACGGAGGCGGAGTAGAATGATGCCGGATAAAATTCTTTACATAGATCTTTCAAAGAGAAGGTTCCACGTTAGGAGTAGGCCAGACCTGTTTGAGAAACACATAGGTGGGACAGGCGTCGCCGTAAGGCTTCTGCTGGAGGAGTGCCCGGAGAAAGCAGACCCGCTTGGCCCGGAGAACCCGGTCATACTCGCAGTCGGCCCCCTGACAGGCCTCTTCCCAATGGCTTCTAAAACAGTCGCCATGTTCAAGTCTCCTTTAACCGGCAACCTTGGCGAGAGCCATGCTGGTGGAAGAAGCGCCACCGCGATCAGAATGGCAGGATATGGGGCGATAGTGGTTAAGGGCGCTAGTGAAACACCTGTTTACCTCGCTATCTACGGGGATGAAGTGTATTTCAGAGACGCCTCCGGGATATGGGGAATTGGAAGCAGCTACACTGTGGGGAGGATAGTTAGGGAACTGGAGTCTGAAGCAGGGTTGAGGACGATCATGAGAATAGGCAGGGCGGGCGAGAAAATGGTTTCATACGCGAGCGTGACCGTTGAAACCTACCGCCACTTCGGCAGGCTTGGCCTCGGAGCAGTCTTTGGCAGCAAGAAGCTTAAGGCGATAATGATATCGGGAAAACACTCGGTGAAGGTTGAAAACCCGCAGGCATACAGGATCCTCTACGACAAGATTTTTCAGCTAACCGTTAAATCACAGGTGATGAAGAAGTACCACGATATTGGAACATCCTCCAACGTTATTCCCTTGAACGAGCTTAAAGCATTGCCCTCGTTAAACCTCAGGCAGACAAGCCTGAAGAATGCTGAAAACATCTCAGGCGAGAATCTCGCTGAGAAATACTTGGGCAGAAGGGTCTCCTGCTCTCATTGCCCAGTGGCCTGTATACATTTGGCGACGCTCAGGGAGCCCTACGAGGATGAGCCTTATTTCTACAAGACAACCATGGTTCCCTACGATTACGAGCCAATATACTCATTAGGTTCTATGCTGGGATTAACAGAGACCGGTGGGCTGTTAAAGCTTATCGACGAGGTTGAGACGCAGGGGCTTGACGCGATAAGCACGGGCGTCGCTTTAGCATGGGCTACTGAAGCCTATGGGAAAGGCCTTGTCACAAGCAGGGAGACGATGGGGTTGGAGCTTAAATGGGGCGACGGGGAAGCCTACCGGGAGGCCGCGAGGAGGATCGTGGCCCAGCCGAACGAGTTCTACTCAACCCTGGCGAAGGGTGTTGAGAAGGCGGCGTTGAAATACGGGGGAATGGATTTCGCACTCTCCTTCGGGGGCAACGAGATGCCGGGCTACCATACTGGGCCCGCTGCGCACCTCACCTTTTTAACCGGTGCCAGGCACAGTCATCTGGATAGTGCGGGCTACAGCATGGATGAGGATAATGCTAAGACAGGAATAAGGATGACGCCGAGGCAGATTGCCGAGGCACTGTTTAAAGAGGAGTCTTGGCGTCAAGTCTTATCCAGCCTAGTCGTATGCTTCTTCGCGAGAGGAGTCTATAAGCCTGACATCGTGCTCGAATGCCTGAAGACCGTGGGGTTCAGCCCTGGTATTACTCTTGAAGACTTAGGAAGAATGGGGGTTGAAACTCTTAAGAGTAAAAACTCGTTTAAAGCGAGGGAGGGCTTCAGCCATAGGGATTTGAGGATACCGAGGAGAATAATTGAAACGGAAACACCGCTCGGAACATTGGAGGAAGAATTTATAAGGGAAGGGATAGAGGAGTTCTTCAGGCTTTTTCAGTAATTTTTCGAAAAAGAATCCGATTCTTTGAACATTAGAATACGCGGCACAATGCTACTGTGAGCCTTTTTCAACCGTCGACTCCGCGTGAATAAGCTCAGCTTTAAGATTAACCGTCGTAACCCTGGTGACTAGAATCACCCAGGGCTCATCCTCGATGTTGACGAGACCGAAGTTACTGTTCTCCCCGTCGAACCTTCCCTGCGCAGGCTGATCCGAATACTGGAACCAGTGGTAGCCAACCACGTAGGGCTCGGATAAGATTTTGCCGACATAGTTTTCGAAACGCTCAGCCCTATCCGCCTGAGTTGCCAAAGGTGTTCCAGCACCCCTAGTGTTAGGCAAGCCTGAGTCCCTCGCTTTAAAAGAGAACTCGGTAATCATTACTGGAAGACCTGTGAGACGGTTAATAGCCCTCAAGTCCTCCAGCGGGGGCTCCCACCCATAGTTGTTGACTGAAACAACATCAACGTGTCCAACACACCCTTTCAAAACCTCGTCAGGCGGCCTGAAGGCAAACCTACACCCCAGGATAAGATGGTTGGGATCATGCCTTCTTATAGCGTCGTGGCAAACCTTGAAATACCTTTTCGAGACAAGCTGCAGGAAGCCCAGCCTGTCAGAATCCAAGGAGGCCCCGGCAGGAGGCACGTAGATGCTCAGAATATCCTCGAAGGAGCGGAAGCCCGTCCCCCATTTAGCGTTAAGCTCGCTTATGCTCCCATACTTCTCCATTAAATACTGGACGAGCATCCTTTTACCCGGAGCATCCTTCTCAAGAGCAAGATAGTCGTCGAAAAGATGCTTGGAAGACCTCCAGTCCGGCCCCCACCTCAGCTCGTTGTCCGTGAAATAACCCAGGAGATACGGGTCGTCCCTCCTAGGGGCGCACATCTTCTCAGCAACCTCTTCGGCAACTTTCTCAAAACTCTCTGAAAAATAGTCTATGACGCTGCCGCTCAACCATTCTGAGCCGGCTGACGCGGCAATGTCGAGTATTACAGTGTAAGGGATTTTAAGCCCGTAGAGCTCCCTGCTGGACCATGCGCCGATCGTGTTGAAACCGTAGCTGCGCAGCCTTTCCACGGTGGCTTTAGCCCAAGCCTCGACGCCACCATACTTTTTCAGAACAGCCTTGTTGTACGGGCTGTATCCTAGAGACGGAGAATAATCCGCGTCGAAGCTAACATGGTTCACACCCTTAGATATGAAGCCGTTCCCCTCAGGATCTATAATCCACCAGGTGCCGTTAATCTTCTCAACGTGGAAGAAGCCTGTAGCCGCGCCTTTAACACTCAAGGTTCCACCGTAAGCATCATACGATAGGCTTGATATAAGGCTTGCCAGGTTTCTGAAGCTTTCACCGTATTCAGCGAGCTGACTGTAAAGCTCCCTAGTTGACCGCATTAAAGCGAATAAGTTGTAGGATAAGAAAGCTAGGATTACCAGCGTGATTACGAGAAGCGAGCACATTATCTTGAAACTTAACATCATCAAATGGTCTTATGCCACTTTTTTAAAAACTTTCGTCAAGCTTGAAACTAAACAAGACGAGGAAATGATTATCAAAAAAAAGGTTTATGGTTGGAACAGGGTTTGCATCTTCGGGAATACTACTCCAAGGTTTAGCAGTGCAGCAGGCAGCCACATGGCGCCGAAGCCGAGGATCCATCCTGCAACTATTGGCATAGCATACTCCTCATACTTCTTAATCCCTATGGTCCTGATCACGACGAATTTTATTATTAACGCGATCAGCGAGGTCAGCCACATGTATGTCGGTATGGTCATGGATACGTATAGGGCTGGAACGCTTATGAACCAGAAGAAAGGTACTTTAAGCTTCAAGATGTAGAGTACTAGTGCAAGAAGTATTCCGAGGCCGTAGCATATTCCAAGGGCATATTCTATTGTTAGCTCCGCGGGCCCAGCCCACCTACCCCTGTGATAGTATCCTGCTGCAATCCAAGGCCACCAAGTGAACACGCGGTCTCCCAGCTGGTTGACACCGCCCTGCGTGTTGAATATGAAGTAGGTGTTCAGCGGAACGAACACGAATAGCAGCACAACCATGCCGATGATTAAAGCGATCAGGAAGTCCCTCATCCTCATTCTAAGCTCGTAGGCAAGCTTGTACAGCGTCACCTGGAACCCTGCTGACAGTGGGCCGAAGGACACGTTCCAATGGCCAGCGTTCGCCATGTGCCTAGCTATTGTGAACCAGGCTGGATCAGTCATTGGCGTGTCCCAGGTTACGCTCATGGGTGCGGGCCATCCTCTTAGGGCTGACCCTACTACGTAGGTCGGGTCCCAGGCTGCAGGACCAGCACCCCAGCCTGTTCCGACGTGCCAGAAGACCTCAGCGTATACTCTCGCGTAAGTTACGTGGAAGACCAAGGCCCAGAGTGGTACGAGTAATGCGATCAATGGGTCTGCTCCTTCGATCAGCATTAAGGCGTACCATCCGAATGCGCCTATTAGTAGGAGTAGTGGGATTGTTCTCATTGATAGGCCTCTCTCCTCCCCTCCCTTCCAGAGGGATGAGAATACGCTTGCAAACCTCTTCCTCTGGGTGTAGAGGCACCATATCGCTATTCCAAGGGCCACGCCGGTTGAAGCAACCATCCTGTATGGGAAAGGCATCCACTGGCCAGGGTATGCTTCCCAGGGCCACACGTACTCCATGCCAGCCTGGTACGCTACTATGCCCATGCTCACGCCTATGCCCTGGTAGAGCACGCCGAAGATGATCCAGCCTAGTATCAGGGTTATCAGAGCATCGTTAGGCATGACCAGCCCTACGGCTATCTGAGGTATGAAGAATATTGCTGACGCATATATACCTGGCCAGAGCGCAGCGAGGAAAGGAAGGTTCACATTCTGCTCGCCCCACCATGCTGCCGCTGGGAACTCCGGCCAGAGCTCGACTATTAAAGGCTGTATTCCGCTTATCATGCCTATTATGAACATGCCCCAGAAAACCTTTGTCGTCGGAACCTTGAAGTTGAAAAGCCTAGACTTATTAGTAGCGGGATCGACATCCCCCGCTTCCCTGAAGAGGTAGAGTGACGGGACCGCAAGGGGGAAGATTAGCCTCTCCTCCTCAACCCAGACTCTGCCGAAGACGAATGTTACGAACACGCTTATGAAGGCGTAGAACATGTAGACGAGGCCCCAGTATATTAGGGCGTTAGTTATGTAGCCCCATGGAACAGCTTGGCCTGGTGCTTTACCGTTCATCATTATCGTAGCTATCTCGAAGCGTATCGGCTCAGGAGCAATTACAACAGAGGGAACAGCCCTGCTCCAGTAATCCCTTAAAGCGTCTATCGAGAAAGCCTCGTAGTCGCTGAGAGCACCGTACACGGGCATGCTTAAAGGATTGTTGTGGGCTGCAGCATGCATCGTCAGGTATGAGTGCATCCCTAGGAAAGAGATGACTGAGAACAGAAAGACTAATTCCTGAGGTGTCAGCCTCAGCTTAGGGTTGGCTCTTCCAAGGAGTTCGAAAACTACGACGAAATACACCATAGGTAGGATGAAAGTACCGAATGTGGATGTCTTGTCGGTATATAGGCCTACGACAACCGACATGTAGGCGAAGAATATTGCGAGGGGGATGGAGACGGCGAGTGATCTTGCTGTTAAACCTGTTTTAAGCTCTACTTCCGTAGCCATAACGTTTTCACCTTCGTTTATGCTATACATTTGCAAAATTTAAACTTTACGGATGTAAATGTGTCCTTTAGAGTTTCCACACGCGTTAAACCAATTAAAATGGGTTCATAAACCCACCTGTTTACGCGAAACATTTTCTCTTTAAGTTAGATTTATGAGTGCATCAAATAAACTGGTAGAGGTAATGTCCTGGGTTCAGAGCGTGAAGAAGGCGCTTGAACAGTTCGAAATCTCCTTCGAGGAGACTGGAAGGGGAAACCTAGTTGCCAAGCCGCTTGAAAACCCGCAAATAAGGCTTATTATCCTAGTAAGGAGGATGCAGTTCAGCTTAGACAGGAAGTTCGAAATGGTCGGCGTACTTGAAATCCCTGAAGACAGGCTTAAAAACCGGGATAAAAGTCAGCTTTTGAAAAGAATGCTTTCAGAATCCGTGGAACTGGAGTTGAAAGGGGTTTTAAGAAGAAGCCTGAAGGCCAGCAGGTGGAGTGGACTCTCATCACTATCCGGGGTAACCATGCTCGAGGAAGAAGGCCTAATGCAGGTCGTTAGGAGCAGGGAGGTTGAGGAATTGGTTAAACAGGGGGGAGGAGACTTGATAGAAATCTTCCCATCCCTTATACCGGTTGAACTTTTTGAAACATATCTGATGACTTCAGACAGAGGACCGATAATTGGCAGCATGGTTAAAAAACATATGGAGGCGCCTCAATCCATATCGTGGATCGTAAGGATGCACATGCTGTATGGTGTTCAGTCTGGAGGCGTTATCCGGAGAGCGTTCCTCACAGTTGTCAACCTGCTTAAGAAAATAGAGGAGTATACTTACACTAAGCTTTTGCCATAGATATGTAGCTTGCTTTCTCAGTGGCTGAGAATGATCCCCACATTATCAGTTGTTTCCTCAACTCGTTTACAAACCTGTAGTTTGAAGTCACCCATGTGCTCTGCGGGCCCGTAAGCCTCTCCAAGTGGAGTATAACATCGTATCTTTTCACCTCCTCGTTCAGCCTTGCGGCAATATCAACCCTCTGGGAAACACCTACTTCAAACGGCGAGAGGCTGACTGTTAGGCTCAACGATAGACTCTCGTAGTTTGGAGGTTGCAGCTCCTTAACCATGTGAACACCCTCTTTAACAGCCCCTGCGCCCGCGAAATACTCGTGTAAATACGCTAAGAGCCCCCTCCCCTCATCGACTGTTGAAACGCTTACGAGCAGAGGAATATCCCACTCGTCTCCCTTAGGCTTAGTCTTAAACTTCCACCTCCTCTCGAGCGAGGGCGTAGCCACTTTCGAAGCCATGTAAGACGGGTATGCAGCCGCCGCTAAGGCTGAAGCCATCGTCACCAGGGTCCCCAGGATCGCGAATGCTGAAGCGAAGTTGAAAACGTGTTCAGAAGGCAGTATTCCGGTAAGCATGAAGATCCTCGTCATGAAATATCCTGCGATATAGCCTACTAAGGCGCTTATTATAGCGTAGACAATGACCTCGGTCATGAAGAACACGGTTACACCCATTGGAGATAAGCCGACGATGCTGAACACGTGCACTTCTCTAACGCGCTCCCTGAGGCTTCCCAGCACCGTGGTAAATATGTTCAACGCCCCCAGGATGATGATCATCCATATTATTTCCCACCCTCCCAGAAGCACAGTGGTGAAGGTTGAAAGCAGATAAGGCTTTCCCTGGTGGGAAACATATATTGAAAGGTCTAGGGAGTAGGCCAGCTCCTTAGCTAGGCTGAATATCTCGTTGAAAGACATGTTTCCCTTAGGCACTATGGCTATTGAAGCAATGTATCCCCCTATCATCAGCGCCCTCCTGTAGGGTATTATTATTGTTGTTGAAACGCCGAGGTTTGGGGGAGACGAGCCGGCTTGAGCAGAGACAGCCATGTCCCTGCTTATAGATGGGAAGAAACTCGGGTTCGCCGGGAAAATATTGTATCCGTCAGCCTCCTGTAGGAAATCAACCTCGTTTGAATCAATTATTCCGGTCACCGTGAACCTGATGCCTGAAACGTAAATAGTGTCCCCTATCGTTACGCTCAAGTTAGTTGCCAGCGACCTCGATATTACTGCCTGGTCAGCATCGTCGGAAAGCAGCCCACCCCTCACGATGCATGTGCCCCTCACAATCCGGTTGAACTCCTCCACCGTCATTCCCATTATTGCAGGCACTCTGGAAGTGTTTGTTGCGCTCCACACTCGGAAGGAGGTGGTCCACGCGGCCCTATCCACCGGACCGTAAATCCATACTCTCGGGAAAACATAGTATTTGTCTCCGGCGAATATTTTCGCAATATCTAGAACCTTGTCTGAAAGAATGTTCGGGGGGACGCCTCTCCCCTGTTTTACCAGGATCTCATCCCTGTAGGAATTACACTCGTAACCATACCTTGTGACCGGAACCGTTATCCTCCCGGGCATGAGAGAGGTGAAGGATGTCATGGCTACAACCATTGTGATCAGTGTTAGGAAAACAAGTATGGCGCGGAAAGGCCTGCGACGCATGTGTTCGCTCCCCAGCGAGAAAGATATCATCGCCGTGTCAAGCCTGCTTACTTCAGCCCTGTGGACACCTAGAACCCTCTTCTCAATGCCTTTCCTAACCTCCTCGCTTATAGAAAGTATTATTATGAACACTATTATGATAACGATCAGGATTAGAGAGCCCATCATGCCTAGAGATATGTTGCTCATCAATCCGAATGCTGGATGCAGAATGCTGAACAATGCTAGGAATATTGCTGCAAGAACGGCGAGAGCAACAATACGCCTTGAGCCGCGAGCCTGGATGATGAGTTTCTCCAAGAAGAAAGATCCGAATATGACTATGATAAACATGTAGAGAAGAGACTTCGCAGAATCGTTTATCAGGGGCATGACTTCCACGGAGTAAGCCCTAATTGCGTAGGCTCTGGCTAGAAGAGCGTAAGCATACATGCCGCTATACTTCCTCTCGTTTAAAAGTTTCTCAACCTCCTCTATGTATCTCCGAGCCTTATTCAGGGTTTCATCGGCGCTCGGGCTACCCATGTTTCTGTTAACCAGCTCAAGATAACGGCCGTATGAAACATAGTAGAGGTCTTTAGCAGTCCTGAAAGTTGAGAAACACACTCTCTCCCTCTTCCCATATTCCACGTAGAACCCGCTTCCCTCCGTGTTTTCAAGAGAAGAATTAGTTAAAAGTATCCCAGTTGGGCTTACGACGACGAACCTTATCCCCGGCTGAACCCATACTATTGAAACAGGCTCCCAGCCGTTAGAATAGTAGCCGTAGCTTATCGGCGGACTCTTAGTAAGCATCTCGAATGAGAACACGGCAACAGGTTGAGGCGGGCTCCTCCACATTTCGAACGCGCCAGCCCTAGGATCTATTATGCTCGGCGTCATTATGATGGTTGGGATCTCGAAATCAAGCACTTCCACAGACACGGCTTTAGCAATCACCACGGTAACATTCTCATAAGCGTGTAAGACGGTTATTTCAAGCGGGAAGTTCATCATTCCGAACTGCCCCAGGTCAGTAGCCATCGTGATGATGCCCTCATCGTTAAGCACCCACCCCCTGGCGATCCATCTTGAGAATATTACTACGGTGCCTCCTCCCCCGGCGGCACCGGCAATAGGAACGCCGTGGACTGTGAAAGACCCATCCTCGCCGCTTTTCATCACTATCCTGTTAAGCTTATAGGTTGAAGTAACCAGCCTTACTTCAACAAGAGCATCAGGAACCCCGTCGTACCATCCTTTACTATAGTTGTAGACAACAACCCTGCCTTGAAGAGCAGCGTAGCCCGGGTATCCTCTCGTATTTGAAAGGAGAAACCTTGTCGGCTTGATCGAAGCCCTATCGATATTCCACTCCATTCGGAGAAGGCCGTCAACAATGTAGAGGGCAAGTTGGAGGTATGGGTCTATAACGTCTACATTAGCATAGCTCGAATCATCTATGGGGGAGCCCACGTAGATCCTGTTTGAACGCCTGGTCGTTATGGAGAACGCCGGTATGCCTGCGATCGAAGCAGGCTCGGAGTCCAGCATAAACGGGATGGGCTCGGTGCCTGAAAAAGTATTATACTGGAAGAAAATGCTTACGAGCGAGGAGATGAATGCGCTGGAGGGGGCTGAAACGTTAATGTTCGGTATCCTCCTTGCGAAAAGCCTGACTTCAGGCGTGTCAATCATGCTCCCTATCGTTGTGCTAAACCAGGAGAGCCTAAGCGGGAAGCCACCGCCATGTATAGGGGTAGCGCCGTAGGTTGAGTACTGGCTGGCGTGGAGAAGCTGCAGACCGTCGGAGTCACTCGCCATAAGGTCGAAGTTTATGTTTCCGAGGATCGTTATCTTGCCACTGCTCACATCCTCCCTGAAAAAGTAGTCCTCGACAAACTCTCTCGAGCCGCTAAGTGCCTGCCAGTGTCCCGAGTAAAGCACTATCCATACTGAATATCTAGGCGGGTTGGCCTTGAGGTGAAGGGCATACTGAAGCAGAAGAGCCAAGGGTAACAGCTCAGTCTTACTTGACGACAAGCCTGGGACAACAGACCATGAGTCGAAATGCGCGGAAAGTACGACGACCTCGTTAGGTATGGCTGTCCCATTTATAAATCCAACTATGTTCTCAGCCTCAACCTCCCTCCACGCTATTCTTGAAACGATTTTTACACGGGTGGCGGCTTTCAAAACATTCCAATCCTGCTTCTTAACGTAAACCCTTGTAAGACCCATGGGAGTGTCTAAGAACTTGGCGTAGCACTCCTGATAGGTCGTTTGCTCCGGCTCTATGAATATTATTGCCTCGGCTCCGAGGTTAACCGCCTTAAGCCAGTTATCCCGAGAATTAAACTCCATGGCCACTATGCTTCCCTCGACGTTCTTCCCATCTAACTCCTGCAAGTCGCCTCCCCCAGCATAAATCAGGCTTCCAACAATCCCGTTGGAGGAAGTTGGACAAGGGTTGATACCGTTAGGATAGAGCGCGTAAGCTTTAAACCTGGCTTTAAACGGCTCTAGGGCCTCGACATAAGTCTCCTCGTCGTAGGGCACCAGCACCTTATACTTGTGTTTCTGGCTTGCTATTCCCACCTCGTTCAGATAGTTGTAAAGATGCTCGAGCGTCTTGTAGTAGCCCGGGTAACCGGTCATCCTAGAACCGTAGGAAGACACTTCTGTTATAAACCGGTTCATCCAAGCCGTGTCTAACGGGAAAAGTTTTTCCGCTTGGGCTGAAACAGAAGTGCTTAAACCAGGTTTAAGATCAGGTTTTGAAAATGACGCATAAAGCTGCCCAGGGGTTGCGAGAACCTGTGCGACTGGCGTGAGGAAAACAGATAGGAGGAGAAGCGATATTAACATGATTCTAATTCTGACAGTCATGCCTTTTAGGAGAATGGGGAGCATGTCGGCTTATAAGTTTTTTAGCTGGGATTTAAAAATTTTTATATAAGAACCCCCAGGTAAAAACGAGGTGAAGGGCCCCTGACGCAATCCTCGCAGGAATTTTCACCGGGATTGACTTGGAGAAGCATCTTAGCAATGATAATGGCCGCATTAATCTTCCTGCCATCCTCAATATATCTATGGTTTGCAGTAGGGTCTGGTGTAAGTACTGCCGCCACTTACGTGACAGCAATACTTTTCACGGCCTTAACACAGATTTACGGCAGGAGGCTTTCGAGACAGGAGCTTTTCATCATTTATTCTATTGTAGGGGGAATAGGTGGAGCCATGCCGATGTACTACTGGCTCGTATTCAGGTCCTATTATGTTACGAACCCTTTAAGCCTAGAGTTCACGCTCTTCAACATTCCGCTTAGGGAATACGTTCCCACATGGATGTCCCCACCAGCCACGTCACCCGTCCACCAGTTGAGAACCCTGCTGCATCCAGACTGGTTTTTCGCCCTAGGCGTAAACCTTGCTTTCTCAATCCTAGGCCTGGCAGCAGAACTATCCATAGGCATACTTTTCTCCTATCTTTACGTGGTGGAGGAGCCTCTGCCGTTCCCATTTGCACAGATCGACACAGCCATGGTGAACACTCTGCATGACAGGAGGCCTCAGGACCTGCTTTACTTCATCTTGTCTTTGACAATGGGAGCCATATACGGTTTAATCCTTTACCTGACACCCATGCTTATCGGCCCCCAGGCACGTTTAATACCGTATCCTTGGGTTGACTTAACGCCCTACACGCAGTTCTTCCTACCTGGGGCAGTCATAGGCATAGCTACAGACCCGTTGAGCTTCCTCTACGGTATGATCCTACCTCCCTCATTAACCTTCGCTATGCTAGTTGGATCAGTAATCACATGGATCTTTGGAAACACTCTTACCCTCACAACTTTCAAGAGCTTCTCCCCCCAGTGGGTTGAAGAATATTCCCCAGGAATGGGAATATTCCTGATACTTCAGAGAGCAGGCTTAAGACTCTGGCTTTCCTTTTTCATGGGTTTATCCTTCGGCCTAGCCGTCTTCCTTTTAGCATCGACCAGCAGGAAAATCGTGGCAGCGTTTAAAACACTTCCGAAACTAAGCAGGGTGAAGGGTGGGCCTGGATATCCTTCGCCCAAGATACTGCTTGTCACGTTCTTCAGTTCCACGATTCTTAGCGCGTTTCTCTACGAGATTCTCCTTCCAGATGTTCCCTTCTGGCTCCCAATACTGGTCTCAGTAGGGTTCAGCTTCGTTTTAGCATCCGTCGGCGCCAGGATTTACGGTGAACTCGGATTAACATTTTCACCGGACTTCATATACAACATGTGGAAGGCAGCCATATACTTCAGCCCCTACAACGGCTATGCTGGATGGATTTTCACACCCGCCATAGCGGGCTTCTCCACACCATACTTCGCAAACTCCACTAAGGTGGCTTATGCGACGGGGACAAGACCCATGGACTATTTTAAGGCAGTCATAATATCCTTCATACTAGTAACAACATTCGGCCTGATATTTACTGATTTCTTCTGGAGAATAGCCCCAATACCCTCCTACTTATTCCCATACGTGTACGGAATATGGCCAAACTATGCTATAAGCGACTCATTGTTCGCAACTCGCCAGATACTTATAAAAGCGGATCAGATACTTCTCGGCGTTGGCATAGCCGTGGGGATCAGCCTCGTCTCACTGCCTTTGAACAAGCTGGGGATACCATTTAACCCTGTTGGACTAGTTGGTGGAATGTACAGCATTCAACCGTACACCATGATGGTGTTCATAATGTCCTTGGTAAGCAAGTACTTGATGACGCGTATACTTGGACCTGAAAAATGGTTCTCCATTAGAGGCATAGTCCTAGCAGGGTTTGCAGCAGGCATAGGCATTGTCGTAGCGGTAGGAACCACCATCACCCTGGTTTCAAGAGCCTCATGGATATGGCCCTGGTGAAAACAGAATCTTAAAAGTCGGCTAAATCTTTCCCCACACCTATTTTTGAAACCCTTTGACCTAGACATTTGGCATGCTCCAGCCTTAAGAAGATTTATTATCCTTTATAAGTCCGTCTAAAAGGATGAAGAAAGCAGTTTTAATCCTGATGGCAGTAGGCTCGATAATGTCCCTAGCCTTACTCCAAAACCTGTTTAAACCCGTAACGCTTGAGAAACGAGTGTTCCCCTTCTATCTCCCCTGGGACGACAGTGAGCAGACTGCGATAAGCATGAGCAGTAGGCTCCACAAGCCGGCGGGCAGTCTTGGACACGTGTATGTTGGAGAGGACGGTCATCTTTATGTTAACGGGGAAAGAGTAAAGTTTCTAGGGGTCAACATTTGCGGAGGAGCATGCTTCCCAGAGAAGGATGAGGCTGAGAAGATAGCTAGCAGGCTAGCTAAATTCGGGGTCAACGTGGCGCGTTTCCACCACATGGATGCGAGCTGGGAGGCTTTCAACATTTTCGACAAGACCACGGGGGGTACGCGCCGCCTTAACAAGGATGCGCTCGACAGGCTCGACTACTTTATTTCAAAGCTTAAGGAGAACGGTATATACGTTGACCTAAACCTGCTCGTATCAAGAAGGTTTACTTACGCGGATGGTCTACCTAGAGAAGTTGAGACGGTGGACTGGAAGGACCAGCAGGTACTCGGGTTTTTCACAGATGAGGTTAAAGAGCTTGAGAAAGAGTATGCTAGGCAGCTCTTAACCCATTTGAACCCCTATACTGGAATGACTTACGCTGAGGACCCTGCGGTCGCCTTCGTTGAAATAGTGAACGAGCAGGGGCTTATTCATTCTTGGCTCGGCGGCGTGGTTGACAGGCTTCCACAAGTCTTTAGAAACAGGCTTCGGGAGAAATGGAACGCCTATTTGGGTTCTAAGTATGTGTCTGACGAGGAGTTTAGAAAAGCATGGGGCGGCGAGACAAGCCCCTGGGCTCAGGCTGAAGTTCTTAGGAACGGTTGCTTCGAACAAGGTTTGGAGGGCTGGGTGGTTGAGGTTCACAACGGTGCGCAAGCATCGGCGAGAGTGGTTGAAGAGGGTGGGGGAAGGAACCTGGAAATCAGGGTTACGAGGCTCGGGTCTGAAAGCTGGCATGTGCAGTTCAACCAGCCGGGTTTAAGAATAAGGGAGGGTGAAAACTATCTTGTAAGGTTTAAGGCTAGGGCTGATAAAACGGCCAGTGTAAGCATAGGCCTTGTTCAGGCGCACGAGCCCTGGAGACTGGTTTCGCAAAGGGTTGGAGTACCGCTGACTACAGAGTGGAGGGAGTACGAGGTTGCCCTGGTTGCGTCGGAATCAGAGGACAATGCTAGGCTAGATGTCTCGGGGCTTGGGAGGAACATAGCAGCCTACATGTTCTCCTGCTTCTCCATGAGGCTTTTCAGCGGATACGGCGCGATGGGGGATGAGAGCGTTGAAAAAGCAACCGTTAGGATACTGGCGCTCGCCGAATACGGCTTGAGGACGAGCGTAGCCAGAAGAGACTGGGTCGAATTCCTGTACAGCATGGAGGAAGGGTTTTTCACGGAGATGAGGAGATTCATTAGAGATGAGCTAGGCGTGAGAGCCCTCGTGATAGGCACCATAGTCGGGTGCAGCACGCCGAACATAATGTCTAAGCTCGACGTCGTAGACACGCATGCCTACTGGAACCACCCCTCTTTCCCAAGGACCCCTTGGGACCCTAGCAATTGGTACGTGGTTAACGAGCCGATGGTTAACAATCCGGAGAGAAGCACCATAGTAGGCTTAGCTGTTAAAAGGGTTGGGAACAAGCCTCACTTCGTTACCGAATACAATCATCCTGCTCCGAACATGTATGATTCTGAAACAGTCGTAACGCTAGCCGCGTACGCTGCACTGCAAGACTGGGATGGAATATTTCTGTTCGACTATGGGAGCCGGGGCAACTGGGACTCCAGGAGGATAAGGGGGTTTTTCGACATTGACCAGCACCCTGTTAAAATGGCGACCCTGATAGCTGCGCACATGATATTCTTGAGAGGAGACGTTAAGCCGGCCGACCGGCTTGTTTGCATGAGATTGGACAGGCAGGATGAGGTAAACCTGATAGCGAGCGGTAGAGTCTACGCTTGGGCGCTGCCGGATGCTGGCCACATGGGCTTAAACCCGTTGGCCTCTCTAACACATAGAACAGCCATCAAGCTCGACGGTGAAAAATTACCCGGGGTCGATTTGAATGTTTCTGGGCCTGTTCACCGCTCCGACACGGGGGAAGTCGCTTGGGACACTTCTTATGCTGGGAGGGGAATCATAACGGTTAACACTTCGAGAAGCATTGCGGCCATAGGGTTCTCCGGTGGTAGAAGCCTCGACTTCGGGGCGCTAGTCATAGACTCGGGGGAAACGCTTCTAGAAGGCTGGAGCATTATAACTGTCACAGTGCTGGAGGGAGAAAGCTTTGAGTCTTGGAACAGGCTTCTGCTCATAGCTGCCGGCTACGTTACGAATACTGGGATGAGGCTCCGCACGTATGAGGGAAACGTAGCATTGTTAACGTGGAGACTGAACGATTTGGCTGACTTGAAACCACTCATGGAGCCCGTAACTTGTGGCGTAAACTGGGGTTCAGCTCCAACACTGGTGGAGGGGGTTAGGGCAACGCTAAGGATTAGAACAGACAGGAAGATGGAAGTATGGGTTTTAGACAGTATAGGTAACAGGGTTAAGCAGGTCCAGGTTTCTCACGAGGGGCAGTATAAAGTTTTTTCGATCGGGCCTGATTTCCAGACCATCTGGTACGAGATAGCTCGATCTGAAACCGGTTAACCATAATTTAAAAGCAAGTAGTCGACAGCAGGGTGATAAGTTCATATGCCTCCTCCGCAAGACAATACATAATGACGCTGGAGGTGAAGAGGCTCAGCACCGGGGTTGGGGGGCTGGACTCTCTGCTTCAAGGCGGGATACCGGAGGGCTTCTTCGTCGCCGTCACCGGGGAACCGGGATGTGGAAAAACAATACTCTCGATACATTTCATCAACAAGGGTGTTGAAGAGGGAGATAAGTGTATTTACGTCACGACTGAGGAGAGCAGGGAGTCTATAGTTAGACAGGCCTCACAGTTTAAAATGGATTTCCAGAAGAGGATTGAAGAGGGTAGACTGATAATAATCGACGCTTTAATGGGCAGGACGGACAAGTGGAGCCTGCAGAGCCTAGACATGGAGGCGCTCGTATCCAAGATAATAGAGGCTAAGAAGGAGCTTGGATACGGTCGGGCTAGGATCGTCATTGACAGTCTCTCAGCATTCTGGCTGGACAAGCCTGCAATGGCTAGAAGGTACAGCTATTATGTTAAGAAGGTTCTCTCTAAATGGAACTTCACGATACTTGCCGTAAGCCAGTATGCTATAACCACTGCTGAAAGCTTTGGCTTCGGTGTTGAACACATAGCTGACGGAATAATAAGGTTTAGGAGGCTTTTAAGAGGTGGAGAGTTGAAAAGGTTCATCGTAATCGAGAAGATGAGGCAGACTGATCACAGCAGGTATCTTCATGAGATTGACGTTAAGCCCGGCTTAGGCCTGGTGGTTCTGGGCAGGGTTGAGAGGAGAGTTGAGGACTATAAGCTACCGTTTGAAGTAATGAAGAAAATAATCGACGCTAAAAAGGAGATGGAGAGGGAATTATGAATCCTTGGCTTCCATTAGAGCATTATGGAAAGCCGGAGGTCAAGAGGGAAATAGCTGATTATTGTAAGAACAAGTGGGTTGCCATTCACTGCGAGGAAATCGGAGAGAATGGTACACGTTTAATGATCAGGTATGATAAAAATAAACCGCTAACTATAAGTTCGGAATCGGAAGTTATCGAATTGATCAATCGTTATAAGAAGTATAGGCCGAGAGCATTTTACGCTACGGTTCACACTTACTCTAGGCTTAGGGTCAGAGAGGATCTTTTAGACAGAAGTAACATCCTCTACTCTTCTCCCGTGTGGGATATAGACTCTAGAGATGGAGACTGGAAGAAAGTAATCAGGAAGGCTCAGGAAATAGTAAGCCTGCTAGACAAGTTTGGAGTTGCTAAATCTGTATTTGTCAAATGGAGTGGCAGGGGTGCTCACGTCCAAATCAATCCCTTCTGCTTCAGCACCGAAATTAGAAGAACAATAGAGCCGATCGACATAGCGTACTCAGCAACTAGCTTCATCACCAACAGGCTTGAGACTCTGAATGGGCTTATCGTTGAAAGCAGAATAGATATTCAGAGGGTTTTCACTTCCCCCTTATCCTTACATAGAACTCTAGACCGTGTAGCCGTATGTTTCCCGCCTGAAAAACTGGATGAATTCGAAATAAGCTGGACAGACCCGAAATCCTACGTTCATTTTCCGGACTCGTGGAGGCGTTTCTCAGAGGGCGAGGGGGACGATTTTGCCGAGAAGGCCTTTGCTTCAACAGGTCCTTACGTAGCTGGGAGATATCGAAGGAAAAAGCATAAGCCTCTTGACACTGAAATACTGAAGATGATTGAAAAGCTCGATGAAGAATTAAGCCATTAATCTATGCGTTGCTGGATAAATGGCAATAGCTTAGGTTGGCTAGATGACTATTCTGAACGAGCACGCGCGCTAAAAGCGAACAAACTATTGCCTTCTAAGCTCCGTGTTCATCCACTCTAAGTAGCTCCTATTTCCAGAAACTATTGGAATTGCGATGATCTCCGGAATCTCATACGGGTGATTCTCTTTAATAGTTTCCTCAAGTTCATTGTACAAATCCATCTTACTCTTGATTATACACAGCCATTCCTCTGCTTCTTCAACTTTCCCCTTCCACCAGTATGAGCTTGAAACTGGACCGATTATTTGAACACACCCTGCCAGCTTCCTTTCCAAGAGTATTTTCGCAATCCTCACAGCATCCTCCCTTTTCCCGGTCGTTGTTAAGACCTGAATATACTCGCCCATGAGACTGATCAGCCAAAGTCCTTTAAGAATTTTACAGACAAACAGAAGTAAACCTTTAACTCAAACAGCCCTTAGAAGACTCAGACCTGTCGTCACGTCTCTAACCCGGTTGAACGAGACCCCAGTGATCTCTGCCACCACTATCTCTGCAAGATAAAGTATTCGGCTTCCCGGCTCTAAGTGCCCCCCGTAAGTACCCTTACCATTGGAAACAGAAATATGCGCATGAAGCCTCCCGTTCGCAATAATGCCGCTGACCGAGTTTATTTCTAAAGGACCATCTATGTCAACGTACTCCTCCTCCGGCGGAAGCCCTCTTGAAGTAACCCTATGCATCCGACAGTTTTCAAGAGTACCTATTGCCGAGATTATGACGCTGTTTGCAACACGGTTGGCCCGGGCGGCGGTTTCAATGGTTTCTAAAAGATCCTCGCCACGGTCACCCCTCAGAACAATAATTCTTCCTAATCCCGCCTCCCAAGAATCCATTTTTCAACCCTCCTAAAGCCGTATGCCAAACCTCTCCAAATAAGGCTTCTGGTTAGCACGATCCTCTTGGAACTGTCGGAGCGCCCTCTCTGAAACAGCGTCAGCCAGCTCCCTCGGTATGACGACCACCCCGTCATCGTCACCCATCACAAAGTCCCCTGGTTCCACAGGCACGTCGCCGACGGTTACAGGTATGTTAACGTCCTCAGGCCTAAGAATAAGCCTCCCCACGGTTTCGGTGCGCCCCACTCCCCTGCAGAAAACTGGGAACCTTTCCCTCCTTATTTCAGCCACATCCCTGCAGCCGCCATCTATCACTAGCCCAACTATACCCCTGTCCCTGGCGATTAAAGCAATGTACGAGCCCCAGAAGCCAACCCTAATGTAGCCGCCGGCGTCGGCAACTAGAACATGCCCTGGCTCCGCTAACCGTAGGAAGAGCTCAGCATTGTTTTTACTCCTGTACCATTCGGAGGCGTAGTTATCATACTCCTCGGGCGACATGTTCGGTATCGGCTCCCTCGCCTTGACCAAACGTATTGTTAGCGCAACGCCAACCATCTTTATATCGCTGAAAAGAGGCCTTATCTCCTCCGACATTATTGTAGAATCGTAAACATTATATCTGTCTAACGCATCTATGACGTCTGCAGTCCGCACCTCCGCCAGACGTTTTAAAAGCTCCCTATCCTTATCGGAGATCAGACGCCCCGGTTTCACCATCTCAACCCGCCTAGAATTACGTTTCTCTAAACCTTTAATAAGCCTATCCTACCGCCATGGGTCCCCCGACAATGGAAAAGCTTATCCAAACACTTTAAACTAATCAGTGTGAAAAACCCGATGGATAGGCTTCAATTACCTAAACCTGTTTCCGCAGGCATAATTCTCTCCTATAAGTGTAGCAGCACTTGTAAACACTGCATGTATGCTTGCTCCCCGAAATGGAGGGCTGACTGGCCCACGGAAGGAAGCATCAAGCTAATCATAGGACAGTTGGCTTCAAGCATTAAGCCCAGCCCCTACGGTCCTGAAAACATAAGTCTGAACCACGGGCTTCATTTTACAGGGGGAGAACCTTTCCTGAATTTTAAGCTTCTTCGGAACGCTGTTGAAACTGCGGAAGAGCTTAGGATTCCCTCAACATTCGTCGAAACCAATTGCTTCTGGTGTATTAACGATGAACAGGTTGAGGAGAAGCTTATGGCGCTGAAACAGGCCGGGTTAAAAGGGATACTTGTCAGCGTCAATCCTTTCATACTTGAACAGGTTCCCTTCGAACGGGTTGAAAGGGCAGTTAAGATAGGTGGGAAGATATTTGGAGCGAACATGACGATATACCAAGAGACGTACTACCGCCGGTTCAAGAGCCTCCGCATAAGGGATACTCTTACGCTCGACCAGTATTTGGAGAAAGACAAGTGGGCACTGCACCACTCTGAGCTCCTTCCGATGGGGAGGGCCTGCTACAGGCTTAACCACTTATTCGTAAAATACCCTGCTAAAGCTTTCTTCGGCGAACAATGCATATCAGAGCTAACTAGGAGCTGGCACATCCATGTGGACAACTATTTCAACTATGTGCCTGGGTACTGTGGCGGAATATCTCTAGGAGACGCTAGAGACCTAAACGCTTTAACCCAAGGGATAGACTTGCAGGATAAGCCCGTGCTACGCATGCTTGTTGAAAGCATTGGGAATCTTTACGAGTTTGCCTCTAGAGAATTCGACTACAAGGAGAAAGAAGAAGGATATATTTCCAAATGCCACCTCTGCATAGACATAAGGAGACACATAGCCCAGCAGACGGGCGAGTATAAGGAGCTTCAGCCTAGAGAACTGTATTTTAATCTGGAGTAGCTATTTGCCTCGGCTTATCCATTAATAGCGCGCGCAGCTTAGTCAATCCTCATTCTTTAACTATGGAGAGACCCAACTATGTGACTGTATAGCGGGGAGCATGGTCTGGACCACTGCCAACTGAAACTGAGCAGTTAAACCTTTAAAGGAGTGTGAAACCATCGGGGATGAGAGATGAATGGCAAAACAATTCCTTTGGCTAAGAGGAGAAAGGGAATTGTCCTATACTGGAGGCAGGCACGAGGGTTTTCCCTAGGGGAATTAAAAGAGGCCGGCTTAACTGTTGATCAAGCTAGAAGGCTTGGATTAGCAGTAGACCTCAGGAGGAAGTCTAGACACGAGGAGAATGTTAAGAGGCTTAGGGATATCCTAAGGGTTAAGCCTGCTTAGACACGTTTTTTGTCATGAGAGACAAAGCCGGGCTTCCAATGACGTATGATAATCTAGAGATGACATTTTTAAGATTGAAGAAGGCGGAATCATGAACGATAGGAATGGGAGGGTTAACCCCTATTCTTTAGCCTCAGCCGGATTCATCCTCTTCCTCCCTCCTAAACTGTGTAGAGTGCGCGCTAAGCGGAAGCTCTTAAGATCCTTTTTCCCCATATAAAGGCGACTGTGTACCATCCGTATTCCATCCATGTGTCATCCGAGTGCCACCGGAATGTCTATATGCTGCCCATTTGTTAACATAATTGGGAGCTACGGAGGAGCGTGAAACAGGGAGTTTTAGAGCAAGCGTCTTAATCTGCTTTGTAGTGGCTGAAGCCCGCCTTTAATCGGGCATGGGCCATGAGTGGATTCTGAGGATTCTAGCTAGCGCTAGCCAGGGCTATCGCTCCAAGCTTCTGGGAGGTGATGTCAGGATGTCTTCTCCGGAATAATATTATAGCTAGGAAGACGATAAAGGCGAAGGCCCTGAAGCTGAGCGAAAAAGAAAGAGAGCTTCTCGAGCGTGAATACAAGGATTTCCAACGATACCTGCGGGGCGAGAAAAACGTTCAGCTATACTCCGCTACCAAACAAACTGCCGAAAGCCTCCAAGGAGGCTAAAGAAGAGGGAATACCCGCTGCTCTTGAGGAACGATACTTACAGGGTCTACACAGGGCAAAGCCCCTATCTGCTCAAGATGCCCTGTGTAGACTAAGCAGGCCAAGGTGATCCGTAAGGATAACGAGTGGCTCATTCACATCGCGTTGAGAAAGGAGACAGGGAGAGGACTTCGAGGAACATCTTAGCTATCGACATGAGAATAAGGTGGATCGCTACAACGGTCAACTCCAGCAACCCGATCCCGAAGTTCTACGGCAGAGAGCTGAGGAGGGTCAAGGGACACTTCTTCTACTTGAGGAGGAGTCTTGCAATGAAGAAAGCGTATGGAGGTAATAAAGAAGATCGGAGATAGGGAGCGAGGATATAAACAACATCTTGCATAAGATAAGCAGGGAGAAAGTGAACGAAGCATTGGAGACCGATGCGATGATCGCGCTTGGAGACTTGAAGGGGATCAGGGAGAGCGATAAGGACAATAGATTCAACAGGAAGCTAAACGGATTTCCATACTACAAGCTCAGCAAGCTCATAGAGTACAAGGCGAGGCGGCTTGGAATCAAAGTAATAAAAGTGAATGAGAGGAACACTTCAAAGCTGTGCCATAGATGTGGAAGCAGGGGGATTCGTAAAGGGAGCCTCTTCGAATGCCCAAGCCAACTACTCATGCAACGCAGACTATAACAGAGCGATGAACATAATGAAGCGGGCCATTCGCTACACGCGTATGGCAGGGACTGGCTTGACACAGCCCTAAACCCGGTAGGATGAGCTCACAAGGGCGACGAACCGGGAACCCCTAGCGTGGGGGATGTCAAGCTTGCTTATGGCAGCTACACTATCATAGCCAAATGCCTTTACATAATTTATTAGAGAATCATAAGCATAGTCTATTTCTTCAACAGAATGTGCATCAGTACCCACTGTCAAAGGTATTTCTAGTTCACTGGCCTTCCTCATGATTCTCTGCGAAGGATATATTGAGTTAACGGGCTGCCTCAACCCTCTTGAAGAAACCTCAATACACATTCCATGCTGTTTAACAAGTCTTAACACGTTCTGCTCGTCGAGAAAACCATTGCTAGGAGTGAACCCCCATATCCTAACTATGTCGATGTGACCGACGACGTTGAAAAGACCTGTTTCTACGGCTTTACCGACTAGACGCATATAGGCGGAGTAAAACTTGTTGAAACCATTCTTACCTATTTCCTTTTCCATCAGCATCCTATGACGGGGGGAATCAATGCAGATTCCTCCAACGAAGTGCACGCTGCCCATTAGAAAGTCGAAGTCGTAACTGCCCAACATATCCTCTAAAAACTTCTCGTTTCCAGGGATATAATCAACTTCCAGCCCCAGCCTCACCGTCAACCTGTCTCCATACTTTTCGGAAACCATTCTTGCCTCCTTAACATAGTTTTCAAGCCTAAGCCGGTCTAAAGAGCTGGACGATGAAGAACCGTCTGGGAAGACAGTTAAATGATCGGTGAAAGCTATTTCCTCAAAGCCTTTGCGAGCCGCGGCCTCGCAGTAATCCGACATCCGGGAGGAGCCGTCGCTAAACGTGGTGTGAATATGGTAGTTGATTTTCACGAAGGATTTCGACAGTTCCTGTTTTAAAAAAATTATGCCTAGCATGCCGGGATGAAAAGGAAGCCCGAAAGCCCTCAGCGTTTTCACAACGCTTTTCAACAGTAACCTCTTTTCCTCGCCTCTTCCAATATCTTTACCGTAGAGGAAGTCCCTATTCTCGTCGCGCCCAGCGCTTTAAGCCTTAGCAGGTCGTCAAGCGTACGGATGCGGCCAGCAGCCTTTATCTGTATCTCCGGGATGCATTCTCTACGCATCAGGATAATATCGCTGTCGACAGCACCCCTATACATGTATGTCCCGTCGGGTTGCCTAACAAAACCATATCCCGTTGATGTTTTAACGAATGCTACGCGATGCTTATTGCAAACATGGCACAACTGTATCTTGTAATCATCCGTGAGATAATCATTTTCAAAAATCACTTTTACAATAGCGCCTCTTTCAACAGCAGTATCGTTAACCGCTTTAATCTCCCTCGAAACATAATCCCAGTCTCCGCTTAAAACCTTCCCTATGTTTACGACGAAATCTATTTCAGTAGCACCGTCTTCGCAAGCCTTCTCAGTTTCTTTCACCTTTATTTCAGTAGTGCTACCGCCATGCGGAAAACCGACAACGGTGCAAACAGCCACGGTTGACCCTGAAAGCATTTCTTTCGCAAGCCTAACCGCGTAGGGCTTAATGCATACTGCTGCAACATTATATTCTTTAGCCACCAAGCATCCTGCCTTAAGATCCTCATCTGTGAGAGTAGGGTGGAGAAGCGAGTGGTCAATCATCTTCGAAACGGATTCGAGCAGCTTAACCATCACTTAACGTTTAATGATGTTTAAGTATAATATAAGCATAACTTCAGAGTACTCAACCTGGCTATTCCTTGGCCTCTAGCCATTCATCTTTCCAGCTTTATTCAGCCAATAAGTAATAACGGCTTGAAAAACATACTTCTGACACATAGAATCTGAAATGAAGTCACGTAATGTGATTACTATGCTGGTATACGGGTTGTAAGCTTGATATGCGAGCCGGCTTTAAATATTCACCCTTCCTTGGCATGATTGGAGGTGAAAGAAAGATGGCTTGGAGGAAAAGGAACGGTGAGAAGAAGATTGACTGGGAGGAGGTTGCGAAGGATCTTCGCGCAGACCTTCCCGCTAGGGAGTACCGTCACGTAAGGCTCTGCTTCAAGTAGGCCCTGTTCCCTCAAAACTTATTGTTTTTAAACAATTTCCAATTTTTTAAAAATCTTTATTGAGACCAAGGATGCTTGTGATGCACGCTTTGAAGCTGAGTCTATTTTCAAAGACTTCTTAAAACTTATAAGAGACGCGCGTTAATAGCAATTTCCAGATGGTTAAACGGCAACTGCTAACAACTCTTCTAAGTCTCTTACTCGCTGTCATTATATTTATTTCTGAAAGGCCTCTTTCAGCTCAAGTAAGCTACGTGAATTACACGGTTGTTCTAAACACCGAGGTGTTTTTCGACCAAGCCCCGCAAAAACCTGTTAATTTCACAATGTGGATAGGGTTATTTCGTTTTTCATGGAGCACGAATCAATCAGGCAGCGTAACTCAACAACAGGAAATAAGTTTGGATTCACGCATACAGCAGTATCAGCGTTATCTGATTAATGCCATCCGGCTGTATACTGATTCTTGTCTCCAGTTAAACAGGTTAGCGGTTTTGACGGATTACTATGGGACGGTTCGGAATTGGAACGTAAAGTTTGATGGCAAGAACTATATTTACTATATTGATCAGCTTGGCTTGAGTAGCACGTATAGACTGGAACCCGATGTCGATTCCACATTATGGTACAGGGTGAATAATACGGGTAGGATAATCAGCATCAACCTAGTTTTAAGGGCCGGCCTAGCGAACCTTTATATTGTTGATGTGTCGCCTTTTCAAAGGCTTAATGCTAGAATCGTATTCGACGAGTATGCAGGTACTCACATAAGTTATTTTGGGAATGGAAGCCTCTTTCTAATAGCACGTAGTAACATGGATAGCTTAAAGCTTTCAGGCAGATACTTGGTTGAACTTCACACACTTGAATCCACTCCGACACGGCTAACCTTTCCGTTTGAAATGGACCTGAACCTACGTGAGGAAAACCTTAGAATCGGCCCAGAAATCTACATAGCACTTTTCAACTCGACCGACAGCCTGATTAAAGCTGCCAGCGAGTTTCTGAGTGAAACAAGGATTTATGCTCCAGACATATCTGCAAAGCTTCAACAGGCAAGGTCATATTTAAACGATATTCAGCCAACCGATATTGAGGAACTGGAGAACAAAAATATTTTCCCGCTTGAAGCAGCTATTAATCTTGTCTGTGAAGCTGGCAGCAGTATCGGCATGCTAGTCTTATCATCAGGAATGCTAATTGTCCCTATCGTGCTGACAATTATTCTGATAGCGGGAGCAGTTGTTTCACACCTAATATTTAACGGAAGCGGGAAACTGACTATCATTCTCTTCACGCTCTTCTCGCTGTTGGCTTTCGAATTCCATCCGGGTTTAAGACTAATACTCTTCTCAACGAAACCGAAACCATTGATAAATCTCTGGTCCATATCGAACTTCACACACGGAATACCATTCCTACTGCTTCCAGTCGCCTCAGCCCTCGTAAGCATTATCCTTTTACTTTTGACAGCACGGCTGATGTTCAAGTACTCTGGAACAGCCACGATTTACAGCCTAGCCGCATCAACCGCGGTTAGAATGCTTAAAAGTAGAAGGCTTAGAGGCGCACTAGTAATACTTACCGTTACTACAATAGCGATGGCAACTGTCCCAGCCATAACTCTGAAAACCGTCGTGCCACTCGCCATCTCGATTCAAGAAACCCGGGATGAAGAGGGAGCAATCTTTTTCTCAAAATCCTGGCTGGCAAGAGTAGTGATATCAACTCCTGCAGGCACTTTTGAAGAAAAGTACAACGGTCTGTTTTTAATGAGCCTTGAAGAGGCTGCTTTCTACGCAGAGAAACTTGGGATGGCGGAATACACGCCAATCTGCATAGCTTTCTGCGAACTAGAGTTTTTGCAAACAGGATCTTCCTCGAGCCAGTTAAACCTAACCGGGCCGGGAGGATTAAACATCACCATCCCGGTGGAGTCGGATAGCCAAGAGCTAGGAGGCTTAATAATATTTGCAAACCTCACCTTTATGAAAAATCATCTGGGATTAAACTTTTCAGGAGATTTTAAAAACGGTATTCTAATTGACAAGGAGTCTTTCCAAAAACAGTATTTTCCAAGCCAGTTAAATGTGATGGGTTTAAACTTGAATGTCACAGGAGTATTCGACAAATCTACTCTACAAATGCCAAGCGGAGAAGAGTTGGAGAGTTATCTTTGGAGCAGACCGATCTTCATAGGAGCACTTAACTGGGATGCTGTACAAACTCCATCCAGATTAACAAAAGATAACCTTTTGACGGAGGGGAATAGGATGCTTATTATATCAAGCCCAGTGGTCGGATTGGTAGATATTGAGGCTGTGAGAAACCTTCCTGCTTTTAAACGAGTCGTAGCCGTGATCGCGACTTATCCTGTTGCCAACTTGGTTGCAATAGAGAACTATTTAAAGACCCTAGTCTCATCCCATAAAAACTGGCTCAGCCGCGCCATAACAACCGGAGGATCAGGCATCTCTATCGACGTTGTCTCCTCTTATTCAGCAACCATAAATAAAGGCTTACAGCTTGAGACCATTCAGCTTGGAGCACCGCTCCTAATGGCTTTAGGCAGCTGGGAGTCTGTTCTCATGATGATACTGATAGGTTCTCTCATCATTCTAAACGCGATGCTAAACTCGATATATGAGCGGAGAAAGGAGTCAGTAATAATGTCCAGCTTGGGAGCATCTCCAAGCTTCATAACCCACTTATTTTTGACCGAAGGCTTGATAATAGGGGTGATGGGAGGCTGCTTAGGGTATGTTCTAGGCTATGCTTGGGCGTATTCGATAGGCGCTAGCAGCCCGGAAATATTTACGGAGCTCTACAGCCTAACACCACTGCTCCTGGTTTTCATAATCGCCATTCTGGTTACGGGCATCGGCTCAGCATTCCCCGCGAAAGAAGCCATTCTTAAAATAGTCCCGAGTAAAATAATGCTGGTCAGAGGAGGAATTGACATTAAAACAGAGAAGGATGGTTCTAAAAGAGCGTCAACCCCTATTCGGCTGAAGAAGGAGCATTTGGAGCAGTTCTCCTCGCTCATCATAGATATGGCGCAATCCCATTCCTACTCTCTCTACGGCATTATAATCCACTCGCATGGAAAAGGGGAGGATGGGGTGAAATTGAACTTAAGCTATAAGGCGGTTTCTGGCCTTTCTGAAAGGATAGCGGATTACGATGTAGAGATTAAATATGTTCCTGACAGAGATTTCTACAATGTCGAGTTGATTGTTAAGAATATTGAGAGGAGCTCGTATGCCTATGTGGAGCATAAAGCGTTGATGAAGTCAATGCTTTACGAGCTGCGTGACGAACTTTTGAAGATCACTGTTTCAGAGCGGTGGACGTACAGCAGGAAGGAGAAATAGGTATAAAATTTTTAAGCGAAAGCGTCGACCAATTACCGATGACCATAACCTGGTACCCCACTGTTTACCCAGATCGTTGCGACGGTTGTCGGGAGCTAGATAGGCCGAAATGCATAGAGTTCTGCCCCCACAATGTTTTCACACTAGTGGACAATAAGGCGATGGTGGCAAATCCGCAGAACTGTGTCGAGGGCTGTGTAGCATGCATGCTGCTTTGCCCTAAGAAGGCAATAGAGTTTCCGCGACACCAGGGTTTCAGAAAAACTGAGAGATCTTGGTCAAAAGGTTTGAGGAAGGTCGTATGTAAGAAATGCGGCAAGAGTTTCTGGACCAATGTGGACAGAGAGTTCTGCTGGGAATGCAGCCGCTAAACATAGCCTCATGTAAACCCAGGGGCGACGAACCGGAAGCCTCCGATTTCAGTTGTGGAGAGTGATAAATCACGTTTTGGAGAGCAGCACTACTCCACTCGGCTCGAACTCCCCCCTTTTCAAGTATCCTGACGACTTGGCTATTTTCTCGGAAAAAGAAGCCACGTCGCTCATCCATGGCATTGCATCCTTAGGAAGCCTCGACTGGCTTTCCCCAACCCACTCGTAAGCCTTGACTTCAACATAATCAGGGTTAGCGACGCTTATCAGCCTAGCGTAACCATCTGCATCACTATCGTTAACACCCTTAACCATTGTTATCCGAAGCAAGCGTTTAACACCCTTAAAGCTGGGTAGCAACTCCAACGACCTTAACAACCTTCGCCAAGCATCTTTAACCAATGGTCTCGCAACCCTTTTGAAAACCGCCTCGTTAGAAGCCTGGATGCTGACGTAAAGCTGGTCCGGAAGCGGGTTTAAGCTTTCCAAGACCTCCGGCATGCTGCCGTTAGTCACAAGATAGGTCACCATGCCCCTTTTGCGGGCCTCGCCTATCAGCTCGCCCAGCCTAGGGTATAGTGTCGGCTCACCCGTCAGGCTGAAAGTCACCATGGATGGTTTAAGGGCTTCCTCGAAGAGCTTGGGGTCGACCATTGGGTTTGCCTTATAACCTATGAGTAGGAGCCTCCTCATCCTAACGGCTTCTTCAACTATATAAGCCGGCTCATCCAGCTCAGAAACACTAGCAGGATACTCCTGCCAAACATAACCGGGCCTGTCCCCGGAATGGAGCCGCCAACAGTAGGTACAACGATAGTTACAACCAAGCAGAGGGGTCATCTGCATACATCTATGACTTTGTACGTTGCCGTACCATAGCTCCTTATAGCAAGCCCTCCCGTGCGTTAGCCTTTCCTTTGTCCAATAACATATCTTGACTGCGGAGTGCCTGCCGATGATCCGGTACTGCTGCTTTTCGAGTAAAGTCTTGACGTTCGCCGGAAGCATCTATGGAACTTTAACATAAAACCTTTTAAAACTTACGTGAAAGTGGAACTACAGTGAGGGAAAGCGAGACATGTTAGCGCGCGCTAAGTGGTAGTGGTTTATGAGTAGTTGTCTAAGGAATAAAATTTAAATACACGTATGTGTATGCATTTGTGTGGGACATAAGACTATCACGATCTCAGAGGAGGCATACAGAGCATTGGCCAGTCTTAAACGTGGCAAAGAATCGTTCACTGACGTGATACTAAGGCTAGCTAAGAGGAGGACGAAGAGCACCCTCTTAGATTACATTAGGTCGCTTGAGCCTGACGAGGAGTTCGCCGAGATAATGGAGGATGTGGTCAAGGAGAGGAGGAGAGTCAGATTAAGAACACCCGGATTGTAGGTGTATCCAATGGTTTGCTTGGACACGAGTTTCATAATCGCCCTTTTAAGACGCGATCCAAGGGCGGAGAGGAAGCTTGAGGAATATGTAGATAGCGGGACAAGGCTGTCCACTACTCCCATAACAGCGTGTGAATTGTTTAAAGGGGCTTACAGGTCTAGGAAGAGAGATGCAGAGGTTAGAAAAGTCAGGGACATGCTTGCGCTACTAGAAATGTTGGATTTCTCAATTGGCTCCTGTGAAAGATATGGGAAGCTTGTAAATGATCTTGAACGCGCGGGAACGCCGATCGGCGACCTTGATGCCATCATAGCGAGCCTAGCCTTAACTCATAACGAACCCATATTGACCGCCGACAAGGATCACTTTGAAAGGGTTCCAGGCCTAATAGTTGAATCATGGTGAGCCCGTCTAAGACAGGGCTATGAGGTGCTTAATATTACCGAAACGGCCTCGCTAAGGCTTTTCACCGTGAACTCCGCTTTCTCGCACTCAGTGCCCCTCCTTGAAACGAGTATGAAGCGCATCCCGGCGTTCTTAGCTGACTCGCAATCAAAACAAGTGTCCCCAACCGCGAAGCATTCGATGGGCTTAACTCCCAAGAGTTCAGCGGCCTTCAGGAAAACGTCCGGAGCCGGTTTCCTCCTCGCCACAGTGTCTGAGCCTACGAGCACGTCGAACATCTTCAAAATCCCCAGGAGGGAAAGATATTTCTTAAGCCTCCTTGAAGTCTGGGAGCTTGCAACCGCTATCTTAAGCCCCCTATCCCTAAGCATGCTTAAAGAAGGCCCAACGTCCTCGAAGAGCCTCATTCTCCCCGCGTATTCAGAGTCGTATATCTCGTCTTTAAGCCTCATCAGCTCTGCAGCCCTAGCCTCGTCCCCTCCGGCTATTTTAAGAGATATCTCCGGCCCTGCGAGCCCAACGTACCTCTCAACATCCTTGGGGTCGACCCTTATCCCTATGAGGCTAGCCGCCCTGGACCACGCTTCGGAGAGAAGGTCCACTGTGTCCGCGAGAGTTCCATCATAGTCCAGTATTACCGCCTTTACCGTCAAACTTCACTGACATGTCGAAAGACTACTTTAAAAATCTTCATCTCAATAAGGATAGCTATTCTCCATCTTCATGTTTATGCAAAGGAAGACCGAGTCCCTCTACAACCCTACGGCATTGTTCTTTACTACTGATTCTTAATATTCAAGATACTCGATAGCCACGTCCTTCTGTGTAGTAGAGCATAAAAGGCCTAAGTCTAACATCTATTTCGAATAACTTTTCAAACATTTCTTTCTCCTCTTCCATATTGGGCGGTTTAGATTGCCTTATTACCCTCCATAAATTGGGAGCTTCTTTCTCTATTTTCATCTCCAGTTCATCATTAATAACAATGCAGTGGATGTGGTACGTCTCTTCCTTTCTAGGGTGAGGTAACTCGCGTTCTTCCCCCTCTAACTTCTAAAGGAACTCTGTCATCTTCGGTAAGTTCTTTATCAATGGATACTGCTTGGAGATACTTTATGCTATATACCTCGCCATATTTTGATACTTCCCACGTTCCCTCATCCATCAGGGTCTGATATAGGTATGCTTTCTGCACTACCTCATCGCCTTCTCTGATAAATTCAGGCACATGATATTCCTGTTCGGCTTTCTTACCGGGCGTAACGCCAGCTTCTTCTAAAGCCTTTTCCATTAGGGTGGAGTGATACGTTATCGTTATTAGGGACCCTCCCGTTGTTTCGTACGGTTCTACGTGACCGAATACCCTCTTAACAGCTTTTTTTACCCTTTCTAGGCTCCCTCTATCTTTATTTGCATACCTTAAGTAGCGACCCGTTTTTGAAATACAGCCACCTTTTAAGGCGGCTGCGATTAACGTGACACCCTCATACGTATCAAAGTAAACGGAAGATGCGGGTATTTTATTGAATTGGAAGGACCGCCAATTCCGACGATGTTTAGATCTATACTCTCATAGGGCACCTCCAGAAAATCCAGCAAGTCTTTAATGTGACCAACAGTTATGGTATCCCTTTCTTCATCAGTATGCAGTATAGGGCAGATTGAGATAAACCTACCTCATCTTTTAACTTAGCCTTACATCCCGCTCTTTCTATGCCTTCTTCTATGAGCTTCTGCAACACTCCGTGCTCGAGATGTAGTATTTCATGATTACTTAACGCACGAGTAGAATGAGCAGCATTAAAGCAATCCTAAACTTTCTATGATTCATAATGCACGCTTGAGCTGGATTTTTTGTATAACTGCTCTTCGGACTTTTTATATTTGGCGAACATAGAAACTAACGTGATGAGGTCATGAGGCGACGAATTGAGGCCCGAAGGGACTTCAAACCATTTAAACAGGTCGGTGCGTCACCATTCTGTAAGTTTCCTTACCGTTTCCGCATCGAGCCTCTTAACCATCTCCAGGACAAGCCTGACAGCATTCCTCACGTCACTGAGACTCATTATTGATGCTGCTGAATGAATGTGTCTCGTCGGAACACCTATAACTAGGCTGGGGCAGCCGACTTTATGAATGTGAATCCTCCCAGCATCCGTACCGCCTCTAGCCACCAGCGAGAGCTGATACGGAATATTGTTTTCCTCGGCAACTCTTATCGCCAGGTTTTTCAACGGTTGATTTGGAATCATGGATGCATCCATCGCTACTATAGACGGCCCCCTTCCGATTTTCGTCTGGGCCTGTCCAGCAGGTATCCCTGGGACGTCGCCGGCAATATCTACTTCGAGCACGATTGCCACGTCTGGATCCACTAGGCTTGCGATCGTCGTAGCCCCTCTCAGGCCAACCTCCTCCATTACCGTGGCTGCACCAAATACGGTGTTCGGGTGTTGAATCCCCTCGGTTCTAAGCCTTCTCACAACCTCCATGGCTATCGCTGCTCCAACCCTGTCGTCGAAAGCCTTGCCCATCGCAACCTCGCCATTCTTCATAATGGTGAAGCTCGAGCAGGGTACAACCGGGTCTCCTATTCTAACACCCATGTTTCTAGCCTCGTCGGCTGAGGAAGCACCTATATCTATGAACATGTTGTCCTTCGTAATCACCTTGTTGGCCTCCTCCGGAGGTATTAGGTGTGGGGGCTTCGCGGCTATAACCCCGTTTAAATCACCCTTCTGAGTCCTAACTATGACTCTGGTTGACAGCAGAACCTGGTCGAACCATCCTCCGAGGGATGCGAAAGACAGGAAGCCCTGGTCGTTTATGCCTGAGACGACGAAGCCAACCTCGTCAACATGGCCGGCGAGAAGGACGCGAGGCCTCTCTGAGCCACCTTTCTTGACGAAAGCCAGAGAGCCAAGTTTGTCAGACATAATCTCGTCAGCATAGGCCTGCATGTAGCTCTTCGCCTTCGACAGAACTTCTTTCTCATATCCAGCGGGCCCGAATGAGTTTGTTAGGTCCTCTAGCACTTTAACCATCCATTCTCCAGACATGTTGGAAGAGTTTGACAAAGGTTAAATAAAAGCTTTGGCCCCTTATGTCTACAACCTTTCTAAGCCCATTGTCTCCAGAAATATTGGCTTGAAATCGTCAGGGAAAAATTAATATCTTCCTGTAAGCATGCTTTAAAACGGAGGTGTTAAGAATGTCCGAAGACTGGTTTGAGGACTGGTTTGAAAAGCTTGAGAAGGATTTGAGGAGAATGATGCGGAGAGCCTTCAGTGCATCGCCCTTCGAGGAGGATTTCTTCGACCTCTTCAAAGGCTTTGAGGAGAAGTTTCCTAAGGACCTCGTTAGGGAGGAAAAGCTTCCGGATGGTAGCGTGAAGAGGGAGTACGGACCCTTCATATACGGTTACTCCGTCAGAATAGGCCCTGACGGTAAGCCTATCGTAAGGGAGTTTGGAAACGTTAAGCGTAAAGTATCGCCCGTGAAGCCTCTTGAAGTCAAGGAGGCGGCTGAGCCACTGGTGGACGTTATCACCGAGGAGGACAAGATTAAAGTCATAGCGGAGGTGCCTGGCGTGGATAAGCAGGACATTAAGCTGAACGTTGTCGGAAAAACTCTTTCAATACGGGCTGAGTCTGAGAAGAGAAAGTACAGTAAGGATGTTGAGCTGCCTGAGGAGGTTGATCCGAAAACGGCTAAGGCCAGCTACAAGAACGGTATTCTCGAAGTAACTCTGAACAGGATCAGGAAGGAGAAGAAGGGCGAGGAGATACCGATAGAGTAGACCCATATGAGTCCACCGTTGACCCTGGTCGCTATGCTCCTAGTTTTGGCGGGCTTTCTACTCGTTTTTATAGCTGTTTTCATGGAGCTTCTACGCGCTCTCAAGCAGAAAGATGCAGAGGTTGAGAAGCACGGTGGGGCTGTGGTGATGATAGGCCCAATCCCAATAGTCCTTGCTTCAGACCCTAAGACAGCCAGGATGCTGCTCGTACTCGCGATCATACTCACCTTGATTTTGATCTTTTTAACTGTCTTCTTTACTTACGGCTGAGGAGCCTTGAATACTTTCGGAAAGCTCCTTTTAACGGGCTTCCTCCTGATAATGATCGGATTTGTAACGCTTATCCTAGCCTCGCTGTCCTCGGCTGAAGCCAAGGGCGGAGGAGCCTTCGCAATCTTCATCCTCATAGGCCCTTTCCCACTGGCATTCGGCTTCGGAGAATACTCACCAATACTCATACTCATCAGTGTCATTATTGCTGCAGTGATGATAATGATTACGCTGATCATTTTTAAACGTGCTAAACAGATAGATAACTCTTAGGTTTTAGAAAAAATGGGTTTTCAGCTATTCCTCAGGCTCCATTATAACGGCATTTTCCCCAATGAGGCTGCGGAACCTTTCAGCATCACTCTTGCCCCCGACGATGGAGCCGTAGTGCATAGGTACGAATATTCCCACGCCTATGTCTTTAGCCGCTTGAGCAGCCTCCTCAGCGCTCATGGTGTATGTTCCTCCAACCGGGAGAATCGAGACATCCGGCTTTATGCCGGCCATCTCAGGTATCCTGTCAGTGTCCCCTGCGTGATATATTTTCACTCCGCCCACTGTAACCACGTACCCAACCTTGCCGTCCACCTTAGGGTGGAAAGATTTTCCAACATTATATGCTGGAACAGCCTCCACCCTTACTCCTGAGACATCCATGGTTACGCCCGGCTTAACCAATTTATGCTCTAAGCCCAACTGTCTGAACCTTGCTTCACACTCTTTTGGGCCTATTAAAAGAGTCTTGGAAGAGGAGATTTTCCTTACGTCTTCAACGCTCAAATGGTCAAAATGACTATGTGTTATAAGAATCATGTCCGCTGCTGGGCCGCCCTTAATCTTGAACGGGTCTATGTAGATTGTTTTCCCTTCTCCAGCTATCCTGAAGCCAGCGTGCCCCAGCCAATATATCTTAACACCCTTAACCTCTATCAAACTGGATTTAAGTAGTTGGAACAAGGTTGAATATAAAGTTATTCTTCGCCATAACCCCGATAGATCCCTGAGGCTTTAAAACTGATGGTGGCAGAAAAGAATGATCGCTCCAGCAAGACTTGACACAAGAGCAACACTATCACTACGAGCATATCTATTAAAACTATCAGTGGAAGGAATCTGTTTGAATTAAAGCGAGGATAAGCTCCACGTAGCCTTTAAAATCTATTTTCCACGGTTAGCGCACTAGGGTCTTGGTTTTAACTAATAGTCCTCTTCTTCCCTCATTGACTAGGAAGATTCATCTCATGAAAATATCCGGCAGTTAACCACTACGTTTATAAGGCTTGCTAAATTTCTGCAAACAGTCTTGGAAAGACCCGTTTACACGGCATTCCTAATGCTCGCATTGTTTACTTCACAAAACGCGGGTAACCACCTCCTTCCGTCAGCGGATGGAGCTAATCTGTATAGTTTCAAAAACGCTGCTGAAAAAGGCTTTTCAATACAGGTGGCGATCAACTCGGCTGACGTTGGAGACACGATATATGTTCCACCCGGCAAATATATGGAGAATCTCAAAATAAACAAATCCGTGAAACTCATTGCCAATGGAACAGTTGAATTAACCCCAGTTAATCCTGGAAACGATGTTATAGAAATCTCGAAAGATAATGTTTCGCTGATTGGTTTCACTGTCCTAAACCCTGGGGGAATACGCGGAATACGCATAAGAGGGTCTTCGGGGTATAAGATTATTGGAAACAAAGTTATAGGCGGCGATTTCGGGTTTATGGTTAATGGCTCGAGGAATGGTTTACTCATGGGGAATGATGTTAAAGAATGTAGTTTCGGAATATATCTGCATGAGAGTTTTGGAAACACTCTTTCCCGAAACAATATCGAATTAAGTAAATATGGAGTCAGCCTTTCACTGTGTTTTAACAACACGATTATCGAAAACAGGGTGATAAATTGCACCTATGGTTTCTACTCTCACATATCTGACGAAAACAATGTATCGAAAAACGTTTTTCAGGGAAATACGATAGGCGTGTCCATCGTCAGGTCTAGAATGACCTTATTATTCCAGAACGAAATCCTCTACAACTTTTACGGAGTTTATTTGGATGACGCACGTAGAAGCCTTGTAGCTGGGAACGATGTGGTTGAAGGGCTTATAGGCATAAAGGTTCAGGGCTCTCAGAACGTGGCCATACTTGATAACACTGTGCGCCTCTCAACTAATAATATTGCTATTGACTCCAGTATTAACGTGACTGTTTCCGGCAACACGCTGGAATACGCTAAGGGACACGGTATCATTACTTACGAGACAATCAACAATGTTTTATCAATGAATTCCATCTCCTTCTGCCGCGTTGGGATCTCCGTTGAAAACAGTCTATCAGCCAAGGTTGAAAACAATCTAGTTGGGCAGAATTCATATGGCCTTTACTTATTCCGCTCATCCAAGATACTGATTATAAATAACCGGTGCGTTAACAACACGATTGCCGATTTCTATTCTGAAGGCTCTGGAGACATTATAGTCAAAAACTTGGAGATAAATAGCTATGGCAATAGTAGCGAAATCTCCTTTACTTATGGGGGTGATGTTTCCGTAAAGGGATCTAGGCCGGTTGAATTTGGAACAGGAAGACTCCTAAGCGGTTTCTTCAACATCACTCTACTCTCATCTGACGGCTGGACAAGGGTTAACGTCACATATAGTTTGAAAGACATTCGGGATATTCAGAAGGAGGAGCCTGTCCTCTATTGCTGGACAGGCGTGGAGTGGAAGACCGTAAGGGGCTTCTTAGCAGAGGAGTCTTCTTCAAAGGGTTCAGCATCCTTCCTATTGACTGAGACCGGAATCTATGTCCTGGGGATAGGCGAGAAAACCCGGGAACAATTGTCACCGCTTATTACAATTAGCGCTGTTTTAGCGCTTGCCATCTTTTCCTACCTTGTTCTTAAAACTGTTAAAGTCAGACGGAAGCTTTCGGTTTAAAAATAACCGTTTATTAGAGGTTCACCTAGTAAGAAAAACTATTCTCCGCCAGATTCTCCTTGTTTCCTCACAGCCTCCCTTACGATCGCTATCAGGTAGGCTAGAGTACCATATCCAACCAACGCGATGCTGGAAAAAGAAAAGGCGACTTGAATTACGACGAGACTGGTTAACAAGGTTGGATTATAGCCTTGCCTAATGTACCACATGTTATATAGACCGGTAAAAAAAGATAGCAGATAGAGCAGAACCCCAATGAGCATCGCTTTCTTAGGACTCATTTCCCTTCAGACCTTTCGTAAAGCCAGCATTTAACCCAGTGCCCTGAGGCTGCTTCGAACTCTGGCGGCTCCTCCTTAAAACACTTGTCGAAAGCGCGTGGACAGCGTGGAGAGAACCTGCAGCTCTTAGGAGGATCAATTAGCGCAGGAGGCTCCCCAGGCGGAACCTGTTTAAACCTATTTCTATTCTCCGGGTTTGGCTCAGGAGTAGCTGTGAGCAGAGCCCTCGTATAAGGATGTAAAGGATTCCTCAGGATTTCCTGAGTGAAAGCCTTCTCCATAACGTGTCCGGCATACATTATCAACGCCCACTCTGAGAAGAACCTTGTTGTCGCAAGGTCATGCGTTATGTATATCACGCCAAGTCTGAGTCTTTCCTGAAGCCTTCTTAAGAGGGTCAGGATCTCTATACGGACAGAAGCATCCAGCATCGACACAGGCTCGTCGGCAACTAGCAGGCGCGGTTCGAGAATTATAGCTCTAGCGATAGCAACCCTCTGAAGCTGACCGCCGCTGAGCATATGGGGATATTTGTATGCGAAATCCTCCACGGGCGTAAGCCTAACTTCTTCAAGCGCCTTGAATACTTTTTCAGCCCTCTCTTCTTTCGACTTAACCGTGTTATGGATGAGGAGAGGCTCCTCTAGGGACCTGAATATTGTGAAATGAGACGCGAAGGCGCCGAAAGGATCCTGTTGCACAAGACCCGTCATCCTCCTGTACCACTTTAAGTCGTTAGCCTTTAAATGGGTGACATCCCTATCTTGGAATATGATTCTCCCGCCGTTAGGCTCGTAAAGCCTTATGATAGTCTTACCCAGAGTCGTCTTCCCGCTTCCACTCTCACCCACAAGCGACACAGCCATACCCTCGTCCAACGTGAAAGTCACGCCGTCTACCGCCTTCACATAACTCACCTTAGAACTTAAAAAGCCTCGTCTGATTTCAAACCATTTCCGCAAATCCTCCAATTCAAGAAGTCGCCCTTCAGAATTCATTTTCCATCACCGTACAGCCAGCACCTAACTAAATGATCCTTTCCCACCTGGAACATAGCTGGTTCTTCAGAGCTGCATTTTTCCCATGCGAATCTACACCTAGGGTGAAACCTGCAGCCTGACGGAGGGTCGATCAGGCTAGGTGGCACCCCGGTTATGAACTCTGGCCTCCTATCGGTACTGAGCGTAGGAACACTTGCCAGCAGACCCTTTGAATAAGGATGCTTCGGCTGCGTGTAGAATATGTCTGCACTGGAGAGCTCAACCATCTTACCGGCGTATATGACTGCAACCCTATTTGCGAGTTCGCTGGCCAAACCTAAGTCATGAGTTATGAAGATGTAGGTAAGCTTGAACTCGTTTTTAATCTTCTTCAGGAGATTGATTATGTTAGCCTGGGTCAAGACATCTAGTGCTGAAGTAGGCTCGTCTAGAATCACTATTTCAGGATTTGTTATCAAAGCCATAGCTATTGCTGCTCTCTGCTTCATTCCGCCGCTCAGCTCGAACGGATACCTATCGGCGAAGACTCCAGGCATCCCCATAAGCTCTATCAACTGCCTCGCCCTTTTCAACGCCTCCTTCTTCTCCAAATGATCGTGAATGATTAGCGGCTCAGCCACCTGGTAACCAACCTTGTACACTGGGTTAAAGGAGTTCATGGCCCCTTGAAAGACAATAGATATTTTCCTCCACCTTATTTCTCTCCTGAAATCTTCCTCGTTTAACTCCATAACATTCCTGCCTTCAAGAATCACTTTTCCCTCATAAGTATGAATGTTCCTAGGGAGAACCCGAACTAGGGCACGTGCCAAAGTACTCTTCCCACATCCTGACTCGCCGACGACCGCAAGCGTATCCTCCTTCTCCAAGTCGAAACTTATCTCCTCCAGAGCCTTCACAACTCCTTTTCTAGTCCTATAGTAAAGCTTAAGGTCGCGGACTGATAAAACAGATTTGCTACTGCTCATTCTTCTACAGCTCCTTCAGCTTAGGGTTGACTATTCTCTCTAGAGCCATCCCTATCAGCGCGAACGCGATGGCTGTAAGTATCAGCATGAAAGCAGGCTCTAAAACCCAGTAGTACATGCCTTTGTAGAAGGCGCCGTTAGTCTGAGCATCACTTATGATCTTGCCCCATGTCGGTAGGAATGGGTCGCCAAGCCCAAGGTATGAGAGTCCGGCCTCAAGAAATACGAAGCCCGGCACCGAGGAAATCATCCCAGGAACCACCGGGGGCATGATCTTCGGTATCACGTAGAATAGTATAAGTCTCATATTACTGGCTCCGTAAGCCTGCGCCGCCTCTATGTACGGATAGCTCTTAATCTGCATGACCAAGATACGGGTGCCTTTTATGCCGAGTGAGAATATGCTTAGAACGACAACGCTGAGCAGGATAACGAATAGATCGATTCTGTAGAATGTTGTAAGCAATATTAGAATCGGCAGGAATGGGAGGACAGCGTTTATCTCCACTATCCGCTGTATAATAGTGTCAATCTTACCGCCGTACCAGCCGCTGATCGTTCCGATTATGAGGCCGAGTGCTGTCGTAAGCAAGGCTGTTGTAAGCCCGAAGGACATTGCTATCGGAGTCCCCCAGAGCAAACCTATTATTAAGGGTCTCCTTAAATGATCCGTTCCAGCTAACCCATGAACAGTACCATATATCACTACTTCAGCATTCAAAACATCGCTCTTGTTCAGAGCTGTTTCGAATCGCATTCCATACAAACCTTTTAAGACCCGGGGATCCTGCGAATACTCTGAGAACAGGCCTTTCTCAACCGTCACTGTGAAGTTTGGTTTCTTTCCGATCTTGCTTTCGAAAAGCCTTTCCAGCCTCAGCTCTAGGCCAAGGTCATTGCTCAAATACAGTCTGTCATCGGGTCTTCTCAAAGTGTGTTTCTTAAGAAGAATCTCGTCACCATCCGGTCTTATCCAGTAGATATCAACCACAGGCTTCTCAACAAAGCTCGAGTTGAAGAAAACTATGATCTCCGATGGAAAATCATCGTATTCATAGTTGAAATGGATGACCCATGAGACAGAAAGCGTTCCGTCTTCACGCAAAACCTCAGAAGCTTTTTCTCCGAGTGAAACTGTTATTGTGCGGGGCAGCTTCCTCCCGTAGAATAGCTCAATCCACTCTGGCTGAGCGTTTCTAGGATTCCGGCTCCAAGCCTCGCTCGACCTCCAGGCTTGAATCGCCTCCGGCAAGGGTATTGTTACCACAGTGTAGACAGACAGACCTATTAGGAAGAGGAGTATCACAATACCCGCGACGGCAGACTTGTAGCTTAAAACTTCGCGTAAAACCCCCTTTAAACCAGCACTAGGCTTCGGCGAACCCGTTTTTAACCACCCCATACTTTAACCCTTGGATCTAGAAAAGCATAAATAACATCCAGCGTTAAGACCGTTATGGTTAACAGCCAAGCGTATATTGCTACCTCCCCCACTATCACGGGAGGATCTGGATAGGAGAGCGCTGCCGCCAAGAGCCTGCCTAATCCAGGCCAGTCGAACACCGTCTCAGTTATTATGGCACCTCCCCATGAGCCGATGATGGCTAGGGAGAGCCCGGTTATTATCGAAGGCAGTGTCGGCCTCATCACGTAGCCCATATCCACCTGTCTGGGCGGAAGACCTTTTGCTCTAGCCACCTCCACGTAATCCTCCGTTGAGAATATCAGGAAGAAGGTCCTGTTCGAATAGAGCCCTAAGAATAATCCAGCTATTATCCAAGAGAGCATCGGCAATATCATGTGTTTTAAAACAGACAGGAAGTATAGAGCAGGATCCTTAGGCGGGGGATAATCCACCAAACCGCCAGGAGGGAGAACGTGCAGCCACGTGTAGAAGATCAGAATTAGAAATATCCCGTAAACCCAGCCGGGTATTACTGACGTCGGAGCCAAGGCTGCTATTGCCCTATCGATTTTAGAGCCGTATTTCCTGGCTATGAAAAGGCCCCCGAGAAGATTAAGGAAGAAGTTGATCACTGTCACCGTCGTGAAAAGCATTACTGTTTGAGGCAGCCTCTCCAAGATTATCAGCCTCACCTGTTTCGACCCGCTGTCGCTCGTTAAGTAGAGGGCTGTCCCCAGATCCATGGTTAAGGCGTTCTTCAAGTGGTAGAGACTCCTTACTAAGAACGGGGTGTTAAGCCCCCTCGCCTCCAACGCGGCCTGGTACATGCTGTCTATTATCCTCTGCCTCTCGGAGGCTGTGAGCCCTTGGTAAGCAGGGTTATTCCTAACGTTCATCGTAATGCTCATCAGAAGGTCGGCTTTAACCATCTCATCTATAAGACCACCGAAGTTAGCAAGCAATATAGATATGTATACAGCGATTACGAGGCTTATAAGCAGCAAGACTGTCCTTTTAGCCACGAATTTTAAGAAACCCTTGGGAATCATCGACCATGGGTCACCCTGCTCATTTTTCCAAAGGAGAAAAAAGAAGAGGATAAAAACTTTTCTGATGCACAGCTATTTCCTTTTCTTCCTTAAAAATAGTATCGCGACTATGACGATGACCACGATCACCGCGACTATTCCGATTACCGCCTCATACCATACTCTGAACACGGCTTTAACGTTGTGAGGCTTATCAGTAACAAGCGTGAGCGTCTCGGATGCTCCCTTCTCCACTCCGTCGACAACCCATTTTTCAAGGACGCTTAGGAAGCCCGGTTTAGCCCTTATTGTCACTGTTTCACGCCCAAGGTACCCGTGTGAACCAGGTTCAGGATCAGTTGTCCCACTTCCCTCCACAGAGATCGTGAGCTCACGCTGCAGAAGCTTTCGGAACGGTTTCAGAACCGCTGTGTGAGCAGTTATGTCAGCTGTCTCCAAGTAGTAGGGGCCGGCTCCAACCCAGAAGTGCTTGTACGTAGAATACCATTTTTTAAGGGCGTTATACCTTGCTCTAGCCTCATCCACACTGATATACTGGCTGTTAAGCTCCCTGAAAGGTATGTAGCCTTCCGTTATTGCTTCGTCCAGCATCTGAGAGAGTATTCCAAGGCTTGGGCCAGCTATGTAGTTCATCCACTCAACTTTATTCTTCAAAGCCTTATCTTGGCCGAAGGCTAGGAGGCCTTTCTCCTCCGCCCTAATGCCTATTGCGGTGGTGTGCCATGGCCCAGCTAAACCCACGTAAGCACTAGCTATTAGCTCAGCATCCATGTTAGTGTAGTCGGTGTACCACTCTATTCTCAACGGGTGCTCGCTCAGAATCCTCCACGCCTTGAAAACTTCCCTCCAGGATTGGAATGAGCCAACATAGGCCTCGTCGTAGAGAGCACTTATGTTACTGGCTCTCTCAAAGTTGAGGGGCCAGCTCCACACCCAGTCGGCTAGACTCATAACCGTCCCGTCGTGGTATTCGAACTTGCCTATGATGTCCTCGTACTCTGCAACCACCTTTACCTTCGCGCTGGTTACGCCTGCCTCTCCAGCAGTCACGATCTTCTTTTTCTCAACATCCCAGCCGTACCACGCGTCTGAAGGTATTGCAACACTGTCAACGAAGGTTAGGGTTAGCCAGCCAGTGCTCTCAGGGTTCTGGAAGGTTAAGAGGCCTTTCTCCGCCTCTATCTTAACGCTTTTAACGAAGCCTGTCGGTATTGGGAGCCCGCTTTTAGGATCGCTTAAGAAAGCAGGCATGCCTGTTGCTGAGCTCACCATGCCGTCGTATATCCAGTTGGACCCGGAAATCGGGTTCCATGCGTCTCCAGTCAACACGTCTGAGCTGCCTATTTTCACCGATCCGCCTAGAGTGCCTCCACGGTTCAATGTGAATCCCCATATTCCGACCCAGTAACCTCCAGAGTAGTCAGCTATGGCGGTTATCTCCTTCCTCTTAACCCAGGCTGCAGTCTGGTCTACGAGCCAGACTCTAACAGAGTCTTGAAGCGCCAGTTCGAACGCTCGACTCATCCAGGCTGTTCTCTCCTCCATGGTGGTGAACTTCTTTTCAGCAAGCTTATCTGCAAGATCGCTGAACTCAGGGGAGGGCTTGTATGAAGCCCACAGGGGGCTGATGGATGCCATGCCAGACTTACTGGTGTAGAAGAACTGGAAGTTGTCGGAATCGTCCCTCGAAACCACTGTCGTCACCCAGCCGCCAGTGTACACATGCCATCTTCCCTCAGCAGGATTACCCCTCATCCATATTGGAGAGGCCTCTCTCGAAGTCTTATACTGCCTATCCACCGTGAAGCCGAGCTTCTCCAATTGTCCTGAAACATAGTCTCCTATTTGCCTCCTCCTATCCTCTGTCCTTATGATGAATTTCAAGACGATCGGTTCGCCCTTGTAGAGCCACTTTCCACCGCTATACTCTACCTTTGGCTCCTTAGACAACTCTCCGAATATTATTTCCTTCGCCTTTTCGAAATTGTACGCGTATTTGGCCTCAATACTTTTTATCACGGTCTCATGCCTCTTGTAGTCTGGGAAACCATTGCAGACCGGCACATACTTAGGTATTGCAAGACCCCCTGAGATCTCGTCCACTATATACTGCCTGTCTACAAGCATGTTCATGGCTTCCCTTATCTTAGGATTGTAGAACGGGTTGAACTTGCCGTCTAGGGTCTCTGGCCCAACAGGGTTGAAGGTAAGCTCGTAATACAAGCCGTATGAGAACTCGTAGGACAATGCTGGTGAATCCCGTACCCTCCTGAAGAGCGTCGGGTCACCTATATCTTTGAAGTAGATGTCCATGTCTCCCTTCTCCATCATTTCAACAGCCTTAGCCGCATCCGCCACCGGAAAGAAGACTACTTCGTCAAACCACCCGTATTTGTAAATTGGATACTCCTCTGGCGCTGAAAGAGTTGTGACTATTAGTCCTACAGCTTGTGTCAACATCAGGAGAATTAGGATCGACGCTGCGCATGGTGTTATCTTGCTCTTTAAATCTTGCCGCATCATTTTTCTCATCATAAATAGGGCATAGCAGGTATTTTATAAAGGTTTCTTCCTGCATAGTTATCAAAAAATGTAAAGTAGTAAAACTGCTTTTCTTCAAACCTTAGCGGCATAAAGCGAGCCCCTTAAGGCCTCAAGCTGATTGGCCTCCATGTGCACGTATTCCGCGGCGGATTCTAAGGCTACGCCCATTTTTTCAGCCTCCTCAAACAAGCTTACGAAATGCTTCCTCCACTCCAAGTCTCTCAGCAGGTGGTGGTCGAGAATCATCACTGAGGGACGCACCTGGCTCATTATCCCCCTGATGTTTCTAAGGCTGGCTTCAAGCTCCTCCACTGTGAGGTTTAGACCAAGCATATACGTAGATGGGCCGTCTATGAAAATTGTGCTCGGCTTCTTCCCGATTACAAACTTAACCTGGTAGTCCAACGGAAAGCCCTGCACATCGCTCGTGAAGAGAAAACTTTCCGTGGAATCCTTAACGCTAAGTTGGACGACGTAGCCCAGCTGGCTATCTGGGCCGTGTGGAACAGGGTCGGAGAACTCAAGCCTAGTCTCACTGAAAACATGCTTCTTGCCGTCTGCAACCATAACCTGGGCAGCAATCGGCTTGATCCTCTCGAGAAACATTCTTGCCCTTCCCCTCTGGCTGAAGTTTATCATGTTCTCCGGATCCTTGACTATGACTATTCTTCCCCTGTAGATCTCCTCGAGAAACCTTGTTGAACTGTGATGATCATAATGGTAGTGCGTCACCACAATTACTTCGCATTCCTCTGCCGCAGAGGCTATTCTCCTCCAGAATTCCTCGAGGAGGCTGAGCTCCCTCGGATGCGGCGGGAGCCCGTATCTTCGAGGCGCGACCGCAGCGGCAGGGTCTATCATAAGCCTCAGGTCTCTAGTCTCAACGAGCGTAGCCATGCTTCTAACCCCCATCGAGTCGGAGCAGATCGGTTCTATCTTCAATCCTCACTCTAATTGCTTACGGCTTGGAAATAAAATTTTTGAGAGATATGGATCGGAATAACGCGGCCGGCTTCTAATGGTCGTCCGTATTTTTTACTCCGCGCCTTTAACCCACTTTGAGAAGTCTAGCGCCCTCTTTAACACGCCCTTCTTAACGAGGGAGCAGTATACTTCCCTGCCCTTCTTAACGGTTTTAACCAAGCCAGCGTTCTCGAGAATCCTGATGTGGTATGATACTGTGGGCTGGGAGAGGTTGAACTTCTCCACGATGCCCGTTATCATCATGCTCTCGCCCTCTATTATCGAGAGTATTCTAAGCCGGGTTGGGTCGGCCAGTGCCTTGAAAACTTTGGCCGCATGCTTGAACGCTTCCTCATCCTCCTTTTTGATTGACAATTCTATATCGTTAACAAATCCCAAAGATTAATATATAAATCTTTAGGACAGTACTTAATGAACAGAAAAATGCCTTAAATTGCCTTAAAAAGGGTTTAAAAAAGGCTTAAATTAAATATTTAAAAGCCATTATCAGCCTCTTCCAACCTCATCCACGAGGTTGTTTTCAGAGTCGTAAAGCAATATCTTCAGAGGCATTTCGCCTATGGCGTGGGTCGCACAGCTTAGGCAAGGATCTAGGGCGCGCACAACAGCCTCAACCCTGTTCAGCATCCCTTCGCTGAGGGTCCGCCCATTAACGTATTTTTTAGCAACCTGGGCAACAGCCCTGTTGAAAGCAAGATTATTGTTAACGGTGGCGATTATCAGGTTAACCCAGCTTATCCTACCCTGCTCGTCAACCCTATAGTGGTGGATCAAGGTTCCCCTAGGGGCCTCAATCACCCCTGTGCCTTCCCTCCTGTTAAGGGAGGCTTTAGCCTGAATGTTCATGTCAAAAATCTCAGGGTCTCGGAGGATCTCCTCAGCCTTCTCGACGCAGTAGACTATTTCGATCAGGCGGGCATAGTGATACATGAAGGTGTTTTGAACAACGCCGTTGCCGCCAAGCTTCTTAAACTCCTTTAGGAGGCCGTCTGCAATCCTTGTGCCGCAGCGCGAAGAAACGTTAAGCCTGGCGAGTGGGCCCACCCGGTAGGCACCTCCAGGGTAGCCCGCAGGCTTGTAGTATGGGAACTTCATGTAAGACCAGTCTTCAACAGCCTCCCCGATGTATTCGAAGTATTTAGAAGGATCCAGTTGGTCCGCCACTATCTTTCCATCTGAGCTCATTATCCTTATCCTGCCATCGTAGTGTTCGAGCCCACCGTCCCTTGTGACGAGACCCATATAGTAAGACGGGAAGTCTCCAAAGTCTCCAACATTATCCCCGAGGCTTTCAAGAGTTTTACTGAATAGCGTGACTGCGTTTAAAGCGGTCTCGACAGCCTTAGGAATCGCGGAGAGAATCGCCTCAGCCTTTTCCTTGGAGAGCGGTGTTTTCACGCCGCCCGGTACAATCCAGTCGCTCGAGTGAATCCTTTTTCCTGCAAGGCTTTCAATAATGCTCTGTCCAAATTTTCTAAGCCAGACTCCCTGCTTAGCGATCTCAGGATGCTTTTCAGCGAGGCCGAGAATGTTTCTTCTAGACGGGTCTGAATCCATACCGAGCAGGAAGTCTGGAGAGGAAAGGTAGAAGAAGCTTAAAGCGTGGGACTGTATTATTTGACCCATGTGCATCAGTCTGCGCAGCAACACTGCTGTTCTAGGTGTTTCAACAGCGACGAGATCGTCGCATGCTTTCGCGGAAGCCAGCAGGTGGCTTACTGGGCATATGCCGCATATCCTTGAAGTTATGCTCGGCATCTCGTAGAATGGTCTTCCTTCGCAGAATTTTTCAAAACCTCTGAAATCCGTGACGTGGAACCTAGCCTCTCTGACTGATCCATCTTCGTTAAGATGTATCGTTATCTTCGCGTGACCCTCTATTCTGGTGACCGGGTTGACAACAATCTCCTCAACCATTTTCAACCAATCCTCCTAACCGTACTTAAACCTGCCTTCTAAAACCGGAGTCCTGCCCTCCAGAAGATCGTTCAAAACCTGGTTTATCAACTCCGCAGATGGTGGGCAGCCTGGAACATAGGCGTCAACATTAACAACCTCGTTTAAAGCCAGAACCCTCTTCAGGAGCCTGGGCACCTGTTTCGGAGCAGCCTGATTAATGCTCGCGTTTTCGACATAGGCTCTTTTCAAAACCTCTTCATCACTGTTCCTCAGGCTGTTCCTCAGGGCTGTCACGTTTCCGTTTACAGCACAGTCACCAAGCGCTACGAGAATCCTAGTATTCCTCCTAATTCGTTTTAAAAGCTCGAGTTGCTCCTCGTTTCCAACAGCGCCTTCTACAAGCGTAACGTCGACGTTCTCAGGGAAATCCTTAACGTCAGCGATTGGACTGTAGACAAGCTCAATCTTCTCAGCCAGCTCAAGAACCTTCTCATCCTGATCCAGGAAGGACATGTGGCACCCTGAGCAGCCGCTCAGCCAGACTGTTGCCAGCCTCACCTTAGCCAACTATTTACCACTCCTCCTCTCCATTATGAATGAGACGAGATCCTTCTTCTTAACCTCTGAAAGAGGCTTACCCTTAACATATAGCGCTCCGACAGGGCATGCTGCAGAGCACTTTCCACAGGAAGTGCAGGATTGCGAGAAACCCCAGTTTTCATCCAGGTCGAAAACAACTTTAGAGTTCTTACCTCTGAGCATAAGGTCTAAAGTGTGCACGCCCTCAACCTCGTCACAGACCCTTATGCAACGCGTGCAGAGGATACACCTGTTAGGGTCATACGCAAACCTCTCGTGAGTAAGGTCAACCTCATAGTCAGTCCACTCCCTATCCACCCTGAGGTGATCAACCCCGAGCTCCGTGGCGAGCTGCTGAAGCTCGCAGCTTCCGTTGGCAACGCAGACCGAGCAGACGTGTGGCCTCTCAGCTAAAAGAAGCTCCACCGCCCATTTCCGGTAGCGCCTGAGCCTCTCCGAATCCGTAAGCACTTCCATTCCTTCAGCCACAGGTGTGATGCATGAGGCGAAAAGCCTTGGAGAACCTTTAATCTCAACCATGCAGAGCCTGCATCCGCCGAATGAAGAAACTCCTTCAAGGTAACATAACGTTGGAACGTATATCCCGTTCTTCTTCGCAGCCTTAAGAATAGTTTCCCCTTCTTCTGCAACCACCTTCCTCCCGTCTATAGTGAGCTCTATGGGCTTACTCAACTCCGCCACCTCCACCGCTCCTGAAGCATTTGCCCGCGGGACACCTCTTATCCATGACGTGTGCGACATACTCGTCCCTAAAGTATCTGAGCGTCGTCAGGGTAGGGTTTGGAGCCGTCTGGCCTAGGCCGCAGAGACTAGCCTCCTTGATGAACTCACACAGGTCCTCAACCTTAGACAAGTCTTCAACACTCCCTTCCCCCCGCGTGAAGCCGTCGAGAATCTTGAAAAGCTTGTGGAGACCGGCTCTGCAAGGAGTACACTTGCCGCAGGACTCGTCTACGCAGAACTCTGTGAAGAACTTCGCCGTGTCAACCATGCATGATGTGTCGTCTAGCACAACAATCCCCCCGGAGCCCATTATTGCCCCCGCTTTAGTAAGAGACTCATAGTCTATCGGGAGGTCGAGAAGCTGCTCAGGAAGGAATCCTCCTGAGGGCCCGCCTACTTGAACAGCCTTGAAACGCCTCCCCGGCGGCACGCCTCCACCTATTTCAAACACAACCTCCCTCAGGGTTATGCCCATCGGGACTTCAATCAAGCCCGGGTTGTTCACCTTGCCGGTTAGCGAGAAGCATTTCGTCCCCGTACAGTTCTTCGAGCCTATGCTTGAGAACCATTCGCTACCCTTTAGCAGTATTACTGGAACGTTCGCCAAGGTTTCCACATTATTTACCAGAGTAGGCTTCCCCCAGAGGCCTGACTGCGCAGGGTAGGGAGGCCTAGGCCTAGGCATGGCTCTGCGACCCTCTATGGAGGCGAGTATAGCGGTCTCTTCGCCGGCCACGAATGCTCCTGCGCCAAGCCTCAGCTCAACGTCGAAGCTGAAAGAAGTCTCGAAAATATTCTCGCCCAGAAAACCCATGCTCTTCGCCGCCTCAATAGCCTTCTTAAGAGTCTGGACAGCCAACGGGTATTCACTGCGAACATATATGTAACCCTTCTGAGAGCCTACGGCGTATGCAGCTATAGCCATTCCCTCCAGAATCGCGTGCGGATCAGCCTCGGCCAGCGTGCGGTTCGCGAAAACACCTGGGTCACCCTCGTCAAGGTTAGCTATAACGTATTTCGGCGACCCAGGTGCTCTTGCAACATACCTCCACTTCAAGCCTGTCAGGAAGCCCGCGCCCCCGCGCCCCTTCAACCCGCTTAAGGCAACCTCCTCAATCACACCCTGAGGAGTCATCCTGGTTAAAGCCTTGAGAAGAGCGTAATAGCCCCCGACAGCAATATAATCCTCTATTCTTAAAGGATCTATTTTACCCGTGTTTCTTAAGACTACTCTCAGCTGCTTCTTGAAGAACGCCTCGTTCCCGTAAAGCATGCTTTTAACAGGCCTGCCGTTGACAATATGCTCCTTAACTATCTCCCTGGCCCTTTCAGGAGTAACATTCTGATAGAGATAGTCACCCGGCTCGACGAGGACCGCGGGGGCGAGCGAGCATGTCCCTATGCAGCCCGTTCTCGCAACGTAACACTCCTCCTCAACCTTGAATTCCCTTACAGCATCCCTGAAGGCGGTTAAAACCCTGAGCGCGCCGAAAGGCATGCAGCCGCTTGAGCAGCAAACGTTAATCCTAAACCTGTAGGATTTACGCGCCTCCTGCTCTTTTTGCGCGAGACCCCGGAGCTCATCTGGCTTCAACCATCTCAGCCTCCAGAACAGCCTTAACCCTTTTCAAAACGTTTTCCACAGTCGCCTTTCCAACAGTCTCCCCGTCAACAATAGCGTTGGGAGCCATTGCGCATGCGCCTATGCATCTCGTCACGAATAGTGAGAGCCTTCCGTCGCCCGTCGTCCCCCCGCGTATAACGTTAAACTCCCTCTCGACGGCTGAAACAATATCTTCAGCGCCTTTAACGTAGCAGGCTGTCCCCATGCAAACCGTCACTACGTGTGTACCGGGCTTCTTGAGCTTGAAAAGATTGTAGAAGGTTGCAACCCCGTAGACCTGGCTCGGAGGCAGGCGGAGCTGCCTTGAAACATGAAGCAGAAGATCTCTATCCAAATACCCGTAGAGCTCTTGGGCGGTGTGAAGGATCTCCAAGAGGGCATCCTTACTGTATTGATGCTGCTTGATGGTGGCCTCAAGCATCTGAAGGCGTCTATCGTTTTTCAAACCTGTTCGTGCAGCCCCTGAATCAGGCATTATGCAGCTGCGGAGTGGCTAACATGCCGATATTTAAGAATTTGCCTAACATGTTGATATTTAAGAATTTGCCTTTCCGCTCTACAGGTCCTTTAAGCTGACCTGATGCTTCCCATGAAAGTAATGTAAAAAAGATTTATAAAAAAGGTGGTGCACAGGCTTGTGGCGAAAATGTCCTTCGTAATCAGGAGGGAAGAGATTCCCCATTTCTCCAGACACGTAATCTCTAAAGGATACGCCCTTTTCGCGCCTGTTAAGGGAGAATACCGACACGTCTTCAGGAGAATAGGCGAAAACCAGGTTGAAGAAATATCGTTGAACTACGTTAGAACCACGATGCCCCCTCTGAAAACCCTTCTCATACCTCCGCGAGAAACCCTATTCAGGATTAAAGACGGGAGGATCGAGGAGACGCTTCCAGATCCGAACAGTAGGACGGCGATACTGGGTGTACATCCCTGCGACGTGAACGCAATGAATCTACTGGAAAGAGTATACATGGATCGCCCTAAGGACCCTTATTTTGAAGCAAGGAGGAAAAACCTTCTCGTAATAGCTTTAAACTGTAAGAACTCCGACGAATACTGCTTCTGCACATCCTTGGGAACAGGGCCTTCGCTCGAAGAGGGGTTCGACCTTCTCCTGACGGACTTGGGAGACAGGTTTCTGCTGGAAGTAGGCTCCAAGAGAGGGGCGGAGCTAGTAGGCGACTTTTACATGCCTCAGGCTACGAGCGTCGACATCCTCGAGAAGAACGATGTTATAAGAGAGGCTAGAAACTCTATAAGGAGGCATGTGAACACTGCGGGACTCCAGAGGTTAATGACCGGAGCACTATACAATCCCGTTTGGAACGAGCTCGCAGAAAAATGCACCGGCTGCGGCGCATGCAACATGGTCTGTCCAACCTGCTTCTGCTTCAACGTGGTGGACGAGCCTGAGCTGGATACGGGTGGCGTGTTGAGGAAAAGGACCTGGGACGGATGCTTATTATGGGAGTATGCTGAAGTGGCTTTGGGAGGAAACTTCAGGAGGGATTTGTCGGCCAGGATCAGGCAGTTCGTAAACCATAAGATGAACTATTGGCTGAACCAGTATGGCTCGCTGGGCTGCGTGGGGTGTGGAAGGTGCATAGAGCAGTGTCCCGCAGGCATAGATATAACCAGGGTTGTCGCCAGGCTTAGGGGTGAGACGCCTTGAGCAACATGCTTGAAAACCCTTACATACCTGTCTTTGCAAAGGTCGTCAGCGTCAGGAACGAGAACTCTACGACTAAAACTTTCACGCTGAGAATGGTTAACGGTGGGGCGATGAGATTCAGGCCAGGCCAGTTCGACATAGTGTCCTGCTTTGGAGTCGGAGAATCAGCCTTCTCGATATGTTCAAGTCCCGAGGAGAAGGACGTGTTTGAAAACACTGTTAGAAGGGTTGGAAGAGTCACCACAGCGCTCTTCAACACTAAGCCTGGGGATGTCCTCGGCGTCAGGGGGCCTTACGGCAAGCCTTGGCCGCTTGAGAAAGCCGCTGGAAACGACCTTATTCTCATAGCTGGGGGGATGGGCCTAGCCCCGCTGAGGCCAGTCATACACTATGTCGCTAGGCACAGGGACCTTTACGGTTCAGTCGACATACTCTACGGGGCGAGAACCCCTGGGGACATGATATATACTTACGAGTTTGACTCGTGGCGGAATATCCCTAACACACGCCTCTACCTGACTGTGGATTATGTTCCGCCGGACGTCAGCTGGGAGCATGACGTGGGTGTTGTAACTGAACTATTAAGGTATGTGAAGCCCAGGATGCGCTACACCACCGTCTTCATATGTGGCCCAGAGGTCATGATGAAGTTTGCCTCTCAAATGCTGCTTAGAATAGGCTTCTACCCGTCTGAAGTCTATCTTTCGCTGGAGAGGAGGATGAAGTGTGGAGTGGGGAAGTGTGGACACTGTCAGATAGGGTACAAGTATGTCTGCAAGGATGGTCCTGTCTTCAACATGGAGGAGATTGGGCTCCTCCCTGACGTGATCGAGTGAGGTGGTTGAGGATGGCGGATAAGCTTAAGGTCGGCGTCTTCAAGTTCACGTCCTGCTCAGGGTGCCAGATGGTTCTAGTCCACCTGGAGGAAAGCCTGCTTGAAGTTCTTAAGCATGTTGAGCTGAAGTATTTCAGAATGGTTAGCGACGATGATCTTCCGGATGAGCCTCTGGATGCCGCCTTGGTTGAGGGCGCCGTTACAAATGAGGAGGAGGCGGCGATGTTGAAGAAAATCAGGAGGATGTCGAGGTTCCTGGTTGCAGCCGGAGCCTGTGCGGCAACCGGCGGGATCAACGCGATGAAGAACATTATTCCCGAGGGGGAGGTTGAAAGCATGGTTTATTCTTCGCCTGAACACATCAGGTCTGGGAAAGCATTCGGTTTGAACGAGTACGTCAGGGTTGACGCATACCTATACGGATGCCCGATAGACAGGAATGAACTTGTCAACACGCTTATGTCGCTGGTGCTGCGCGTCCCGCCATACATACCAGGCTTAACCGTATGCATGGAGTGCAAGATGAAGGGTAATGAGTGTGTTTTCCTCACGAGAAAGGAGCCGTGCCTTGGTCCCGTCACGGTGGGGGGTTGCGGCGCACTCTGCCCGTCGAACAACGTGGCATGCGAGGGCTGCCGGGGTGTTTTGAATGGGACTAACGTTAGCGGGCTTGTTTCAGCATGGGAGAACGCCGGGGTAAGCCCTGAACTCATACGGCTGAAGCTCAGGAAGTATAATTTCCTCCAGGCTTTGGGGAGGTGATTAAGCATGGTTGACAGAACCATAGTCTACGATTACATAAGCAGGGTTGAAGGCGAGGGTTCTCTAGAAGTCGCCATCTCTAACGGGAGGGTTTCGGATGCGAAGCTGAAGATATTTGAAGCACCCAGGTTCTTCGAAGCATTCTTAAGGGGCAGGAAGGCTTCCGAGCTTCCTGAATTATCATCCAGGATATGCGGCATATGCCCGATAGCCCACGCCATAACCGCAGCCAAGGCTGTGGAAAACGCTTTCGAAGTCTCTCTGGATGAGAGGACTGTAGCGTTAAGAAAGGTGCTTGCACTCTCCGGAATAATGCAGAGCCACGCGCTCCACATATACTTCCTCGCATCCCCTGATTTCCTTGGCTACCCGAGCGCGATAGCGGCCTCAAAGGATCTGGCGGATGTTGTCCGTAGAGGCTTTAGGCTTAAGAGGATTGCGAACATGGTTTCCGAATACGTAGGCGGGAGGGCTGTGCACCCTGTTACGCTCGTGGCCGGAGGCTTCACAAGGCCCCCGCCTGCTGACAGACTGGATGAAGTTGTTAAGGCCCTTGAAGCCGCTTTCGAAGACGCTTTCGAAACCGTTAAGCTGGTTTCAGGCTTTAACTACCCTGAGTTTGAGCCCGAACATGTTAACGTTGCGCTCTCAAGCAGAAATGAATATGCGATAACGGAGGGCTTTGCCAAGACCAGTTCAGGAGAATATTTTGAAAGCAGGGATTACAGGAGATACGTTTCTGAGGAGCAGGTTCCTCATTCAAACACCAAGAGGTCGATGCTGAAGAACAACGGCTCCTTCGAAGTAGGCCCGGTTTCAAGGTTCAACCTCAACTACGAGCTGCTTTGCAACAGGGCTAAGGAGGCTGCTGAGAAATCCGGTCTCAAGCCGCCTGTGAAGAACCCGTTTAAATCAACGATCGTCAGGGCTGTGGAGATAGTGCAGGCAATAGAAGAGATGAGGAATATATTGAAAGATGGTGTAAGAATCCCGCCTCCGAGGAAACTAAGGTTCCGACAGAGTATTGGAGCAGCATTGACGGAGGCGCCTAGAGGACTATTGTACCACTCGTACGCTATTGACAGGGAGGGCAACGTTTTGAACGCGGACATTGTTACTCCGACAGCCCATAATTCTTGGAGAATAGAGAGAGATGTTTTCGAACTGGTTCCATCGGTAGCTCACTTGGACGATGAGGCTCTTAGAAGACTGCTCGGCATGCTTGTGAGGGCGTACGACCCCTGCATATCATGCTCGGTCCACTCGTTTACTGTCAAGCTTGCCAGGAGCTGACTTCTTCTGCTGAAGGTCAAACGCATCCTATATTAAGCGCACCGTTCTCTTAACGTAGGATTTTCCCCTTTTTCTTAAACTTATTACTCTCTTAAAAGACCTGAAAACGCTGCAGCCTCACGAATAGCCTCAGCCGCTTCATTAACAATCTTAAGACATCTTTCAGAAATCGTTGACCCGAGCTCAAAGTTCTCCATGCCTATTCCAAGTATTTTTACGCTTGTTTCCACGGGTTTCCCCAAAGCCTCTAGAAGCAGGGGGAGTGGAATCGCGTGGGTCGAAACCGGTGTCTGCGACTCCAATTCAGAAGGGTCAAGAAGCACCATAATCTCCCTGTCTCGGAAAGCATCGACAATCAGCAGGTGGGAAGGCTTTTTCCCAAAGGCGTAGTCGATGCAGTCTTCAACCGAAACCCCGCATTCAACCGCCTCAAACCTTTCGCTGTTGAAAAGCTTAAGGGCGCCGGCTACTAGTAGCCCGGCAGCGTCATCACCCCTAAGCTCGTTTCCAACCCCGAGTACAATGAGCTTTTCAGCCTCAGCCAGCCATTTTATCAAGGCCTGTTTAATCAGCTCCTGCAAGCCCATGTCCTCCATGAACAGGTTTGAAAGCCGTTGGAGGCTTATTAGTGTTCCGCGTAAAAGCTATATATTTTAGACGAGTGTTAGAAACGGGTTGAGCGAGGAGAAGGTTTACGTGGGGAACGTGAGGCACTTCTTCCCGAGGATCAGCGTTGCCATAGTTGACCTCGTTGGGGAGCTTAAGACCGGCGATGAGATAATTATTCAGGGTAGGACGACTAACATTAGGCAGAGGGTTGAATCCATGGAGATAGAGCATAAGAGGGTTGAGGTTGCTCCACCGGGCAGCTCAATAGGCCTGAAGACCGTTGAAAGGGTTAAGGAGGGGGACAGCGTGTTCGTGGTTAGGGCTTCAGCCCAAGCTCCCTAAGCCTCGTCTCGATGCACAGTTTAACAGCCTCCCTGCTCGTGTGCCTCGGCCTCCAGCCGGTTGCTTTAATCCTACTTATATCTAGGCTCATGAGTTTAACATCCCCAATCCAGCCCCTGCCGTTTTCAACACCCCCTGTGAAAACCTTCTCAACGCTTCTGAGCCCCATTGACTCCACAACCATGTCGGCAATCTCGGAGACGGTGACCCAGTCTTCCGAGCCAATGTTGTAAACCTCGTAACGAGAAGCCCCAGCATGCTTTAAAACATGGAGAACAGCTTCAACACAGTCGCCCACCCAAATGTAGGACTTACTCTGAGAACCGTCTCCAAGGATTTCAAGCCTCCCAGGGTTGTTCAGGAGCTTATTGATGAAGTCGTGCACCACCCCGTGTGTAAGCCTTGGGCCGACAACGTTAGCAAGCCTCAGAGATACGCCTTTCATCCCGAACGTGTGGCAGTAGGATGAAACCAGGCCTTCTGCAGCGAGCTTAGCAGCCCCATAAAGGGAGATGGGTTTCAGGGGACCATAGTCCTCCGGCGTAGGGATCTTGGAAGCGTCACCGTACACGGTGGAGGAGGATGCGAAGACAAACATCTTCACGCCCGCCCTCCTAGCGTATTCAAGCATGTTGAAAGTCGCCACGATGTTCTCCTGGAAATGTATTGAGGGAGAGGTTTCCCTCACATCCGGGTTCGCGGCGAAGTGGAAAACATGCTCCACGCTGCTCTCCTCGCCTAGAAGGTCGATAGTCTTAGCGTCCCCGATTATGATTCTCAACCTGCCTGTTTTAAAGGCTTGTTCAACGTTCTCAAACCTGCCTGTTGAAAAATTGTCGATAACAATTACTCTCCAGCCTTCTTCAAGAAGCCTATCAACAATGTGGCTGCCGATGAATCCTGCGCCACCAGTCACCAAGGCTGTAGACATATGGTTTTCACCGCAGAAGCATCGCTGAAACCCCTGGGCCCACGCCCGTCGTGAAAACGCTCCGTGCCCCAGCTCTCCGGAAAGCCTCCTCAACCTTGGGAGCGTCATCCATACTCCTTATGAGGGCCAACAGCGAGCCCCCCATGCCTGCACCCGATATTTTAACGCCGAGGGCACCTGCTTCTAAAGCAGAGTCACGCATGGCTTCAAGCTTCTCATGGCTAACCTCGTAAAGATCCCTGAGTAAAGTGTGTTGCAGGTTTACCAGCTCGCCTAAAGCGTGAAGCCAGTTTTCAATAGGCTTCAAACCCAGCTTCTCCAAGTCTTGCCTCCTAACCATCCTGTGCTTAAGGATTTGAAGCGCAACCTCGGTGGAGGCCTGCATCCTTAGAGTGAACAAGACTCTTGAGGCAAGCCTCGGCGGGATCACGCTCAGCAGGTCTTTCAAATGCTCCTCCCTAATCATTCTCCACTCGACACTGGCAAAGTCTCCCTCAAGAATTCTCGAAAGCTGGCCGTGCGAAGCCTCCCTGAGCATTTTTAACGCAGCGTTAAGCTCAGACTGCCTGACGGGATGTATTTCAGCAGTACTATGCCTAACGCCCGAGTCAGCCACGGTGAAGAAGATCCCTTCGCCTTCAAACTCCTCCACGCTTACACGAGGCTTAAAGTCAAGCTTCACTATGCCCCCGTATGAGGCAGCATACTGGTCAAGCCTCCCGCAGGGAATACCCATGACGTTGTGCTCAGCCTCGTACGCGAGCTCCGCAATCTCCATCCTGCTTAAACCTAGACTCAACAGCTCCGAGTACATTGCCGCCAGGGAAACGTGAAGCGCAGCGCTGCTCGCTAAACCTGAGGCAACAGGCACCTCACTGTCAACATAGATTGCTAATCCAGCCTCAACCATCCCATACTTCTGTGAAACAAGCTTGTGAATAGAGCGGAAATAATTCCCGAACCATTTTCCCTTCAAAAGCTCAGCCCCGCCGGATTGGAAAACATCCTCGCTCTCAACACCTTCCCTTTCAAAGGTTAGAGACTTAACCCTCACAATAGCCCGCTCACTCAGCCTCGAACAAACCACGAAAGTTCTTCTCCTGATGGCCGCTGGAACAACCGGAAGCATCTTATAATCCTGATGCGTATTAAGAAAATCGCATCGGGCTGGGGCTGAAGAAAAACATACTATATTCCCGTTTTCAGCCATTGCTCTTTCGCAAACCTTCTTGGCAAGCCCGTTCAGCTGCATCGAAACTGTTTTCTCATATGATTCGTTTTAAGCTTTTTCAAAAAGCCGTACGATGATCAGGGATATTTCACAATCTTCAGGTGTAAGATGTCTAGAGCGAAACAGGATGCTATTGCTCTTTATAAATCACGTAAGCTCCTGAAGAATATGCCTGCTTCAACGAGTCTAGATTCGTGCTCCAACGAATTCGCTAAACTATTCTGAAGCCTCCGATGTTAACCCGGGAGAAAGATGCACGCCACGAATTGGCCTCTTTCACGCTGAAACTTGGCTGTTCAAGCAGGTTCTTGTCGGAGTGGTAGACCAGTGTGACGACTGGTTTTCTAAGCAAGCCGCCGCTGGTCAGCTTAACCTGCTCGAGAACGTTGAGGGGTATTTCAAGCCTGATGACTGTTCTCCTGTTCCTCCTGCCCACGTACTCCTCGAAGAGTATTCTGTGCGTCGTTAACACGAGCATGCCTTTTAAAGGGGCCTCTAGGAAGGTTGAACCGCCGATGAACCTTGCAGGCCCCTCGTAAACAAGGCTTTCACCCATTGGAAGCTTCCTTTCAGACACTTCTCCACCACCCCATTCCCAACCCTTTCAACGTTTTTAAAACGCTTAGAAGGAGGTTTTAACTTTTTAGCGAGAACGTTTAAACAGACCCCATGGTTTGACACTCCCATGGCTGAAGCCAGCGGGATTCCCTGTTCGTCGCCCTGAGGGCTCATTCCGCCGGTTGCGATGCTTCTTCTAAAACTCCTCGTTTCGCGCTCCTCCGCAGCTCCCAACCATATTAGATAAATGGGTAGTTATTATTACTCCGATCGTACTCGGATGAACATGGGGGAAGGCTTTCAGCGGAGAAAGGGCGATTCATCCTCATGCCTGAAGGACACGGGCTTTCTCGCCGAATAGGTAAAAACATATCTACATCCATGCGCAAGGTTAATGGAGCAGTCTTGTCTGAAAGCGGGGAGGAGGAGACTCAGAGGCTGGCGGACCTGAAGAAATACTTGACTGAGAAGAAAGCAGAGCTTGAAGAAGAGCTTGAAAAGCTGGACAGCCTGATGCAGGTCGTAGACGATCTTTTGGCTTCCAAGAGCTTTAAAACCGGGACTGAGTTGATGAAGAAGGCTGAGGCTGAGGCGGTGGTTCAAAAGCTTGAGCTCACGTATAAGAATACTAAGGTTGGGGAAATGGAGGTCTACCAGACTTACGCCAAAGTCATTCCGCTGCCCGAGCTTAGGCTGAGCACAGCGGTCTCCCCCTTTGAAGCCTTCCTGGTTAGGAAGGTCCTGGAGCCCATGAGGGAGAGGGATGTGGAACGGGCTGCTAAAAACGAGCTTAGACCGGACCAAATGTTCTCATACGACATACTGGAGGAAGGCGGTTTGTTGAAAGCGATTATTCTCAGGAACTTTAGGGATAAGATAAGGCTGAAGGAGCTGGCGAACTCCATCTCATGGACGTTTTTCAGGATGGCTGAGAAGGAGCAGCGGGTCGTAGGCTCCCCCGGCGAAAGCGGGCAGTAAAGCATAATTCAAGCATTCGGGAATCACACGCTCTAGTGCGTGCCAAAAACCATTCTCCTTACTTCACCGTTTGGAGATTCTTCCTCGAAGACGATCGCCTCGAACCTGTAGACCCTTGTTTTCTCGTCAAGCCAGCAGCCCGGTGGCAGGCCTGCTTTAACACATGTATAGGATAGAAAGGTTTCAGGATCCCAGTTCTCCTCGACAGCAACCTGGGGGAGCAGTAGGCCCCTGTTGAAGCCGCGTTCAACAATAAGCCCGTCCCTGCCTATCCTGACCTCCTTCAGAAGCATCCTCCTATCTCTAACGTCTAAAAGCCTTGGAGGAGTCAAGACGCTTACGTCTATCACGATCCTGCTCATTTCTTCAAGGGCCACTGGGGGGAAACGAGGATCCTCGACAGCCGCAGCCACAGCCGCTTCTATCAACGCTTCAACAAGGGGCTTAACAGGTTCCGGGAAGCCTATGCAGCCCCTGAGCTCCTTACGTTCAGACCCTGGTCGGCCAGTAAGCCTGTTGAGGGTGACGAAGACTCCGCGGGGCTCGTAGAAAACATTCTTCAGGCCGGCTGGAGGGCTTAACATTTTTTCATCCCTGAGATACGTCTCCACGGCTTTCCTCGCAATCCTAACGAGCAGCCTACCTTCCTCTAGAGACAGTTCCATCAGAATTGTCTTTTAAAAGACCATTAAAAGGATTATGGATGGGTTCACGGCCTATCCTTAAGAGAATTCTTGTTGAAGACGAAGACCCTTATGAAGCCTGATAAAAGTATTGTAAACCAGAGCGGCGAGTACACGAAGTACAGGAAGGCGAATTTAGCCAGGTTGAACCTGAACCCCATTTCCCTGGCGATCCTGTAGTAGGAGAGTGAGAAAAACGCGAAAGCGGCTATGAGCGCTATGAGCGTCTTGGTGAAGAGGAGCAGTATCTTGACGAACAGCCCGTAGGAGAATAGTGTTGCAAAAGGCAGTAGGCCCGAGTATAGTGATGAGACCGTGAGCAGCCCCACCCATATGAGCCTGTCCTCCAGAAGAGTGTTCATTAGGAAGGTTATGGTGAAGGAGGCTAGCGACGGGAGTATTAGGAATAGCAGGACCAGTATTAACGATGGTTCCTTCCTGAGTATTTTTAAAAGCGTGCGCCAGTTCTCCTTAACCCAGACGGCGGCGCCTATGCCCCATCTTACACGCTGTTTAAACCAGTCTCTCCATCCTGAGGGGGCGTAGTTTACCACGCTGGGGTTCTTCACGAAGCCGAAGCGCAGCCCGGCGACGTGGCTTCTAATACCGAGGTCGAAGTCATCCGGTATCTTAGGCCTGAAGCCCCCTATCTTCTCGTAAGCCTGCCTCCATATCGCGAAGGCTGCACCGTTCAACCCGAGGCACCTCCCAGTCCTGCTCGCGAGAAGCATGCTTCCATAGTTGAAAGACATGAACTCGTAGTTCACCGTCTGGGCCAGCAGCCCTTCTCCCCCAACGGTTTTCATGAATTCGCCTATTTCGAAGCCTTTCATCGACTCCACAGCTTTAGACAGGAATCCTTCGCCCGTTATACACACGTCGTCGTCCAGAAAAATGAGAAGGTCGCCCGATGACTTTTTAAAAGCCTCTATAAGCGCGCTCACCCTCCCCCCTCTACTTTGGCGGAAGATGGTTTTCACGGGTTTTTGCCTGAGTTTCTCAGCAACCTCCGGGTGAGGGTCGTCGACAACGACCAGCACCTCCTTATTACGGTAATTGTCTTCGACAAGCCTGGTGACGAGCTCAACTAGCCGGGGGGAGCCTTTGAACGATGGGATTATTACTGATACTTTCACATCCATCTCCCGACACTGCTTTAGGCTTTAACCATCGTGCAAGAAGGTTATTTAAAAGTTTTAACGGCCGTTTCCAGAATCCTCTATATAAGTCTGCCGGAAATTTGCTGACTGCAATCGCAAATTTTCGCTTTCACACGCCATAAATACGTTTCCACCATGCTTCTAAACGTGATGAAGGATGCTGGTGGAATAATTAGGAAAACCGTGCTGCTCGCAGTAATACTGGTGGTTGAGCACTGGTTAAGAGCATTATTGACTCAGCCTGGCGCTTCCTAAGGGTTGACCCGAAAGGAAGGGTTAAAGCGCTTTTTAAGAACTCATAGTGTCCTTTCAATATGGGTGGCGGCACGTTTTCAACAGCCCTTCTGCGCGTTTCAAACCGTATTCAGGCAGGATTCCTATGGCGTTTACTTACTTTCTACTCAGATTTCGAGTGGTTTCAAGACTTCTTGAGACCATGCTGAGGATAGTTTGCGGAGACCAGCCCGTTAAACTGAAACACCATAATATTCTAATGTGTCGCACCCGTCCCGAAGACTGTTTTCCTCAACGGGTTCAGCCTGAATGAGGTTATAAAGGTTTTGGGGTGCGAGGCAAGGATCCACCTAAGGCTCCCCAAGGATGTTTTCATTAAATCGTTCAAACACCGTGAGACGCTTAGGCTAGAGGGAAGTCTTTCAACTCTTGTTGAGACGGTTATGGAAAGCTTTGCGGAGGAGTGTGCAATACTTTGCGAGGTGAAGCCAAGCGGAGACGTTTAAAATAAGGGTTGAAGCCGCTTCAGACAGCCCCCAGCCTTTGAAAAACCTCTTGGATAAGCTCAGAAGGCTTAGCCAATGCCCTGAAGGAAGCGTCCAGGAGAAGCTGAGGAAGGAGGCTGATGAAAGCGTCAGCGGCAGTGGTATACTGGCTGACCCGGGGGCCGGCTTCGGCTCAAGGGAGTTCGACGTCGTCGGCGGCCAGCACCTCGTTTACATGAGCAAGGTTATTCTACGAATGGTTTCCACAAGCCTGGGTGACAACTTTAGGCAATAATTCTGGAGAAGGCTCTTTCGAAGTTGTCTATGACCTGCTACTCAGTAAGGGTTTCTGAACTCGGGATTTAAGCACACGGAACCGAAGCCGGCCCAGTAGGGAAATCGTTAAGAAGGAAATCCTGAAGGATTAACAAGCGTTAGCCGAAGCAACGAGAGCCATGACAGGCAGGCTTCAACCTGAAAAAGTTTTGCAAAAAGCACCGTGCTAATCCTCTTTTCTATTTTTATAATGACTCGCCTAGTCGACGAGCCCGTAAAACCAGTAGAACCTGCATACGACGACTGTAGGACAGAGCTTCTAAACGGATCGCCATCCTCATGGCGCGCGGTAACTCAAAGGTATAGAGATACATGGAATCTGAAAGGCCTCGGTACAATCCATAAACAGACCCGTTGGAAAATCTGAAAAAGCATTAGGCTTTAACCTGAAGGCTAGGGGATGAAGCAGAAAAAGTTAAAACCCCTTTGCTAAAGTATCCGTAAAGGTGAGACAGGAATGAGAATAGGAGTGCTAACGGGGGGAGGGGACGCACCAGGGCTTAACGCAGTAATCCGTGCTGTTTTGAAGCGTGCCGAGGAGTATGGTTTCGAGGTTGTCGGCATTAGGTATGGCTGGGCCGGTCTGCTGAACATGGATACTGTGCCGCTGAAGTATAGTGATGTTGAGGATAAGGTTGGAGAGGCTGGAACAGTGATTAAAACTTCTAGGACGAACCCTGCTAAGGATGAGGCTACGATGAACAGATGCATAGAGAACTTTAGGAAACTGGGGCTGGATGCTTTAATCGCTATAGGTGGTGACGATACTCTTACTGCCGCGAGGAAGCTCCACGAGGCTGGTTTGAGGGTGGTGGGTGTTCCGAAGACTATCGACAACGATCTTAAAGGTACGGATTATACTTTCGGCTTCGACACCGCGGTGAACGCTGCTATGCAGGCTATTGAGTCTTTGAAGACCACGGGGAGGTCGCACGACAGGGTGATGGTTGTTGAGATTATGGGCAGACATGCGGGCTGGATAGCGCTCTACTCCGGGCTTGCTGCCGGCGCAGACTTGATCCTGATTCCCGAGGAGCCTTTCAAGATTAGCGACGTGGTGGAGTTTGTAAAGAGAAAGAAGCCTGAGAAGGGTAGTTTAACGATTGTTGTTGCAGAAGGTGCTTTAATAGAGGACTATAAGGGTCCGATAACGAAGGATGTTAAAGTGGACCAGTATGGACACGTATACTTGGGTGGCATAGGCGAGTTCCTAGCCAAGGAGATCGAGAAGGCCACCGGTTTCGAGACTAGGGCAGTCGCACCAGCACACATAATAAGAGGCATGTCGCCTACTGCTTTCGACAGGGTTCTGGCCACGAGGCTCGGCTACGCTGCCGTGGAGCTTGTCAGGAAGGGCGTTTTCGGGAAAATGGTTGCATTGAAGGGAACAGAGATTGTGAGCATCGACCTTTCCGAGGCTGTTGCCGAAACGAAGCTTGTGGACAAGTCTTTGATAGAGCTTAAAAACGCGCTAGCTTCTTAAGAACCCTTCGAACCCTTTTTCCCAAGTCTTTTTAGGTTTGTAGGGTTAACCGTTAAAGGAACACGTTAGCCATTAATCGCGGTGCCGTGAAGGCCTCCAATAGAAGTTTCTTTCGTTGAAGGAAGCGTCAAGCTTTATTTCGCCGAGTTTAACAGTATCGAAGCCTATTGCCAACGGTGTTTTAACAGTCACCTCACTGCTGCCTAAAGACTCTATTACGCCGACTCCAATAATCCTGCTCTCTCTTCCCAAGCCGACTAGGAGGCCCCTCTCCCATCCCTCCCCCAGCAGGATAACCCTTTTCCCATCGACGTTAAGCATAACGGGCTCCTCAACCTCATTCCTGATTCTTACGTAGAGCGTGCCCATGTACAGCCTGGCTTCCAAGGCTTCGAAGCCAAGCTTTCTGAGCCCCACGGGTGCTTGAGCAGGCTCGCCTTTCATGAAAGGATGATTTATGAAAACTTTTTCGCTCAAAGGCTTCTTAACCAGCCTAGATTTTGCGAAATGCCTCCTGTAATTCAGCATCCTGAGCGTTCTCCTTTGCATTCTGCTTCTCCTCTTCACGTATCGGGACTTCTCAACCTGAATCATCCTAGTATCTTGGTCAACCGCCCTGGTGAACATCAAGGCTTTTTCCCCGTCAAGCAGCGATAACACGAAGCTCGGCTTAACAGCACGGGTAAGCTCGGCTTTGAAAAACAGGCCTTTAGAGTCAGCCCAGCCGTCAGTGTTCAAAACTATTTTCCAAACCCCCCTTTCCATGAGCCTCCTAAGCACGGTGGCAACAGCCTCCTTCAATTCTTCAACCCCTGATTCAGGAGCTGTGAAGCCTACGAACTCCATGACTTCGGGCTTAACCTGGCTTAGGTCGCTTAAACCCTTGTTCACCACCCCGCCGCTGACAGTGCCAGGTATTCCAAGATCATTCTGCCCAGGGTCGGAGTCGACGATCCCAATCTCTCCCTGGAAGTTGAGATAATAGTTAACCAGGAACGTTGCTAGACTCGTCTTACCCGAGTCCGCCTCGCCGACTACCATCACAACGCCCTTCTCCTCGGCAGCGGTCATCTCAGCGGCTTCAAGCCAGCTACCAGGTATTGTTGAGCCGTCTACCACACGGTAGTTGTTGCCTTCAACGAGGAGGCTGGCTTCAGACTGCTCAGCGTAGAAAGGCGTCCGCCTGAATCCTCTGACCTTCACCAAGCTGCCCTCCGCGAAAACAGCGCCCATCACGTTAACCATGCCGTTGGCAACCCTCACTATAGCCGGCCCGTCTACCAAGAGGGTTTTCCCCACGCGGAGAGCAATTCTCTGCCTCATGATTCTTCCACCCTTCCAGTGTTCTAAACCGCCTGAGGATTATTATTTATGGTTTAACGCGGAAAGGCTATGGGAAACTTTTTAAAGACCTTTTTACCTCAAGCCCAAGTAATTGTCAGAGAAAAGCCTTGCGGAAGAGGTTTTCGAAATAGTTAGGGAGCATCATGCCTTCAGAAGCTACTCCCTGAACCTTATTGCCAGCGAGAACATTACCAGCAGGGGGGTTAGGAGGCTTTTAACATGCGACATGGGACATAGGTACGCTGTGGGATTCCTTTACGAAAGAATGTACAGGGGCTGCGAGTACATAGATAAGCTTGAAGAGCTGACCCATTTCCTTGCTAGGAAGCTCTTCAAGGTTGAGCATGTCAACACGCTGCCTGTTTCAGGGACGGTTGCGAACATCGTTGCAATAGGTGCTTTCACGAGGCCCGGGGACACTATGATGGGCCTGAGTGTGATGGACGGGGGCCATAGTAGTTTCAGAGAGGTCTCAAGGTACCATGGGGTAAGCATGGTTCCCCTTCCGTTCAACGCGGAGGAGTATAATATTGATGTCGAGCAGTCTAGGAAAATGATTGCGAAAGTTATGCCTAAAATGGTGATGCTTGGGGCATCTGAACTCCTGTTCCCACAGCCGGTTAAGGAGGTTTCCGAGGCGGCTTCAAACGTGGGCGCTACGGTTGTCTACGATGCTGCCCACGTCCTAGGCCTGGTGGCAGGAGGCTGCTTTCAAGACCCGTTGAGAGAAGGAGCAGCCGTCGTGACAGGCAGCACTCATAAAACCTTTTTCGGACCGCAGGGAGGCATAATCCTGTGTAAAAGACAGTATGGTGAAGACATAGACAGGGTTGCGCTGAGCATGATTAATAATCATCATATAAACAGGGTTGCAGCCCTAGCGTACACGCTTGCAGAGTTCCTGGCTTTCGGACAGGATTACTCTAGAATGGTTGTGAGCAACGCTCAGGCTCTCGCCGAAGCACTATACAACAACGGGGTTGACGTGATATGTTCAGACAGGGGCTTCACCAAGTCGCATCAAGTAATATTCAGAGTTAAGGAAGGCACCGCGCTAGAGGTTTCGAAAAACCTTGAGAAGGCCAACATAATAACCAGCATGACCCCTCTTCCGACGGACAAGTCTGAAACAACAGCCAGCGGGATAAGGCTCGGGGTACAGGAGGTGACTAGGCTCGGAATGGGTAGGGACGAGATGGCTCTCATAGGAAGCCTAATAGCCAGAGTTGTGAAATCTCCGGATTCTGCCAGGGCTGTTAAAGAGGAGGTTAAGGATCTGGCTGGCAGATTTAGAAACATCCATTATACTTTCAGCGACGGCGAGCCCGCTTACGAATGGGATTAGAAGAACCATCCAGTTATTTTCGGCCTTTAGCAACCGGCTTTAATCCGGCAAGTGCGATCATGAAGCCGAGAACGGTTAACGCTATTGTCGCCGGGAGCACAGACAAGTATGTACCTGTCATATCTCTAAGCATTCCGGACATGAAGGTCCCTATGATCGCTCCGGCACCGTAGGCCGTGAATACCAGTCCATAGTTCTCAGAGTAATGTTTGAGTCCGAAGAATATCTTTGTTATCGTCGGAGCCATCGCGAGCCATCCGCCGAGGTTTAGCCAAAGTATGCTGAAGAACACTAGGTACACGAAGGGGTTTCCCTCTCCGAAGAAGTATAGCGCAATGGAAGAAGCGAACACCAGCCCAAAGGATAGTAGCACACTATTCTTAGGGCCCAGCTTGTCGGCTACCACTCCGAACGCCGGTCTTCCAACACCGTTGAACACGGAGAACAAGGAGATTGAGAATGCCGCTATAGTGGCATCAAGCTTCGCCACCTCGATCCCGAATGGTGAAGCTATTCCTATCGCCATCAGGCCAGCCATGCATCCCATCATGTAGGTTAACCATAAGGCGTAGAAGCTCGGCGTCCGGACCATTTGGCTTCTCTTCATGTCGCTACCGGTTTCCATGCTTACGGTTGCTGTGGAAACAGCCCCCGTCTTACTAACCTCCGCCGGGGGGAAACTCAGAGGCAGGGAGAGAATAGTTAACAAAGCTAGGAATGCAATGCCCAGATAAAGGAAAGTTTGAAGCACTCCAACCGTTTTTATCAGCTCCATCATGATCGGCGCGGTCACAAGCCCGGACAATCCGAAACCCATCACCGTTAAACCTATGGCGAAACCGCTTCTACGTGGAAACCATGCTGCTGTCACCGCTATCGGGCAGCCGTAAGCAATCCCGACGCCGGCCCCACCTATTACCCCGTAGAGTATCGTTAAAGCCTCTATGTTTGGTGAAAAACCAGCCCCCATCCATCCTACGCTGACCAGAATGCTTCCCAGCAGGCTTGTCCTCCTCGGCCCCCATTTCTTGATTAAACCTCCCGCGATTGCCATCGTCACGGCGAAAACCGCCAGGAAAACCATGAAGGGCAAGCCGCTTTGGGCGGCGCTTATCCCCCACAGGTCTTCCAACGGTTTTCTGAAGACGCTGAAAGAATATATCGCACCCAGACACATGTTAGTCAGGAAGCCTGTTAAAACGAGTAGCCATCTTATTTCCAGACGACGCTTCCTTCCGGGTTCCGGCGTCCATCCCTTATCCTCTATCCTAGGCTCTGTTTCCATGCTCATTTTGTGGAGTTTACAGAATATTTTCGACGTTTAAATGTTTCTACACCATTGGCCAAAAAGTGTCTTCTAAGGGGTCCTCCCAACATCTCTGCAAGTGCTCATCAAACACTACTTCCTTTTCATCGATTTTTCCGCTTCTCCTCCAACTCCTTTATCTTCTCTCTAAATTCCTTGTAAAACGCTCCCTCCTCCTTACGGCTCGTAAGTGCATAGGTATATGCCTTGCGGCATATATCGGCTCTCTTCACTATTTCATCAAAGATCTGGTCCTCGGTCATGCCACTTGGGTCGAAGGTAGAGGTAAAGAACCCTCTGCCCCCGGACAGCTCGAAGATAACGTCCGTTCCGTATTCCTCATTTATCCTTCTAGCTACCTCTCTGTTCCAGTAGAGGTTCATGACTAGGAAGCGGTAATTCCTATCTGTGAAATACTTTTCCCATTCGCTTCTCTCCAGGTCCTCGAGGATCTCCTCTATTTCTTTTTTCCTTTTGCTTCTAATCTTCTCTTTCTCCTCCTCAGTTTTTAGCCTTTTTCAGCTTCGGGCCATAAACATATTCTAGCGATATTATCTCTACCGCATCTTCATAGTCTCCAACTCTATGAGAATGCACGACGATCTTCCCATCGAGTGACTCATAGACCCCTACGCCACTCGACCAGTCGGTGTTTATTTCCCACTTTCTATCGGGAAGATATGAAGGCCTTATTTCTATGAAGAACGGCTTAAATTTCGTCTCGTTTCTATACTTCTCGTTGAGATAGTCCCTTAGCCTCTCCAAGAGTTTCTCGCTTACCATTCTACCCGCCGCCCCCGAGTTTCTCTATCTCCGTCTTCGTAAATACCTCTGCATATGGGTTATTATAAGAACCCACTTCGCTGGGATAGGTTCCATCCGAGAGCATATCAACGGGGTCGTAGGCGAAGGCTATGGCAACGCCGAACTGAGCCTTCTTATATTCGTCGAGGTTGATGTGGTTCTTAAGGCTATCCTTCGCATCCTTAAATCTATCTAAGAAATTACTCTCGCTAACAGTATCGGTGGTGCTCTTTACTTCTATTATCGCGATGACCTCGCCAGCATGGAATTTCGACTTACCAATCGTTACCTCTCCTTTCGCCCTCATAACTATATCTGTCACTTCCTTACCCTTGTTCCTTTCTCCCAGCCATTCAAAATCCACATTTTCTTTCACGTCATTCTTATATTTTTCGAGGTTTATGATTCTCCAGTTTTTCAAGCTTCTCGACTAGTTCTATTACGGGGATGCGTTTCCACTGGTTAGCGCACGTGAAACTTGTTGCACCTGAGTAGAACTTTTGAAGGTTTTTCCTGAAGGATATTGTAACATTGATGCTTAAAAGCATCTTGATTCTGTATTGGGAGAGAGGTGACTAGAAGGAGGCTGAAGAAGAGTATCGAAGAGGAGACTACGTTATCGTGGAGAGCGGTGAGGAAATCAAGCTCGTCGAGTGAACAAGCACCTTGCCCTACAGGGCTGCGTTAACCAAGAGCTTTCCGGGGGAGCTTAAGAAGCTCCCCGAAGACGTGAGGAGTAAAGTTTTTAAGGGCTGTTGACAGGTTCTTCCAATCCTTTTTCAGGCTTAAGATTACAGGGAGGTCTTGAGGGACGCTGGCGGTGGGGAGTGG
>CALIBN010000028.1 GCA_938045545.1 uncultured archaeon | reverse complement strand
TCCATCGTTTTAACAGCATCTCTAAAACAGGTTTCAGGCTCCCTGTCCTCCATCATGCATCGTATGAAATGCATATTTTCGCCGAGGAACCCGTAGTAAACGTGGAATTCAGTGCTGCCTCCTGCTGCTTCAAAAGTAGATATTTCTTCAGGTTCAGGCAAGCCATCCCTGTATATTAAGGCTTTATCATTAGGGTTGATGAAGGCCGATATGCCCTTACTATGCATTTCAAACACGTGCACTCTTGAGCCGGCCGCCCAATTACTCATCAGGATGCCGAGTGCACCGTTCTTGAATGAAACCATAGCATTAAAACTATTATCGTACGGGACGAAAAGCCTCCGGACAGAGCTGCATACCCTTTCAACATCGCTTCCACCCATCCATCTTAAAGTATCTACTGCATGGATCACATCCGAGGTTAAAACATCCACCGCCCCATAATAGTAGGGAGGCTCCTGCGAAATAATGTTCTTGTAAAAAATCGATACGCAGTGGTTTATCGGTCCTCTTTTCTCAACGATCTCCTTGACTCTTCTCATGAGGGGTATGAACCTCCTGTTGAAGCCAACCATGGTTTTACATCCGTGTCTCTCAGCATACCAGGCTAGGCTTTCAGTTTGGCTGCGGGTTAAGCCAGGAGGCTTCTCGATGAAAAGGTTAAGGCCATGCTTGAGACAGTCGACCGCTATGTCGTAAAGCTGGTGAGGTGGCATTATCAGGTATATAGCGTCCAACTCCTCCTTCTCCAACATTTTTCTATAATCGGTGTACTGGCTTGGTATCGAGTATTTTTCAGCCGTCATCCTAAGCCTATCCTCGTTAAGGTCACATACTGCTTTAACCTCCGCCTCCTCTATCATTGAGAGCGAGGGATAGTGAACACTGTTCGCGTGAGAACCTGCTCCGATCACTCCTATTTTCACTGTCCTCATGGTTATCCAATAATGATTCATGCACTATTTAAAGGGTTTGGAAAGCGGGTTTGAATAAGCTTAGACTCCTTTTTAACGCTTCTGGCAGTCAACAGCCTCATGCTTCAGACTTTTTCCGTGACTCCCGTGCAAAGAATTAAGTTAATATATAACTTTGAGGAGGATTTACGCGCAGATGCTGGATTTCAACAGGATTAAGACTTACCCGATATCCAGGAGGAAGAACCTTGTAAAGCTTAAGGATTTGATCAACCCTGAGTCTCCTCCGCCACCTTTTGAAAGCCCCGAGCTGAGAGAGGTTGCAAAGATGATAGTGGACGCAAGGAGAAAAGGAAGGTTAGTCTTATGGATGATGGGAGCCCACGTGATAAAATGTGGATTAGGACCAGTACTCATAGATCTTATGGAACGGGGCGTGGTGAGCCACGTGGCCTCTAACGGTGCAGCTTCAATACACGACTTTGAAATCGCTCTAATCGGAGAGACCAGCGAGGATGTTGCCACAAGCATAGAGGATGGAACCTTCGGAATGGCTGAAGAGACAGGACTTTTGATGAACGTGGCGATTCAACGTGGTGTTCGCGACGGCTTAGGCTACGGCGAATCCTTAGGCAGAATGATTGCTGAGGACAGCCGTTTCAAGTTCAGGAAATACAGCGTCCTCTACCACGCTTACAGATTGGGGATACCGTTTACCGTACACGTGGCGCTTGGGACAGATATAATCCATCAGCATCCTGCTTGCGACTTTTCCGCCATAGGTGAAGCCAGCGGGATTGATTTCAAGAAATACGTTTACGCCGTCAGCCGCCTAGATGAAGGAGTGTTTCTGAATTTTGGATCAGCCGTCATCGGACCTGAAGTTTTTCTCAAAGCACTGTCCATCGTGAGAAACCTTGGTTTCAAAGTAGAGAGGTTTACAGCCGTAAACTTTGATCTGAAACCAATAAGGGACTATGCTCGTCCTAGAAAGAAAGATGAAGAAGAATATTATTATAGGCCTCTGAAAAACATTGTTTTAAGACCAACCTCGCTAGGGGGTAAAGGCTTTCACATAGCGGGCGACCATGCTGTTACAATACCCAACCTCCGTCACCTCGTGGTCAGGATGATTACGGAGGAAAATATCCGGGCTCACGGTGGAGCAGGCTTCCCGCCTAGTAACCAGGCTGAGGATCTTGAACCATTCGTGAAAAACATTGTTGAGGGATTCGTGAAAGTTCATCGGGATCTGGATGTTGTAGTAGAGGACTTAGTTAGGTCTTTTAGAGCCATAGACATGTGTCTCAGGGTTGGGGGAACCCTCTTCCTATGTGGTAATGGCGGCAGTTTCGCAGATGCGTTCCACATTTCTGCGGAGCTTTCGAAATCCTTTGAGCTTAAGAGACCCATACCGATTTATCGCAGAAAACTGTTTAAAGGGCTTCCTTACGGTAGTCTCCTGGCGGAAAGCCTGGAGGAAGGTCTGCGCGTAATAGTCCTCGGCTCAAACCATTCTCTCTCCAGTGCTGTTGAGAACGATAACCCAACTAGGAACATGGCCTTCGCACAGGAACTCTACTCTCTAGCGAAAAAAGGAGATGTTTTGATGGGTATAAGCACAAGCGGTAACTCTCAGAACGTTATCTATGCTGCGGCAACTGCTAAAGCCATAGGCCTAACGGTGATCGCTTTAACTGGAAGAGACGGGGGATTGCTGGCAGAAATCTCTGACATCGCTATCAAGGCTCCTTCGTCGGAAACAAGCCGTGTGCAAGAGATGCACTCCGTAATATACCATGTTTTATGCAGGATGCTGGAGGCTTCTCTGCTTAGGAGGCTGGAGTTAAATGAAAGGGCTGAAACGCTCCAGACTGGTTGAAATACTGGATTCCTTTAAAGGCTTGAGAAGCATGGTGATCGGCGACTTCGCCTTAGACGTTTATTGGTATGCTGATATGACGCGTTCAGAACTCTCACGGGAGACGCCTCATTATACGCGTCCTATCGTCAGGGAGACATATTCCCCGGGCGCCTCTGGCAACATATGTTGCAACGTTAGGGCCTTAGGGTTAAAAGATGTCTTTGCGGTAACCGTTATTGGAGACGACTGGAGGGGGAGGCTTCTAAACGAAAAGCTGAGAGAGAACGGGGTTAATCTGGATTTCTTAATAATGTCTCCTGAAAGAGTTACGCCGACCTATATTAAGCCAATACTCTGCGGGTGGGATTCGCAACAGGAGGATTCTCGCCTCGACTTTGTAAACTACAGCCCGTTGAGCAGTAGCCTGGAGGAGAAAATAATTGAAAACGTTAAGGAGGTCGTTGAAAAAGTGGATTTAGTGATAATAGAGGATCAGATGACTCTGAATGGCGTGGTTACGGAAAACGTTAGAAGCAGCCTAGTTCAGCTTGCCGAGAAAAACCCGAACAGGGTTTTCATAGCTGACTCAAGGGAGCGCATAGGTCTTTTCAGAAGCATGGTTTTAAAGCCAAACCGGATGGAGGCTGTGAAGGCCATACGGCCATCTAGAAACCCTCTTGAAGTAGATATGGATGAGCTTCTGCAGATAGGGAGAGAGCTGCAGGAGAAGGCTAAGCGACCCATATACATAACGTTAAGCGAAGAGGGATCCTTAGTGGTTACGAGTTCCAGCCACCATCATGTTCCCGCTGCGCCAACCGAGCCTCCGATAGATCCCGTGGGAGCTGGTGACACATTCATCTCTGCGATGGGTGCAAGCCTAGCGGGAGGGGCTGACCCTGTTGAAGCAGGCATAGTCGCAAGCCTGGCTGCAGGTGTTATTCTCAAAAAGCTAAACACTACCGGAACAGCTTCCCCCGGAGAAATATTAAGCAAGTTTGATGAAGTTGCTAAGGAGGGTGAATGGCCGTGAACCAGCGGTTTGAGATTCTTAATCCAGATTTAAATTCTATGGTTGGACGCATAAAGTATGCGTTAATAGATTTCGACGGGACAATATCGGTTATAAGACAGGGATGGGAGGACGTAATGATCCCGCTTATGCTGGAGATGATTTGCGAAGGTAATGCTCCAACCCCGGAGATAGAGAGGGAGGTTAGAGAGTACGTTGACTACTCAACCGGGATGTTAACAATAAGGCAGATGGAGTGGCTTGCCGAAGCTGTTCGCAGATACGGATTTTCGAAAAACCCTAAGGATGCTTACGAGTATAAGAGGATATATAATCAGCGGATGCTTCTGCTTGTTGAAGAGAGGCTTAGAAAACTGGTTAACGGTGAGTTGAACCCGGACGACCTGATGATATGCGGGTCCAGAAGATTTCTGGAGGAGCTTTTCGAAAAAGGTGTAACTATGTATTTGGCGAGCGGCACTGATCATGAGCACGTTTTAAGAGAGGCTGATGCGCTTGAGGTTACGAAATATTTTAAAGGAGGCGTATACGGTGCGTTGGACTATACGGAGGCGAACTCTAAGGAGAAGATTATTGAGAGGATTTTAAGAGAAAACAACCTGCACGGTAGGGAACTTCTGGTGGTTGGAGACGGTCCTGTTGAGATTAGAAGCGCTAAAGCAAGGGGGGCAATAGCCCTTGGCGTGGCCTCAGATGAGGTTAGGAGAATAGGCTTGAACCCTAGGAAGAGAAAGCGTCTCATGGATGCTGGAGCTGACGTAATAATACCTGATTTCACAAGAACCGGGGAATTGATGAGGCTCCTCGGCTTCCACGGTGAAACTTTTAAAACCTGCCATTGCTGGTTTTAGACTGAAAAATGTGCTTTAAAGATGAGGAAAAATTACTTAGAGAGGAGCTTAGCGCGAACGGCGGGGTACTGAGGCTCGCCCCATCCTTTGTGGCGAGAACCCTGTATCCGGGGATGGGTAGGCTCGGGTTGAAAGACTACTATGCTGGTCCCTCCAGAGGCTGGTTGTGTGAAAGATGGTTAGCATCGTCTGTTGAAGCCGTAAATCCGGTTAAGGTTGAAAACGAGGGTTTAAGCTTCATATCCTTCACCCAGAAGCAGGCCAAGCTTTCCCTTAGGGATGCGTTTAAAATGCTCCCTGGCGAGCTTCTCGGCGACAAGTATGCGGCGGAACACGACGCCCGGTTCGGGGTTTTAACGAAGGTTCTCGACATTGGAACCCCTATCCCGTGGCACGTGCATGCCAGGGAGGAGGATGCGAAAAAATACTGGAATATGAATGGTAAGGATGAGGCTTATTATTTTCTAGAGACCGAGGAAAAAGGGCCTTTCCCGTATTCCCACATTGCTGTTCATCCGCATGTGGAGGAGGAGGATTTGATCCCGCTGCTGAAAAAATGGAACGACGATAGGGTTTTAGATCTTTCCCCAGCCTACAGGTTGAATATCGGGGAGGGTTTCTACGTTTTCGCCGGGGTTCCCCACGCTCCAGGGACGGCCCTTACACTAGAGATCCAGGAGGAGTCTGATGTTTACAACATTCTTCAAGCTGTATGCGGAGGGAGGAGGATGTCAAGGGAAGACATGTTGCGAGGCCTGCCTGATGAAGAGGCTGTTGCCAAGCTGGTCGACTGGAGGAGGTCGCGAGACCCGTTTTTCTACAAGAAGTACCACGTGGTTCCAACGGAGGTTGAGGCACCCGGGTTCGAGGGAAAGGGTGTTGAACACTGGGTGTTTCCTCCGGATCGGACAAGGAAATTCTGCGGGAAGGAAACTAGGATTTTTCCCGGGGGGGTCGTTGAAAGCGTTGAAAACAATGCTTACCTCGCTTTCGTTTGGAAGGGGGAAGGCAGGATTGGAAACGTCTTGGTTAAGGGCCAAAGCCCTGGCTTGGACGAGGTCTTCATATCTGCTGATGCCGCAACGCAGCCTCATAAAATAGTTAACACTGGAAAAGAGGATCTCGTGGTCTACAAGATCTTTGGCCCTGATGTCTATAAGACCAACATAATATATGGAGACCATTAGCCGAGCGCGCACTTTGTTATTTATAATATAGTTAAATTTTTATATTCCGATCGAAATCTTACCACGGCATGCCGGAAGTATGGAAGGCGAAGTGGATTTGGGTAAATAACAGTAATGAGGCATCGCGAAACACTTATGTCTATGCACGTAAGAATTTCGAGGTTCCATTCGACGTTGAAACGGCGGAGCTTAAAATAACTGCCGACGCTCGTTACGTTCTTTTCATAAACGGCCGAAGGATTGGTAATGGTCCTATAAGAGGATGGCAGCATTCATGGTTTTACGACGTATATGATGTTAAGCCATATTTAAACACTGGTTTGATAAACACTGTTTCCATAATTGTATGGCAACCCGGTGAAACTAATTTCCAGTACCCGCTCGGCCGCGGTGGCATACTTGCACAGTTGGACATGAAAACTAGAAGTGGTAGGGAAATTACAGTTTCAACAGGCCAGGATTGGAAGGTTTGCATCAGCACAGCCTACGACCAGCATACTCCACGCATATCGTGTCAACAGGGCTTCGTGGAACACTATGATGCATCTATGGATCCAGAGTGGAAATATCCTGGCTTCGACGATAGCCATTGGCAACACGCAATCGAGCTTTACGATTCCGAGAAACCATGGGTTAACCTGGTTAAAAGACCAATACCATTCCTCACCAGTGAACCAGTGTATCCCGTGCAGGTATTAGGTGCACGCGTAGTCTCCCCACCCAGCATAGTGTACAGTTTTGACTTGCGCCCAAGCCTCATTCCAGGTGACCGGTTGTCAAACCTTCAGGGAATAATTGGGCTTGCTATCACAGTTGTGAAAACACCTGAAGCTAGAGAGGTGAAGGTTACTGGTGTGAATGGAATCGGTCTCGGTGCGCGGCGCGTCAGGGTTAACGGCGTGGACATGCCTGTCGACGGTGACACAGTTCTACTCAAGCTTACGGGTGGCGAAAACCTAGTTGTTTTCGATGTTACTGGTCGTTATCATGACTGGTGGTTTACAACAGTATGGGACGGTGAAGACCTAGAATTTGAAAACCCTTTAGGTAAAGCTGGTGCTCCATGGGCAATAGCCGGCCCTTTTCCGTCACCTGACGAGAATGGTTTCAAGAATATCTGGGATGCGAGGACTGTTGAAGACATCTTTAAAGCCTCTTCAGTCAAACCCGTCGCATCCGAGCATTTCGCAACTGACCATGTTTTTGCCAGGATTGTTTTCGCAAAGGAAGTTAAAAAGGATCTTTTCTCTGAAGGCATTGAGAACCTTTGTTTGCCAAACGATGAGGCTGCGACCATATGGCCCTCCGAGAAAGGTGATGCTGAGCTGCTAATAGACTTCGGCCGTGAGCTGGTCGGCTTTATAGATTTTGAAGTTGATGCTCCAAAAGGTGTTACGCTTGATTTCTACGGGTTTGAAGCGATGCATCCTAGGGATGATTATGGTTTTGACGTACAGCATACTTTCGGCCTTAACAATGTGCTGCGTTACACGACTAAAGAGGGATGGCAGAGCTACACAAGCGTTGTTCGCCGGGGATTCCGCTACTTGATTCTAACTATTCGTTTTCCTAAGTATGAGAAGATGCCTGTTCGCATCAAGTTTGTAAGATGCCTTTTAAACACTTATCCTTTCGAGGAGACTGGGAGGTTCGTTTGCAACGATTGGAAGCTTAACAATATTTGGCAAATGTGTCGATATACTCTGCGCCTCTGCAGCGAGGACACTTATGTAGACTGTCCAGCCTATGAGCAAACCTTCTGGGTGGGCGATGCGCGACACGAGGCTTTAATTACTTACGCTACCTACGGTGGTTATGCTTTAGCAAGAAGATGCTGGCTTCTAGCAGGGGAATCTCTATTTCGCTCCCCGCTTGTTGAGAGCCAAGTGCCAAGCGGCTGGCAGAATGTTTTAACAGCATGGTCGCTACTCTGGGTGTGGGCGTGCGAAGAATACTATCGATACACGGGGGATGAAACCTTTCTGAAGGAAGTATATCCGTTTATCTCAAAGCAGATGCGCAATATTGCTGAGAAGTTTATCCGTAACGATGGCCTGATGGAAATCGAGGCTTGGAATATGCTTGACTGGGCGCCGATGGATACTCCGAGCCGGGGGGTGGTGACACATCAAAACGCGATACTTGTAGAAGCATATAGGCGTTCAGCGGCTATCGCGAGAAAAATAGGTATTGAGAGTGATGCTAAAGAATTTGAAACGCTTGCTGAAAAGGTTAAACGGGCAATTAACCAGTATCTCTGGGACGAGCAGAGGAAATCTTATGTTGACGCAGTTCATCAGGATGGTAGGAGAAGCAAGGTTTTCAGCTTGCAAACTCACACGATGATTTATCTTTGCAACTCGGCTGATGATAGGAAAGACATCGTACGCAAGTATATCTACGAGTGGCCGGTAGACTTTGTCAGGTTTGGAAGCCCGTTTGCTCTCGCCTTCCTTATCGAGTCTTATGCTAAAGATGGTGAGATTGGAAAAGCATTGGAAATAATAAGGCGGGAATGGGGTACCATGTTGGATTACGGTGCAACAACCACGTGGGAGATTCTGTCACCAAAAACTAGAAGCCACTGTCATGCGTGGAGCGCTATACCCGCATTCTTCCTAAGCAGCTACGTGCTTGGCGTAAAGCCTAGAGAGGTTATTTCGAATGGTGTGATAATCGCACCTGAACCTGTTGACTTGACTTGGGTACGAGGATGTTTTCCAACGCCCAGGGGTGCGGTGAACGTGCGATGGAGCCGGGAAGAAAAGAGCTTCACACTATGGGTTGAATTGCCCGACGGCCTAAACGGGGAAGCAGTAATGCCTTCTTTCATTCCTCAAGTAGCAGAAATAAACATTAAGGCTAGCAACGGGGGGTTGAAACCATCGTTTGAAAATGGACGATGGAAGGTTGAACTGCCTGCTGGCATGAAAACATGCATTAAAGCCACCTGGTGAAAAATAATTCTATGGGCCCGTCAACATGATTAAATAAAATTCTAAGCAACTCTTAAATAGAAGGAAAAAACTCAATTTTTCTATGGAAGAGATCATAAGGATTGTTGAAGCGGCTGAGAATAATCTGGATGATCTTTGTAGGTTGTGCGTTCCACCTGAGAGGCAGGCCGACCGGAGCTTCATGAAGGGTGTTGAGCTGAAGAAAATTTGGGCGATGGATATGCTTAAGCGATGGGGTTCGGTTGCTAAAATCGCATACTTGGGGGACGCTCTAGCAGGACTGATCCAATACACCCCGATTCCTGAGGAGATGGTTGTCTACATCACTTGCATATATGTTCCTCGCAGGGAGCATTGGAGGAGGGGCGTTGGCAGACGGCTCTTGACGAGTCTTATTGAAGACGTGAGGAACCCTAAAAGCTGGTTCGGCGGCGAGTCTTCATCAGCACTCGTAACCAGGCCTTTCCCCGGTGAGAAATCCGGTCAGTATTCGGCTAAGAGCTTTTTTAAAGACATGGGTTTCAAGCAGGTAGAGGAAGACCCTGGTCTACTCTACTACCCTCTTAAACAGGGTTTCGCCTACCGGCCTGTTGAGCAGAGAAGACCCGACTATGTGCCGCAGGAGGGTGACAAAGGAAAAGTTATAATAATATACAGCCCCTCCTTCTGCCCATTTTCCTATTTCTTCCTAGAGAAGGCTGAGCAGGAGATAGAGAAGGCTGTACCGGGAGTACGTATCAGTGGATAAACAGTTCAGAGGAGCCTGCTGAGGCTAAGAAACGTGGAATTTCTGAAGGCATAATTGTGAATGGTAGGCTCATAAGGGCGTTCGTGCTCGACAGAGTAGCATTTATCGAGGAAGTGCTTGCTGCGCTGAAAGAAGAATAAGCTGCCACTATGCCTCCCTTATGAAAGACATATAGGCGTTGATAAGCTAGACATAGGATTATGACTGTATCAAAGAGCTTGGAAGAGCTCTGCGAAATGGCGGTGAGACTCGGGGCAGCTGAGGCGAAGATGATTAAAGCTGGTGATGTAGTGGTGAGGGACTGGGTTAGGCTGAAATGCCAGTATGGATGCGGCGGGTATGGTAAACGCCTCACGTGCCCCCGTACTCGCCAACTCCCGAGCAGACGAGAAGAATTCTGAGCGGATATTCTTCGGCGATATTGTTGCGATTCGAGCCCGAGTCGGGACGTCCATAAGATTATTGCGAAGCTGGAGCGAGAAGCATTCCTATCCGGATATTATTCAGCATTCGGGCTGGCCTCTGGACCCTGCCCACTTTGTAAGGAGTGCAACCTAAAGAGTTGTGTTCACCCTGAACTTGCAAGGCCGTCGATGGAGGCATGCGGTATAGATGTGTATGCGACAGCAAGAGGAGCAAGTTTCACGATAGAGGTTGTGAAGACGCGCAAGGAAAAGCCTAAATACTTTGGACTATTACTGGCTAATTTGACTAAAAAGGTCATTAGGAGGAACATTATGTATGACGACAGCGATAAAAACAATTGACTTGACTAGGGTTTTCAAGAGAGGAAGATCAGAGCTGATAACAGCGCTGGATAAAATAAACATAGAGGTTAATGAAGGTGAAATATTCGGATTGTTGGGACCAAATGGAGCTGGGAAGACGACTCTGATAAAGATTCTTTGCACCCTGCTTTCTCCCACGGAGGGGAAGGCATACGTGCATGGCTATGATGTCGAGAAGGAGTATAGTAGGATAAGGGAGATTATAAATATGGTTTCCGGAGGAGAATCCTCCGGCTACGGCATGTTGACGGTTAGGGAGAACCTCTGGTTCTTTTCTCAACTCTATGGTTTTGATGGGAGAGAGTCAAAGAGAAGGATCGACATGCTGGTCGAGTCTCTCTCAATGAGGGACTTTGCCGACGTTAGGTTGAACAAGCTCTCGACGGGCATGTTCCAGAAGTTCCATTTGGCGAGAGGCTTGATAAACAACCCTAAGGTTCTTTTCTTAGACGAGCCTACTTTAGGGCTGGACGTTGCGGCTGCACGGGAAATAAGAAGGTTCATAAGGCGTTGGATAGAGGAAGACCCTCGTAGAACCATCCTTTTGACGACGCACTACATGGCTGAGGCTGAGGAGCTTTGCGATAGGATAGCGATAATCCACAAGGGCAGGATAATAGCCCTAGGGTCGCCTCGAGAACTCGTGGAGACGGCTAACCCTGAGAGGGTCTTTGAAATAGAGTGCAAATACGAGGGGGACTTGGAATCGGTATTAAGGGATATCTCGGGCATTAAAGCGTCTTTAAGACACGACCCGGAGACAGGCCTCTCGAAGATGAGGCTGGTGTTGGTTGACGCCGACATCGATGAAGTTTTCAGGAGCCTTGTAAACAAGGGCATATCGGTTCTTTCCCTCAAGAGGGCTGTCCCGACGCTTGAAGACGTGTTTCTTACAACGGTTGGAGTTGGCCTCGTTGAATAGAATGTTAATGCTATTCCTTAAGTCGGCCTTCGCCAGATGTTACATAAGGATCAAGGGAGGCAATAGGGAGCTCAGCTGGCTGATCTTTGAGGTAATCATGCCTCTGCTCGGGATAGCCGCAATCGTCTACACTTACAATTTTCTAGGAGCGCCTAAGGCTTTCGTGGGCTTCGTAATATTAGGAGGAGCAATGTTCTCCTATTGGTTTAACGTGCTGTGGGGAATTGGCATGAACTTCTACTGGGAGAAGGAGCGTGGCAACTTGGAGAAAATACTGATAACACCCTCTCCGCTGCAAGGAATACTTTTAGGCATTGCACTCGGAGGTATGTTTAACACGACCATAAGAGCCGTGACAACCGTTATAATTGGGATTGTAATCTTCGATGCGAAGTTTAACGTAGACGGTATTCTACCTGCGATGATTATCTTCAGCTTAACAATATTCGCCCTATACTCCTTAGGCATGTGTTTCGCGTCACTCTTCCTTAAGCTTGGGCGCAGCGGTTGGAGGCTTACAGAACTAATGCAGGAACCCATAACTTTTCTATCGGGGCAGTATTATCCTCTTAGGGCTCTGCCCGCTGTATTACAGCTTGTTGCCAGCCTCATACCACTAACCATAGGAATAGACGGCGTAAGGCTCTCACTAATACTGGGCTCTTCCCTCACTGACCTAAGGCTTCACCTAATGCTACTACTAGCACTCGGCGTATCCACATTCATACTCTCCTACTACATACTGAGGTTGATGGAACACAGGGGGAAGAAAGATGGAAGTCTAACAATGAGGTGGATGTAATTGGAGATAACACGGTTACTCAGAAGAGTATTGGCCTCGATCTGGTTCACCTGGCTTGAGTCAAGCAACTGGACGCATCCTTTGGTCTATTTGGGTTACGTGTTAGTAAGGCCCGTTTTCGGCACGCTAATTTACGTTTACATCTATTTAGCGTTCGCAATCTATACTAATGCGTGGAACCCTGAGGCAGCGTTATACGTCGTAGGTGGATCTGCTCTCTACCAGTTTATAGTTAGCGGTATGTCTAGCGTAGCCTGGGTAGTGCATGAAGAACGAGAACATTATGAGACATTGAAGTACGTTTACATATCGCATCCAAGGCTGCAAGAGTATTTAATCAGTAGGGGCCTATTCGGCTACATATTGGGGGTTTTCCTTATGGTAGTCACGATAACAGTCGGCTCAATCCTCATAGGTTTTCGCAGCTTCTCACTAAACATTCCCCTTATTCTTATCGGAATATTGATTGCCATATTATGGTCTTCTTCACTGGGTGCAATTGCTTCTGCAATATCCTTATTCTCCTCAGAATACGGTACCGTTATAGCGATAAGCTTCGACAGTTTTCTCATGATATTTGGCGACGTTTTGTTCCCTTCAGAGCAATTGCCTAGCTGGGCCCATTCTATTGCTGTAGGACTACCTCTGAAGGATTGGATGGCCCTAATGAGGTTTGCGATCTTTGGCATCGGTACTCCTGATTTTTCAACAATAATCGTATACCAAGTGTTAAAAACTGTAATAATTTTCTCATTATCTTTAGTTATCTTCAGGTTTGCCGATTTGCTAATAAGGAGAAAAGGCTATATCGATATAACTACAGAACACTAGCATTCAGTCATCTTTGAGCAGACTAAGTTTAAACAAGAGTTGGAAAGAACGACAATATGTAACATTGTTTACTCTATTATGGATACTCGCTAAGCATAGCCCTATCCGTAGTCAGCTATGTAAACTGTGATCCTGTTTGAATCCATGGTGAAATCGTAACCTGCAGTCTTAAGTTGTTCGTGTGATTTTTTCAGATAATTGCCAAAATCCGATGTATCGTTATCAGGATCCACAGATTCACTGTAACGATAATTCATGAGCCTAGCTAGTTGCAGAAGTACTTGCTTAGCGGCCCAGTAATCTAGTGCCACTGGGTCGATGCTAGCCATTACGAGATCTGCCTCGATAGCCTCTTCATAAGATGTACTGGGGCCATTCCTAGGTATTGCGTTAACCCATACTGCATCCAGTATGTTAAGCGCAGGGATCCTAGTCTCAGCCATAACTTTTCCCAATGCTCCCCTGCCGATCAGACTATGAGTGTCGGTCAGTGATTGGGATACGACACCCATGTAGTGTTTAACCGCACCTGTGACCCCGTATATTGAATGAGTTTTCAAAACTGGAAAGTTTATCACTTTCAATCTGTTCGAATCGTAAGTACCAGATTCAGGATCCCATATCCCGTGTTTAAAGCTGATGTAAGTACCCATTTTGGTTCTGAACTTGGGATAAGAAACTTTTACGCCTGTTTCCGGGTCTGGTACCGGTGAGACAACATAGCCGTCTCGAAGATCGCCATTGATGTATTCCTCTACCTGTTTGCTGGCGATGGTATCCCAGAGATAGGTTGAAACTTTATGCTTATCTGAGTACAGGGCTACTACAGCCTCAACCGACTGCGACTGATTTAAAGCATTGTTCCTCTTCCAATTCAAGCTACCCCTGCCTTGGCCGTTATCTGCCACCACTATTTCTCCTGTGAAGCCCTCAGGATGTTTAAGTATAAGATCTACTAGCTCCTTTAGAAGGTCTGTATTGGTGCCTCCTCTCTGATCCCACTGACAGTTGACTTTAATTATTACCACATCATCCCTCTTGATGAGTCCACCAGGACCGCTATTAACACCAACCAGCTGCGAGCCGTAGAAGAAAAGCCCCTTAGAACCCATAAGGTTTATTAGTTTAGCTACGCTCCCGTTTGCGACGAATATCTCGGACGCCGGATGGATTGTTGCTGTTTGAGGAGCAAGTTTAAGCGAGGGCTTTTGCTGAATAGGTTTATTTACGGTGTTCCAGTAAAACATTAAGAATAAAGCTGTAGCCAAAATCGTTGTTAACATGATTGCAACCGATCTTCTTCCGACAAGCAATCTGAGCTTTTTAAGAAAAAAATTGAATATTGAGAGTACTGGAGCTATAAGTATCATGCTGTAGGCTAAAGCTGCCCTTTGACACGGATATGCTATCCTATGAGGTCTTGTTCCTGAACGCATTATGAGCCAAGCTAGGCTTAATAAACCCAATAACAGTGGGTGATGCATAAACCAGCGTATGAGTTGCGCTATCTTACTTTCGAGAAACATCGTATAGCTAAAATGGTCTTCACACCTATATATGCATATAGGGGGACTATCTGTTAGGCTAATGTTAATTCTGAGATTAGCTGCTGGGAAGAGTTTGAAACTCGTAATCTGTTAAGGGTTATTCGTTAATTCATTCTTAGGAAACCGGTCCTATGAATCGCAACGTGTTCTCAGTCAATATTTAGAAAGGCCAACTATCCAGGCTGATTTAATCCTCATACCTTATGAACAGAGGAGAATCATTTTCTCTCAGTAAACTCGGTGATCTCTCCATTTTTAGGTCCTATAAGTTGGCACAACTCAACTTCTCCCCCCTCTATGATTCCCTTTTTCCCTGATCTCAACTCTCTGAAATTGAAGCTTCCGAAGGGCAGGTTTAGCTTTGTTGAAACAATTTGCCTGTAAGGTGCGGTGTTTATGGTGAAAGCAAGATATCTTCCGTTTTCAGCGTCTCTATGTAGTGAAGCAAAGGACATCGGCGAGGTTGTCCTCGCAGGCAGCTTAATGTTGAAAGCTTCTATCAGGAATTTCAATAATGATGCGCTTGGATCCAGCCCGATTATTGTCATCCTGCCTTCCCCATTTTTTCTCGTTAACCCAACTACATGTTCCTTTAACGTCGGCACGGTGTCGACGTAGGGTGATTTCACCTCAGCCCCAGATATCGTTATGGCCTCCTCCCATTGCTTGTCGAAGAACTGAAAGCTTAATGTCCTTATCTTCCTCTTCAGGCTTCTGAAAGATAGCTGGAGGACCATGTGGGAGCCTCTTGGTTCCGCCCTGCTTCCGACCGGCCTAGGCGTCTCCGAGAATTCTTTGACTTCTCTGCTGGCAAAATCGGCAACCGGTATTTTTCGGAAAAAGATGATATGACATCCCTGGTAGCAAGACTTTGCAAGGTTTTCCGCATCTCTCGCCCACATCAGCCCATCTCCAGCATAAATCAGAAGCGGCCTTTTTTCACAGTTAGCCTCAGGATTGTAGAATGTGAAATCTAGCCCGGCTTTATGAAGGCTCGTGAAGCAGCGTCCCCAATTCCATCTTTCCGAGATTACTTCAGACGGGTGTCTCAGCAACATCTCTGGTCTGTAGTGGACCAGTGCGATAGAGGTTAATTTTTCAAGGTTGTAGGGCTTAACAAGTCTATATATTTTTGATAGCTCTTGGATAGATTGATATACATCCGGGTTTACAAGCCCCCATTCGTTTACTGGTGCACAAGTCCAGTTATCTCTTCCAACAGCCATGTACCAGTTCCATCCCTTCAGACCCCATGCCATTGCTAACAATCCCAACAGTCTTTCATGCGTGCCGTCAATTGGCCCTGTTGAATACAAAGCGTCAGTCCAGATTCCAGATTGAAATTCCGTAGCGATCGGATAAACCGTGTAGGCAGCATAAGCCTTAACCCAGTATGAAAGCTTCATCACTTCGCTTTCAGGCAGATGCTTCTTCAAGTATATGTCCATACATGGCAGGTCGACAATCCTGCTTAACCTTGCCAGGTCGTGAAATACAGGGTCGTCGTAAGTGTTTACCAGCATAGGTATCTCAACACCATTTCTCCTATACTCGTCCCTTGCCCAGGATATTATTTGTTCAACACTCCAGTCCAGAAAAGCCCTGTAATCTAGGTACCGAAGTATGTTTCCAGGCTCCCAGTTTTCTCTTGCCAGCGGATGTTCCTCGTAGGCCTCTATTTCCTCAAAGCTGGTGTAGTCGCAACCCCAAGCATTATTCAGCCTTTCGATCTTTTCGTATTTCTCAACCAGAAAGTCTTTGAAGGGTCCTTTCCCCTTGGATAATCCGAGTTGGTCTCGATAGTATCTTACCCATGGGTCAACCTCGTTATCCACCTGAAGAACGAATATTGGTCCCCCCTTGGTGGCTTGGTTTGGGACTATGGATTTCTCACACACTTTTCTTATATAGTTTGACGCGAGCCTTTTGAATTCTTCACTGAACCTGTGGTGTCTAAACGCCTCCTCAGGAACTCCGCCGTATCTCCATTCTGCATAAATGTAGGGACCAGGTCTAATCATCATTAGGAAGCCTTTTTCCTCCGCGAGATCTATAAAGTGGTTCAACGCTCTCTGAGGATCCGTGTCTCCCTCAAAATCGAATTCATCCCCGATTCTATGGAAATCCCACGGTATGTAGGTGGATATGATCCTTAATCCTGCTTCCCTCAGCCTATTCATTATCTTATCCCAGTTTTCAACCTTGACTCGCCAATAGTGAAACTCTCCTGATAAAAATTCAACCTTCTCGTCATTCAAAGTAAAACCGTAACGGTTTATACTGACCTTCATGCACTAAGCATTCTTGCCTAGTTTTATATGTTTTTAATGCATCCTCAACTAATTGTGTCGAACACGCTATTGGATGCTATTGCCCATCATTATGCGCTTGTTTTTAATAATCTATCAAAGGCAGCTTAACAAGCTTTCCTTCTTTGCTGCTTTTCTCCGCGGCCACCGCTGCTTCCATTGCTTTCAATCCTTCCAGCGGCGTGGCGAAAACCTGTTTGTCTTCCAATACGCTTTTAACAAAATCTTCCATCTCCTTCTCATACATTACTATAGGGTCTTCCTTTATGTCTACTTCTTCCAAGCCTTTGGCCTTGCTGCTGACCTCCATGCTTCCTATCACGTATCCTTTTACACTAACGGTGCCCTCTTTACCAACTATTCCCCATGATTCATAGGTGTGCGTAGCAGTCCAGCTTTGCAGCACGCTGGAGAAAGCATTGTTTTGATGAGTAAACACTATATAAGCATTATCCTCTATGCTTATTCCTTTTCTTTCAGTCTTGTAGTGTGCTGAGACTGAAACGATGTCGCCAGCGAACCATCTGAACGCGTCAATCATATGGATCGTGTTTTCAACCACCATTCCGCCGCTTCTCTTCTTATCGGTTAACCATCCCATCGGTGGCAAGACACCCATAGCGGTTCCTATCGCTACTCTCCAGAGTGCAACCGGTTCCCCCACCGTATTGTTCTCAACAAGCTCCTTAGCATACTTGAACATACCATGGTGTCTCAAGCAGAAACCGACTGCAAGTTTTACAGTACTCCTCTTCCACTGGCTGTATATCTCACACGCATCATCCAGGTTTGCCGCTAAAGGCTTCTCTAGAAACACATGCTTGTTGTTTTTCATTGCCTCTACAGCTATTTCTCTATGAGTATCTGGTGGGGTAGCTATTATGACTGCGTCAAGATCTCTTAATTCAACCACTTTCCTGTAATCCGTGAAGAATTTTTCTGCTTTAAACTTCTCAGCTGCCTGCCTTGCCTTTTCCTCCACTATGTCGCACGTGGCGACCAATTTCTGTCCAGCTTTCAACAAGTTTGGTAGATGCGCGTAGTTAGCAATGTTGCCACAGCCAATCACAGCCATTTTTAGACTCTTCATCTTCATCATGTTGAAACTAAAGCAGTATTTAAAGATTCGGAGGAAATAGCCCCCTAGACGATGCTGAATATTTATTCGCGAGAGCTTATTACTATTTCCAAGAAATCTCCCGGGTTAAGAAAAACAGGCTCTTCAAGTATAATAGTCGCGTGTTCTCCGTTAACCTTTAAAACTGCTTTTACCTCCCCTCTGCTGGAGTGCCTTACCGCTAAGAGCGTATCTGACTGCCGGTTAGCGACCAACTCGACTTTCTGTAGTTCAAGCTTCCCATAGCGGACCTCTATTACGTTTCTCTGGCCGTATTCTCTAAGCTCTCTGCTGTAGCTCCCCCAGCACCCCCCTGTTGAGAAGAAGCATCTGAAGCTGTCCTTAGACACTTTCGGTGCGAAACCAATCGTCTTTTCAGGGGCATTATACTCGAATCCGCTTAACGCTAGTAGCAGAGACCAGCTTGACATGGCTCTCGCATAATGGTGGCCGCATTCAACCTCGTCCCACGGGTTCCTCTTTACACCATCATGCCTATTCCTGACTCCCTTCACTATTTTAAGCCCCTCGTTAACAAAACCCTCGTAAATCAAGTGGGCTGCCACCTGGTACTCTATGCCCGTCCAAACTTCATCACAGTACGGAAAAGGATAGTCTGGTTTCCCACCCTTGGGCCAGGAACAGAGAACCAGTCCACTCTCATCGTTCAAAGCATAGGTCCTTTGACAGTTCTCATGTTCTAAGAGGCTTTCCTTCCAATTGTAGCGGAAAACAGCCATTAGCGCTGATTTAACCTGTTCCTCAGGAAGAAGGTATCCGAGTCCAACTACATGGCTGAACCATTGGCCGAGAAGCTGGTCTGAGAGACAGCCCTCTCCAAATTGATACCTGATTTCGGGGTCGCCTTGAAACCTTTGCACAAAATACTCGCCGTTCCACAACAGCTTGCTGAAATTCTCTCTGCCTTTTTCAAAAACTTCCCTATACTTTTCAGCAGACTCTGCGTCGCCTAGGTGTTTAGCTATCTCCTCAGCTGCTCTCAATGCTCCAAGATATAGAGAGCTAACCATGGGGTTAGGCCCATAAAACTCAATATCGTACGTGTTATGCTGCTCCCCCTCCATAAGGCCGTCAAAATCCTTGTCCCATGTTTTCCAAGCGTATTCTAACGCCTTTTTAGCATTTGGCCAAAGCATCCTTAGGAATTCCTCGTCGCCGCTGAGCTTCCACTCCCTGTAGAGTTTCATTATGCACCCCATCTGCCCGTCAGCCGCAGGCTTAAACCTCCATCTCGCACCTACTAGCGGCACTAGTGTTCTGAAAGCCATGTTACCGTTTTCATCAGTATTGTTTAGAAAATCCGTTAGGCGCATCGTTCTCTCCAGGCTTGGGAAAAGGTGTGCCAAGGTCTGCTCATAGTTCCAGACGTGCGCACAGTTCATCCAGCAACACCCACTGTTATCACTACATCCTTCAAACGCGTAAAACCTGCCGTCCTCAGCCCATAGGCATGTTGGAGTCCTTATGGTTGAAACCTGACTAGATATAGCGTCGAGAACATAGTCTGGAAGAGTGCTTTCGAAAAAAGTCCTGTGGAAAAGCCTAGTTTCTCTTTCAAGCCTCTCAAAATCTCTAACAACATACTTGGCGACATCTAAAGCATCTTGGAACAGCTTGGCGTAAAAGTTTCCAATCCTCTTCCCCCTTACCTCATCCTCTCTATTCCAATAGTTGACTAGGTTTGGGAAATGCCATGAAAGTATGAATGGAAGAACAACCTCCTCTCCAGGATCCAGCGTGGCCAAGAGCCCGAGAGTTCCTATGTCCGTCTCCCCCTCCATAGAAGGGTCGGCTGAGAGCTCTTCAGCCAGCCGCCCGTCTTCAGAGAAATCTTTCCAGAAGCTCTGTACATCGTCCCACCAGACCGACCTCTCCCATCTTAAAGTATAGGTTATCTCGCTCCAGTCTGTGGCGAGAGCCATCGTGCCGAACTTCGGGTCATCTCTAGGATACTTGCCACTGCTCATCCTTATAGCGTTTAAGCATTTTTCCCTGACCAGCTCGTTCAAATTCTGTCCAAACGAATCGCTAAACCTGTTTGTAAGGGTCGAAGTGCCGTCGTATCCAATCGGGTTTATAAGGCTCATAGCCAGGGTTAAGCTAATTCTCCTAGAGGATCTGTTTCTCACCCTCCATTTGAAAATCGCCACAGGTAGGGCTGAATCCTTCTCGTTAAGGGGAATCAGGGGGTTGAAGGCCTCCAGGGAAATTTCAAGCGGAATATTGTCTTCGAAATCTATTCGAGCAAAGGGATATTCTCCCCTGAATCTCGCCCTAGCAAGCCTAGGTAGACCAGGAGCGTATGACCATGGGATTCCGTGGCTGCCACGATATGGTGGGAGGATTCTGGATTCTAACACTCTTGAAACCGGTTTAGAACCCTCTTCGCGAAACCAGATGGAGAAAAAGGTATATGGTAAATCCTTTCCCTTACCTGGCCTGTTAAAGATCTCCCAGTCTCTAAGGTTTCCTCTTCCTCCGAGGGAAACAGTTCCAGTGCCTATTCCTCCAATTGGGAAGGCTATCTCGGAAAGCATGGTGCTTTCGAAGGAACGTGTTATTCCACCCGTCAAGCCTGGAAAGTTAGTGCCTGAGACCATTATAAACCCTACTGCTTAGAAACCAGCGTCTCAGCCCTCTTAGCAAGCTCCTTCCTTTTCCAATCGATGTCTTCAGAGATGAAGATTGCCGCAATGCTTAGAAGAGCTATGCATATTGACCAGGTTATGTTTACTATAGTAACTATCCCCCATTCTAGCCCCATTATGTCTGCAACATAGCCCGTAATTAAAGGTGCAAAAGCCGACCCGACGTTATAGAAGAATAGAAGCATGGCCATGGCTGATCCTCTTACCTCAGGAAGGGCAACGTCTTGAACAGAGGATGAGACGCATGGTCCAGCCATGGGCATGAATAACGCTGTCATAGCGCCCAGTATAAGGAAGAGCTCAACACCACCCTTAGTCAGGAAGGCCATGTTGAAGAAGACTAGTCCTATGACGACGGTTAGAGTAGCGAAGACTACTCTCCCCCTCTTGTTTCTTTTGAAAGCCCAGTCTCCCGTTAAGCCCGCCAGTAAGTTTCCGGCAACCATGGAGAGAAGGGCAGCCAGCATTACGAGCAGCTGTGAGCCTGCTTCAAAGCCCCTGACATCAGTCATATAGGTGAAGAGCCAGTAGGAAAGAATGTTCCACGGGAATACGCCGAAGAACCCTTGGAGGTAGAGAAATAAGACGGATTTTCTTTCGAAAAGTCTTTTCAGAGATTTTGCAGAAAAAGTATCCTTGAGCCTATCCCTAACGTTCACCAGCTCCGGCTCGGTTCCCCCTCTTGGAACATCTTTCACAGTAGAAAGAACTATAAACGCTAGAAGTATGCCTGGGACTGCGGTTAAAAGGAAGGCGTTGCGCCACCCGAAGCTGATCCCGATTACTAGGCCTATGACGACGCCGATTAGAGCTCCAAAAGTTTCAGCAGCCTGGAGTATACCGAGTGCAGTGGCTCTCTTCTCAGGAGGAAAATAGTCTCCCAAGAAAGACATTAAACCGCTAGTGGCTTGGTTGTCGATCCCCGTCATGGATCTCGTAAGAATCAGCTGCGTGTAATCCGCTGAAAAAGTGGAGAGTATTGTCGTGCATCCCCAGATCGCGCTTGCGAGAGCTACTAGTGGAGGCCTGGCGTACTTGTCGAAGAGATAACCCCAGAGGGGCATGAAGGCGACTGCAACCAGAATGGTTCCTGTTTCTACGGCTCCCAGCTCAGTATAGCCCAGTTTAAACTCGTCTCTTATTAAAGGCAGTAGCGGGGATACTAGAAACTTGTCAGCATAATGCAGCACAACAAAGATGAAGAAAATTAGCGTCACATACCATGCGCCGCGTAATATTCCGGGTTCCCTATTCCCTCTCATGAAAAGGATATGGAAATGTTAAACCTATATAATAACGTTTAGATCGGTTTGGATTTGCCGAAAAGCTTTTAAAGTCTTTTGTTCGGAACCGCCTGTCTTCCCGTGGTCTGTAGAAAAGAAAACTTTATATTGATGTAAAGAGCTGTCTTTAAATGGGATGATCCCTGCATTCATGTTGAGACAGCTGTATGAGAAGGGGTCGTTGAAAAATGTTGTCGACGAAAAAGGAAATACAGTTGGCTTCAGCTTTTCCCTCTTAAACAGGCTGGGTTCAGGCACTATTGAAGGAGGCTTCAAACTAATAGTGGACGGTGAAGAACTCCCGATAGAGAAAATAAGTGTTGAGAAGGGTGGAGTGAAGGCGAAAGCCGAGGAATTCGCAAAGACTCCTACCCTCTTTACCGTCGGGGACAGGATTAAATTCATGGTTGAAAAACCTGGAGGCCTACAGCCGGGTGTTCATAAAATAGTCGTCAGCACTATGACGACGGAGTATGGAAAGATAGAGTTCGACTTCTCAGACACCGTATCTTAACCCTCATTTTTTCCCAATCGTCTCAGCATATCTCTTTGCCAACGCATTCCGGATCCTAACAGCAGCCTTCTCAACTATTTCTAAGGGTGAGCAGAAGTTTATTCTCACACGTCCCTGACCTCCGTCTCCAAATCCACTCCCCCCGTAAACCATTACTTTCGCCTCTTTCAAAAGATGTTTTACGGCATCCTCGTCTTTTTCAAACAAGAGGCTTAAGTCTGGGAAAGCGAAGAACGAGCCCTCTGGTGGTTGGGCAACTATTCCAGGGATTTCGTTCAGCTCAGCTATGAGCCTGTTTCTAACACCCTCTAAATAATTTCTAAGAAAATTAATGTAGTAGTCGCATTTTCTGAGGGCTGCTGCTGCACCTATTTGTTCTACTGTTCCGGGATGAATAACTATGCCTGTATTCTCATCCCTCATAAGCCTAATTATTTTTTTCTCAGCCACAACATAGCCTATGCGCAGCCCAGACATGCCGTATGTTTTCGTGAATCCGAAGGCTGTGACCGTCCGTTCGTACATGTCTGGCAGTGAAGCGATGCTAACGTGTTTTCTACCGTCGTAGGTAAGGTTTTCGTAAAGCTCGTCTGAGAAAACGTAGAGATCATGCTTTACAGCTATTTCCGCTAAACGCTCCAGCTCGTCTCTAGTGTAAACTGTTCCCGAAGGATTATTAGGATTACAGATTGTAATCATCTTGGTTTTGCTGGTTACTGCTTCCTGAATTCTCTCTATGTCCAAGTGCCCATCCCTCCGGGTCTTGACCTCGGTAACCTCTGCCTGAAAACTCTTGGGCCTGCCTATCAAAGCTGGGTAAGTGGGCGTGACGACGATAACATGTTCGCCAGGCTTTAGAAGAACTTTATAGGTCAGCCATATCGCGTTCATAACCCCGACCGTCGGAAGTACCTCCTCATCTTCAACGGGAACGTTGTTGACACGATGCAGCTTGTCCCTAGCCGCCTCTATAAACTCTGCATTCCCATTCATCTCATAATGATACCTTCCATTTATAATCGCGTTTATCATCGCTTCCTTGACTTCTTTAGGCATTTCGAAATCGGATTCAGCTAGGCCTAGGCTTATCACGTCTCCTTCGAGACCAAAATACTTGCTGGGCCTACTTTTCCTTATCTCTTCTAGGCTCAGTATTTCAATGGGACCCATTTTCTCCTAAGAAAAAAATCGAGCCTATTTAAGAGTATGCAAAGGATTGCTGAGCTCAGTGCGAGCCGGATCGCTGTTTTCTTCGTGGGAGCTCCAGCATGTCTAACTCCTTAACCATTCCTCTAGCCTTCGGAATCAGGAGCGTCTTTATTTCGAAAGGCTTAAACTTAGCTTTAACCCTCTTGTTAATCGTCGGCAGGCTGATATTGGCCTCAGCCTCCTCCCCATCCGTCTCGTAGCAACGCATCACAAGGTTTTCCGAGTCCTCATGTTTTTTAAAAATGCTAGCTATCACATTATCCTGTTCAATTCGAATCAAGGAGCAGGATGGCGGCAGCACACCCCTATGAGGGTAGTCGACGAAAACTATTGGTTTAGAGTTAAACTCTTCTGCACGCTTTACGGTATCCGCTGATTTCCAGGAACCGGCATGAGGTAAAAGCATTAGACTGAAGTCCTGCCACCCTTGATCAATATAAAAGTAGGTCTGGGCTGGGTCCAGCTTGTAAGGCTGATGATGGGCATAGGGCGGGCTTCTCAGAACCGTTATCCGTATTTCCGAGCCCTTAGCATCATAGCTATACTTACAGTCGTTGCATATGCTAAGCCCATACTTTCTGTTCTCCCCATCAACACTTACTGTAACGCCAGTCATGTCTACCCATTTCTGCATCGGCTCCTCCTCTCCGTTACAGGGGCGTGAAACCCATCCGTAAGGAATTGAAGAAGTCAGTATTGGCTGGTCAACGTTAACTTTAAAACTCAGTTTAAGCATTTTATGCTGCTCGTTCCAGTTTAATGAAAACCTTAGCTCAATATAGGGCAGCTCCCTATAGATTGAAACGTGCATGCGCATGAACGACTTGTAATAGCTGCTTTCAACCCTTATAGTGGCGCGCACCGGGCCCTTTTCAATGAGCCTAACCTTCGCGTTTCCGAACACTTCCGCATCGTTTCTAAACTCGTCGACTCCGTGGCTCCAAGTATCACTCAGATCCTCAACGACGACTGGAACACATGAGTCCCCGCTGAATACTTCCACCCTGTTCTTCTTATCGTAGAGGCGCTTAATATAGCCGTTCGACGGGTCGACCTCCAGACGGAACCATTCGTTCTCCAGAAAGTTATCTGAAGCTGTAAGCTCTCCATTAGAAGAGGATGCGTTGTCCTTACCAGTATTGCGATAAACTCTGTAACCGAAAGCAGGAAGGTCTGCGACGAAAACTATTCTTTGCCTCCAGTCTCCAACGTTTGCAGAGGATTTTACACGCTGCATAGGCACCGCCCGTCCCTTTTCATCCATGAGACCTCCTTCCCCATTAACATCTTCAACCTCAACCGGGAAAACCGTGTTCCAAGAATGCGGATTAAAAACTATTATTGGAACGCCTTCCCCCTCTGTGTTTATTTTGGAGGCTATGGCTTGTACAGCCCTGTTCAATACAGTGCTCCCTTTGCTTAAGACTTCGCCATGAATGTTCCGCACGTCGTCATATGCTTCTGGTATAGATGTTCCGCACAGCACGTCGTGGAATTGTGTAAATAATAGGCTCTTCCAAGCCTCAGTAAGCTCTTCCTGCTGGTACTCCTCTCCCAGTAGTAGATAGGCCATGGAGGAAATTTTCTCAGCAGTGCAAAGCAGTTCTTCAGCCCTACGGTTGTTTCTTTTAACCTCGGAGTGAACGGAGTAGCAGCCTCTCGCATGATGCTGCATTTCGCCACGAAATACGGGTAGCCCTGGTCTTCTCCTTGCCGCTTTAAAAAACTCGTCGGGAGAACTGAAGACAATTTCCACATCTCCTCTCTCTTTTCTTCTAAGGATGCTCAGCACATTTTCTCTAGTCGGGCCACCCCCATGGTCCCCCCTGCCGTAGAGGCACATCGCCTCCCTGGAGGGAGGCTTAACTGTGCTAATCGTTTTGTCAATATGATCCGTAATATCCTCTCCACCTGTACAGTAGGCTAGGGGAATCCTGTAGCAAAGCACTCTTGACCCATCGTAACCCTCCCACCAGAAGGCGGTCTCTGGAATATCTTTGTTTTCAAAGGACCCTGGGCGCATGAAGACGTAATTCTTTAATCCGCATTTAACAAGTATCTGGGGCAACATTCCATTATGTCCGAAGGAATCCACGTTGTAACCTGTGGTGGCGGTGGTTCCGAACTTCTTCTTGAAATATCTCTGTCCATATAATGCTTGACGCACGAAGCTTTCCCCGCTGGGTATGTTGCAATCCGGCTCCACTATCCATCCTCCCACTATTGCCCAACGCCCCTCCTTAATCCTCCTCCTTATCTCCCTGAACATTTCAGGTTCGCTGGCTTCAATCCACTCGTAGAAGAGTGTTGAGGAAGCCGTGAATACGAAAAAGTTAAACTCATTCATCATGTCTAAAGCTTTTCTGAAGGTAGATCTTACGACCCGGTAGCCTTCCTGCCAGCTCCACAACCATATTGGGTCTATATGGGAGTTCCCAACCATGTATACCCGGATCGTTTTTCTACTCATTTTCCACTTTTGTTTTTCCGTCACCTATAAAAAGTTTCACTATTGCAATGAATGTAACTGGAAAAGCTAGACGGGCTGCTTTAAGTTTCCAAACATTCATTCTTAAAGTCTATAGAGGGTCATATCATATCGTGCTTATTCGCTTATAATCTTTCAAAATTTTAATGAAGTACTTGAAATTCTCCCAAGATACGTCTGCCAGTATGACCCTGTCCGGAGCCGGAATGTATCCGCCTTGTTCGAAGAACTTCATTTTCCTCGAAACTTCATCCATTATGTCCCTTTTACTCCATGCCAGTACCCTATGGTCGATATTTCCTATGACGGCAACTCTGCTATCTAAAGTCTTCCTAATCCATTCAATATCCCCTCCGTTGCTTACCTCAATGGATATGAAGTTGATGCCAACCCTCGCCCAAGTTTCGGTTAATTCATACACGTGTCCCTGAGATTCAACCCCCACTAAATCAATGCCCATGTTCTTAACCCAGCTTACTACAGGAGCATATATCTTCTTACATATTTCTGTTATCCAGTTCGTTTCCGCTATGCACGTAAGCCTATATGCTCTTGGCTCAAGGAAGATCGCGAAATCAAGCGGCAAGTCGTGCAAAGCTCTTTTAACCGTGGATATGACGAAATTGGTTAAGTCCTGGGCAACGCTAATTATCCAGGATGGGTCCGTTTTTAAGCTGGAGGCGATACCTTTTAAACCAATCCATTCGACAAGCCAGCTTAAAGGGCTTCCTAGTGAAACCCCAAGCGGGTAGTTTCTCTCTTTAACCCTGCGTACGTAATCATCCCAAAACCTCGGATACCTAGCCGGAGAATATGGGTTCAAAATCTTTTTGAAGCTTTCGAAGTCCACAGCGTTCCTTATGGGAAACTCTTCCTCAACGCTTCTAATCTTGCTTTCTAAAGTGGTTAAGAACGACCTGTCAACTCCGAGCCTCCACTCCTCTATCTCTTCAAGACCAACTGCCTCATAGTTTGGTAATGGTCCTACGTTAACCGGAATCAGTTCACACCTTTCTAAACCCAGATACTCGATTAAGTGCACGTCCTTGGGCAACCCTTCTCTCTGCCATCTCCTTAAAGTTTCAGGGTGAAACTTGTAGAACATGTTTGGAAAAGGTATTTCACTCGGTCTTTCGAATCTTAATGCTCGAACGAATTTTTCTCTAGCGTCCATGTCCCTCAACCTCTCCACATTTGTCTAGATGCTTAAAAGGATCCTCCGCAACATCCCTTACGATGCTCCAGTAATGCATAAAGTTTTCTAGGCTTACATCCGGGGGTACAGAATGATCTATCATCGGCGCATATCCTCCCTGTATCAGCATCCACGGTAGCTTTACATCTTGGAATAAGTGTCTTTCTATTTCATCACGACTTCTAGCCAGAACCCTCTTATCCACCCCTCCAAACATTGCAAGCCTTCTTCCGTACTTCTTCCTTAGAGCAACAACGTTCTCTCCTGCAGCAACCTCTAACGGGTAAACACCCGTCACGCCTGCGTCAAGCCAGATGGGTATAAGCTGATCTATGCAGCCATCAGAATCTAACAGTATTATTTTAACGCCGTTTGAATGTAGGAAGCCGCATACTTTTTTGCAGGCTGGCACCATGAGCTCTTTAAACTTTCTCGGGGATATCAGGGGGCCTGTCTTCATAGCCATGTCTTCCCAAATTGTTGCGAAATCCAGATCTATTTCTTCAACAGCTCTTCTTATCGTTTCTATTACGAAATCCGCTATATAGTCTGCAATCTCCTTAATCAGCTCCGGGTCCTCGTATATGAGCCTTGAAAGCCTTTCAATACCCATCCAGTTCCTTATCCACCCATAATAGCTTCCCGCGGATATTCCGAGCGGATAATCCCTGTGTCTAACCCATCGTACATAGTCGTCCCACCAGAGAGGGTATCTTGCTGGAGACTTTGGGTTAAGCCTTGGCATTACTTCCCTTTCCCAGTCAAGCCTAGTTTTAATCGGGTATTCGAGCCACTGAGGCATGCTTGCTTCTGAGTATCGCTTAAACTCTTTAACCTTACACCCATCGTATCTCCTATAGATCTTGTATTCCTCATTCTCAAAATAAACCTCGTATTCGAATGCCGGTAGAAAACCAAGATTAACAGGAACAAACTCGTAACGGTCGAATCCGAAGAACTCGTCAACGTACGTGTCTCTCGGAAGGCCCTCTGAATACCAACGGTTAATGGTGGAGCTCCAAAACCAATGTGGCATGAAAAAGACCCTGTCAGGTTTACCGAAAGTAAAAGTTTCTTTAAATCTCTCACGTGAACTTGTCTCTTTCAACTCCTCTCGATTATTATAGGTCTTGTATAAAAAGTTTTATTAGGTTTTGCAGGCAAAGTAAGCCTTGAAGCTTCTTCCAAATCTCGCATACAAAGCCAATAGTCCAAAAGCCTGTTTTCGACTGTTATAATTCTTCCTCTTGCCGAACCGTCATTCTGAGACTCTGACATTATGTTCTGTAATTACTCAGGAATTTGCTTGCGAAATTTATTAGTAACCTGCGGACCAAATTGCCTTCATGATGATTTTTTCATTTCAAAATCTTTTAACATCCTTCGAAAGGCAATGACTTTCAAGTTGACTTTACGTTTAGCGTGATGGGGCTTCATCCTTTTTCGGTGCCATATAGGTTATTCGTTCTTCTTGAAAACCCGTGTGTCTTGATCAGGTTAAAAAGCTCATCCGGTTTTGAGCTGTAAAGCCTTACTCGCATAGGCTTCTTCTCGTCTTTACTGATGAGTTCAACAAATTTCCTTTTCGAGTCAAGCTTAACCTCATAGTTATCCATGGGCGACCTTATGACCACTCCTTGTCCAACCAGCCCCCGTTCGAAGAGAGTATAGTTTCTAGGGATCTGCGCGAAGCTTTTAGACACCTTGTTCTGTCTAAAGCTTATAACAGCCATCATTATGTAGGGAACTTCGTAACCAATGAGGAAGACTAGGAACCTTAGTGGTCCTGATAGAGACGAGTTGCTTGTCAAGCTGCCTGCAAAATTAAAGTACATTGGGTACCAGACCAGTATGATTATAATAGCAAACAATCCTAGGAAGGAAGAGACTGCTAAGGGTTTCATTTCCTGAGTGAGTTGCGCATCAGACGCCATGAGCCTTGAAACCTCGACAGTTCCTTCCTCGTAGATCTTTTTGCTCCCCCTTATCTCCTTAAGCTGTTCAAAGGACGGTCCTTTCAACTGGGACCTCATTCTTGAAAACGTTAAGATTAGGGAGATTACTATGAACGCTACGAAAGTATAGGTAAGGTACTCAGGATAATAGGTGTTTAAAGCTGCAAGAATCAGTATCATTATCTGCCCGTATACTTGATATAGCACGAGGCTTTTCGTATCTTGGTAAGCCATGTGAACAATATGGGTGGTTATTAACATGGTTTTTATGTTTTTCCTCGCAGGCTTAAGGTTCACAGTGCCTACGACTCTACGATGTATTATAATTTAAAAAGTGTCGCCTGGAGCCTAATCCGGTTAACAGCAGGCTTCTTCATCCTGAAAAAGAATTAACTTGCTTGCGCTACGCCTACGCCTTAACCACTCTTATTCCTAGGAATCTGCACGCGCTCTCTATCTCTCTAGAAATATCTCCATGAATCATGCTTGCGTGGTGTATGAACCCCTCGTCTACAAGCTTCCTATACACTTCATCAAGGTTTTTAATCCTAACCCAGCTATACGAGCCCCTAGTGTAGGGTCCTTCTTCAACAATCTCGCCGCTCACAGTTAACATTTTGAATTCTCCATCGTACTCCACCAGCCTGTTGATCGTAACCGGGCCAGGTTTAAGCCTGAACTCGCCAGTCCCTTGAGACCTTTCTTCACCTACCGCTCTGTAAAGTATGCTGTGATATCTTATGGCTAGTTTGCAGCCGGCGCATGCCAGTGAAGGCGGCGCGTTCCCACAGTGCCACATTAGGACAAAGTCTTCTTTCTCTGGATGCCGAATAGTCCAGTCTACGAAATGGGGCACTGATTCTCCCAGTGTTGCCCAATACTGCATAAGCATGGTTAGCGCTCCATAAACGTCAGATTCACATGCAGAGACCAGACCCTGCTCCGTCAACCTGCCTAGCACGTGGCAAACCGATATTCCATAGAGATCCTGTATCTCAGTCCAGCATCTGAATCCGAGTGCTGACAAACCATCCTTCTCAGCCATGTTTTTCAGCAGAACCTCTAGCTTCGCCATCTTCAGCAGGTTTTCAACGGGTATTCCCGTAACTTCAGCGTAAGATTTTATTTGTTCAACAACTCGCGTCACACCCGGATTGTCCTCAGGCATCCTGTTCAAACCGAGTATGATGCTGGTGAGGTCATAGGGTACGGCTCTCTGCCCAAACTTGTTCATCATCGCTACCTCGTTGTAAGTGCAGGTTTCGAATCGTTCGGGTCTGGGACCAAACACGCCAACCTTGGCTCCGAGGAAGGCTTTGACCGAAGAGCATGCTCTTGCAAAGACCCTGACTTTTTCTAAGAAAGGGCCCTCCTCCGGGAAAACTATGCCGGCGAAGTCGAAAGGTATTTTTCTCCTGTAGAGCCCTGAGGTTAGTGAAAGGGTCCCGCAGAAAGAGTCTGAGCTTCTAAAACCTTCGACCGATATAGGCGGCTCCTTCGTGCCGAAAACTAGAGTTGGGACTCTCATGGCCTGCGCGATTGAAGAACCAGCAACCTCGTCTCCAAAGGTCATTGTGCCCAGTATTAGCCCATGCACCTCTCGGCTTTTGAAAAACTCTATCGTTTTAGAAGCATCCTGGTCATTCCTGACTAGGCCGTTTTTAGTCAGTTTTTCATCGGGGTATATTAAAGCCAGCTCTTCCAACCGGGAAAGCGCTTCTATAGTCCTATTCCGCAGCTTCTTGGCCCATTCCTCGTCGAAAGGCTCCCTGTGGAGTGGAACAAAACCCAGCCTAACTTTCCCCGCTTCCCCTGTCATTTTTCCTCAAGGATTTCTTTAAAAGTCGTAAAATAAATCTTTAGCTTGAAGCCCTTTCTGCTGAAAAGCGTTGAAAACTACTTGGGGCGATGAGCCGCTATTAAAGATGTTTACAGCCAGCATCCCAACCCGTTTACGTCATTCGCTAAGGTTTGACTTAAAAGGTAAGCACGGCCGCATCTAAAGGCTTTTTAAGGATAGGTTACCCCGAGTTTAACGCATTCCCATGGCCGTTCATCTATCATCCCCTATAGGCTTCAACAACCTGGCTAAACTTCACGACAGGGTCAATTATTCCTCGAACACTAAGCTTCTTCCTCTCGAAAAGCTCAATCACCGTAGCGTAAACCCTTTCCCTGCTCCAAAGAGGGTGTTCTCTGCAAGGCTCGCTTTCGACGCGAGCCCCGGATACTAGCGTTAAACGGTTAAAGTGAAATTCTTCGCCAAGGTAAAGACCTTTATCTTCTCCATGATGCCATGAAACAGGAATCACGCTTCCACCATATCTTGTTGCCCTGATGGCTTGGTGTAATGCTCGATAGCTTCCGCTGATCTCCAGCGAAACATCCACTCCCTTCCAGTCAGTTAACTCCCTAATCTTCAACCCGCTTCAACAGAAGTCGGGTCAATCACGTGGTCTGCTCCAAATTTCTCAGCAAGACTCCGTCTCTTCCCAACCGGTTCCACGGGGATGACGCATAGGCTACCGGACATTTTACACATCTGTAGTGTTAAAAGCCCTATTGCCCCCATTCCGAAGATCGCAACCCGGTCGCCAAGTCTTACATGTCCTTCTCCAACCGCCATAAGCGCGACAACTGCCGGGTCAACGCACACAAGCTCTTCATCGCTAACGTCCTCAGGAGCAGGCATGACGTGTTGCTCGGAAACAGTTATGTGTTTCTCTTATCGGAAGATAACCGTAAACCCTGTCTCCAACTTTAAACCTCATAGCCTCTGGAGAAACCTGCTCAACAATCCCGACAATCATGTTTCCAAGGGGTAATGGGAAATAGGACGCTTCCCTGTCCTACTCAAGAAAAGCATGCGTTCATGGTCGTAATACTTGTTCAAGAACGGCGCTTCCCCCTGTATAAAAGCAGAGTTGTGACATGCTTCTCCGCTGAGAAGACGCTCCTTATCCGGAGCTCGCCTTTTTTAAGCGGTCTCTCAGCATAATCTAAGAGCACAGGTTTTCTAGGGCCTATCGCCACTAGCTCTTTAGACATGGTCTTAAAACAATGCCTGAATTTTAAGCCTTTCTTAGTGGTTAAACAAGTTGTTTCAGAAGATTGATTAAGGATCTCGTAAAACTTTAATTCCTAGTTTCTCGAATGAGCTATAGTGTGGAGAATAATACTTATTTCAGCGAAAGGTATTACCTGGAGTACCTTCACAAGACTGGGAGAGAGCCTATTTTTGACAAGCTTCGATGGAAATATCACTATGCTTCACGAATTGATTCGTGGACTGTTCAGGATGGCAAGGTTAAGCTAATCGCTGAAACAGAACCTAGGGCTAACCCTTTGCACGTGGAGGTTTCTTTCCTCGGGGAACAGGCTTTGATGTTGAGGGCAGGCATAGGCGGGGTTCCGGCTTTCGAGCCCGAACCCCTTATGGTGAAGGGGTTCTTGGAGCAGGTGGAAGTCAGTATCTCAGAGTCTAATAGTTTCCTAGATTTTTCATCAGACAGAGTATCCTGCCGGATCCAGAAGGACCCTTGGTGTCTAAAGCTAAAGGATGAGAAGGGGAGAGTTTTCTTCGAGGAATATCTTTCAGGTGTTCTCCGCAGCTGGTTTCCAGTTTACCCCCTCGGCTATAAAACTGTAGACGGTGAGAAACGTTTCTTTGAAAGTGTCTACTTGAGACCGAATGAATCGGTTTACGGGTTTGGCGAGAGATTCGGGCCTCTTGATAAAAGGGGTCAGACTCTTTTACTTTGGAATTCGGACACTACTTTAACCTCTTCCGATAGGAGCTATAAAAGTATACCTTTCTACGTTTCGAGCGAGGGCTACGGTTTGTTTGTGAAGACAGGGTGTAAAACACTGTTCGAAGTGGGCTCCGAGTATTGCTACAATTCTATTTCTTTCGAGATTTGGGATGACTGTTTAGAGTATATTGTTTTCTACGGTCCAGATTTGAAACGTATTTTGAAAATGTATACTGAGCTCACTGGGCGTCCCAGCCTACCGCCATTATGGTCCTTCGGATTATGGATGTCTCGATGCATGTATCGAAATAGGACGGAAGTTGAAGAGGTTGCTCAAAAACTGAGAAACCAGCAAATACCCTGCGATGTGCTGCACATAGACCCATCTTGGATGAAGCCCAAGCATTACTGCGATTTCGAATGGAATGAAGATGCTTTTCCGGATCCGGATGGCATGTTTAAAAAACTGAGAGAAATGGGTTTCAAAGTATGCTTATGGGAGCAACCGTATGTTCCGAAGGGTACAATCATGTATGAAGAGGGCCTTGAAAAAGGCTTCTTTCTGAAAGATAAGGATGGTGGAGTAATCCATATCCCAGACTTTGAGCTTTGCGAAGTGGCTATAGTTGATTTCACAAACCCAGGGGCTAGGGAATGGTATAAGAGTAAGCATTCAAGTCTACTTAGAAAAGGGGTCTCGGTCTTCAAATGCGACATGGGTGAAGCCGTGCCTGAGCGTGCAGTTTTCCACAATGGGAAGACTGGAGTGGAGATGCATAATCTTTATCCCCTCTACTATCAGGGGACTGTTTTTGAAGCGGTGGAAGAGGTTTACGGGAAGGGTAATGGGCTCGTCTGGGGGCGTTCTGGATGCGCAGGAATACAGAGGTATCCGGTTCAATGGAGTGGTGACAGCCATGCTACCTTTGAAGACATGGCGTGCGTGCTGCGCGGCGGGCTGAGCTACTCGATGTCGGGTGTACCCTTCTGGAGCCATGATATAGGTGGTTTTCAAGGTCCGAAGCCTAGTCCAACACTCTACGTCAGGTGGGCTCAATGGGGTCTTTTAAGCCCTTTTTCGAGGTGTCACGGGACTACGCCAAGGGAACCATGGGAGTACGGAGAGGAGGCTCTTCGAATCTTCAGGGAATTCGCCCGCCTTAGGTATAGTCTCTTGCCCTATATTTACTCACATGCCTATGAAGCGTGTGCAACAGGTATTCCGATGGCTAGGCCGCTGGTGTTAGAGTATCCGGAGGACCCGAATGTTAGAAGGATTGACTTAGAGTATTTCTTCGGCTCAGCCCTGCTTGTGGTACCCGTTCTAAACGAGGAGGGATTCGTGGAGTACTACTTGCCAAAGGGCGAATGGCTAAACTGGTGGAGTAGGAAGCCGGTTAAAGGAGGTTGCTGGATTAAGGAAAACGTCCCGTTGCACGTGATGCCTTTGTTCATCAGGGATAACTCAGTAATACCTATGGTGAATCCTGTGCAACACGTGGGTGAAAAATTTGAAGAAATGATTCTCGAAGTCTTTGTGAAAGACAAGGCGTTCTTAAACTACTTTTTCGACGAGAGTTTTCCGATAGAGGTTTCTAGAGAAAACGGTGTTTTAAGGCTGAAGATGGGGCCTTCTGGAAAAACTTGGAGGATAGTTTTCTACGATGAGAATAGGCCACTCAGAATCAACTGCACAGGAGGAGACCTTGTATCCTACGAGTATAACAGTGAGTTGAAAACTATAGATTTGAAGATTCTTTTAAAAGGCGGGGTGTGCATCCTCGAGGTGGTTGAATAGGTTTCAACGCTGCACGGCAGTGAACGAGTGTGCGCTACTGCCTGGGACGGGGCTTGCCAGGTTTGGTGTATGCGTGAAGCTTCTTGACCGGGACGGGAGGGTTCACGTTGGTGAAACTGAAATTCTCCAGCGCCTAGAATCGCCTTCTGACGCAGAATCTTTTTATTACTCTAATGGGTCGTTCCCCCCATGAACTCCCCTGAGAGATGGATATCGGATGAAGACCTTGAAAAGCTTAGGGAATTGAGCAGAATCGCGCGCGGCGACATAATTAAGATGACGACCCTCGCTGCCTCTGGACACCCCGGAGGATCCATGTCCAGCATCGACATTTACCTTGCCCTTTTCTCCTTTGCAAGGGTTAAGCCTAACGAGCCATGCTGGCCGGCTAGGGACAGGATAGTCATCAGCCACGGCCATACCTCTCCAGGTGTTTACGCCGCCCTAGGGAGGCTCGGCTTCTTCGATATTGATGAGGCAATAGCCACCTTCAGGCTTGCCGGCAGCCGTTTCGAGGGTCATGTGGAGAGATGCGTCCCGGGGGTTGAGTGGTCCACCGGGAACCTTGGCCAAGGGCTTTCTGCAGGATGCGGCTTCGCCGTCGCAGGGAGGATTAGGGGAGAGGACTACCATGTTTTCGTAGCCATGAGCGACGCGGAGCAGGCTAAGGGGCAGGTGGCTGAGGCTAGGAGGTTCGCCCATAAGTATGGTTTCACAAACATTACTGTCGTGGTTGACTACAATGAGAGACAGATAAGCGGGAAGACGTATGAGGTGATGCCGGTTAACATTAAGGAGGGGTATGCGTCAGACGGCTGGAGGGTGATTGAGACGAATGGCCATGATTTAAAGGCTCTGCGAAACGCGTTGGACGAGGCGGTTTCCGACGGTTATCCAACAGCCATTATCGCTAGAACAGTAATGGGCAAGGGGGTTTCCTTCATGGAGGGTAATGAGGAGTACCACGGTAGACCGTTGAAAACGGATGAGTATAAGAAGGCGATTCTGGAACTAGGTGTTGAGGATGACCTAGACAAGTATAAGGCGTTGAGAAGCAGGTTCGCCTCCGAGCTTAAAGTTTCTCCGAGACACAAGGCTTATGAATCGTGCTCGGAAACGGTGATCCTCAAGCCCGGGGTGCCGAGAACATACGTGGCTGGAAGCCAAGTGGAAACCAGGCAGGCTTTTGGCAATGCTTTGATCGACCTGGCTGAAGCCCAGGGCGGGGGGAAACCCTTAATCGCTGTTTTCGATTGCGACCTAGCGGAGTCTGTAAGGACATTGGAGTTCGCTAAGAGATTCCCCGCCAACTTCTTTCAAGCCGGTGTTCAGGAGCACACTACGGCGACTATTGCAGGAGCAGCATCCATCCAAGGGGTTGCGTCCTTCTTCGTCGACTTTGGGGTTTTCGGTGTGGACGAGACTTATAATCAGCATAGGCTTAATGATATTAATCACACTAACCTTAAGGTTGTGGTTACACACTGTGGTTTAAACGTCGGAGAAGACGGGAAGACTCATCATTGCATCGATTACGTAGGGGTTTTCAGGAACCTCTACGGCTTCAGGGTGATAGTGCCTGCTGATGCTAATCAGACAGATAGGGCTACGAGGTTCATCGCGTCTACACCCGGCAACTTCCTGCTGGCCGTGGGAAGGTCGAAGCTGCCAGTAATCACTGACGAGGCGGGTAGAGAAGTGTTTGCGGGAAACTACGTGTTCCAATATGGTAAGGCGGAGGTCTTGAGAGCCGGCAGGGATGCTGCAATCTTCACCATGGGCTCCATAGTTCACAAAGCCATCTCAGCTTGGGAGAGGCTGAGGGATATTGGTGTTAATGTTATGGTGGTTAATGTTTCCTGCCCTCTAGAGGTTGATGAGAACGTTTTGGAGGAGGCCGCTAAAACAGGCAGAATTATAACATATGAGGATCATAATGTTAACACCGGGTTGGGAGCATCTGTTTCGCAGGCTATTGCCGAGCGTGGTTACAACGTTAGAATAAAACGGTTGGGCATCGGTGGATACGGTGCCTCTGGATCGTTCGAAGACCTTTACAGAATGGCAGGGTTAGACGAGGTTTCGCTGGTCGAAGCTGTCATGAAACTTCTGGGCGGGTGAACAATTGGGTTGCAGGTTAGAAGTATAAGTTATCCCATACTGTTAAGACTCAAGCCGGTGACAATCTGCTCGTAAACCTTTTCTACCGCCGTTAAAAATAAATGTTTCCTCCGGCTTCGTATACTGTATATGAGGGTTCAGGACTTGGTGTGTTTCATACCGGTGGGTGGTCAAGCTAAAAGGTTGAGGCCGCTGTCACATGATGTTTCCAAACCCTGTGTAAGATTTCTCAACCGGCCTCTGATCGAATTTTCAATGATCACCTTGGCTGAGCAGGGCGTTAGAAACTTCATATTCGGGGAAATGGGTTATACGAATTACGCTAATCTTTTCGACCAGTATGGAGAAGGTATTGGTTTCTCAGCCAAATATAGGATTGAGCCTAGAGTCCACATTAAGCATCAGCCTAATCTGGATGACCTTGGAAGCGCCGACTCTTATCGGATAAACATGGATTATTACGATATTCGTAAACCTGTGATTGTAGTGCAGGGTGACAACCTGTTTAACATGGATTTGAACGACTTCGTAAGAAGACATGAGGAAAGAAATGCTGTGATGAGCATTGCGTTGACAAGGGTTAAGGACGTAGGGGAGTACGGTATTGCGGAGCTTGGAGAAGATTTCAGGATTAAGCGTTTCGTTGAAAAGCCTAGGCCAGAGCAAGCGCCAAGTAACCTTGCGAATGCCGGAATATACCTTTTGTCTCCGGAGCTGAGAAACATAGTGAATAGCGAAGAGGTGCTGAGGATTAGAAATGAGAGGAAGAGGCTTGATTTCGGGTATGACTTAATACCGTATCTTGTTGACAACGGTTTTCCGGTTTACGGTTACGAAATCCCTGTTTGGTTTGACGTGGGTTCTCCCGAAAAGTATTTGGAGGCCATGGTTAACGTTCTTAGAGGAGCATTAGACATTAGGGTAACTGAAGAAAGAATTGTCCCAGGCAGGAATATCTGGGTCCAAGGTTATAGTGAAGAATCTGTAAAAAGAAGGGAAGAGATAGTTAGAAAACACAGGGAGAACAGACTGGGTTTAGAGGGTGCTGTTTTAATCGGGAGGCATACTAGAATAGGCGACTACTCTAAAATTACTGACTCCTCAATAGATAATTTCTGCATCATAGGTGAGAATGTAAATATTGAAAGGTCTGCAATTATGGATGCGGCGAAAATCGGCGACTATACGCGTATCTCTGATAGCATTATAGGGAGAAAGGCTATAGTCGAATCCTCGCAAGAAAACCCAACCAGTATAGAGTCTTTCTCAACCATTGGGAACTCCGTTAGAATACGTGAGGGTTGCAAGCTCATAAACACCAGGGTGAACCCTGGCTTAATTCTGCCTCCCGGCATGATATACATAAACAAGTTTCTCCAAAGCTATGAGGACGTTGTTAAAATGGCGGAGTGAGAACACAACTTAGCTGCGTCTCGAAAATTTTAGCATTTTAGCGTCTTCTAGATTAACCTTACTCCACGCTAAAACTAGGATCTCATGCTCTCATTTTATGAGTGATTCATATATCTTGATGGTTTGCTGAGCCACTTTATCCCAAGTGAAGTAGTTTAAAACCCTCCTCCGACCATTTTCACCCATCTTAAGTGCTTTTTCTTTATCAGATAAGATCAGGTTGACACCCCAAGCTATGTCCGCAGGATCGTTACCGTTTATATGCACACCGTTTTGGTCGGGCCCACTGCTGATAACCTGTTCTCTAAACCCGCATACTCCGCTCGCGCCAACGACGATCGGCTTCTTCATCGCCATGGCCTCAAGCGAAACTATTCCAAATGGTTCATAGATGCTTGGAAACACGCACAGGTCTGCTGCCGCATAATGCAGGATGCGTTCGTTCTCCGGTATAAACTCGTACCTGTAGTAAACGTTGTTTGAAAGCCCTAGGCGGCTTGTCAACTCCTCAATGTCCCTCTGCTCTTCTCCTCTTCCAAGTATCACTAGCTTCGTATTAGGGTGCTCCTTCAGAATCAGGGGCATTGCTTGAATAAGATTTCTAACGCCCTTAACCCAGGTTAACCTGCCGATGAAGAGCAGCATGTTCTCCTCTCTGCTTATGTTATACTTCCTTCTAACTGCCTCTATATCTTCAGGCTTGCATCTATCAGGATTATAAACGTTAGCGTCAACACCGTTCCAGACCACGCTTATCTTATCCTCAGGCCAACCGTGCTTAACCAGGTCCTCTTTCATCGCGTGGCTTACTGTAATTATCCTCTCCGCTGTTGAAGCAGCCTTCTCCTCCAAGTACCTTATCACTTGGGAACCGTTCCCCGTCCTACCCCATTCCGTTGAATGCACGTGGAAAACCATTGGTATGGTCGTGTGTTTCCTCGATATCAATGCTCCTATGCAGCTCAGCCAGTCGTGAAACGCGATTATGTCGATCTTGGTTTCCCGAAGCTCTGCAACAAGGTCCGATGCACTCATCACATTGTAGATGAAAATATCGCTGAAGAACCTTATATAGGTACCCCAGTGTTTCAAATCCTCTGTCACTATAGGGGCGAAGACGTCGCTCGCATCCACCGTAGGGTATCTTCTAATTTCAACGCCTCCTACTATTTCTCTCAACTGAGCCGCTCCCTTGTGCATGGTGAAAACCGTAACGTCATGGCCTAGCTTCACAAACTCCTTTGTAATGTACTGCGCGTATGTTCCAAGCCCCCCAACTAGATATGGTGGGTATTCGTATACCATGAACGCTATCCTCATAGGGGTGTTCATTACTAGCCATGGTTATCCTTTATATATTTTTAATTTCTCAAGATTTATGTAGCCGTCCGGAGACGTATACGTTATGATTGACCAGTCTTTCAACGAGATGGAAAGCGAAGTAAGGTTCGACGATTTCACTGGTAGGGTAGTTATAGTTGCAAGGGGAAGACGGAAAAGGCCTCACTTCTACCGGGAGGAGTTTAAAGAGGATAATAAGGAGTGTCCCTTCTGCCCTGGCCGCGAGAACCAAACCCCTAGAGCGAGTCTTCTATACGTGTTGGAGGGTGGGCGAAGAATTTTGAAGACCTTTGACGAGAATGGGCTTAGGAGAAGCGACTGGTCTGTCAGAGTGTTTCCAAACATGTTTCCTGCTCTTAACACCAGGGTAGGATCCTTCAGGCCAGGATCATTTAACCCTTATGGTTACCATGAGGTTGTTGTCGAGAATCCGAATCATCTCTGGAGCTATGAGGCGGCTGAGCCTAGAAGCATTGAACTGCCCCTACTGGCACTACTGGATAGGGGAAAATTTATGGAGTCTGACGAGAATGTAAAGCATGTTGCCATCTTCAAGAATCATGGCAGGGAGGCCGGAGCCTCAATCGCGCACCCTCATTATCAGATTATAGGAAGCTCGTTTGTTCCTCCCTTGATCTCAAAGGAATTGGAGTCGTTCTCAAGGATTATCCAGGTTCATGGTAAATGCTATTTTTGCGCACTGAACGCTGAGGCTCAGGAAGGTGGGCGGCTTGTGTCCACTGGCGAATGCTTTACGGTTATAACCCCGTTTGCAAGCATTTTCCCGTATGAGTGCTGGATTGTGCCGAAGCATCATGCCTGCTCTTTCCTTGAATCCAGCGTGGAGGCGATCAGTGATCTTGCGTTAATCTTAAAGGGGCTTTTTTCCGCCTACAAAAAAGTATTGGGCAGTTTTTCATTCAACATGGTTTTTCATTCACGCCCTGTAGGGTACAGGGATTTTCACTGGCATATTGAGATATATCCGCGTATTGCTGTTCACGCCGGCTTCGAGCTTGGGTCAGGCGCATATATAAACATAGTGGCGCCGGAGGAGGCTGCTTTTCAACTACGCCAGGCTCTTCAAGCGTCTAGCAGTGTTTAATGTGCGGCTTTCTTCTCTCGAGTTTTCCTGTTGTACGCTCTTCGGACCCTAAGTTCAAAGTCAAGCAGCGCCTCCATAATGTTGTTATAGGCGTTCAATGGATTGGGATATGGGTTAAAATAATTATGAACCTCGCCGGCTCCCCCTGTTTTAGTGCTTAAATAGTAATAATAGTCGCTGGTTGTAAACCTTCTCCATAGCTCTAGGGCATCGCTGTCTCCAACAGCCTTCACTATGGGCTCCAGAGCTTTTATTCTTTCGAAAAGATAGTTTTGCATGGGGTTCTGCAACCATGCTGTCAAATCTTTTTCCTCATCGGCCCAAGACACTGTCTCACCGAGCTCAAAAACATCTATCTCGTCCTTTGAATCGAAACGGTCCACCACCTCGCTTGGAAGCATGAAACAAAGGTTCTGGTGTTCAAGTACTTTCTCAGGGAGGGCTCTTAGAAAATCAAATATGCCAGTCTCCCTCCAATGGTGCTCCCCGAAGGTCTCATAGTCCATGAATATGTTGATACAGTCCCCAGGTGTGGCTGCAAGCCAAGACGCATATTTTTCAGCGGTCAAAGGATACTGTTCCCACCTGGTTGACGAGAACCTGAAGCCTATGTCGTCAGTGAGCCGGTAGTTTCTAAGCAGCAGCCTCAAGCTGGGTGCTCCTTTTGGAGAATAAACGTAGTTCGGAGACCTCCAGCCGAGAATTCTTTCAACGCCTTCGGTGAAAATAGCCTTGAAGCCCATTTTTTCAACTGTTCTAGCTATAGAATTATTGTAGATCAGTTCAGTGTTTTCGAAAACAGTGGGTTTTTGGTTAAATTCCTCGCTTACAACATCCACATGTTTTTCCACCTGCTCTATAAACTCAGGTCTGTCCTCCGAGTAAAGGCTTACAAGCGAGTGGTAATAGGTCTGCGCTAAAAATTCAACCCTACCGGTTTCCGAGAGGTCCTTAAAGGCTTGAAGTACTCTTTCATCGTACTGCCTGGCCTGTTCTATGAAGAGCCCACTCAGGCTGAAAGCAACCCTAAGTCCTCTGGCATCAGACTTCTGCCTGTCAATAATATCTAGCAAGACTTCACTAGCCGGCAGGTAGCATCTTTCTGAAACTCTTTTGAATATCTGTTTGTTAAGCTCATCGTCGAAATATATCTTCTCAAGGTCTCTGAACCTTACTATTTGCTTTGAAGCTACCTGCTCTATTATCCTCTGCCTTATCCTGTAAGGCTGATGGGATTCGAAGCATAATACCACTCCTTTCATCCTTAATACTGGGTGAGAAGATTTTATTTAAGCTTAAATAGAACGCTTGAAGTAGACTTAGTGTGGATGGCTGAACCAGCTGCCTACGAGGATACTGATATAAGGATACTTCTGCAGCTTCATAACTTGGCAGCAGTAGACCCTGGTAAAGCCGTGGACGCTGAGGATGTTGCTAAGATCCTTATGATAAAACCAGAGGAATTGATCCATAGGCTTTTCAACCTTGTTGATAGGGGTTACGTGGCATCTCTTCAGGACAGAATTGGCAAAAAGAAGTTTCATTTAACGGGTCTGGGCGTTATAAAGATAGAATCCTTGTTCTCGTGAGACGCAGCTTTGAGGATAGTTATACTTACTGCTGAATTTCCCCCCCGCGTAGTAGGCGACCTCTCGAACCTCGTTAGTTTTACTGCAAGGTCTCTTTCGAATAAGGGGTTTGATGTTAATGTTGTGGCTTTCGACGACTGGAGGAGCGGGTTTGAGGTGAAGGGAGGCATAAAGGTATACTATGTTTCCAACAAGGTTTCGTCTCACGTTAACCCTTTTACTTGGGCATCAAGCCTAAGCTGCGAGTACACCAGAATACTGGCTGACCTTCTGTGGGAGCAGCCTGGAATTGATATTATTCATGCTTTTGAATGGAGTTCTGCCCTGCCTTTGATTTCATTGAGGGAGGCTGTTCCAATTCCATACGTGCAGAGTTTCCTGTCTCTGGAGGAGCTCAGGTCTCATTCCAACCTCTCTCTCCTAGGCCAGACTATTAAGTGGGTTGAATCGTTCTCCGCGAGTCTTGCTGACCGCGTAGTGGCACACTCGGCAACAACCTACAGTATGATCAGAGCATTGTACCCTTGGTGTGTTGAAAAGCTGCGCCTAGTGGATTTTAACGGTCCAAATACTGTTGAAGAATTAATTAAGGTTTACAAGGAGGTTTCTGAGAGGCATGGATAGGCTAAGGGTTCTTATGCTTTCTTGGGAGTATCCTCCCCGGGTAATCGGGGGATTAGCTACTCACGTAAAGCATCTTACAGAGGAGTTGCGAAACATCGGTGTGGAGATAATCTTGTTAACCTGCAATTACCCTGGGGCTCCGGAGATGGAGAGGCTTGGAAACATGACTGTGAAAAGAGTTGAGTCCTATACTGCGCCGACACCGGACTTCGCATCTTGGGTTCTCCTTATGAACCTAAATATGGAGCGCGAGGCTGTGAGATCAGTCAGGGAGTTGGGTGGAATCGACATTGTTCACGCACACGATTGGCTTGTTGCTAAACCAGCGATATCCGTAAAACATCTTTGCAGGGTGCCCCTTATATCTACTATACATTCGACTGAGCAGGGGAGGAGGCGCGGGCTACATACCGACTATCAAAGAATGATACATCAGATAGAATGGTGGCTAACATATGAGTCTTGGAAGGTAGTTTGCTGCAGTAACTACATGAAAGAGGAAGTGACGAGGTTCTTCAACACGCCTTCTGACAAGGTATTAGTAATACCGAATGGTGTGGATAAAAACCAGTTCGACGGCTATTCCTGCCCAAGGGGTTTTAGGTCTAGATACGCTGCAGACTGGGAGAAGATAATACTTTATGTTGGAAGGCTTGTCCCGGAGAAAGGGGTAAACGTGCTTTTAGGCGCGATGCCGAGTGTGCTGAACTCTCATCCTGAAGCCAAGCTGGTGGTGGTTGGAGAGGGGTATTGTAAAGAGGAGCTGATGCGGATTGCAGGGCAATTAGGCATTTTTCCCAAGGTGCATTTCACCGGCTATGTTGATGACGAGACTCTTAAGCGGCTCTATAAGTGTGCTTCAGTAGCCGTGTTCCCAAGTCTATATGAGCCTTTCGGCATAGTGGCTTTGGAGGCGATGGCTTCCGGGGTTCCAATCATCGTTTCAGATGTAGGGGGCCTCTCGGAAATCGTTGAGAACAATGTAAACGGCTTGAAGGTGGAGGCTAACAATTCAGACTCATTGTCCCGCGCGGTCGCCTACTTGCTTGATAATCCAGATTTGGCGGAGCGTCTAAAGCAGAATGCCTTTAAAAAAGTTGTTGAAATATATAATTGGAGGTCCATTGCTGAGAGAACTAGGGCTCTTTACCTGAAGACCCTTGAGGAAGCGAGTGGAAACCCGTGGTTAAGGGGGCGCTTGCCTGCCACCTAAAAGCACGTTAAGGAAAGCGTTAATCTTTATGCCAATCGGTTTTGATTCAGAGCTTTCTAAGCGTATGCTCCGTACTTCTTAACCAGTCCTATGACCCTCTTATAGTTTGCGAAACTCACGTTTTTCGGTATTGAATGGTCAGAATGGTAAATGTATCCTCCACCCTGTTTTGCAAGTGATATTTTCAGCTTTATCTCCTCCTCTAATGGTGCAGATCGTCTAAAACCATTAGCCTCACGTCTATCCCACCCATGAAGCAAAGCTTGTCACCGTAACTCTCCTTAAGCTCGACGAGATTCATGCCTGCCTTGACTTCAAGAGGCTGAAGACAGTCAATACCCTCTTCGATGAAAAAGGGTATGAGGTTCCTTAACATTTCCACAGCTGTGAAGCAGGACCAGCATTTCTCTGCTGTGGAAAAACCTGCAGAGCTCTTTAAAAACGTGGTGAAGCTGCTGCTCATAGTGCTTTGGGAAGAATAATAGCCCATTCTTATAGCCTAGGTCGTAGAATAGAAATGCACCATCAAACTTTAAACCTGCTCTCATCATTCTTTCACACATTTCCATTGCAAGCTTAGCGTCTGTCCAATACATGTCGACCACCCACTCCGGCTCCATTATGATCGCTTTCAAAAGTCTTGTTGTAGCAACATAATTCTGCATCTTATCGTATCCTACAGCCGCGTTATAGGTTATTAACCTGCCCAGGCTCCTATGGTGATGATAGCCGTTGAAAGTTGAAACCCAGTCAACCCTCCAGCCGCTCGGCTGAAGCCGGGCTTAAGCTTCTCCCAGTCCATCCTGCTCTTACACGGGTAGTCTATTATCTCCGGCGTGGTTGACCTATCCCTATGGTTTCTCCTAACACCTCCATAGGAGTCTCTCTCAACAATGTACCCTTCATCCTCCATACTACTTCCACGGGGAACTGTGGCGAGGTGTCGGCTGAGAACCCTGCCAGCTCATAGCCGAAGAAGTCTGCTGGTGAAACGCCTGAGGGTAGGCCTTCGCTTCTCCACCTGTCTATTGTGGCGCCCCAGGGGCTGTTGTGTATCGGTATCCTGTCAGCCTCTTTATGCTTTAGAGCCATTAACACTCTTTCGCGTGGTGTAAGGGCCATTTTAAAAATGGCATATGTTGCCTGCATATATTTTTTGAAGCCTAGCTTATGCGTGTTTTTCCAAAGGTTCTGTTCGACATAATAATGCAAGATGAATATGCCTAGTTTTTACTGGAGAATATTACAGTTTAACGGTTTACGCATTTCAAACCTTAACAGCGTCTTCCCAAGAATCCCACTTTGTTTTAAGCTCAAATTTCCAGTACTCTTTTTCAGTCTTGAACGTTCCTTCGCGGTCGATGTCCCGCCGGTGAGTAAGGTCGATAACACTAGGCTCCTCGGAAGAAAAGATCCTCTTATTTTTGAACAGAAGCTTCATACCGTCTATGAAAGCATATTTCAAAGTATTGCAGTCAATCTTAGCGTACAGGTAGGCTGCATCTGTCGCAAACTCGTCGTATCGAATTTCACCGGCTTCATACGTGTAAACGGGTCTGACCTCGGGTCTAACCAGCCCGATTGAAAGGTCGTGCTTAACACATATGTACATTGCTCCATCGGGCTGCTCTATTCTTATAGCGGTAGCATTGGGATACTTGTCTACTTTTACCTGCCTAAGTCTACTAAGCATGGTTTCGATAGCTTCGTCTTCACCATGTGGCCATAGAAAAGTCGTGAAAGAAGCGAACTCCCCTCTTTTGAAACGATTTGAATAAGTCTGATAGACGCATTTTTCAGGAAGGTAGCATCGCATCGTCTCATCGACCCCTTGCTTCTTACCCCCGTCAGGCTGGAAATAGATCAGAAGCCTTTCACCCTTCTTATTAGGCCATGCAAAACGCCTCCTCTCTTCAAGAGTCTTTGCATTGCTCATAGCCCCAGCCATCCCTATCAATTCGATTGAAGTGTCAAAATATTTTTCACCGGTCGCATGAATATTCTGTGTCCACAGTAGGTTGCTGATCGTGAACTCGCCGTCTCTTAGAAGCTTCACTCCATCATGGATTACGAATGCTTTCAAATCCTTCAAGTATGTTACAACCCTGTCCCAATGGTACTCGTTATTATCATCTATAACTTCAGTCCTGCTTACGTCAACGTCTTGGAATGTTTTGAAATGAACCCTCCTGGTTCTAACAGGCTGGTAAATCCCCTTATCATGAAGGAATTCGAAAAGCCTCTGGCCTGATGGTCTTCCATGCCGAACGACTATCCGATTGTGATAGACATCAGCCCTGTAGGCCCCGTTTGGCAGAGCTTCGCGATAACCCCCGTCGTGAAGCAGGAACGCCCCGTTTTTCACAAGGGCGACTATAGAGTTTTCATCAGCATGACCATGATGCATCTTTTCAGCGGTTACTACGAGAGTATTACGCAGATGCTCCTTATAGTGCCAGCCGATATCCCCCTCATCCATGTAATTGAGAAGCATGTAGGTCGCATTCTCTTCCCAGCCTTCTCTGAAAACAATCTTCTTGCCAATAACCTCGTCCAGAACCTCTTGGCTGCGGGACACCGGGACCTTAGCTTCAACACTGTCGTCTGACCAAAGGTATGCGAATATTGCGTAGATGCCGAGCTTTTTCTCTTTTAGGGCAAACCTGAATATTCTGTCGGCAGCATACTTCATATAGGGATCCCTGTAGGTGCTGGCGCCCTTCTCCAATATTGCTAAGTAAAGCTCGGCGTTTGCACCCCATGTCGCATCCCCGAAATCCGGGATCATTCCAAGCGGGCAGAGCAGGTTTGTGAAATAGTGGAAATAGTATTTCATAATGGGTGAGTCAAGTAATTCCCGATCTCCAGTAACATCCAGATACAGCAGCAGGTCTGAGAGCCAGATTGGAACGTAGAGCTCGCTGTCTTCAAGCGACCAGTGTTTCAGACTTGGTTCAACCATGAGTTTCCCAAGCTTACTCCATTTTGAAGCATCAGGATGATCTGGGAATATTTTTGCAGCATACGTCAGCGCTAACCCCCTTTTAATCGCACGGTTATGCGGCCCCCACTCTGGGAAGGAGAAGAATGGTTCAAGACTATTTCCAACTATCTGTTTAAACACCTCCCTATCCTTGGACCCTATGACCCCACTATTACTTATGAACTCGTAGGTCCGTAGAAACAGGGTGACTCCTCCAAACCAATTCAACATTGGGCGAATTCCTTCAGAATATTTCGCCATTCTTCTCATGCGCTCTGGAACAATATTGGGTAGCTTCTGATAAGTGAGCATTGCTTCCCTAGCTTTTTCAGCATATTCCTTATTCTCTGTAACATGGTAGAGAAATCCTTCGACGAGAGCGCGTGCAACCGGAACCATCGGGGGGTCGAAGGAATCAGCGGTTTCCATCCTTTTCTCCCATTCTTTCAAAGACTGTTCATAGTTCCTTAACAGTTCTTCATAGTACTTGTTGATGAAGTCTAAGTATTCTTTCTTACTCGTCATGCTTCGAAGCCTGAAGAACCTCGGTTAATAAAGATTCCTACGGGTTGGAAAACCTTTAATAGAATAGGAGAATTGGAATTATCCTAGATGGAAGAATTAGCCATTAACGGTGGTCCAAGAACCAGGTTGAAAGAGCTTCCAAGCAGGAGGGATATTGGAAGCGAGGAGATGAAGGAGCTTGTTGACGTAATCTGGTCCGGCAATCTAAACAGGGTGGGCGGGACGAAGGTTTCAACATTCGAAAAGGAGTTTGCAAAGCTCTACGGGGCCAAGCATGGTGTTGCCTCGACCTCTGGAACAGCCTCTATCCACGTTGCTTTAGGAGCGATTAACCCTGAACCCTGCTCAGAGATAATAACCGGCCCTATAAGCGATATTGGGAGCATAGTTCCAATTCTCTGGCAGAACTGTATACCTGTTTTCGCCGATATCGACCCTGAAACCTACGGGTTGGATCCTGAAGACGTGGAGAGAAAAATAACCGACAGGACTGTTGCGGTCATCGCTATACATCTCTTCGGCCAATGTTGCGACATGGATCCGCTTGTGAAAATCTGCAGGGAGCACGGGCTCTATTTGATTGAAGATGCTTCTCAAGCCCATTTGGCAGAGTATAAGGGTAGGCTAGCGGGAACAATGGGTGATCTTGGCTGCTTCAGCCTCCAGCAGTCAAAGCAGATGACGTGTGGAGACGGTGGAATAACTATTACGGATAATGATGAGCTTGCTGAAAGGGCACGTTTATTCGCGGATAAGGCTTGGCCTAGGGGTCAGGCAGGTGACAGGGGTTATCTTTTCCTGGCTATGAATTACAGGATGACTGAACTCCAGGGGGCCGTGGCACTAGCCCAGTTGCGAAAGGTGCGGGAAATTGTTGCCAGGAGGAGAAGGGTGGGAGATACTTTAACAAAGCTTTTAAGCGAGGTTGAGGGAGTGAATCCTCCGAAAATCCTGCCCTGGGCAAAGCATTCATACTGGCTTTACCCTTTAACAATCGACACTGGAATCATTAAGACTACTCCGGAGGAGTTTGCTAAAGCTGTTTCAGCAGAAGGGATACCGGCTTCCACAGGATACATTAAGAGGCCACTCTACATGTTCAGAATCCTTAAGGATCAGGCTACGTATGGCTCCTCGCATTGCCCATTTGACTGTCCGCGCTACAACAGGAGGATCCAGTATAGGGAGGGAGAATGCCCAAATGCGGAGAAGGTCCTTAGGGAACTGATAACAATACCTGTGAACGAGTTTTACACTGACGAGGATGTTAACGACATATTCAGGGCAATAAGCAAGGTGGCCGGCTATTACAGGGTGAATCCTAAAGCCTGAAAACCCTTTTAGCATTTAAATAGAATATTTTTTCTCTATCGCTCCTCGAGATCTCTGCACCTAGCACCATGCCGATCATATGGGCAGGGTTTAACAATGTTAGGTCACTGCCGAACATGATTTTGTCGGCACCTGCTTTGTCAACAGCTTCCTCAAGCTTCCCTTTTTCAAAAAGAGTCATACATATCTCTAAATAAATGTTTGAATACTCTTTAGCAGCGTCTATCGCCTTCTTCCAGCTCAACCCGGTTCCAGACCAGACTGTTCCGCCCATGTGTCCAGCTATGAATATGTTGTCAGGAAACTTTTTAGCGAGTTCGACAAGTGCCCTCACGTTTTCCAAACTGTAAGTATGTATTAGAAACGGCTTCTGATATTCGGCTGCCTCTCTTATTACCGAGAAACTTTCATCCGTGTCTACTGAAACACCTGTGTAGTCTGGATGTATTTCGCCAACACCTTTAAAAAGCGGGTTGCCAAGATACTTCTCAACCTCGGCCTTAGAAAGCTCAGGATAATTCGGATTAACATACACGTATCCATATAAGCCTTTGTTTGAATCGAGGATCCTGCTTAAATCCATGTTTCCCTCCACCATGTCGTACATTATTGCTTTGCTAGAGGACAAGATGGCTTTTTCAATACCGTGGATGTTCATCATCTCCTCTATATCCTTTTTCGCCGACTTGTAAATGGGGAAGAACCATTCACCGTAGTGGGCATGCACGTCTACAATAGGCATGTTAACCAGCCTCCCTGATAATCCTGAGAATGTTTCCGCCGAGAATCAAGTCTCTGTCTTCTTCCCGGATTTTGGCTGATTCAACCATCCTGTAGGAGGCCTGAAAGTATTCGAGAGGTATCCCGGAGCCGAATATGAGCCTGCTGGCCCCGATTTTTTCCACAAGAATCTCAATAGCGTCGGAAGAGGTTAGAAGACGGGTTTCAACATACAGGTTCCTGTTTCTCCTCGCTGAAACTATGAACTCGCTTAGAAAAGAATATGTACATCCGAGAACTATTACTGGATAATCCTTCTCCACAGTAAGCCTTGACAGAAGTGTTATACACCCATATTCGTTGCAGGGAACAAGAAGAGGTACTCCCAACCCTTCCATGCTTTCAACGATTTCGATTACTGGAGAATAGTCGAGCGGGTAGCCTTGAAAATCCTTGAAAAGCCTGATGCCTTTAAAACCGCGTCTAACAAGGTTTTCAATCTCTCCAGCATCGCCTAAAAACCTTCTGGGGTCAACTGTAGCCAGGGGAATAAGCCTCTTGTCCGCGTTGCATGCTTTAAGGGTTTCCTCATTTCCTTCCTCATAGCTATAGAAAGCTCCTTTTAGGGAGACTGTAAGGGCTTTTTCAATTCCGTTAAGATCCATCGTCCTCAGGAGGTTTTTGAGCGATACATCTGTTTTCCTCTTGGGATATGCTCCGAAGACAGTGTTAGCATCCACTATCAGCCCTTTATCTGCATGCATAGTTGATTGAAGCTTTATCCTTCTAGTTAAGATTAACGGTTTGCGGTTCGATCAAGATAGTGCATGCTAAAGACTACGACTTGTATTTTAAGAGATCCCTTACTTCCTTAAACATTCTTATTTTAGAATCCCTTAGCAATTCATACATCACCATTTCTGTTGAAGAAATTATGATGCCGGAATCCCTCATCCTTTGCAAAGCAAGATTGGTGTTTTCAATCGAGTGGGAGGCGATCGCGTCAGCCACGACGCAGGCTCTTATTTTCCTAGGGGTTTCAAGAGCCGTCTGCATTATGCAGACGTGTGCCTCTATGCCTGTAATTATTAGAGTTTTTACCCTCATCCTTCTCACGGTGTTCCTGAATTCTTGAGAGCCGAAACAGCTGAAACTCGTCTTCTCAATAGGCTTAATGTCCCCAAGTTCGCTCCTTATTTCTTGCACCGTTCTTCCGAGCCCCTTAGGGTACTGCTCGGTCACTATGATGGGTATTCCGCATTTTTTGCAAAACCTTATTAGTTTCAAAATGTTTCTTAGCATGTCTTCCCTTCTATTCATTAGGGGAAAAAGCTTCTCCTGCACGTCGACGATCAGCAATGCCGAGCCATCCCTGCTGATCAGTTTTGAATTCATCTTCATATTTATACCGAACATTTACGGTTTTAAGTTTTTCTCGTTCTTCTAAAGCCTTCATTAAACGGTTTGAAGGATACGTGCTTTTAATGATGCGAAAAGGATTTAAACTCGCTTTTCAAGACATCCCTATGCAAAAACCCGTGTTAAAAATCCCAGCTAGGTATTATAGGCTTTACCTTGAGGAGAAGCCGTACGGGTGCCTGGAGAAAGACTTTCATTACGTTGAGGAACTTCTTGAAATACCTGTTGTTGAAAGCGCTCTAATCCTGGTGGATTGTTGGAACATCCATTACTGTGAAAGCTACCTTTCGAGATCGCGAAAAATAATTGAGGAAAAGATCGTTCCCGTAGTGGATGCCGCTAGGAGAACCGGCGTAACAGTGATACATGCTCCATCGTCGAACGTTGCTGAAAAATACCCTCAATCATCCTGGTGCTTCGAAAGAGGGGATGAGGAACACTTCCCGACATACGCCTCCGTAGACCCCGAATGGCCTCCCAGAGAGTTCACCGAAAGGGTTGGGATTTTCTCCATTTTCAATAGGGGTTTTTCACCTCCCCGTGAAACCTGGGAGCAAGTATACAGGGAGAAACTGACGATAGCGGAGCCTCTTACGCCTCAGCCGGATGACTATGTCGTAAGGTCTGGAAGACAATTGCACAGAATACTTAAGAAACTGAGGAAACTTCATCTTTTCTACGCGGGTTTCGCCACCAACATGTGTCTGCAACATAGGGATTACGGGGTCAGGGCTATGAGTGAAATGGGATACAACATTATGCTTTTAAGGGATTGCACCGCGGCAATTGAAGCCCACGATACTATTGAACGGCTCCTGGCGACAAGAATATTTATTCAAGAGATAGAGACTAAGTATGCTTGGTCGACAACCTCCAAAGACTTTATAGATGCTTGCGTAAACAGTTCAGAGAATCCTTGATTTCAATGCTTGCTATACGTTCTCACGCTAAGAATATTGTTGAGACATGTCTCTCCAACTATTGAAATCTATTTCCCCCGTGTGTTAATAAATGTCTCCAACTCTTGTGCGAGTCTTTCCACCTCATCCATTGTGTGAGCCGTGGAGACGGCGAAGTGCGGGGTCTCAGGTCTTTGATACGCTATCCCCCTCTGCAGCATATGGTTGAATAGTTTTCTACTCAACTCTCTATTCTTAGTTTTTTCCGCTGTCAACCCGTTCACCGGCTTTTCCTCTGTAAAATGTAATCCGATCATGGATAGTAATCCCGTGACATGGGCTTCAAACCTGCTATCTTTAAGAACCTCCATAATCCTTCTTCTACCATATTCTCCGAGAGAATTAATGTAGGAATATATCTCTTCACGCTTCTTGTCGAGCACGTTTATTGTAACGTACCCGGCGCGCATCGTTAAAGCGTTGCCGACATATGTTCCTCCGTGGAATGACCGGTTCCAAAACTCAGGCCTCTCAATCTGGTCGAGTAGACTCATTATCTCAGCTACTCCACATATTCCTCCTGCCCCAGCGAAATACTGTCCCCCACCAGTTTTACCAAGGGTTATAATGTCCGGCTTGACTTTAAAATACTTCTGCATTCCTCCAGGATGCCTAAATCCGGTGATAACCTCGTCGAATATTAATACTATGTTTCTTCTGCTGCAGAACTCTCTAATGCCCTTCAAGTATTCTTCGCTCGCAGGTATAACTCCTGCTGATCCGAGAACTGGTTCCAAGATTATGCCCGCCAGCTCCTCCCTCTCCGCTATTCTTATCGTCGTCTCAAGATCGTTGAATGGCAGTGGAACAATGTTTTCAACGCAGGTTAAGCCTAGTGAGGACGGTTTATCATAAGGGTAGTTAACCGCCCTGTGTAATCCATCGTATCCTCCATGCCATCCCCCTTCCATCTTCCCGATTTTCCTTCTTCCAGTGTAGGCTCTCGCAAGCCTAACCGCATACATGTTAGCCTCAGTCCCGCTGTTAGCCGGCTTAACCATATCCATTTCGAACCATCTGCACACTGCCTCCGCCCACTTCGCCTCCCATTCGTTGCACCATCCGAAGTGCGCGCCGTATTCGAGCTGTTCTCTCACGGCTTCGATTACCGGTTTATAGCCGTGTCCAAGTATGGCTGCGAAATGAACCATCCAGAAGTCGATGTATTCATTACCGTCGACATCCCAGATCCTGCTGCCTTCAGCCCGGCTGACGTAGAAAGGATACGGCTCAAAATACCTTATTGAGTAGGAAGACCCGCCGGGAATATGTTTCTTCGCCTTTTCAAAGAGTTCTCTGGATTTTCTCGTTCTCTCCCAGTAGCTCATCTTCAAATTCAACCGTTTAATCTGTTTTTTAAAGTTAAGAAGGCAGATGGCAAGGGGATATCCGTTATTCTCAGCAAGCCTGGTCTGGCCTCTAAAACCTTCGGAATAAGGTTAATTATTACTGCAGCAGTAGCAGTGTCGCCGGAAATACCGGTGCTCCTCCACTTCACTGGCGGTTCTCCTTCGATGATTACTTCTTCAAACTCCTCTCTACCGGCTTCAGCTAGCAGCTCGACCCTGATTAACTCTTTTCCTCCTGCATAGCCGATTCCATAGCCGTGTACCCCGGAGACCCTTCCAGGCATTATTTCAAAGTATTGCGTTTTCAACGGTTTCTCCGCGACTATCGGTTCCTGTCTCTCGGCTATTCTAGTCAGCTTTACCCCCAGTGCAGTTGCGATGAGGTCGACGGATTCCCCGTATCCTACGTGTGCCGTTATCTCGCCGCTGTCCATTTTACGCTTAAACTCGTCAACGCTCAAGGCGAGTCCGTATTTCTTCTGGAAAGAAAGCCTTCTTTTCCCGGTGTCTAAAGACCTTGTGACCCTTAAATAGTCTATTCTTGTGCAGACTAATGTCATTAGTATAGGCAGAGCGTCGAAAACAAACCCGGGATTTATACCAGCACCTATGATTGAAACATTGTTTTCCTTGGCCATCCTGTCTATCTTCGAGGCGAGCTGAGGGTAGCGATACCAAGGGTTTGCCAATGTTTCTGAAGTCGAGATTAAATCAATCCCTGCTTCAACGCATTTAACGATCTGCGGATATATTTTATCCAGGAAGGAGGAGGTTGCGTGAAGGACAACGTCGGCTCCGCTTCCCCTCAGAATTTCGGTTGCCTCAGACTCTCCTGAAACGATTACGCCAGTCCTCTCCCCCATATTAGCCACTTCGCCGACATCCCTGCCTATTTTAGAAGGATCTACCTCTAAAGCAGCCACGAGTTCAAGGCCTTCCCTTTCGAAAACTTTTCTGGCTATAAGCATCCCTATTTGACCCAACCCATAGACTGCCACTCTGAGGGACATGGCTTTCTATAAACCCTCAAACAGATATTTAAGAATTGACTAATCATTGGTCAAACACTAAAATTGATTTCTGAGCATGCTAGTACCTATTTCAATGAGAGAGTTGGAAGCACTTTGAAGGAAATGGACAAAAAGTTGCTGGAAAGCGCAGACCAACTGAAGAGAGATGTTAGAAGAATTCAAAGGTATAGGAGGATGATAAGGAGTATTAAAGGCCTGACGATCATGCGGGGATATCACCCCGAGGTTGCATTTACTCAGCGAGATAGGGCTTGCCTGCTTTAACTTCGACTGGGCGATTAAGCCTAAGGTATGAGGGAGCTATCCAAAGGAAAGTTCAGGATCATGGGGAACGTTAACACAACCGACTTGCTGACAGCAAAGCCAGAGGTCATAGAGAGACAAGTGATCGAAAACCTTGAAGCCGGAGTAGATATTATAACCCTTGGTTGTGCAATTTCTCCGACATGCCCAAATTCAAACTTAAAAGCAATGTCAGAGGCAATCGGGAAATGGATAAAGCAAAAGCGCAGATTGAAGTCGTAGAGGTTAACAATCGAATCAAAGAATTTGGCTCTGTTTTCTTTTTGACAAGCTTTATGAGCAAGAATAACTTGTGAAGGGGGATATCACGCAAGATCGGGTTGGCTGCTTCCACCGACTTTTCTACTCAATAACGGCTTAATGACGATAATCATTCTCGTCGCCTGTATTAGAGGACCACAGTCGGTGGGGGTAATTCACGACGCATCTCGTCTAGGCGGTATCCGAAGCCAGGGCCCCTAAGGGTCGAGAGGTCAACCTGCCCATTGCGACGCCGTTAAAGACCGGGATGTACTGCTTCCTCTGGTAGCGAGGCGTCGGGGTAGAACTGCATGCTATTGGTCTCCACACCCATGATTGTGCCGGCATGTGCAGCTAGGAGTACATGAGGGATCTGGGCTAGCATGGGATTCGTTAAATCTTGCACCATCAGAGCCATGCCATGGGCCTTGGCCCAGCAAAGGCTTAGCAGCGCACCGGTCTGGGTTTTACAGGTCTTCAGTGCAACTCCCGACCAGCCGAGCTTACGACCTAGACGGATCAGTCGCCAATCGTGAGCGCTCTCATCCATGAAAAGTGGTTTACGTGCTGAGACGCTATGCACGTCGATCTGGTTCCGTTCGAGATCATATGGAAAAGGCTGTTCCACATAGAGGATCATTCCATAAATACGTGGATGCTCGTCGTGCAAGCGATCCAAGATATCGTTCACGTAGGCAGGATCGGTAACGGTGCAGTTGAAATCGGCGGTGAGCCAGTAAACATCCTTCCGTAGGGCAATCTCGCCCACCCGCATGAGTCGGGAGTAGTCCCAAGCTGCATCATCGCCGCGCAGCTTCACCTTGAGGCATTTCAATCCATCGCGGTCGATCCAGTCTTCAAGAAGTACAGGGTAGCCGTCACTCGGCTCGTCTCCCCTGAGGTCAGCGGGGGCGAGAGGGTCTAACCCGCCGACCAGATGCCAAGCCGGGAGCTTGTCGGGTCGCGGGAAGACCAGATAATCCCGTGGGTACCGGCCTTCGAAGGAAACAGCTGTGTCCTCGGCCGGCTTCAGGTAATGGCTAAGGTCGTAATTCATGAAGGGTGGGCCATAGAGCTCGTATATCGGCTTACGGTGGAGCATGCCGTAGGCAACGTGGAGGGCTATGTCGAAGGCTGAGCAGCAGACCAGTGCAGCCAGGGCATCGGTTCACTATCAGCACGTTTAGCATTCATCTTCCTCCATAGCTTTGGCAGGACTCCCTCTTGGAAGAGATGGCCGATCTCCAGGGGATGTCCCCATTCCCTGAAGGAGGCCCAGGCCTCTGTCAGCATTATGCAAAACTGCTTAAGCGTCTCGTGGCGCTCCTCGTAGGAGATTCTGCTCGGCCAAGCCCACTGCACGCTCAGGGGCGTTTCACCCCAGCCCTCGGCGACG
>CALIBN010000027.1 GCA_938045545.1 uncultured archaeon | reverse complement strand
AAGAGCTTTCCGGGGGAGCTTAAGAAGCTCCCCGAAGACGTGAGGAGTAAAGTTTTTAAGGGCTGTTGACAGGTTCTTCCAATCCTTTTTCAGGCTTAAGATTACAGGGAGGTCTTGAGGGACGCTGGCGGTGGGGAGTGGACAAATACAGAATCATATATAGAGTTGAACCAGAATCCCAAACGGTAATCTTATTGGACGTGGGCCTTAGAAAGGCTATTTACGAGTAGAAGAGAGGAGCATTCTAGTATTATGCCCTGAATTGTAGCTTAAGTATGCGTTTTATACATATTTAAGGTTTTCTTGTGCAAAGCATAGTACATTCTTAACCGACGGGGGCTCTGGCTTGCTCCTCCATTAGAAATAGTGTTTAGAAGGGCGGTGCACGCAGTTCGCGAATCCGTTAAAACACATCAATAGCTTTAACCATATTGATAATGTGCAGCAGGATCCAATTATGCTCCTTTGGAAAGACGTTTGATTTCGTTAAAATTAGCCTAAAGCCTCAATAATTTCGCCGCATTAGCCCAAGTTATCTCGTGGAAAACCTTTTGACTTATGAATCCTTCTTTAACCAGTCTCTTTAAGTATTCCAGTTGTGGCATGAGTCCTTCGCACCACTTTATCTTGTTCCATGTTGTTTGACTTAAATAACCTTGGCTGAAGAGCTCATCCAACAGTTCTTCGATATTCCCCTGTTCACGCTCTCGCTGACTAAAGTCGCGGGTAATGATATCGGTGCCGAACAAAAGCCGGTCTTGAAACTCGTTTAAAAAGCGTACACCGTATTCCAGATCTCGTGAAAGGGCGTTGAAACCGCTGGCGGCAGAGATGTCAGCGTAGAGATTGGGAAACCGTCGGAAAAGATCTGGCAGAGCACCTTCACGGGTGATGCGGCCCTTAGGATAGCTTCCCTTCTCCTCCGCAGAGCTAACAGGCCCGATCTCCGCCCAGAAAGCGGGGCCGTGGCCGATGACGAGGGTATTAGGTGCTGCTTGCAGTAAACGTCTCAATCGAGGCATACCAGGGTCATCCTGAAACCCAAGTCCCCAGCCGGAGTTGCAGCTTTCCACGGTTACGGGCAGCCCCCTGTCGCCGAGCTGTTTAAACAGGTTGACGGTACGCGGGTCGTCGAAAGAGATGTTGGCACAGATCTCGCCCATCCCTTTGCAACCATGCTCCTGGAACCAGTCTAAGATATCGCTGAAATCAGTATTGGGACTATTGTCTCCCCAGCGGGGATCAATATTGCCGAAAGGAATGACGCGGTCGGCATACTTGGCTGCGTCAATCACCTGCTCGCGCACTCCCTGTCGTTCACTCTGAAGAAAACCCCAAGGAGTCTGCTCCGGAGAAGCGTTGTAAACCGGGAGAAAGACCGCCTTGTCTATGCCTTCGTCATCGAGGCGGGAGACGAGTTTTTCCCAAGTCATCGGTTGGCGCTGCTGGTTCTTTCTCCAGCGAAAGTCACCCACGTGCGCATGTGCATCGATGATCATTGCACTCGTCTCAAGCTACATGCCGTATTTTTTAACTTTCCTCTCGTTGTCAGGCCCGTCGGAAAAATCGAAATGCATAGAGTTTCACGTTATACATACGGATGCGTAAACGCATAGGCTGTCCTACGGAGTTTAGCACTATGAACATCTTATACTTTTGTTCGGGAGGGTCCTCGGGTCTAGGAATACCGAGTACTCTGGGCTTCCGCCTGGAAAACCTTCTATGTGCACATGTTGTTTCTCTCGTTTCCTTCATATTCCATGACTCCAATTAACTCCGTCCTCGGAGACCCGTAGCAGAGTCTAAAGATCCTTCCATTATCTATTTCTTCTACGGTGCTCTCAGCAGCTATGTACCATGTCTTGTAGACTCCTTCATCTTCTAACACGCTTAGCTATCCGTTCCGGCCTGTCACAGGGATGTTCTACTCGCAATACCTCCGCCGCTCCAAGGGCGGGTTGACTTTCAGCCCTATCATCTGAGATTCGCGGTGGAGCGCTCATCTATGAAACCTGTTTGCAGGAGCCTACTTCAACAAAATTTCGTGCAATTTATGTGTCCTCCACCTCAACTATTTAATAGCAATCCGATACCGATAGTAATCGGCAAGCATCCACGTTTAGTCCAGTCCTCATCGGTAGAATGTTCACTATATCTCGTTAAGAAGAGAACAATGTCTCCGTTTTCCCGATCCTCGTAGAATTTGAAGTTGGAAAGTTGCAAATACCGTGATTCACCTGGCCTGCGACGGTCGATCACGGTGATAGTGTCGCGTTTTAAGGCAAAGGGTTCTTCCTGAACCTCGGCGATGTAGAGTGGCTCGGAAAATTACCATTTGGACGAACACCTTCGAGACAGAGATTGCCGATCCAGTAGAGCTTGCCGGTTTTGGTGGAACGAAATAGGGCGGAACCCGTGGAGCTTGATTCAACAGACTCACCATCGTCACAGAGTAAGGGCGCCGGCTCGCTCCAAGTCTCGCAATGGTCATCCGAGAAACTCACCCACTTATACCCCGGCTTCTCAGAGAACATACTGTTATCGCCCCGCAGAATCATAGCGAAGCGTCCATTTTTCAGTTCAGCTACGGTTGGCTCGTAAAAACCGCGGGAAGTCTTCTCTAAATCCGGGATAACTGGTTTACTCAGTTTCCACCTAATCGTCCAATCTTTATCATAGTCTCCTAAGAGATGGACGATGATGCCTGCTGGCGACCAGCAACCCTTGTAATGAATGGGCCTCCCTTTTTCATCAAGATGTTTGCCCTGTCCTGGAAATACTAAACGGCCTCTCGATGTCTTAATAGGTCTGCAGAAGCTCATGGCAATCCCGCCGGGGAAATCTAAGTCCAAGGGCGTTAAGCCGGACCATGTATTTGTTTTAGGGTCATAGAACTCCTGAACTAAAGAATAGGGAAGGTCCTCGTTAAGCGTATCGTTAGGATAGAGCCACTTGTTAATAACCACTATCAGTCTCTCAGCATCGGGATCGAAAAAGGCTGCTTGCTCGCCGTAACGGATTTTACCCTCCTTTACATTCTCACTTTTCAGGTGGAGAACCGGCTGCGTCCATGTTCTGCCATTATCATAGCTGAACATGTCCATATAGTCATCATAAGCATCCGAGTAATCCTCCCTCCCAAAACGGTGAAGAAGAATCGGTTTGTCCCTTGAAACGTATGTCACGAAGCCTGGAACCACCGGCCGCCCTTTTTCATCACGCCTCAGAAATAGTTCCTTTGATAGGACTTTCACAAATCATTGTCATGTGAGAACTATTTATCTTTTTCTTAGAAGGTATTTAGCCAAAAATCTGCGTTTCCTAAACTTTTTTACAATGGCTAAGACATTTTTAGAGGCGGCAGCCCCATGAGGGTCGAGCCCCTCCGACGTAACCAGCGTGCAACAGGTTTACCCTCCAGCCATCTCTTACCAACGCAGGTAGCTTACCTTACCGCTGCTCCCTCCCGGGCCTAGCGGGTTCGGTAATTAGGCAGACGCACCCGCCCTGCGGCGGGCGAGCCTGCTACTCCTGCCCAGTAAGGATGGCGTTCACAGACCTGCTGCAGCCAGCTGCGTTGAGGCAGCCCTGTCCTCACGGTTATCAGCTCCCCGCGTGTCGCCAGTTTCGGGTTCAGGGAATGGCGAGCTCCCCGAGCCTACCTGCCGCCCGAGGAAAGATTGTGAGAGGCATCATAAATATGTTTCCATCAGCATTACCCTCCGGTTTCACGGTTGAAGCCCAGGGTTTAAATGGATACTTTAATAAACATCTTTTCGCCCTGACTTCAGAGCGATGAAAAAGGAGTCTAAGGCTCGGAAGAGCATAGTGGGTCTAGCTCTTGAAATACTTGAGCAGGTGGAGAACAGGCAGCCTCCTTCGCTCGAGCTCCCTCTTAGGACTGTTGACAACATTATTTTCGACGAGAGAAAGGGGCATTATGTTCTCGGTCCCAAGAAGGCGGTTCGCACCTCGCGCAACGTGAAGCACTTGAAGCCCTTGACGCAGCTCATATGGGTTGCAAGCCTGGCTAGGAAGCTTATCGACGAGGATAAGACGAGCACGCTGAGAGATGTTTTCTACATGGCTGAGGGCGTGGATCTTGGCTTCGAGGATCAGAGCGAGTCGGACAGGATAATAACTGAGCTTGAATCCGTAGTCGGCTCGCCCAGGGAGGATTTCAACATTTATCCTGAGGAGAGGAGCGCCATATTTGCAGACCTAACCATCGAGTACACTGTGAAAGGCTACGAGGGGAGGAGGATCAATCTGACTTCGCATCCCGACGGTTTGATGATAGGCCCGGCGCTGGCCACCTCTAGGTTCGTGAAAACATCTGCCGACAAGGTTCTCTGCATTGAGAAAGGCGCCATGTTCACAAGGTTCGTCGAGGAGAAGGCTTGGAAAAAGTATAACGCTATTCTAATCCACACTGCTGGCCAGGCTCCAAGAGCTACTCGACGCCTCATAAGGAGGCTCAACGTGGAACTAGACCTCCCCGTATATATTTTCACCGACGCGGACCCTTGGGGGCTGCATATCGCGCAAGTCATAATCTCAGGCTCAGCTAATGCTGCGCACGTGCCTGAGCTGGCTACGCCGAAGGCCAGGTGGATGGGCGTCTACGCTTCAGACATAGAGGAGTATAAGCTTCCAAGCACCAAGCTTCTAGATGTGGATATCAAAAGGCTGAACGAGCTTAAGAAGGATAAGAGGTATGCTAAGGACCCGTGGAAGAGGGAGATAAACAGGTTTTTCGAGATAAAGAGGAAAGCCGAACAGGAGGCGTTCAGCAAGTACGGCTTATCATTCATGGTCGACGTATACCTTAAGAAAAGACTGGCGTAGAATAATGGGTTAACGTTCAAATGTAGGGGAGGCTTCGGGGAAAGATTTATCTTAAGGATTTAAAGCATAGAGGCGATTTGAAGGCAAGCATCATTGTGGCGAAACTGTTCGCGGCCCTCTTAACATGCTGCGGAGCCGTACTGGTATACTACACCGTGAACACGGGGGATGCCTTGGGCATAACATACCCCTTTTTCCTGTTCACGAGCGTAGTGATAACGCTTCTGGGCGTAATAGGCCTTATCTTCAGGTTTAGAGGTTAGAAAATATTTTAAGCCCAGACGTTTAGCGCGCTATTATGCCGAGCTCTGGAGGTTGACCGGAGAGAGTGTATGGTGGGAATGATGATGGTTCAGAATACAGAAAGGTTAAGTATCGGCGAAGTTTTAGGCTGGGCTCTACCGAGCGCTGAAGAAGTTTTAACATCGCCGGTGGAAGAGCTTCTTTCACGTTTGAAGTCTTCGATAAATGGGCTTTCTTCTGAGGAGGTGGAAAGGCGTCTTGAATTTTTTGGCTATAATGAGCTTGTTAGAAAAAAGAGGAGGGCAGTCATCATTGAATTCCTTTCCCATTTCAAAAGTCCGTTGGTAATAATTCTTCTCATCGCCGGGCTGATTTCAGGCTTTTTCGGCGAAGTTGAGAACACAGCCATCATAATTGTTATAGTGATGCTCAGCGTAGTCTTAGACTTTTATCAAGAATCTAAGGCTGAAAGGGCGGCTGAAATGTTGAAGCAGAGGGTGGCGACTACGGCCACAGTTTTGAGGGATGGCGCTAAAAGAGAGGTTAGGCTTGCAGAGGTTGTCCCCGGAGACATTGTATTCCTTTCAGCAGGTGACATTGTGCCTGCTGACGCTCGAGTTATAAGTGCGAAAGACTTATTTGTGAACCAGTCTGCATTGACTGGTGAATCTTTTCCCGTTGAGAAAACTAGCTTGCCGATGAAGTCTTATGACCGGTCGATAACTGAGTGGAACAACTATCTTTTCATGGGCACTTCTGTTGTGAGCGGGACAGCAACCGCTGTTGTCGTGAAAACTGGTGGCCTAACAGAGTATGGGAAAATTGCGGGAAAGCTTGTGGAAAGAGAGGTTGAGACGGAGTTCCAGAGGGGTATTCGAAGTTTTGGTTACATGATAATGCAAGTAACTTTTCTGCTTGTCATATTTGTGTTCTTCATTAATGCCCTTTACATGCGAAGCGTGCTTGATTCGCTTCTTTTCGCCGTGGCTTTGGCTGTGGGCTTAACGCCGGAACTTTTGCCGATGATAATTACAGTAAACCTCTCTAAAGGAGCAGTGTCGATGGCTAAGAAGGATGTGATTGTGAAACGCTTAGCAGCCATACAAAATTTTGGAAGTATGGATGTTATATGCACGGACAAAACTGGAACTTTGACGGAAAACCGGATAAAGCTTGTCCTGCACGTGGACCTTAACGGTGATGAAAACGATAAGGTTCTGCTTTATTCCTACCTCAACAGCTACTACCAAACTGGAATTAAAAGCCCCTTAGACGAGGCTATACTAAGATTTAGAGAGGTAGATGTTAAAGATTATAAGAAGATCGACGAGGTGCCTTTTGATTTTGTTCGGAGAAGGCTTTCCATAGTTGTTGAATATCAGAATCAAAGGTTCATGATCACGAAGGGGGCTCCAGAAGAGGTTGCTAAAGTTTGCTCCTTCTATGAGGTTGGAGAGGTTATAGCCGACATAACTAATGGAGTGCACAGAGAAATTGAACAGAAATATGTTGAGCTAAGCGCTGAAGGCTATAGGGTTTTAGCCGTAGCCTACAAGCGTTTAAGAGAGGACAAGCCAATATATACGGCAAATGACGAGAAAGAAATGGTGTTTTTGGGCTTCATAGCTTTTCTTGACCCTCCTAAAGAAACAGCGAGAGAAGCCTTGCAATTTCTGAAAAATGCTAGCATAGAGCTGAAAATTCTCACAGGTGACAATGAACTGGTAACAAGGAAGGTTTGCGAACAACTTGGCTTCGATATAAAAGGAATAGTCACTGGAAGCGAGATTGCCCAAATGCATGATGATGCCCTCGCAAGAGTTGTCGAAGAAGCAAATGTGTTCTGCAGGGTTACGCCAGCCCAGAAGGACAGAATAATAAACGCTTTAAAAGGTAATGGACACGTTGTCGGGTTTCTAGGGGATGGGATTAACGACGCGCCATCCCTAAAAAGCGCGGACGTCGGCATATCTGTGGAAAACGCTGTTGACGTTGCAAAGGAATCTGCTGACATAATTCTCTTGCAGAATGATTTAACAGTGCTTCAT
>CALIBN010000026.1 GCA_938045545.1 uncultured archaeon | reverse complement strand
TCTATTAGTATTGTATTGTCAGCCTTAAGTCGCCTTCTTAAGCTCATTCTCAACTACTCTACGAAACCTTCGAATCTCTGCCTCAACGTCGGTCGTACCCTTAAGGATGAGTTTTTCAATCCTCTTTAGAGGATCCTCTATGGGTCTTAATATTATCTCTCCTTCTCCAAGCGTAATCTTAACTATATTTTTAATGTTGAGCCTTTTTCGAATCTCTGATGGGATGATAATTCTCCCTTTTTTATCAACCTTAACAATGAATTCGTTCGTTAACCCACCTCCCACATTAAGCAAAATACCACATCCCACATATAAGTATTTCCCACTCGGAGAACCTCTTAGACATAATCAAATAATTAAGCCATCGTATAGTTCCCTTATTTTCCGGTACCAGTTGTTACTTCGGAGCCTGCATCTTTCACGAATTCTCGTTCCAAAGGGTGAGGTGAAGCGGAGGCAGGCCTTTGAAAGAATTGCGGGTCAGTTGCTCAGCGAGGCCGGTCAAACAAATGTGAGGGGAAGAGACGATATCATCCAAGCTCTACGCAATAAATCCATGACTGTTAAGACGAAATGGGGTCTCGTAATCCTTCCAGAAGATTTAAGCCCTATAGAGCACATGCCTTGTGATGTTGCTGGCGTGCCATATGGCGCACTGTACATCTGAGCAGGATAGGTGAGCGGCGCAGGAGCGGAAAGAGCTCAATGAAGTGGTTTCAGAGCATATAGCCGGTTTTCTCGGGAGGAAATTGCATAGTCGTCAAGAAGTAATCGTAGCGCTGAATGGGTTGAAGGGGATGCGCGGCATCAGGCCTGCCTCCGCCGCCGAACAGACATAAATTACACATCAACGAGTATTTAGAGAACAAGGAATCCGTTAGGAGAGGGACAACCAGTTTGGAAGATATGGCTCGCGAAGAAGCCTTAGAAGCTCAAATTTGGCGTTTATGAAGGTTGGAGAGATGATTGAAGCTTTCATGAGGACTGGAGAATGTGTGCCTTGGAACGTATTTGAATGTGAGGATTTAGTAAGCTTTTTGGATGGTCATAAGCTCAACTGCATATGGACGGCTATCATCGTTTCATGAAAGTCCAAGATACCATCAGACCATCTAGGTAGAATCAGCATCCAACCATAACAAGTATAAAAGCGTTAATTTTTAGACACGCTCTATTCAAAGTAATCCGCATATCCCTAACCTCCTCCCAAAGCCTGTTCTGCCCCTCCTCCAGCCTGTCGAGACGCTTCAGTATCTCCAGTATACCTATTCTACCCGCCACCGCGTATCTAAACTCCTCATCCTCATCAAGAAGCCTCAACAACTCCCTCTTCAGATCTACAGACAAACCCCTCCTACAACACAATTCTACAACCATGTAAAAAACGTTACACATTCGAGGTGTTTAGGATGTGTTATTACCGCGTCTGTGTTCTTCGTTCCTGTTCCCGAATGTCTCGTGGGGGTATTCTATTCCTTACGGTATGATTGGTGGGGTTATTGGATGGAAGATTGGGGAGCATTATAACAGGACCAATTATGGCGCTTGTAGTAGCGAGGCTATTCGGTGTTCTTCCTTTTAGTAGGTGGGGTCGCTACGTATGGGGGTGTGTTCGTTGTCACCTCCATTGTCTGGGGGATGGTTGTGGATAAGAAGAGGCCTGATAGGTATGAATTGGTTGGAGTTGTAGTGGTGTTGATGGGTGTTTTGGTCATTTTCGTGCCCTTAACCCTCCAAGGCACGATGATGGATCAGGTCACACACAATCGATTCCAGCAGCTGCACTCGCCATTCAGTGGGGCGGCCCCACTTATTTAGGGGCGGCATTTCTCCTACTATTTTTCGTCATACACGCGCTATACGCCGTTTTCTTGCACGCCTCTGGCAGACATGGTAAGTGTCGTAGAAATGCTGTTGTTTCAGGTCTCATGAGCGTGCCAGTGCTTATAATAATAATGATGAGTTTCGGCGACAGGGTAGAGTCTTTTCTACAGCCGCTAAAAATGACCGCGCTATGGACCGTCGTCCTCGGCGGCCTATACATGCTGGCATCACTGCTTGCACATGTCAATGATAAAGAGGCAAGACTAGCATGCCAAAGACCTGTCCACGATGGACGCGGCACATCAAACCTGAAGACAGCTGCCAGAGACGGTCCGGTGAGACACAACACCCCAGCGGATAACAGTATGCTGGAAGTCGCAGTGTAGGTGACGGCGCAGACGACCCTCCAGAGACGTGGACCACAGCACACCTATTCCCAGACGAGTAGCCTCATTTATGAGCAACAAGAAGCCGTTGAAAAGAAAATACATCCAGCCCGATTTGTTGAGACTGGAAAACCACCCCCAACAGCCTCGGCTCCCATGTCGCGGCCGGAGCCACACAAAGCCGCAAACACCTACAACGACGTCAGCGGCCTAAATGTGACACGACATACAACTGCCTCATACGTGGAGAAGCTTTCACCCAGCATAGTTCAGTCGCAGCATAGGAGGGGTGGCGACTACTCAGAAAGAAGAAGCTCAGAAATCTACGCTCATGAGGCGCGCTTACTTGAGGGGATGACTCGGCAAAGAAGGCTTGAATCAAGCGGCACGCATGTCTCGGTCAAATACAGATGGGTCGAAGACCTCATCCGCGATGATAGGGCCTTGACGATGCTGGCGCAGAGTATTAACAATATGCTACGAGAAGAGGTAAGATTTAGGAACAGAAAACGGAGAGAACACCTGACCTTCCTACGCCACCAAGACATCAGGGCATTATACATGGTGAAGGGTAGGCCCTGGCTCAGGGCTGAATGGCTGACCCCCAGACTGGTGCGGAGGCTTAGAAGGCTGAGACTCGTCGAGGCTAAAAGCGATCGACTCTACCTGACTGAGAGAGGGGAGTTCGTCAGACACCTGATCAGCCGCGCGGGAGAAGAGATGCTCAGAGAGGTCCGGCAGGGCGGAAGACTTGCAGCTAGGCTCAACGCCTGCCACAACTGAGGTACGGAGGCCATGTAAACAGCTAGGCATAAACATCCATAGTGGTAGGGGGCGGGGGCAGACACGACAACTCATGAAGACACCCAGTCCATGCAGGCAGTCTAAAACCCACTCACCACCTATTTTTTCTCAGATAAAAACCGAGCCCGTCCAAACAATCAAGCTGGACGGGTGTAGGGTGAGGGGGCCTGCATGGGCATGGCGGCTCCGTGCAGCCACGGCTGCCCGTAACACCCGTCTGAGCCGCATAGACGACCCTGCACGTGGCTCGGCTGGCCGTGGAAGGCCAAGCGCGTGCAGGCCCCGCCAGCCCATCCCACTCCAGCCTCCGGGGGCCTCTCCGACACCGTGTCGGAGCCCCCCTCAAAATTTGATGGGGGGCCAAAGGGTCCCCGGAGGTGTTGGGATAGGTGTGAGTGTGGGTTTGGCGGGTGGCGACGGCGGCGAAAAAGGCTCGGAAAAAGGCTTGATAGCAGATGCGTTGACAGCGCTTAGGCAGCTTCTCGAAGAAAGCCGAGAAGAGATCGAGGCCATGGACACCAGGCTGAGAAAAAAGCTGCCACAACCTAGGAAAAAGGGTAGAAAACGCGTCAACTACCCGCCACCATACCTCGGAGCAGCTGCGAGGCTATACGCCATGGGCTACAACTATGCCAAAGTATGCCGAGCGGTCAACACATTGGTAGGGCCCCAGCACAGCATGAACGAGGATACTCTGAGAAATAGACTGGTTGAGGCAGGGGTAAAGCTGCGAAATCCGTCCGAAGCCGTGCGTATGGCAACGCTGAAGGGTCAGAGAAAACCACCCAAAAACACGGTCCAAAAAGCCCTCGCGGCAGCACTGGTCCAGACAGACGCAGCACTAAGAACTAAGGGCAAAACAATGCTCGAGCTAATACTCAACACGCCACACGAAGCCTACGCCAGGACAATAGCGAAAATCTTCCAAGAACACGGGACAATCTCGCTCGGGGCGCGGCGATACACCGAAAAATACTATGAGTGGCAGCTGATAGTGAGGCTGGACCTCAAAGACTGGGGCTTCCTCATAGACTGTAAAAAGTCCATGAGGGTGCCCAGTTTCATCAAAACCGAAGAAGAGCTGAGAGCTTACCTAGCAATGGTGCTGGCGTGCGAAGGACACATAAAGTGATCAGCCAGAAACATGGGTAGTACGAGGAAGCCTACAACGAGCTTCTCTGTTGTTGTTTTGACAAATACAAGCACAACCCTCATAAACGGGGTAGAGAAGGTGCTTGAGAAACTTGGCTACACGCCTTCGGTAATTCGAGTCGAAGTGCGTGGAAGCAAGCACATAGACAGATACGGTCGACTACTTGTTGCAAAAAAAAGAATGCATACCGAATGGTTCTCTATCGCAAGGACGAGGTACGAAGGTTCCTAGAATGGTTAGGGCCCATACCGCATCCGATCAAAAATGCCTACAGGTCTTGGGCGTTACGATTGCTACAGCAGGCAAACAGTATGCCGATAAGATGGGCTAATGCTAAGACAATAAAAGATAGTTAGACAATCTAAGGGACGTTTCAGCCGAGATGGGCAGACGGTGTGCTAAGATGTACTTTGAAAAAGTGCATGAAGAAATGAATAGTGGGAGGCGGATAGATACTAGACCGTTAAAGGCCCAAACTACCCCCTACCACCCGACAAGCTATCTGGACCTCTTATCAACCACCATTATTTGTTTCCCTTCAAATCCATAGCGAATAGAGAGCAGCAAAAACCATTGACCCCGCCGAAATAGCTTGAGTTGAAAGTGCCTGCTATGGGTCAGAAACAGTATACAGGAGATAAGAAGACCAGGACTATTCACAACATCCTGTGAAACTGTATGTTACGGTGATGGTTCTCGAGCTAGTCTAAAATATTCCAAGACTGCCCTCCAGCTTTTTATACTCTGCCTTTGCCTCATATATTCTCTTCAAATCTTCCCAATCAACCACTTTGAAAATTCCGCTAACCTCGTGAAATGCACCCTCAATTATCTTAACCGCTTTCTCAACCTGATCCTTGGTGGTGACTAGGACAAGTGGCTGGGAATTCCATTTATCGTGGGCATGCTTGAGCTTTGCCAAAGCCTCTTCAAGGTTTCCGGAAATATGTACCTCAAAGACGATATACGGGTCTCCGGTTGGAATCTTTCTCCAAGCCACATCGATCAAATACCTATCCAGTCTAACTTCCTTCTCGCTGAACCTTCTTTGAAGCATACCCATTCGGAAAATCATATCCTTTATCTTCTCGTGGTCAGGCTTCTTAAGAGCTACTCTCTGGTTACGGACCTCGAACTCAGTCAAAATATTCAGGAAACTCTTGAGAGGATAGGTGACCCCACCGCCCACCCTCTCTCCGAAGACTATCAAGGACCAGCGGTCCGCCCTCTGCTTAAAAATCGGTATTGTGAGTGTCAGTTCCTCCTTCTTCACCGGCAAAACCCTGTCAAGATCCTGTTGAGAATCGATTCTGAGATAGATCCGGAGGGGATACCCGGTCGGCTTCTCAACCCAGTAATCCACCGGCCTAGTATTTTCAACCTTTCTGAGAAGCGTAGCCTTGAGAAAAACCCCCTTAACACCATTAAAGTCCCCGTATACAAGTAACGGCATACCCGCCTCAAGGCTGCTCCACCGCCTCCTGTTAACCCTGTTATCAGGAAAACCCCATAAACCCTCTTGGAAGAGAGACCTAACATGAGGATGTCTGAAACTGACAATATTAATAATTGCCGCCTTCTCAGAGTTATTCACGTATTAATCGACGCCGCACCCTCTTTTTTAAGGCTTTTGCCACACACCATCAGCAGGAGCGGCTCAAACTTCTAGACTTCCCCCCACTCCCCCGACTCAACCCACAATCTCCAAGAGAACTTGCACGCGCTCCCATAGCCAACCCGGCCACAACCCCCTTGCAATCCACGAAATATCCAAAACATCCCCCATTAGAACAGCACCAACGACCAGCCAGATTATAAATGAAATGATGAAGTACACCTCCAACCAAGCAATACAGCATACAGCACTGCTCCGCCTAGATGAAGCCTACTTGCTGCAGCCACACGATGGCCCGCACTTTTCTCCTATACACAATTCGCCCTCCATTATCGGTGCAGATTCTAGACCTCCAAACCCAGCTGTCTTCGTGGAGGCCATAGGTGTCGCCGCCTGTTTTGATGGAAGCTTACGCTTATAGAAGTCGTCAGACAACCTCCTACCAGTCCTCCTCTCCCACTCTTCGATAGAAACCCCATACACCGCTTGAATCCTATCCCTATACCA
>CALIBN010000025.1 GCA_938045545.1 uncultured archaeon | reverse complement strand
ATAGCCACTCTTCTGAACATCCAAGTAGAATTTGACGGTGGTCTCTGAGATAAGCCTGTTAACACGAGAGGTGAACAGCCCCATGCGGAATCCACCAACGCTCCTCGCAGTATTCCCCTGAGCAGGGCCACCATTGGCGTCAACGACCAACACCCTGCCACCTCCACCCCTAACGAAATGATAGGCGGAGGTCAAACCAACAATACCCGCACCAATCACCAATAGATCATACACCATCTACAAACACCAGCCTCACGCAAAGACAATGACATACACTAAAATATGTTCTTAAACCTTCATCTAGGCCTCCCAACAGCTTTCAATACCCGCCGATTTGTTAGGCAATACCTTCCCTAAGAACTAAGACATTTCATCGCTAAATCCTATAATCAATCCTTTTTGTAAATCACTATTCGGCTGAAAGAGATATATAGGGCGAGATCGATCTCTAAACTACATGACAGCGGGCAAAACTAGTATCAGAGGGAGGAGGACACTCGTTATTGCTGCTATAGTCGTTGTGATAGCCGTTGTTGCAGCGGTAGGGTTCGTTCTTACGGGCACTACATTAACCGGGCAGACCGCCCCGCCGAAAGAGAGGCTGCTGAGGGTCTCTTTTGCCAATGTGCCATACATGGATCCGGCCGTAGGCTCGGATGAGGCGAGCTCGGTCTATTTCTTAAACGTCTATGACACACTAGTCTATCCGAATAAGGATGGGACTGTCAGACCACATGTAGCTGAAAAATGGGAGGTATCTGGAGATGGGATGGTCTGGAAGTTCCACCTTAGGAAGGGAGTAAAGTTTCATAGCGGACGCGAACTCAAGGCAGAGGACGTTATTTTTTCCCTGAAACGGATGATAACAATAGGAGAAGGCTACGGCTACTTATTCAAACCCTACATCGACCTTGAAAGGACAGTGGCTCTGGATGATTACACAGTTCAGATAACACTTACGAAGCCATTCGGCCCATTCCTCATCACCCTAGTGCGGCTCTACATTGTTGATAGCGAGCTAGTGAAGCAGCACAAGACAGAAGGCCCCTACGGTGAGATGGGAGACTATGGGAAAAACTGGTTGATGTCTGGCGAACAAGACGCTGGATCGGGACCGTACAAGCTATTTGAGCATAAGAGAGGGGAATCTGTAACCCTAGTAAAGTATGACGGATACTGGGGTGACACAGCACCAAACTCCCCGACTAAAGTAATAATGTATGGCTTCACAGAACCCACCACAATACGAACCATGATGGAGAAGAGACAGCTGGAGGTTACCGACCAGTGGCAACCACTAGAAAACTACGACGCAATGGCCAAGATACCGGGGGTTAAGATCGCGAAAGTACCATCAGCAATGATCTTCTACATAATGCTCCATACCAAGAAACCTCCAACAGATGACGTACATGTCAGGAGGGCAATTACACTGGCTTTTGACTATGAAACGGCAATAAACGATATAATGCCGTTTGAGAAGCGTCCTTCAGGCCCGGTCCCAAGCATGCTCCCAGGGGCAGATCCGGCGAGAAAGCCCATGGAAAGGAATGTAGAGGCTGCTAAGGAGGAGCTCAGGAAATCGAAGTATTGGGGAAAGCTTGACCAGTATCCGATAGAGTTCTGGTGGATTGCCGAGGTCCCGTGGGAGGAGAGGGTTGCGTTGCTTTTCAAACTTAACATGGAGGAGATTGGGCTCAAAGTCAATGTAGTGAAGGTCCCCTGGCTCTCAGTGGTGGAGGGTATGACCAAGATGGAAACAACGCCAAACGCAGTTTCAATATTTGTAATCGCCCACTATGCGGAGGCAGGGTCTATACTCATGTCGAGATATCACTCCGCAGCCACTGGAACATGGGAACAAGGAGAATGGTTAATGAATCCAGAGATCGATAAAATGATAGAGGATGCACTAGCTACGGTAGACTTTAATCAGCGGATGCAGAAGTATTATGAGATACAGAAAAAGCTGGATGAGCTGGCACCATCGGTATTTGTGTATGAGCATGTAGTGCTTAGAGCCTATCAGGCCGACTATGTTGACTATCCGGCTGCTAGGGGAGAAGTCCTACCAATAGCAGAATATGAGCTAGACTTCAGATGGTTCCAAGTCTTCCCAGAAAAAATCCCGTCATGACGCGACACCCTGTGCGAATATTTTTTATGGGTGTTTATTAAATGGCTAGAATTTTATTCATCAACCCGGTCGGAACTTCAATCTTTGATAAACCTATGAAAGACTACTTGGAGGGATACAAAGATCCATCGACAAACCTAGACGTCGTCTCCTTCAAATGGGGTCCGCATCATCTCGAATACTATGCATATGATGCATTAGTTGTGCCTCAAATATTGAAAGAGGTCAAAAAAGCTGAAAAAGAAGGGTATGATGCCTGTATAATAGGATGTTTCTATGACCCCGGACTAAGAGAGGCGCGTGAAATAAGCAATATCGTCGTAACCGCACCCCTTGAATCATCTACAACACTGGCATTATCTTTAGGAGACAAATTCTCAATTATAGTTGGCCGGAAGAAATGGATACCGCTAATGATGAGTAGAATCAAAGAATATGGTTTAAAGGATAGGCTTGTATCTTTTAAGGACATAGAAATGGGGGTCCACGACCTTCATAAGGATGAGCGTGAAACAGAAAGGAGGCTTATGGAATCGGTTGAGGAGAGTGTCAATGAGGGGGCCGAAGTAGTAATATTGGGGTGTACAGTCTTTTTCGGCTTCTACAGAGAGGTACAAACGAGGTTTGGAATACCTGTAATAGACCCTATCATTGCTTCGCTAAAGCATGCCGAACATCACGTGAGGCTTAAAGAACTCTGCGGCTGGGCGCACAGCAGAAAATACACTTACGAACCCCCACCCCTTTCCGAGCTCCAGAAATGGGGCCTAACGGATCTATTATGATCCGCCCCGCGGAAGAGTCCGAGTAATGACGCAGCCATGACGAACCAAGATTCTGATCTGAATACAAGTCAGTCGCGGATAAGTGCTAGATTATCCAGCCTAATTGATAACTATTACATAAGAAAAATAGCGTATAGTATAGTAACGCTACTAGGTATATCAGTACTCATCTTTGTAATTGCGCGCGTCTTACCAGGCGACCCCGCTAGGCTTGCTTTGGGCCCCAGAGCGCCCGAAGACGTTGTAGAGCAGTATAGGCAGATGCTCCATCTTCATGAACCCCTATACGTCCAGTATTTTGTATGGCTAACAGATGTTTTCCACGGAAGACTTGGCATATCTTTGGTCACATTCAGAGATGTAACTACAGATATCATAGAATTTCTGCCAGCTACGGTTGAACTTATAGTATTTGCACTTGTAATCGATGTAGTCGGTGCTTTTACTCTAGGGGTTTTGAGTGGCAGGAGACCCAACTCGGCCGTAGACAACTTTGTGCGCGTGTTCGCTTATGCAGGAATTGCGATTCCTTCCTTTGTCTGGGCCATAATTCTTCAGCTAATCTTGGCAAGCTGGCTAGGTTTGCTACCTGCCTATGGTCGGCTAAGTCTAGGATACGAAGTGAAAAGGATAACTGGGCTTGTCACATTGGATACCCTGCTACAGGGTAACATACCCGCATTCTTTGATGCCTTGAGCCATCTTATCATACCCTCTCTCGCCCTCGCTATAGGGACAATAGCCCAAGAGGCAAGAATTCTAAGGGCAAACCTCATAGAGAATGTGAATAAAGATTATATTCTGAACATGTATTCCCATGGGCTCCCAGGTTCTGTCGTGTTCTTTAAATATGCACTAAAACCCTCCATGATTCCAACGGTAACGATAATGACATTAGACATGGCGTCTTTGATAGGGAATGCATTTCTAGTCGAGTTTATATTTAATTGGCCCGGTCTGTCAAGATATGGCATAACCGCCATGTTAAGAAAAGACTTAAACGCGATTGTTGGCGTCGTTCTTGTAATTGGCCTCGCCTATACCTTAGCGTCTATTGTCATAGATTTGCTTATCTCGAACTTAGATCCACGCATCAAACATAAAAGGTGAGACGAATGAGTAGGACACTTGATGCTCAGAGGCGGTACCTCGGGCTTGAGCGACGTGTTAAGAGAGAGAATCTGAAGCGGGTCTGGTACAGATTTAAGAGGAGTAGACTCTCTTTAATTGGCCTGTCGCTTATCTGTCTTCTAATCCTCTTTGTTGGCCTAGCAGAGTTTATTGCCCCCTATCCTGAGCATGCCGGACTGTACATCAATTTTAAGGATGCCTATAAACCGCCAAGCTTAGAGCACCTACTTGGCACAGACATGTACGGGCGAGACGTGTTAAGTCGCGTTATATTTGGATTCCGATACGCTTTCCTGTTAATAGGGATAGTTCTCTCACTAGTGGTGCCTACTGGTGTGGTCTTAGGCCTTATTGCCGGATATTATAGAGGAACCATAATAGAGACGATAATCATTCGATTATCAGACATATTCATTTCAATACCTTATCTGGTCTTAGCCCTAGCAATCGCTTCGATACTGGAGCCCAACATATACAATGCCATGCTAGCAGTATCATTGATGTGGTGGCCCTGGTACGTTAAACTAACCCATTCTGTCACCGCGTCTCTTAGGAATGAGCCGTTCATACTTGCAGCCGAGGCGCAAGGCGCCTCCACTGTTCATATTCTCTTCCGCGAGTTGCTGCCAAACCAGCTAGGCATAATACTTACCAAAGTTACGTTGGACGCTGGATGGGTTGTACTGATAGGGGCCGCTATTAGTTTCGTCGGCCTTGGGGCACAGCCGCCGACACCTGACCTAGGAACAATGGTATCGGAGTATAGCAAGTACCTCCCGAGTTACTGGTGGATGAGCATGGGCCCTGCACTCGGCATTGTATTGATAATACTTTCATTTAATTTGCTCGGCGACGGAATTAGAGACGTCTTTGCGGGTGATTAAGTATGCTGCTAAACATTCAGGATCTTTACGTTCATTATAAGAGCTACTGGTATATCAATAAAGTATTAAACGGTGTTTGGTTGAGAATGGTAGAGGGAGAAAGGGTAGGAATAATTGGTGAAACGGGCAGCGGGAAAACAACACTCCTTAAATCCATATTGAGAATCCTTCCTCAGAACGCACTTATTCCCAGCGGTGTGATAAAGTTTAAGGACATAGACATACTGAGATCCGGCGAGGCCGAGCTTTCGACGGTGAGAAGGCGAGAAATAGGAATGATATTCCAAGACCCTATGGCTGCCTTGAATCCGGTATTCAAGATTAAGGACCAGTTATACGACGTAGTCAAGTATAAGTTATTGGCAGAGGGGCATAATCCTACGAAAGAGGAGTTACATGATCATGCAGTAAGGGTATTGAATGACGTGAAGCTTCCTGACTACGAGAGGGTTTTGGAGTCCTTCCCCTTCCAGTTAAGCGGTGGTATGAGGCAAAGGGTAATGATTGCCATGGCCTTAATATCTGCAGGCAAACTTTTGCTCGCGGATGAGCCAACCACTAATATCGACGTTACAATTCAAGACCAGATATTGAAGTTGATTGATAGGCTGGTAAAGCAGAGAGGACTGAGCACCATATTGGTGTCACATGCGTTGGGTATGGTTCGCCAAATGACTGATAGAGCATATGTGCTGTATGCGGGAGACATAATGGAGGAGGCTAGGACGAGCGAGCTGTTTGACCATCCAGCTCACCCATATACAAGCTTGCTTATTTCCAGCGCACCTAAAATAAGTACACGTGAGATAGGCGAAGGAATTAGAGGCAAGCTACCTGACTACCGCTTCCCGCCTATTGGTTGCAGATTCGCTCCGAGATGCCCCTACGCATTGGACAAATGCCATACAGTAAAGCCTAAGAGAACCATTATCAATACAGACCACGCAGTGGCATGCCACCTATATGAGTGAGGGTGTGAATATGCAGAAGGACTCGATACTAATGGTTTCTGATGTTAGAAAATATTTCAAGATAAAAGAAGGAATAGTAAAGGCTGTAGACGGGGTAAGCTTCTCAGTAAAATATGGTGAAACCCTCGCACTTGTAGGCGAGTCTGGCTCAGGGAAGACAACCACCGGACATGTGGTAATGGGTTTCTATCCGCCGGACAGTGGAGGAATACTCTATAAGGGAAGGCATGATTTATCAATTCCAATCAAGAAGCGTAGTCTTGAGTTAAAGAGAGAGATTCAGATCGTCTTTCAAGACCCCGGGACATCACTTAATCCTAAGCACATGATTAAAGATATCGTTGGATTACCATTACGTATCCACCGACTGGCTGATTCATCAGGTGTCTATGGTAAAGTGGCGGAATTGTTGGAGTTTGTAGGTTTAGGCGAAGATTTTATGTTCAAGTACCCCCACGAGCTTGGTGGAGGAGAGAAGCAGCTCGTTGCAATAGCTAGAGCCCTTGCCCCAAGCCCGTCTTTTATAATCTTAGACGAGCCTACCTCCGCATTAGACGTTTCATCACAGGCGAAGGTGCTTAACACATTAAGTAGAATACAGAAGGAACACGATATTAGCTATCTCTTGATCACCCATGATTTAGGTGTTGTGAGAAACATAGCACACCGAGTAATGATAATGTATCTAGGGAAAATATACGAGGAGGCCCCAACGGAGGAATTCTTTAGAGAGCCACTACACCCATACACTCAGATGCTCCTATCTTCAATCCCAACACTGACTAGGCAGGATGAGGAAATTAAACCGAAGGGAGTAGAGGCGGTGGGAGAAATACCTAGTGCACTAAGCCCACCAAAGGGGTGTAGATTTCATACTAGATGTCCCTTCGCAAAGCCTGTTTGTAGCGAGCGCGAGCCACCAGATGTTATGACAGATAACGGACACGTCGTCAGATGTTGGCTTTACGAATAGCGCGTTGGTTATAGATACTCCTCAATCGAGAGAAATTTTGGCAATTTAGTTAAGTTGGTGTGCCCGTCTTCAGTTATTATCAGGTTGTCTTCCAGCCTAACTCCAAACCTTCCCGGTAGATATATTCCCGGCTCTACGGTAAACGCCATCCCTTTTCTTAACTCTTGGTTGTTATCTCCTTTTATGTAAGGAGGTTCATGAACTTCCAATCCTAATCCATGCCCCGTCCTGTGAATGAAGTACTCCCCATACCCGGCCTCAGATATAGTCTGCCTAGCTTCCTTGTCTAGGTCGCCGGCCTTCGACCCCTCCTTAGCTATTGCAATAGCGGCCGATTGGGCTCTATATACTATGTCAAAAATTTGTTGCTGCTGCTGCGAAGGTTTCCCGCAAGTGATAGTCCGAGTTATATCAGAATAGTATCCCATAAATTTGATACCAATATCCAGAAGAACTATTTCCCCATTACCAATTCTCCTCTCTGTCGGTTCCTGATGGGGGAGTGCAGAGTTACTTCCTGACTGGATCAGAGTGAAGGCAACCTCATCAGCGCCTAGCTCTAATGCCCTCATTCTTACGAAGGCGGCAAGCTGCTTCTCAGATAGGCCAGACTCCACGTGAATAATACTTTCTAACATAAGTTTATTATTGATCTCTGCAGCTCTTTCTAAGCATCTAACCTCCTCAACATCTTTGACGATCCTTAGAGAGTACATCATGTCGTCAACAAGCGAAAGACTCGATACAAGACCCGCAGAAATTATTGGGTGAACGAATCTGTAGGGAGTGCTTCCGTCCAAGCCCAAGTTTTCAACACGATATTTTGAAAAAAGCCCCCTCATTACGTTTATCGGGTCCTCTACATCACTATAAGCGAGAATCTCAACTTTTTTTAACCTGCAATTCTCCTCGGCCCGATCCTTCTCAAGTTTAGGCACTATCAGGTGCGCCGTCTCTTGCTCTCTGAATAACAATAGTGCGACTAAACGTTCAAGGGAAATTGCGCTATAACCGGATAAATAATACATGTTCGGCTCGAAAGTCAGCATGACCGCGTCGAGACTTAAGCGATCCATATTTTCCCTCAATCTCTTTAACCTGTCTAAGTACATGGCGAATCATCAGAGTATGGTGGTTGGCTATAAAATTGTTGGTTAAGAGCGGGCAGGATCTTCAACAAAAAGCTCTCTGTGGAGGGCTGTCTAACGATTATCTATTTAGTTGTCTTCTTCTGCCTTTCCCTTTTTATTTTTTGCCTTAACTCGTTTGTAGCATCCCAATCTATCTCTAAAGTGTTTGGATGCAGCACTACTCCGTATATTTCCTTCGCCACTTTGATTGTTATGTACTCGTTCTTTACATCCATTCTAACCCTCTCTGGATCCCTTTCCAGCGGATCACCCCATCCTCCTCCGCCGCCAGACCTCAGACTCACTACTTCGCCTTTTCTCAATTTGAGGGCGGCAACCTTTCTGGTGACTTTGGGCTCCTCGCCGTGCTTGAATATTACGCAATAGTTGGGGGTGCCATCCATTCCTCCCGCAACCCCCCATGGCGGGAACTTGCTCCGACCTATTGAGACGGTAAAGTAGGCCTCATCACATAGGACGCGATAATCCTTTATTACCCCAAAACCTCCTCTGAATTTTCCATGACCTGTACCTCCTTCTACATTTAGACAATACCTGTCTACCATTATGGGCATACGTTTCTCGTAAACCTCGTTGGACGCTATAAAAGTCTCACCGTCTCCACATGCTACTAGTCCACTCTCACCATCTTTGTCGTACCCTGCCCCCCACCCACCTGGTTGAGGTTCAACGATAGCGAAAGGCTCACCTATTCTATTATCTACTCCTCCAAGTATCGTTGCAAGTATAGACAAAAAATGTCCGGCAGTCAGCTTATCGGGTACGTGTGGTGCAAGAGCTTTCCAGACTAAATCGGTCGCATATGCCATTGACTCCCAGTATGTAGAAGTTGGCGTAGGTTTAACTGGGTGAAAAACGGAGCCGGGCGGCGCAATCACTTTTAATGGCCTGAAATACCCCCCGTTGAAATGTATGTGTGGATCCGTAACCGCTATGTATGTTTCTCTTACACCTGAGACAGTTGCGGCGTAGGGTGAAGCTATAGAGCCTTTTGCCGAGCCGCTTCCAGTAAAGTCTGCTACAAACTCATTCTCACTTATTGTGACTCTTACCTTCACGTACACTGGATTATCTGTTAAACCGTCATCATCGATGTAATCCTCCGCTTCAAAAACTCCCTTCGGCAACTTACTGATATTCAGTAACGCAAGTCTGTACCCATCGGCTAAAATCTTTTCCATTGCTTTCTTCACCATTTCGATGCCATACTTCTCAACTAGTCTTTCAACGCGGCGAGATGCGACCTTCATGGAAGCTACTTGTGCCTCCATATCGCCGAGTGTGTGTTGAGGAAGCCTGGAATTCTCCAAGATAATGTCTATCACGTCTTTATTCGGTTTACCTTCTTTGTATAACTTTATGCAGGGCAGAAGGATTCCTTCTTGATAAATCTCTGTCGAATCTGATGTCCAGCTGCCGAAGTGCATTCCTCCAACCTCGCTCCAATGCCCCTTGTTCAAAATAATAGAGAGGAGTTCGTCCTTGTAGAAGACCGGCATCGCCAATGTAACATCGTTTAAATGCGTACCCGACTTGTATGGAACATTAAGCCCAACCACATCACCCGGAAATAGTTCACCGTTCCACTTATCGAGCACTTCTCTTGCCGCAAAGTCAAGGACACCTGAGAAGCCAGGGACACCTGGTGCCTGAGCTATTAAATCGCCATCTGAATTAGTCATGGCGACTGCATAGTCTAAAACCTCATAGATTACGGGGCTCTTTGCTGTTCTTCCGAAGGCGTAAAACATCTCTTCATTAGCCGTGATAAGACCGCTCTTAATGATCTCCAAAGTGAAAAGATCGGATTTGCTCATATCCCCCCACTCTCTGAGATAATTACATTACCATATTTATCTACCGATACCTTCTGCGTATCCAAGACAAGAACTGTAGATGTAGGATCTTCAATGATGGCGGGTCCGTTGATCTTGAATCGGGGAGACAACTTCTGCTTATTATAGACAGACAATGTTAAATCATCACCATTCAAATATACTCTTCTCTCTCCGATTAAAGCGTCGTCGGACGACTCGGCTGGATTCTCAATCTCCTTGAGCTCAAACTTTCTTATCTTATACTCGCCGACCACGTGGAAATTCACGATTTCTACAGGGCCTTCTAGTCTAAATGCATATTCCCGTTCATGATACTCGTGAAACCTATTCACTATCACGTTGATTTCCTCAGCATCTATATTTCCTGATAGAATCGGGACCTTCACCGTATGTTCTTGGCCATAGTACCGCATGTCAGCGTACCTCTGGATCACAACTTCGCCTACGCCGAGTTCCTCCCTGAAAATTTCAAGGATTTTCATCTCAAGCCGCGAGTATATGTCGTTTATCTTCCTTATCGCCGGCTCCTTATCCAGCCTAACAATTTCGGTATAGACAAGGTCGTGCCGTATATCCGTGGTGAGCATTCCCCATGCACTGAAAACCCCCGGAGGAATTACCGGGACTATTATCTTCTTTATCTCAAGTTCTTGAGCGATGAAGGGGGCGAACATTGGCCCTGATCCGCCATGTACTATTAGTGTGAAGTCTCTTGGGTCATAGCCGCGCTGGACTGAGACCACTCTAATAGCGAATGCTGCATTTTCGTTAGCGAGTTTAATGATACCCTCAGCTGCTTCTTGTACAGAGATGTTATAGTGGTCCGCAACTTTTTGTTCAATTACGTCGTAGGCGAGTTTTTTATGTATTCTCATAGCCCCACCCAAGAGATATTCAGGATTGATTAAACCGTTCACAACATAGGCGTCTGTAACGGTAGGCTCGGTTCCACCTTTCCCGTAGCAGGCGGGTCCAGGATAAGCACCAGCAGCCTTTGGCCCAACTCTCAGGTTCCCTATCGAGTCAATCCACGCAATACTCGTTCCTCCGTTCCCTATCTCGAATGTATCTACTACCGGCACCCTCACCGGATACCCTGCAGAAGTCTTCGTCCTTTCTACGTAATACTCCGTATGGACTCGGGGGATTAGACCTTCAACAAGGCTGGCTTTTGTCGTGGTGCTCCCACCATCTAGGATTATTACATTACTGTCTCCCACTAGTTTAGCTATGTATACCCCGCCTATCACGCCCGCCACGGGACCGGATTCTATCGTATATATGGGGAATTTTTTAGCTATGTCAAAAGTTGCTACTCCGCCGTTGGAGAGCATAACAAAGGGGCTTCTTTTGAAACCTCTCTCCTTGAAAGCCTCCTCCAGCTTTGTCAAGTATTTTATGAGTTTAGGTTTAACATAAGCGTTGAGAACGGCCGTCATAGTACGTTCATACTCCCTCCACTCTCTAGTTATTTCATGCCCTAACGTTACAGGGGCATCTACACGCCCCTGCACTATCTCGCCTGCTCTGAGTTCATGGTTAGGGTTTGCGTAAGAGTTTATGAAACTTATACAAATACTCTCAACACCCTCCTTCACAAATCTTTCGAGCGCATTCTCTACATCCTCCTCCTTCATGGGCTTAAGGATCTCTCCGTCTGCGGTGACGCGCTCCTCCACCTCTAAGCGCAGATACCTCGGAACGATTGGATCAGGTTTTTGGTACCTGAAATTATACATGTCCCTCCTGTTAGATCTTTGAAGCTCTAAGACATCCCTAAAACCCTTAGTTGTTATTAGGCCGACCTTAGCGCCTTTCCTCTCAATGATTGTATTGATGACAAGGGTCTGCCCATGTATGATGGAGAAGACCTTAGAAAAATCTATTCCACTTTTGGAAATTGTTCTTAATACGCCGATTGAGGGGTCGTGTGGTGTTGTCTCATCCTTGACCCAGACGAGCTCGCCGGTTTCATCGTCATAGCCAACCAGATCAGTAAAGGCCCCACCGATATCAATCCCTATCCTGTATACCAAATACTACCACCGTTCATCAACCCTTTAGCGCATCTCTCAATAATATAAAACTAACTCTTATTAGTATGCAGTTTGATGCATAAAGTGATGCACTAATTCACCTAGCGTCACAAATGCGGATTGATTCACCTTTTAGGAACTAGTTTAATCGTAAATGATTAACTATTAGCAGACTTCCCACCCAGCGGGTGCTGAGCGCTGGAGTTATAGCTTGGCTTGTTGTAGGATAGTTGGATGGAGCTTGCGGGGTTGGTGGGTAAGCCGAACGTGGGTAAGAGTACGCTCTTCTCTGCCTTAACTATGGTGGATGTTCCGATCGCGAATTATCCCTTCACTACTAAAAGTCCTAATAGGGGAGTGACTTA
>CALIBN010000024.1 GCA_938045545.1 uncultured archaeon | reverse complement strand
TCCACATTGCAACCATTCCTGCAACGCGGACTATAACGGTGCGATGAATATTATGGAGCGGGTCATGCGCTACACGCGGATGGCAGGGGCTGGCTTGACACAGCCATTAACCCGGTAGGATGAGCCCTCAGGGCGACGAACCGGGAATCTCCCAACTTCGGTCGTGGAGAATGTCAAAGCATGTGTGACCCATCGCATGTCTCCGCAGTATTCAGGTCTTGAAAACCCTCTCTACACGACGCGAAACTCATTGAGAGCTCTTCAGCGGCCTCCCTTACTTTCAAAATAAGCTCCTTCCGAAGCCTCTTCGACATGTATGTCGACCTGCCCACGCGTTCACCCTGTGAATAAATACTCTTGAGTTCCTCCTCCAGCTTCGGGAAAGCCGTTAAGACCCTCTTGAAATTATCAGGCTTAGCCTTGTAGGTTGAAGTCGTGACCTGTCTAACACCCGCTGCGGATGCTGCTTTAAGAACTGCCCTGATAGAATCGGAATCATCGTTAACCCCCGGTATCAGCGGGTCGAGCCTGATCATCGCCGGTATTCCTGCTCTGCTTAAGGCTTCAATCGCCCTAAGCCTGCTGACAGGAGGCGGGGCGAAGGGCTCAAGGCTCTTCGCAACCCGCTCATTCAGCGTCGTGACCGTTACGCTTACGCAAACCCTCCCCTTCGAGAGAATATCCAAATCCCTCGCCACCAAGTCTGATTTAGTAACTATTAGCAGTTTAAACCTGTTCCTAATGAATATGGGGAGGACCTCCCTCATCAGGAGGTTCTGAGCCTCCCCCGGAGTATACGGGTCCGAGCTGTTAGCGACTGATATAGGCTTACTCCTGTCAAGGTTCTTCAACTCATTTTCAAGCTGCAGAAGAGTAAACTCCTTAACCCTAGGTTGAAACGCCCTGGGGACATATGAAGTTATGTAGCAATAGACACACTTATGACCACAACCTGCATACGGGGAGAACGCGTATTTTTCTGGACAGGTGCACAGCCTGCCACGCCAAGGGTCGAAGGGAGTTATGAGCCGCAAACCAGACTTTCACTGAAAGTTATGAGTTAGAATAGTTAAGCTTTACCCGAAATACCAATGATGTGTTAAAGTTCGAGGCCCATTTTTGCCCTCTCACATGTAGAGCCTGGCTTGTTCTTCTTATCACCCACTTCGTTTCTCTTTCTTCGCGCACTTTCTAACCGTGTCTTGCAAGAATCTCCTTAAACCTTGACTCCGCGTACCTAACTATATCCTCCAAGGCTTGCTTGTTCCTCGCCTCCGCTATCAGCCTAACCTGTGGAAGCGTGTTTGAAGCCCTTAGGATGAACCAGCCGTCTTCAAGCTCAACCCTAACACCGTCCAAAGTTATAGTTTTAAAGCCTTCTTTTTCAAACAGGTGCATCAAGTCCTTTATGACTTGGAACTTGATTTCGTCAGGAACACCGTAATCTTTTCTCAGAAGCTCGTATTTAGGCAGCTCAGCAACAAGCTCAGAAAGCCTTCTACCTGTTGAAGAGAGCAGCTGGGCGACTTTAAGCGTCGCGAAAACAGCGTCGTCCAAGCCGTATATCTCGCCGAAGTACAGGTGGCTGGATATCTCGCCGCCGAAAAACGCTTTCTCCGACATCATTCTATCCAGCACGAAGGCGTGTCCAACCCTGCTCAGCACAGGTGTCACCCTATTCTCCCTAGCGATTTCCTCAACTAGCTTAGAGCAGCTGACCTCGTAAACAATCTTCTCACCGGGCCTATCCCGGAGAAAGTGTTTCACGAATAACGCTAGCAGCATGTCCCCCCTGATAACGTTTCCCTCGTCGTCGACGAAAAGAGCCCTGTCGCAGTCACCGTCGTAGCCGACTCCGAAATCATACCCCTCGTCTACAACCTTCCTCCTTAAAACGCTTAACGACTCTTCAGTGGGCTCAGGCGACCTGCAGGGAAAGCCACCATCGGGATAATCGTTTATCGAGTCAACAGCCAGGCCTGCTTTTTGAAGAATGTTTTTACCAAGTATTGAGCCGGACCCGTTTCCAGGGTCTATTAGAACCTTCAGACTACCGACTTTTCCCTTGAAACTGTTAAGCAGGTAGTTCTCATACTCCGCCAGAATTCTTTCCCTAGCATCCTCAACGGTGCCTTTAGAGTAGGAAAGCCTGAAAGCCTTTGAATCGATTATCCTCTTAACCTCCTCTAAACCCATTCCCCAGCCGCAGAGCATAGCCTTCTCCCTACATAGTTTAAATCCGTTCCATTCCGGCGGGTTATGGCTTGCTGTCACTATTATCCCCCCGTCAAGTTTCCAATGGACAATGGCGAAGTAGACCATCGGGGTGGGTATTAGCCCCAAGTTCACGACGTTGGCGCCGGTTGATACAATGCCGTCTATTAAAGCTGAGGCCAAGCTACTGCTGCTTCTTCTCACATCCCAGCCCACAGCAATCCTTTTACCCTCTCCGCCGAGATAGGAGGCGAACGCTAACCCTATGGTCCTAGCATCCTCCTCAACGATGTCTATCCCATACACTCCCCTTACGTCGTACGCTCTAAACACCTCATCCCTCAACATTCATCACAGAGAGCGTGAACAGTAATGCTCGTTGTTCCAGAAGTATAAAAGGTTTAATCAAAAGTTTAGGTCTAGGCCCACATGCTTATCCTGCTTCCATAACTGTTAATAAAGACGATGTCCTCAAGCCTGCGCTTAGGAACATGCAGAACACCATTCTCATCCCTCCAGTACTTAACATCGTCACCCTTCATATCTTCGACGACGGGCTCCTCAGCCCTGTATCCGAGGGCGACGACGAAACATATCCTGCAGTGCTCAGGTATTGAAAGGATTTCCCTGAGCCTCTCACGGTCTATTGAAGCCATCCAGCATGCTCCAACACCCTCCTCCCATGCTGTTAGAATCATGTTTTCTATCGCGGCAGCGCAGTCAACCTCTCCACCCTCAGGCTTCTTCCTCGTATTGACGAGGACGACGACGTACGCGGTGGGCCTCTCCCCCTCCCTGGGAGCACCCTTGGGAGCGAGATACATTGCCCATTTAAGCGTGTTGAAAACCTTTTCGAGCAAATCTTTCTCAGTCACTAAAACGTACTCGCAAGGCTGAATGTTTCCGCCTGAGGGGGCTAGCCTAGCAGCGTTCAAAAGCTTTTTCAAAACCTGCATTGGTATTGGTTTCTGAGTAAACCTGCGTATGGTTCTGCGGCTCACAGCAGCCTCATACACGTTCAAACTCCCACCCTGACGATTTTTTCTCTTCACGTCTTTTTAAGGCTGTTGCCCGGTTAAACCATTATGGAACCTTTATCACTTTAGCGTTAAGCAGCCTCACGATTTCTACGGGGGATATTTCGAGAGTAGCGTTAACAGCCCCTCCCCCCGCGTAAACCTTCTCCCTGCTCAACAGGGTTTCGTCAACCACAGCGGGCAGCTGCTTCACGTGGCCAACCGGCGGAACAGCCCCAGCCTCATACCCGGTATGGCTTAAAACCTCTTCACCAGTGGCTAACCGTAGTTTCTTGAAGCCGAGTGCTTTCGCAAGCCTATCCTGGTTAACCCTGCGTCCACCTGGGACAACCACTATAAGCGGCTCGCTCTTCTCGTTGACGAAGACAACGGTTTTAGCAACCTGATCCAGACAGACACCAAGCTCCCTGCTGGCTTTTTCAGCAGAATAAGTCTCCCCGTGGAAAAATATCCTATAATTCACTTTCCGGTTTTCAAGAAACGCCTCAAGGTCCTTACTTGACAGGGGCATTTTAAGAAGGATTGGAAAGCCGGTTTTTATCTTTTAAGAGAACACGCTTATGCTAAAATGTTTAAAAACAAAAGTTGAGCCAAGGATTCAGCTTGGACACAGAGGAGAGGCTTGAACTCGTTAAAAGCGTAGCTGAGGAGATTGTAACGCTGGAGGAACTTAGGACGCTTCTAGAAACGAAGGAGAATCCCGTGGCGTACGACGGCTTCGAGCCCTCTGGGCTTGCACACATCGCTTTCGGCGTCTTCAGGCCGATTCTCCTCGAGCCCCTGATTAAAGCGGGAATAAGGTTCAAGCTTTACCTTGCAGACTGGTTTGCCTGGATAAACAGGAAACTAGGTGGCGACCTGGAGAAGATAAGGATTTGCGGCGAATACTTCATAGAGGTTTGGAAAGCCGCTGGGGTTGATTTCAGCCGTGTTGAAACAGTCTGGGCAAGCGAGCTTGTTGACTCAAGCGAATACTGGAGGAACGTGATACAGGTCGCTAAGCTCACCACGGTTTCCAGGGCTGAGAGAGCGTTAACAATAATGGGGAGGAGGAAGGGAGAGTTGAAAGACGTTGCCCAATACTTCTACCCCATGATGCAGGTCGCGGACATCTTCATGCTTGGCGCAGACATCTGCCAGCTCGGGCTGGACCAGAGGAGGGCTAACATGCTCGCCAGGGAGGTTGGGCCGAAACTAGGGTACTGGAAGCCTGTCGTGGTGAGCCACCACATGCTTATGGGTCTTCAAGGAGTTAGGGAGCCGGAGGGCTTCGACGAGGATAAGCATATAGATGTTCAAATAAGCTCGAAGATGAGTAAGAGCAAGCCTGAGTCAAGCATATTCGTGCACGACTCTAGGGAGACGATTTTCAGAAAGGTTTTATCAGCCTACTGTCCTGAGAGGGTTGCGGAGAACAACCCGGTACTAGACTGGACTAGACACATAGTCTTCAGGAAATTCAAGAGTTTCCGCGTCGAGAGGCCCTCTAAGTATGGGGGACCCATGGAGTTCCACACGTACGAGGAGCTGGAGTCAGCTTATGTTAAGGGTGTCCTCCACCCGCTTGACCTGAAAAACGCTGTGGCGGACGTGATCGACAAGATGGTTGAGCCTATAAGGAGGCATTTCGAAGAGGATGGTAGGGCCAGGGGACTCTACGAGGAGCTGGAAAAAGCGGAAATATCCAGGTAATTCCTTTACACAATCTCTTCCCACAGGCAGCCTTACGACTGTTGGCTATACTAATTTTATAAGCCTCGGTTTCTCAGCCACCTGGAGTATTGTTGAAAACAATCCTTCAAAAGCCGTTTTAACACTTAGATCGTGAGCAGGCTCGTTCAGCATAAATATTGCTGAAGCATTCCTAGCTGAGACAAGCTCGATCGCGTGCCTGGCGAAAGCGTACGCCTGCTCCATGCTGGTTGAGAGAATCATGTCGGAAATGTCTAGAATAATCCATGTGTGCATCTCGGAATCCAGAGACCTGTTGATAGCGTTAATCATCTGAGTAACGTCGTCGAAGGAAACGCTTTCACCAGGCTTAGCGCCCATAGTCACCACAGGTATGATCTTAACGTTCTCTAAAGCAGGGATCTGCGACAATACTCCGCTCGCAGGCCTAAGAAGCATGACGCATCTTTCAGTGTTCGCATAAATCTCGCGCACAGCATTAGCCACATAATGCTCGTAAAGGTATTTCGGGTTGTATTCTAAAAGTATTTTCTTACGGAGGAGTTTATCATGCGTCAAGCCGAAAGCCTCTGAAAAAGCGTTCAAATCCCTGACGTCACTGTCCTCCATACGGATAAGCCTGGTTATCCGCTGCCTACCCATTTCCACCGTCAGCCTGTCAACCAGAGAATAATAGGTCTTCCAGACACCCTTAACTCCAGAATTAAGCATGAATATCCTTCTAATTACTCCCAGATAGTTTTCGAACAGAGAGGGGTCTTTCACCAGATGATTTAAGACTGCTGAGAGAAGCGCATTGAATGTTTCCGTAATCGTTTCAAACCTCCTCCCATTAGGAACTGTCCTGACGTATGCGATGACGCGATCAATGCCTATCGCCCCTTCTGGCGAAACGTCAAGATGCTTCGCCACATCCATGCTCCTCAACTTCTTGAAGAACTCAGGGGCGAGTGGATCGTGTGTGATAAGCCTTCGAACAGGCAGAAGAAGACGCCTATACGTGCGGAGAATAGCCTCCCACTCGGGCAAGCCCTCTAAGGACGCGTCTGGACTGATGAAAGCCAGAAGCTCGCCTGAAGCCAACCCGTATATAATGTCGGTTTTCTTAAGGTACTCCTGGTGATTCATAATAACTGTCTTAAAGGCCTCCTTATCCTCCGGCGAACTTAAACTGGAATACATGCTTTCAAGAACCTCCATCAACTCGTCCGCAGCCCCGTGAGTCCAGTCTCTACTCTCAAAATACTCCAATGTTTTATCCAAAGCCTGAATATTGTTAAGACTCTCAACCTTCTCCGCGTTTAAAATTACCCGTAACCTATCGTAGGTAACAACATCGCTGAGGCGAGTCTTATCCAAGTACTCCAACAGGTTCATAGTTTTCAAGCCAAGCTCATCCGGAGGAGCGACGTCAATCAGCTTGTTAAGAAGTTTCTGATAGGAATCCGTCAACGGATTGCCCATGCGTGTTAAAACCACCTCTTTATGTGGCTTTATCTGGAAGCCGTACCAAATGGACATGAATGAAAGAAAATAGAGAAGCCCTCCTATGTGCGGAATATCTCTCCAAACTATCAGCAGGGCATTCGAAAGAATCAAGCCGAACATTTGGAATACGATAACACCCCAAAGCATAAAGCCATATTTTCTGCGCAACCATGGTACCTCGGTTTTCTTTCTCAAATCATACAGTTGAAGTACAATTATTAAGGAATAGGAGAACAAATAAAGAAATACAACCACTCCTTCTACGCTAGGGACTGGATAGGCTTTCCACCCGTAGTCAGTCCACTCTAGGGTAAAGGGAATGAAGACGGAAGCAGTAACAATAAGCATCGGCGGGATGAGGAATACCCAGCTTTCCCTTTTTTCTGCCAACGTACGGATGAAGATTAGCAGCAAGGCTAATGAAATAAAAAACAGAGAATTGGAAAATCTGTATAGTTTCAAAACCACGTCTAGGTCGAGGATAATTGTGCTGAGAAAATTTGTAAATAGATATAATGAAGAAATAATGCCGAACATGAAGAACAGAAAATGCGGCACGGATTTTCTATTCTTAAACAGGATGTAAACAGCAGTAATGATCGCGATAAGTGCAGAAAGAAAGTATGTTAGAGACCAAGGTACAAACATAAAAGACAGCATTATCTTAAATCACCCGCAATAGATCAGCGATATCTTGTCTTTCTGGAGAAATTATTTTCGGAGGCTTAATCTGTCCCATTGGAAAGCCTTGGCCAGCTCTTTTCAGAGAATACCTTATAAAAGCACCCTTCTTAAGGTATTCTACTTTAACGAGTTCCGATGGATCTTTGATCCGGCACTGTTCAACGTAATCCTTGAATTCAGGGAAAACAGAACATAATGCCCCAAATATTCTCCTAGCTGCCTCATCTGCATGCAGATCCCATGTATTTTCCATCAATACTAAAAGCTTCTCTTGCCCATCAAAGCTCTTTGTGAAGGCCCATTTATCTGATAGGCTTAAGCCTGCTCTCGCCATGACCCGCGCTGCCGCAGCTTCGGTAACCAAATGGTACCCCCCAATCATAATAGTTGCGTTATTACGCCCCCAGAAATGGAAGATTGGCATCCCGTCATCCCTAAAATCTACAACGCGAACCATGTCGCCAGGTGTATATCTTACGAAGAGCCCGTTGAAAGCCGTTATTACAACCTCATATGCTTCATCTAGTTTTACATCCTTCAGCCCTATAAGCTCCCTTTTACTGTTTAAAAACTCAAAGTAGCAACTCCTCAAGTTCGGTAGAAGCTGGTTTTTACGATCCGGCGAGCCGAACATAGGAATCCCAAACTCTGTAACACCGTAGATGCAAAAGGGCTCAACCCCCAGCTTTGACCTGAAGTAATCAACATAAAGAGCAGTATCTACACCGCCAATCATAAGCCCCTTGAGATCCAAGTAGTCTCTTATGCTTCTGGATCGCTGGGAGAGTTTGGCACGAGCCATCCTCTGCAGGAGGTAAAGCTTAGCAGAAGCAGAATCCACAGAATTATAATACTCCCTGAATAAATCCTCCGGGTTTGAAAAATATTCGCACATAAGGTAGACGCTAGGCGCAATACCGCCAGCTAGGTTTACCTTATGGCCTTTCTCAAGATACTCCAAGGCAACGAAGAAGCGCCTCCTAGCATCAGGGATCTCGTCCATCATCTCCACCGGCGGCACATCCACAACTATGCCTTGAGACGCTTTTCTACCCCAGCCTGAAAGATAGGGGGCTGATGGAGTGAAATTTAGTCCTTTATCTCCAGGCTGGAATCTTGTGCTACCCCAGTCATCGCTGCATGCTAACAAAATTGTGGCTATAACGTCCTTCCTATAGTTCTCCCAGAGAAGGTGGCCGTGAATCACCCATTTAGGCTCACCCACGGTTCCCGTACTTTTAACTGCAAAAGAAAAATCGCCAATAATGTATTCTGAAAAAGGCTTCGCAGCGGTTCTTCCGATTCTCTCATAATAGTCCCAGTACAGCTCTCCAGGCATCCGGGGCGAGGTTTTCTCCAAGCTCTCTATCCTCTTCTTGAATTCGAGCAGCACGGGGTAGTCGCTGTAGCTCGTCACCGGGATGTCGTTAATCGTCTGAAAACCGTTTGGGCAGAGGGTTTTAGCCTGTGCAGTCCTCCCCCATCTGGCTAAGTGCTCCTTCAGCAGGGCCTCGTTGATCTCCAGCTGCTGCTCGAAAGGCTTCTCGTAGAAACTACAGTACTCCCTCCATAGGTCAGCACTGCTAGCCAAAGTCCAGTTTCCATCTTCACCGGGTTCTCTTAAAGCTTTTTCTCCTGCCTCCCCAGCCGGATAATTAACCTGCTCGTAGTCGAGGCGCAGCAATGACTGCACGCTTGAATCATCGTATTTCAGGGTATAGGTCTAGCACTATTCCTGAGCCCTTGTCGACGTGGAGCCGGTAATACCTGGTGTCATGGTTTGTACCCCTCATCTTGAGTATCATGAGCCTCTTGTCAAGCCTGTTTCCAACCACGACTGACTCCATTATTATGATTCCGTCGGATACGAATTCCTCAACGCCAAGGCCTATTCCCTTGCTCCCCCATGGGTTTTCGGTGACCATTATCGTTGTGCAGCCGAGGTTTTTCAGCATTCTGGCTAGAAGGTTTACGACCGCTCTAACCTCGGATTTCCTGCTTAAAGCCATGTTTAGGGCTGAAACAGAGTCTACGACAACCCTCTCGGCCTTAAACTTCCTCGCCTCGTCCACTATTAGGCTTACAACGTCTTCAACGCCAATCTTAGCCATCGTTGGGAACTCAACTATCTTAACCATGCTTTTCTCCTCAAGTTTTGCAAAGTCCCACCCTAGGCTGGCCATGTCGGCTTTAAAATGCTCCCCTGTCTCGCTCATGCAGATGTAGATGCCCTTCTCACCGTATCGCGACGCCCCGTTGTATATGAACTGGGCTGAGAGAATGGTTTTGCCTACTCCAGCGTTCCCGGCGACGATGATCAGCCCGCCCCTAGGCACTCCCCCCTCTATGAGGCCGTCGAGCTCGCCTATGCCGAAGGGTACTCTCTCCATGTTTCTCAAACCTCCGAAAGTATTTCCGAGAACTTCATCAGTATGACGCTGCTGTCCTCGGTTAAGGATGATATTTCTACGCTTCCCCCCGTCAGGGTTTCGAGCAGCTGTGTCAGAACGCCTCTGAACATGAAACGGTTTATCCTGAGGTTGTTTAAAGTAGCCTTTATCGCCCCGTTTCCCACTCTTTCAAAGAGAACGCCGCCCCACCCTCTTAGAACACATATTTTTGAAAGGTTTGTTAAAAAGTCTTCAACAGAAGTTTTGCCGCCAGTCATCTCCTTGATCTCCTCCATCAATGCTTTTCCAACCCCCTTCCCAGCGTAGAATAATATGACGTCTGAGGCGCTGTAATACATTGTTTTGAAGGACTTTTCAAACTCGCTCCACTCCATGGGTGAAAACTTGAACTCAACAGTCTCGTTCGAGCTGAACAGGAGGCTCCTAGCGTAGTCGCTTAAAACAGGCTGGTAGCCCAGTATTACGCCATCGTTCTCCATCCTGTTTATCCTGCGGGCGATCGTTCGGTCTGACACTTCGAGACGCTTAGCGATGTCACGATAGCTCTGCTTAGGGTTGCTGCACAGTATGCGGAGTATCTCTAAATCCAGCTTGTCCAACGGGTCCATTTTTCATTCTTAACTTGTGAATGCTCCAAATATATACTTTTCGCTAAACGTATTTTTTTACTATGCTCGACATTTCTAAATTACAATTCTCGACATGATTTTTCATACAGGCGTTTTCCGACAAGATGGTTTAAAAACGACATTAACAATATCCCTAATGTGAAAAAGCTTTCGGAAAAACATATTGTAAGTAACTTTTTGAAAAGACACTACGGTTTAAAGCTTTGAACCGCATTCAGAGCAGAACCTGGCACCGGGAGAATTTTCAGTAACCTCGACTATGAGCTTATCCCCTTCTCTTATGTCCATTTTTTCAATTATTTCAAACCCAAGAAACATAGCAGCGCTCCCACTATCCGCTTAATAACACGGGTAGTGAGAAGACGGATGGCAATAACGAGAAACATTAGAATGATTGCCAGCATCCCTCATATGAAATTCATATCGCTTTTTCTTCTCCGGCGGCTCATCACTCTATAATGCACCCTAGTGAACGATAAGGTTTGAACAGGTAGGCAAGATTCCCGCTAAAAGTCCTCCAAGAACAGGATTTCTACATCAAAAGGCTCGCTTGAAATTTCTTTGATTAATTCGGCCTCCCTCCTAGCGAAGAGGGCGGGCGCATCTATTTTCTTAGCTAGAGCCAAGGTAAAGCAATCAGCCAAGGAAAGTCTTCTTTTACACTTGTATTCTGCAGCATGCTCGATAAGCTCGGAATCATCGTGTACGAAAAAATAGCCTGAGTCCAGTAGGTTTTTGATCCTGACTCTGGCTTCCCCACCGCCTAGCTTCCTACAAAGGACATATCCTACTTCTGCGACACATAGTTCAGATATGTTTCCATAAACCGTTTCGCTTTTAATAGCCTCCTTCAATTTTGAACCGTGTGGGGGTGGAGTATAAAAGCTCTAGAAGTACGCTCGCGTCAAAGGCTAAACTTCCCGCAAGCCCTTTCCTCATCTTTCGCCCTTTCCCCCTTTAACTCCTTATAGGCTTCCTCAAAACCTGGAATCGGTTGACAAGCCCGTTCCAATAAGTCTGGTCGTTTAACTCCTCTAGCAATTAAATACCTTATGGCTTCGTTCAAATCCACTCTTCTCCCCCATTTCAACTGGAGTTCGGAAGCTATTTTTAGCAGAGCCTTTTTCCACATCTTCAGTCACAGATATAGTACTCATAGCCAATATAGGCATTACAGTTAATATAAAAAGCTTTAGTCCGGCTTTTCAACACGATTATTTCAGAATTAGCTTCTCAATAATTCGTTAATTTTCCTCCTTTGACATCTCCTAGTGAGGAGTTCCCGGTTCGTCGCCCTGCAAGTATCGCTGGAAATTCTCGTACTCATGCCTTTCCCTCCTTCTCGCTCAGCCCCAGGATCTTCATCGTTTTTCTACTATAATATAGTTACCTCTATTCTTCTATTCTCTGATTCCAGAGAAGACATTCTATACCACCTCCCGGGAGCTTGGAGCGATAGTCCTAGCTAACGCTAGTGTTTTAGCGAAAACACGCGTGGCCTATGCCCAATTAAAGGCGGGCTTTAGCCACTACAAAACGGACCAGGATGCCTCTTCGAAAACTCCTTGTTTCACGCTCCTCCGCAGCTCCCAATTATCTTAAACAGATGGACGGTATATAGACATTCCGATGGCGCTCAGATGGCACGCGGACGGAATACGGGTGGCGCACGGTCGCCTTTATATGTGGAAAGGTGTGCTCACTGGTAGGAAGGCTGAGCAAGTTAACCCGAGGAAGCATCGAAAAGGTATTCGATACTGTCGGCGAGCAGGAGGGCATGATGGAGAGGCTCCTCTCAGACATGGTAATTTTTTGACTTACATGGATACTGATAAGGATGCAAACATATTTACGTGGATGATGCTTAAGCGGGTTTACGATTATAGGAGGAGGAAGCCTGACGGAGGTTTGCCGCACGTCATAGTCTGCGAGAAGGCCCAACATCGTCCCAGCCAAATTCGAAGGGCAGGAGACCATAGTTGAGAAGATGCTTAAGGAGATGAGGAAGTTCGGGGAATCGGTTTGGCCAATATACCAGAGGCCCTTAACAGTATTGAGAGCGAGGTTGAAAAGATTGCTGATACGATACACCTAAGCTAGGAGCAGAGGCTGAAGCTACAGGAGCTCGGGTTGGGAGAGGCGATAGCGCTGCTGCCGAGGATGAGAACAGCAACACCCATTAATGTCTCCTTTTAAGTAGCATAAGAAGAGGCAAACATTTTAGAGCTCAAATTTTTCCACTCGTGTAAGAAAACTTTGAACATGCATAAAAAAGATTTCAGGCATTTACTTTGGAGCCTTGACAAATAACTGCGGAAGCCTCTTCCTCCTGTAAACATGGTACTCGTGCAGTATTATCGCTATAGCGATGACCAGTATCATAAAGGCTAGTATCAGGAGAATGGTTTGGGAAAGAGTCATTCCAACCCCTAGGAGCTCTACGAACACGTCTAGCTGGAACCTGGCGAAGCTGTCGCGAGTGAGCGAAACCTGTTCTTCCCCTTGGAATTGACCGTATGAAACCTTTACGGTGTACTCTCCATCAGGCAGCTCAACCTCAGCGTTGCCACCCTTATCCGTGAGAACCCTGGCAAGCTCAAAACCATTCTTCATAATCACGACGCCAGCGCCCTCCAAAGCCTGTCCCTGAGCACCCCTCACCATTACGGTTAGACTGTGCACGTTTGAAGGCGTCAAGGTTATTTCACCGCCTGTCGCAACCCCTATTTTCCGAAACACGAGGCTTGAGTTAAACCATTTAGCCGACACCGTGTAGTTCCCAGACGGAACCTGTGTCGCCAGGACTTCACCATTAGCATCAGCCTTACCCAAGTATACTTCTTCAAGGTAAACATCGGCAGTAGTCAAGGGCCTGCCCCTCGGAGACAGTAGTCTTAAAACAATGTCGTAGATGGGCATTACTATCAAGGTGTCTTCCGTTACAGTTGTCTTCACGACAGCCTTGCTGCCATACCTGCTCACCCATTCAGCAGTAAGCCGGTAGCTTATCCTTGGCATCCTCTCGAAAAGCAGGGTTCCAGACTCGTCCGTAAAACCGCTTAAACCCCATTCCTCAAGCACGACGCGAACATTTTTCAACGGCCTACCATTAGCATCGTTGAAAGACATAACCATGTCGCCAACGTTAGCCCTGAATATTTTAGCCTGCGAGACACCGTATTCAGAGGTAGCGGCGTAAGACTCGGGATGTATGCCCAGGTATATGTACTGGTGCTGGGCTTCGGCAGTGTAGCTGTCGAACACCACTACCGAGGAAACTGGACCAAGGACACTGCTGCAACCAGCGGGCTTATAGTAAACTACGACGTAGTATTTCCCGTAGAACCTTGCCCATCCCGACCTGCCGTTGAAAGATACGTGTTGAATATACTCGCCTCCAACGGGCTGCGGGGGAACATTGTTTGAAACAGGGTCCCAATCGGGGTTTACCGGCTCACCTGTAAGCCTCTTGTGCTCGTCGACCCAGTACCATCCTCTGAGAAGGTTGAAACCTATGTCAACCCTGTCGCCGGGCTCGATCTTCAAGTGTTCAGCAGCGTTGCCCGCTCCCACGACGAGTGTCCCAGCATGCCCGTAGTCATCTGTCATCGCCGCGGTAACGTTCTCCCCGGTGTAAGCGTCGACAACGTACACCCACGCTTTCTCCAAAGGCCTCCCGTCTTCAGCGACCAGAGTAATCATGAGCCTAGCGTTCCAGTCTAGGTATACTACTGTGCTATTCCACCCTGACGCCTGCTCCACCTTTAAGCTGCTCCACTGGAAAAAGCCTATTACCAATAGGAGTGAGAATGCTGCCGCCAAATTAATCCTTATGCTATTCCTCCCCTCCATCTGTCTTACCAGTCTGGGGAGAGGGGTTTAAACATTGTTTTACAATACTTTAAATAGCTAAAAACAGAGGTATCCGCATTTTCCAGCCTGTTAAGCCGGGTTTTACGCCTATTGCTCCACGTTTTTCCAGCCCTTGATGAATAGGGTTTAGCTACAGCCGCAAGTAGTCACGCAGCCTATCCCTTCAATAAGACATATTGTACTGGATTTGAATATGGGTTCATCTGCCGAACGGCGAGTATTCTTGGCTCGTCGAATTTTCGCGACTTGTTGAAAGAGAGTGAGTGAGGAGCCCTTCCCCGGATTCTGGCTTTTCACCGCCAGCATTGCCGGCACTTGGACCTATTAAGGGTGATGATTCTTCCTTCAGAAAAGGGGCGGGGGGAGAATCAAAGTCCTCCCTGCTCCCGATCGTTAAAAAGAATGAGAAAACATTTGTTAAAAGGACTATGAGCAGAGAGAACGCTAATCCTTCCATGAATCTTTCCTTCAGGCCATCGGGATCGGGCTCCATCCCCTGGTGCTCCAAGAAAATTAAGAAAAATCTTTAATTAAGATTGTTTCATAACTCTGCCTACGAACAGACTCAACCTTTAAAAAATGTTTGAAAAGAAAAATATTTACCGGATAATTTGTCCAAATATCAGCACAGAACCCGTGGGAAACAGTTTTCACAGGATACGCTGCCCTACTGGAACATAGTGGGAATAGCCTTGCTTATCTCAAGCCCTGAGCCAAACAAGCTTAAGAAATACTGGTTTCTCCGCTTAAACGGTGGTGAATGTTGATCGTGGTTGAGACGGAGCTTGGGATAAAGACCAGCGGGGAGCTTGACATTGTGGACATTACGGGTGAAATTGAGAAGATAGTTTCTAAAACCGGTATTAAAAACGGTATTGCTAATGTTTTCATACCAGGGTCCACGGGAGCCGTGACGACTATAGAGTATGAGCCCGGCTTGCTTAAGGATTTGCCGAATGCTCTGGAGAGAGTGGCCCCTAGGAGCGCTGAATACGAGCATGAGAAGACTTGGCGCGACGGGAATGGGCATTCTCACGTGAGAGCATCTATAATTGGACCGAGCATAACCATTCCGATAAAGGATAGTGCCCTCAGACTCGGCACGTGGCAGCAAGTGGTATTCATAGAGCTCGACGTTAGGCCAAGGAGTAGAAGACTAGTCGTAACATGTCTTGGAGAGTGAGACAGGAGATGGTTAACGTTAAAATCAGCTTAATAGGGGCGGGTAGCGCAGTCTTCTCTATAAGCCTGATTAAAGACCTGTGTTTAACACCCAGCCTGTCTGGAAGCACTGTCAGCCTGATGGATGTAAACAGGGAGAGGCTTGACGCCGTGTACGCGATTTGCAGAAAGTATGCTGAGGAAACCGGAAGCAGGCTGAGGATTGAGAAGACTCTCAACCGGCGGGAATCCCTGAGGGAAGCCGATTTCGTCGTAAACACTGTGCTCACAGCCGGTTACGCTAGGCTTAGGGAAGGCTGGTCGATAGCCCGGAGACGGGGGTACAGGTTTGGCGGAAGCCTCCACATAATGCATGATGAAGCATTCTGGATAAACTTCTACCAGCTCAGGTTCTTCGACTCCTTGATGGAGGATATTCTTGAGGAGTGTCCTGAAGCCTGGCATATTCAGCTGGCGAACCCTGTTCTAGCCGGAGTTACATACCTGGGCAGGAGGCATAGTAGAGTTAAAACCATTGGCCTATGCCACGGCTTTAGCGGAGTATACCGGGTTGCCGGCCTACTTGGGCTCGATGCGAACAGTATAGGTTTCGACGCGCCCGGAGTAAACCATTTCATATGGCTGGTAAGCCTTACTTACGAGGATAGGGACGTCCTCCCGCTGCTGGACGAGTGGATCGCCAAGGAAGCTGGGAAACATTGGGAAAGAGTAGGTTTCAGCAGCGACCTCGGCCCCAAGGCTTTCGACCTCTACAGGAGGTTTGGAGTTTTCCCGGTTGGGGACACTTGTACTCCAGGCGGGGGCTCATGGCCATGGTGGTACCATACGGATAGGGAGACGGAGAGAAGATGGAGGGAGGATCCCGAGTCTTGGTGGGAGGGCTTCTTCACATACAACAGGGAAACCGTGGAGAAAATATTAAAAGTATCCTTAGACGCTTCTAAAAAGGTTACGAGCGTTTTCCCCGCCGAGAAATCGGGTGAGATAATCATACCCATTATAGAGTCCATAGCCTGCAATATTCCCAGAGTGTTCCAGGTTAACATTGTTAATTCAGAGGGGCTTGTGCCGGGTGTTCCCAGCGACTTCGAGGTTGAGGTGAAAGCTGAAGTGAGCGGGACGGGGGTTCACGGGATCAGGGCCAGAGGGCTGCCGAAACCCTTGACTGCTTACATTCTGAGAGACAGGGTGGCGCCCGTAGAGGTGGAGCTTGAAGCATACGAGAGTGGAAGCAGGGAGAGGCTGCTGGAGCTAATTGAGATGGATCCTTGGACTAGGAGCGAGGAGCAGGCTAGGGGACTTTTAGAAGATATTCTTTCAATCCCCTATCACGAGGAGATGCGGCGGCATTACAAGTAGAACAGTCGTATCCTTTTAAAACTAAATACTTATCTTAACATTGTTCGCCTTCAGGAACCTGTTTAACTCGTCTCTCGAAGGAAGGGCTGTTATTGCACCGGGTTTCGTGACAACCAGGGCTCCAACAGCGTTCGCAACCTTAGCGCACTGCTCAACGTCTAAACCCTTGCACAGGCCCACTAGCAGGCCCGCGTTCCAGCCGTCGCCGGCTCCAGTGGCGTCCACAGCCTTAACCTTGAAAGCAGGCACGTATTTCTCGGGCCCGCCTCTAGCCTTCAGGAAGGAGCCGTGAGCGCCGAGTTTAACACCCACTATTCTAATCCCATACTTCAACGCTTTTTCAGCAACCTTTTTCGGATTACTGGTTCCGAAGATGAACCTGGCCTCCTCCCTCGAGAAAGTCGCGATGTCCGCGGACCTAAGCATCTGAACATATGTTTTCCTGAGGATAGTCACCGAACGCCAAACGTCGAGCCTCAGAGTGGGGTCGAAAGAAACTTCGACGCCGGAATCCTTAGCATGCTTCACCGCCTTGATTACTGCCTGCCTAGCAGGGTTTTGCGAAAGCGCGAACCCCGATACGTGTAGAATCCTTGCCTTAGATATGTAGTCGTAATCAATATCCATGGGGGAAAGCAGGGTGTCTGAAGTATGCTTCAACCATGGGCTCCGGTAGAAGATGCAAACCCATCCTTTAACGGGATCGTTCACTATGAATGCGAGCGTAGTCCTAACTCCCTTCTTAACCTTGACGCGCGACGCGTCAACATTATTCCTTTTAAACTCGCCAAGGATAAATCTTCCGAAGAAGTCGTCGCCAACCGCGGCTATTGCTCCCGCAGCAACCCCAAGCCTCGCAACCCCCACTACAGTGTTCATGGGAGCGCCTCCAAAGCATTTTTTAAAGGTTGTGGCCTTGTCGAGGGAAGTGTGTTCAACCCCTACGAAATCTATCAGGACCTCCCCGATGCCGATAACCCTAGGGCTAGGCATGCTCCAGCATATCTTAAGCCTTATTTATCTTTTAACGGTTCAAGCCCATAGGGACCATTGCATGCCCAACGGCAGATTCTGTTCCCAGAAGAACGAGGCTTAAACATTTTGAAATTAAGAGGAATATAAACTGACTACGGGCTTTGTTAAGTATGAGATTGGAGGAGCAACAAACATCGTAATGCTGAGTGGGAGGTAGGCAACATAGAAATATTTTTAACCCAGATCTCTATAGAAAAAACATGGAGCGTAGGCTGTGGCGCGGTATTCACCTAATATCCAACAGCAATGATGATATTGATGCTTTAGTTAAAGAGGTGCCTGAGCTAACAAATATCGGTGTAAACGTTCTCATAGTTGAAGTGGACTATGGCTACGCTTATTCCTCACACCCCGAGCTACAAGGCCCGGATCCAATAACTTTTGATCATGCGCGTGCTCTGGTCGAAGAGTGCCGCTCCCACGACATCCGTTTGATCCCACAGTTCCAGTGCCTTGGGCACCAGTCGTGGGGTAAAACGACCTTCCCGCTTTTAACCAAGTACCCTGAGTTCGACGAGACTCCTGGCCAGTTTCCGAATAACGAGGGCATATATTGCCGGAGCTGGTGCCCCCAGCATCCTGATGTTAACAGGATTGTTTTCAGCCTTTTCGACGAGCTTATAGACGTGTTTGAAGCAGACGCGCTGCACGTTGGGATGGATGAGGTCTTTCTAATCGCCTCGGAGCATTGCCCGCGCTGCCGGAACCAGAGTCCAAGCAGGCTTTTCGCAAAGGCTGCTAACGATTACTATGAGCATTTGAAGAAGCGGGGGGTTGAGATGCTGATGTGGGGCGACCGGCTGCTGGACAGTAAAACCACCGGCTACGGAATGTGGGAGTCCTCCGAGAACCAGACTCACCCAGCGGTCGACATGATTCCCAGGGACATAGTGATATGCGACTGGCACTATACTCTGCGCGAAGACTATCCTTCAATCCCGTTTTTCCTTGAGAAAGGCTTCCGCGTCCTGCCGAGCGGCTGGAAGGATGTTGAAGCAACTAAGGCGTTCATAGGGTTCTCGCGGAGATTCATGAGTAATGAGCGTATGCTCGGCTACCTTTGCACCACCTGGGGTGCCGTTAAGCCTGGGAGCCTTGCCCAGTGGCCGCCAATCCGTGTCTCGATGGAAATGCTTTCCCAGTGAAAACCCGCCTCACTTAACCAGTGTACTCCAAAGGGCACAAGTTATTAAGCACCATGTTTAACTCCCCGCATATGTTGAAATCTTACGCAAAGATCCTGGGGCCCTTGCTACTGGTTACTGTCTCAATCCTCTGGGGGACATCTTTCCCCCTGATTAAAATAGTCGTCTCCAGAATAAACGCGGGGGAATACGTTGCCCTAAGGTTCACACTGTCAGTTATTCTCCTACTGCCGTACTTTTTCCACAGCCTTTTCAAGAACAGGAGTAAGATGCGCGAGGCAGCGGGGCCAGGAGCAGTTTTAGGGCTGCTATACTTCGGAGGGATTTTCCTCCAAGGGCTTGGAACAGGATATACTTCTGCATCCAACTCAGGCTTCATCACCAGCCTCTACATACCGATAGTTTACGCTGTCGACGTGTTACGGAGAAGGTTCAACTATAATCATAAATTTACGCTAGCACTAATCCTGTCAGTAATTGGGATGTACTTGATATCAGGTGGAACCTATGAGTCGAGGATCGGGGACCTGATGGTTTTAGCAGGCGCCTTCTTCTGGGCGCTTCAAGTCTTAGCTGTCGACAGTTTTTCCAAAAAATACTTTTCACTGGATTTAGTCTTCTACCAGTATGCTGTGACAGCCATCGCCGGTTCAGCGTTTTTCCCCACCTCATCAGGCTTTGAAAGTTTAATCGAAGTCATCCCGCCTCTTCTCTACCTGGCAGCCGTATGCTCAATACTTGTCGGAGTATTACAAGTATTGGGACAGAAACACACTTCTGCCTCCCAGGCCGTTCTAATCTACGCTCTTGAACCAGTTTCAGCAGCATTATTCTCCTTCCTGATCTTAGGGGAGAGGCTTGGGACAACCGAATCGGCCGGCGCAATACTAATCATGGTTTCAGTAATCATCTCGCTAGTAGAGATGGCCCGTATGAGGAAAGAAGATTTACTCTAAACGGGAGTGCTGGCGCGCGCTACGGGGTTGAAGGCATAAACGCGAATCCTCATCTCCCAACATGCGTCACAGAGATGAGGGTCGGCACAGCATGCCTGGTAACGCAAAGAAAATCTTGGAATATTTGTCTATGAAAATGAATAAGGATACTGAGGATCTATCTCTAAGATACGCTTCACTTATACGAGAATGTCAAGCACGCTGGTATTGCGTTCTTTAAACCATTAGCTGTGGGAAATTTTTCCTTAGCCAGTTGACTGTCTCGTCAACAGCCTTATCCACCGGCAATGCGTGCCCCGAGTCATGCACGACAAGCTGCTTCGGCTCCTTAGCCTTCTCGAAAAGCTTCATGCCGTTTTTAAAGGGAACAATGTCATCATGCTTGCCCAGCTGAATCAGAAGAGGCCGTGGAGACACCTTGTCGATATAGTTTATCGGGTCTACTGGTTCAAGCACCGGTTTAACGAGAGAGAGAAGTTCGCGAGGCACTTTGCTCCTTAGTTCAACCAGCATCGGCACGTTGCTCTCAGACATTATTTCAACAAGATCCCCGCCTGGAACATAGAGCACAGCACCGCTAATCCTCTTGTCCACCCCCGCCAATACGCCTCCCAGTATTCCCCCCATGCTTGCCCCCGCGAGAATGAGCTTCCCCTCTTCAACCCAACGGTTTCTGAAAGCAATATCTATCGCAAGCCTGTTGTCAACTATTGTTTTACCTAAGTATTCGATTATCAGCTCCGGCTTGATGTTTTCAAGGCTCAGCTTCCTCTCCCCGTGTCCCCTAGCGTCAACCGCCATTATTGAGAAACCCATGTTTTCCACGAATGCTCTGAAGTATAGAGCATCCTCCTTACTTCCCCCTAAGCCGTGTAGAAACAGCAATAGTTTGCCAGAGGGGCCTGCAGGATGATGCACAGCCAAGCCTGGAATATCCTCGTCGTACCCGATTATTTTAAACCTGTTTAGGACAACCCCCTTGCCGACCTCTCTGCCGATTTCAACGTAATCAATTTTCCCACGGGCTTTCTCATAAGCCTCCTCGTGAGACTCCATACTGCCCGCAGATTTCTCGAGACTAATAAAGGTTTTATCCGTTAAGAGTAACCAGGTCTCAGGCTAAAACATTAAGAATCGAGAATGCTTCAGGCATAAAAAAGTAGAACAGCATCAGGATTAGAAAGGCGGAGATTGGGACAGTTATGTTATCATCTATAGGGCCGAATTCGAAATGCTCGATTACGCTGCTGAACAGCCCGGCGACGACGCCCGGGAGCGCAAGCTTCAACCCTGTTATGACATTAACGATGGCCATAGCCAGGTTTCCCCACCACGACTTTGTGCGCCTCTTGAACATCGCGTTCCTTACAAGCCCGGTTACAGCATCCCCGAGCGCCATGAACATTATTGGTATTACTCCAAACCAGAAGTTTCCACCAGCGAACCCACCGGTGAAGAGCCAGCCCGCGGTCAGTATCAGCCCCCAGCTCAGGCAGAAGTGAACCTCGTAAGCATTGTCGCTTGTCTGAAACCAGTACATAGGCTTTTTAAGAAGATGAGGGATGAGGGTGAAAACCCCTAGGACCATTGAGAGGACCAACGGGTAGAAGGGTGTGCTGAAAGTAAAGGGTACAAGGTAGCCTATTAAACCGCCTGCGAGAATATGGATTATCTTCCTGTTGTAGTAGACTGCCACCCCTTCAGGAACCTTCTTAACCAGTATCTTGTAGCACACGTAGGTTAAAACCCCGACGACGAACAACACCCATATGAAGAATACGCCGGCGTAAAGTCCCTCTATCAGCAGGGTTTCAAGCAATCTAACTGACTTGTTTTTAGAGGCTATAAAACTGTTTTTCACTGGAGATAAAATTTTAACGACATTTGTCTAACCTCTTCTTAAAAGGGCAAGCTTAACACTCTTTTACCCGAATAAATCCCTAAATGGAAATGTTGAAATCCTCTTTAACCACAGTTAAGACGAAGTGGGTATTAGTTCTCTCAACGTTCGGCATGGATAGAACCCTCTTCGTAAACCTGCTTAACTCAGCAGGGTTCCTAAACTTGCTTATCACTATAGCGTCAACATCCCCGGTGACATCGTAGACAGCGCACACACCCGGAAGCTCAGCCAGCTTCTTCTCCACCTCTACAAGCTTACCCTTTGAAACCCTTATCTCAGTCACACTGGTAACCGAGAACCCGAGCTTCTCGTAGTCAACGCTTAAAGTATACTTTTTCAAAACCTTGTTTTCCTCCATTCTTCGGATTCGAGCTAGAACTGTCCCAGGAGCGACCCCGAGCTCTTTAGCTATTTTCCTGTAGGACATTCTGGAGTCAGACATAAGCTGTCTAAGTATCTTAAGATCTAGATCGTCCAAGGCCTGCTCCGTTGAAGACATAGTTGACTTATACGAGCACAGAGTTATAAAAGTTTGCTAACCATCCTTATTCGGCTTTTTCTAAGATCTTTTGAAGGAAGCCTTGGAGAATTTTCTCGTACTCCGTCAAGTCTCTTTCACACGGATAGTTAACGTATTCGCAGACATGCGAGACCTCGAAGCCAGCCTCGCTTAATCTCGCCGAAAGCTGGCTTGCCGCTGTCCCTCCCCAAAGCTTCGTCACAGTTACTGCCGCAAACTTTCCAACGCCCATTTTCTTAATCCTGAGAAGCTCGACAATGTTGCTTAAAGGCGGGAACACGTTTCCCTCGTAGGTGGGGGTTATGAGGAGAACGCCCGCTGAATCGACAATGTCGCTTAAAACACTGTTCACACCGCTTTCCATGGAACTATGAAGAGCAACCTCTTCAACCCTGTTCTTAAGGATGCTGCACGCGTGTCTCGCAAGCCGTTCCGTAAAACCGTACATGGACCCGTATATCACCGTTATCTTCCTCTTGCTCTTTAACCTGCACCAGGAGGTTAAAGCTTCAGTAACCTCAGGAATCCTGCTTCTTAAAACAATCCCGTGCGCGGGAGCAATAATCCTCAGTCTTAAACCGAGTTTACCAACCTTGTCCAAGGCTCTAAGAACCATCTGTCTGTAAGCCGCGACGACTGTTGCAAAATACTCTTTGGAGTTACGCATGTATTGTTCGAAGTCTGTTTCGTCGTCGAAAACAGGCTTCTCCAAAGCGCCGAAGGCGCCGAAGGCGTCGGAGCTGAACAGTATTCCCTCGTCCTCAAGGTAGAGGAGCATAGTGTCAGGCCAGTGTATCCAGGGAAGCTCGATAACCCTAAGCCTTCTTCCACCGACTATTATAGTGTCCCCGTCCTTCACAACCCTCGTCTCAACGTTAAACATGCTTCTCATGAAGGCGGAGGCCTTTAGGGTCGAGTATAACACGGGGTTTCCAACCCTGTTTGAAACCTCTCTTATAAGGTTGCTGTGATCAGGCTCCGTGTGGAGCACGGCGATATGCCTTATGCGGCTCGGCTCAGTAACCTGTTTGAGAAGACCTATAAATTCTTCAGCAGTATAAACGTTTTTAGAAGAATCTATCAGAAGACACTCGCTGCCGTCAGCGACAAGGTAAGCGTTGTAGTTTACTCCACCGGGTATTGGCCAAATGTTCTCGAAAAACTTTGTACTGTAATCAGGCATGCTCAGCCAATAAACGTCTCTGCCGATAATCCTCCAGGAGGGGGCAGGCATGGCGGAACAAGCTTAAAAACGCTTTAAAAGCTTTCCTAGGATGGAGGACCCAGCTGGGCCACGGGGCTTCTGCCTGACCCGTGCCAAGATAACCGTGCTGGCGGTTGAGAATAACGCTGAGGCTAAGAAGGCCGGTGGGTAACCGTATTCTTCAATAACCAGTCCTCCAACAATAGGGGCGACGGCTTGCGAAGGCGCTCTCAGAGCGCTGTTTAAACCTATGTAAGTCGGCCTATCCTCCTCCGGAGCCATCTCCATAAGCATCGGAAAGCCTGAAACCATGAATGAGCTGAAAGACGCTCCTGAAAAGGCAAAAACCAGCAGGAAATGATTCGGCGAGGTGGCGAGCAGGGCGATAATGGTCGCCAGGAGCCCTGCTACGCCTCCTGCTACGAGCACCGTCTTATGGCCGTGTCTTTCCTGAATTAGGCCCCACAGAACGTTTGCGAGTATCTGTGTTCCAACCGAGGCGGATGTGAACAATCCTATTTCGAAGCCTCCTGCTTTAAACCTGTCTATAGCGTACGCGGTATAGAAGGAGGAGGCGATCCCCCCGAAGGAGCCCACTATCCCGGAAACCGTGTAAAGAAGATAGTTTCTATCGTTCTTAATGATCCTCGGAATCTTGCCGACGTATTCCCTGAAGGTGCTGGGCTTCCCAACCACGTTTGACGGCGGCTCGTCTATGAACGTGATGTCAACCCAAGATAGGGAGACGAGTATGAACGCCGTTAGGAAACACATGAAAAAGTTTACAGGGTATTTGAAGAAACTCATGTAGAAAGCCACCGCGAAGCCGCTCGCCAGCCCTAAAACTGATGAGACAAGGTTTGCGGCCGCGAAGAAGAAGCCCCTCTTCTCCTCAGGAATCGTCTTAGCAACAATATCCAGCCAAGCGGTGGTGCAGAGGCCCGAAGAAACGTTCACCGTAATGTACGACGCGTAGAATATAAGGAGGGCGAGTAAAGGATCTCTTTCGGCGAGCAGGACTGTTGAAAAAGCAACTATGAGCCACGGTATTCTTTCACCCGGAGTTATTCTCAGTAGAAAAGGCTTCTTAAACTTCCTCATTTCTATTCTTCCAGCGGAAACCAGTTGGAAAAAGTTCCATCCCAAAAACGATATCGTCGTAACTAATCCCACAGCGATCTTAGAGTCGGTGAGGCTCATTATGAAGGCGGGCAGGACAGTAGCCATGGAGACGAAGTTCATCGCTGAACCATAAGTCATCCAGTCTATGAGAAGGACTAGAAGGTTCCTCCTATACCTTTTTGCCGAAGCCTTATCGTCAAGCGCCTGAGCCATTACGGCTGCCTGCTATTAAAAACTGGATTTAAATGTGTTCTCCCGTCTTAAATCCACTGTAAAACTTATTTCACCCCGCGTAACGGTATTGCTGAAAATGTCTTACGTGAAGATAGGAGAATACGTTGTAAGGCTTGTTAAAGGCGATATTACTAAGCTCAAGGTCGACGCGATCGTTAACGCTGCCAACAGCTGGTTGAGACACGGGGGTGGAGTAGCGGCTGCAATAGTCAGGGCAGGGGGAAAGATTATTCAGGAGGAGAGCAGCAGGATAGTTGAGCAGAGGGGGCCGGTGAAAGTGGGGGAGGCGGTCTACACCACGGCAGGCTCTCTGGAGGCGAAGTACGTCATCCACACGGTGGGCCCGAGAATGGGAGAGGGCGACGAGGATGAGAAGCTCAGGAGCGCCACGTTAAACAGCTTGAAGCTGGCTGAGCAGCTTGGTCTATGGTCAATAGCTTTCCCAGCCGTATCCACTGGCTTATTTGGCTACCCTAAGGATAGGTGCGCGCAGGTAATGCTGAAGACGATCAAGGAATACGTTTCCTCAGGAGGTAAGATTAGGGAAATCATACTCTGCCTGTATGATGATGAAACATACAGGGTTTTTGAAGAAACACTCTGGAAAACTTTTTAATAAGCGATTTACAGGATCATCAGATGAGGAATGGAGGTGATCTCTGAATAATGATGAGAAACCCCATTCCGACTGGCCTAAGTATTGCTTCTGAAGGCTCGAATTATTTCTTCGCCAAGGCTTCTTGAACATGCTGCTACAACCCTGCTTTTCGAGACAGGCACCAGCTCAACATTAAGGTCCTCCGCCTCACCGTTTAACACTACTCCTCCAGCCTCCTTAACTATTAAGAATGCTGCTGCGAAGTCGAGGCTCCTCAGAAAACCCCTTAGATCCAAGAAGGCGTCGGCCGCCCCAGAGGCCACTAAGCATATTTCAAGCGCGTCAGAACCCAGAGATCTAACGTGCCTAGCCTTCTCAATTATGCTTGAAACCCTGCTAACGTAGCCAGGCAGTCTTCCCCGGACGTTCAAGTCAACAGATATCAGAGACTCCTCGATCCTCTTCACGTTCGAAACCCTTATTCTACGCCCGTTTAAGAACGCTCCGCGATTCTTCTCAGCCAAGTAAAGGTCGCCGGTTAAAAGATTGACAACGCCTGAGCATACTAAGTCGTCCAAGCGCTCTCCTTCTGCAACCCCTATTGAACAGCTGTAACCGGGATATCCTCTGGAAGCGTTGACGCTCCCGTCAACAGGGTCGACGATTATTAAAGGGGGACCTCCGCCTCCAATCTCCACTAGCCCTGATTCCTCGCTAACCAGCGTAGCGTCTTTAAAGAAAAACCTTGTTGTTTCGAAAACCACTTCTTCAGCAACCCTGTCCACCATGAAGGTCTGGTCTCCGAAAGGGTTTATCGCGACTCTTTCATGAAGGGAATGCTCATCCATCCCCCTAATCTTTTCAAAACACTTTTTCAAAGCATCCTTAACGTATTCGGAATACTCGCTCTCCATTTTAAAACTGGGCTTTAACCTCCTGTTTTAAAGCTTCCCCATTCGCTTAAAAGCCAATCGTGTGGGGCAACCCTTTCAAACCGGTATATCCGCAGGGGGAAGGGTGGCTTAAGGTAATGTTTTAATCTCTCCCTCCGGCACCGCAATATTAGGCTGATGACCAGCCCGCTGGAAAAGCAGGAGTATTTCATGAGAGTGGAGGCCTATTTTGAGAAGCCCGGCGGATACTGGCCTCTGCTGGTCGAATCCCTTAAAAAGATCTCTAGACACGTTTCAACAAGGCTCCGCACAGAGGTTTACGAGGATTTCAGCCTTACGCTTTTCCACGAGGAGGAGCTTGGGAAAACCCTGCATGCTTCACTCCATTTCTCCGGTTTGAGAAACCCCTTGATGGCTGACAGGATTGTCGACGGTATTCTTGAGCTGTGCGAGCATGTTGAAGCCTACGTTACTGTCAGGGGCAGTATTGAACAGTTCCAAGGATTGGGCGAAAACTTCTTCATCGAGGGGATTGGGGTGAGGGTTTCAACCTACCCTGATAAGGGGGTTGCCACTTTTTCCTACAGGCTTTTCAAACCCAACAGGGGGATGAACATGGTTTCAAGGATTCTTTCCGGAAAAAAAAGGAGGAGCAGGACTGTTTCAGAAAGGCTGAGAAGCATGCTGAGGCTTTAGCCCCTGTTCACCCTTTAGAAACGGTTAAGAAGGCCTGAGGCAGGGACGGTGGAGTTTTAACGTGCACCAGTAGTTTTTTAAATGGTTTAAAGGAAGCATTAGTAGAAGAGTGTGAGGGAGGATTGTCCGAGACGTATAAGCGTTCACACGTGCTTGGAATGGATTATGGGACGAGCTTCATCAAGTATGGCCCGATCTCTCTGGGTGAAACACCGGAGGTGACTGAGAACAGAGGCTATTTCCCGGATAAGGATTCGATTATGACGAGGATAATGGGAGAGGGCAGGGAGGTTGTAGTGGGAAAGGATATCCCTCTGTACTTGGAGGCGAGAGAAGACCTGCCTTCAAGACTCGTCTACCCTTTTAGAAACGGCGTAATAGATAAGAACGACAGTAGAGCCTGGCAGGTTGTTGAAGAGGTTTCTCGAATGGCCCTCAGAGAGTTCACGCCGAAGGAGGAGGGTTTCAACGGTTTCTACGTTGTAGCCTCCCTGTCAGCAGTCGCGCCGAGATACATGTATGAGAAGCTTTTCGACATCTACAGGAGGATTGATTCCGAGGAACACACTATTGCGGCGGCCACGATAATCCCGCAGCCCCTGGCGGTCGCGATATCCCACAAGGTTCCGACGAGCGTCGTCGTAGAGTCTGGACATGGCAACACTCAGATAACCCCGATCTCGAGATACCCTGTTAGAACAGCCATCATCGCTCTAAACAGGGGCGGTGGGGATGCTAACTCTATAACGGCAGAGATACTGAAGGACAGTGGATACAGCGACCTCGCCAAGGAGGAGACTGTCGTCAGACAGATCAAGGAGCAGGTTGGCCTAGTGCCTAGGAGGCTTGAGGAGGCGATAAGGTTTGGAAAGGAGAACCCGGATAGGCTGGCCGCAGTGGTAAACATACCTGGAACCAGGCTGAGGATCACGCTTGAAGATAACGGTTGGCTAAGGTTCCTCATCGGCGAGTATGTTTTCAACCCTAACCACGAGGTTTTTCAAAGCTATTTCACAAGGGGAATGCCTCGGCCCGGGGATGTTAAGGTGGGGGACACGTTTTTCCTAGGGATGATTGACATGGCTGAGGCAATATTGCAGTCAATCGAAAAATGCCCGGTTGAGCTTCAACCATACCTATACAGGCAGATAATACTCTCCGGCGGGAACTTCGAGTGGAGAGTCCCCCCGGGCCTTGAAAACACGTGTGTAAACGCGGTTGACAAGATTAAGACGATGCTCAGCGAGAAAGGAGTTTCGGAAGCAGGAGTCGTGATGGCGAGCTCCCCGAAGTACTCTGTCTGGAGGGGATGCATAGTTTACGGCTACGCTGTCCCCGAGGGTTTCAGGTGGAGCTGGGACAGGATGGAGGGATGGATGGGGTTCAGATGAGCCTCTCCAGAAGGGTTATTCAGAGGGTTGAAAAATACTTTTCTAAACAGGGTTTTCAGGCTACTGACTATGACGAGGAGAAGGGGGAGCTTGTTTTTTCAAACGGCAGGGAGGAAGCATTGGTGAAAATACTTTTCGAGGAGGAGGCTGACAGGGTTGTTCTCTACGAGGCCCTGGCCTCCGTGCTTGAAAAAGCGAAGGAGTACAGCATGGTTTACGTGGCCGCCCCCAGAATCGTCGGGGAAGATGCCGAGACAGCTTCCTTCATGAAGAAGGGCGTCGGGCTAATCCTGTACGATGACTACGGCGCGGAGGAGAAGGTTCCTGCGGAGAACAGGTTTAGGAAGACTGTGAACAGGCAGGCTCAGAGGCCTGTTGAAACCCGGTCTCTCGAGAGAAGCCTTGTCAGAATAGAGTCCATGATCAGAGAGCTTTCTGAAAGAGTTGACTCGCTTGAAAAAGCATACTTCTCACTGTTGAGGGAAGTCAGGGAGCTGAGGAGAACCGTGGAGAGGAAAACGATGGTTGCGGAGGAGCCTGTTCAAAAAAAGTTCTCAGGCGGGGGGGAACCGGCTGAGACGGGTGGGCTCCCATCCTTCTTAAGAGACAACCCTTGGGTCGAGATCCTGTCGAAAAGACCTGAGGAAAACAGTGAGGCCTAGCCTTTCTCAAACCCTTGGAGGGCCTTCTTCAAGACCCTCAGGGGGAGGATTATACAGCGGTAGCGAGGGCTTTTAGAATCAGTGTTGAACAGTCTTAAAAGATCTTCTTCTTTAATACTAAGAGCCTGCTCAATAGTCCTACCTTTAGCCAGGTCGGCGAGTAGGGATGCTGAAGCGTTGCAGAACAGGCATGCCTCGGAAGTAAACTTAACGTCCACAATCTTTCTCCCCTCAAGCTTGAAAAACATTTTCAGCCTGTCTCCGCAAGAGTAATCGGTCTCCTCCGAGACGGCGTCAGCATTCTCAATCACACCGTAATTAGCAGTGTTTTTAAACCGTTTTAAAAGCTCGCGGAGACCCTCTGAACCCCCCGTTGTTTCCCCACCCCGTTCAACAGCTACATGAGCATCCTCATCCTTCTGAGGGACTCGTGAAACATATCGACCTCCTCCAGAGTGTTGTAGAGGTAGAAGCTTACTCTGGCAACAGCGCTTGCTCCCAGAGCGTTCACAAGCGGCTCAGCACAGAGGGCACCTGACCTTATCATGATCCCGTCTGCGTCTAGAAACTGGGCGACGTCATGGGGATGAACACCCTTAACGTTGAAGCTTAAGATTCCGGCATGCTTATCAGCCTCTCCAGGCCCGTAGACTTCAACAAAGCTCCTATCTAAGCCTTCAAGGAGATGCTTAACCAGTTTCGACTCGTGTTCAGCAATGTTCTCCAACCCGATCTTGCGGAGGTAATCGACAGCAGCAGCCAGCCCGATTACACCCTCAACATTAGGGGTGCCGGCTTCAAACCTGAAGGGAATATCCTCGTAAACCTGGGTTTCAAGAGTCACCGTCTTCACCATCCCGCCTCCTAGAAGCATGGGCTCAACCTCCTCCAGAATACTCCTCTTAACGTATAATACGCCTATGCCTGTAGGCCCAAGCATCTTGTGTCCGCTGAAAGCAGTAGCATCCGGTTCAACATCCTTAACGTTGAAAGGCATGTGCGGCACGCTCTGGGCAGCGTCGAGAATGAAGAGGCACCCATGCTTGTGGGCAAGCTTGGAAAGCTCTTTAACAGGGTTAACAGTCCCGAGAACGTTGGAAACATGCAGAGTAGTAAGTATTTCACAACCCTCTTCAAGGCTTTTCTCAACCATGTCCATGTCTATCGTGAAATCCCTGTTCATCCCCACCACGGTCAGCCTCCCGCCCTTTCTAGCTACTATTCTCCTCCAAGGCAAAAGGTTGCTGTGGTGCTCCATTATGCTGGTGACGACCAGAGACCCTCTGCCGATCCGCCCTGAAAGCGCCTCCGCAACCATGTTTAAGCCCTCGGTCGTGTTTCTAGTGAAGACAATCTCATCCTCGCCGGCGCCTATGAACCCGGCTATTTTACGCCTAGCCTCCATGTAGAGGTCAGTCGCCTGGGAGCTCAACGTGTTTACGCTGCGCAGAACGTCGGAATTATAATTGTAGTAATAGTCTTTTATAGCCTCAACAACCTGAACAGGCTTCTGGGTTGTCGCAGCATTGTTAAAGTAAACAAGGCTTTTACCGTTTACAACCCTCTTCAGAATAGGAAAATCCTCTCTGACGGTGTAAGGGTCTAGTGGCATGAGCCGATATGGGCTGGAGGAGGCTTTAAAGATATCCCTGTTTTAAACGAGAACTTTAAAAATCCTTCTTCACCATTAGAAACGATACTTGTTCGAGCCGGGAGAGAATGAGGAGAAGATTAGAAGAATGCTTCCCATCATTGTGATAGTCGCAGTGGCTTTGCTAGCAGTAGTCCTCGTCTACTTCCTGTTCACCAAGGTCCTCACCCCCCCGCCGTCCGTGTACGATTTCAGACTGGAGTTGAACACTACCCGGGTGGAGGTTCTCCCAGGCAAGGTTGTGAATACGCTCATAACCCTTGTGCCGGAGGGCGCCTTCCAGGGCAGCGTAACCCTTAAGATTGAAAAACCCGGCGAAATAGACTACTCGGTTTCAAACTGGGTTTTAACACCTTCCTCGAGGAACGCCATCCTCACGCTGAACACCACTGGTCTCCTCCCTGGCACATACCCTGTTAATGTCTCAGGCTCCTACCTGGAGGTTGAGAGGAAAACGAGGCTCACGATAGTCGTTAAGGAGGTTGAGAAGCCCTGGTTTGAAGCGAGCGTTAGCCTTCAACCAGGAAGCATCATTCAGACCGAAGCGTTCCTGCTGAACATTTCAATAACCCCGCACGCCGGTTTCAACGAGACCATAGGTGTTTCCATAATGGGCCTGCCGGGCTCAACGCCCGAGAAAAGCATTATAGAGAAAGGTGTGAAAAGAGATCAGATAATCGTTAAAACGAACAGGAGCACCCCTGTGGGCGTTAACAATTTCACGGTTGTTTTAAACTCGACTAGCCATCAGGCTCTTGTGAACCTGACGGTAGAGGTTTCAGAGGCTCCTCCGCCAGACTTTCAAATACTCTTCCAACCGAACATCACGATTGCTAAGCCGGGTGACGTTGTGAACATACTGGTGAAAGTTAAACCCATCTACGGTTTCGACGAAACAGTGCATGTTTACTCGAGCCATATTGGTCTCTTTCTGAACGAGTTTAACGGCAGCGACTTCTTCTTAACGCCGAGGAACTACAGCGGGGTGGTTATGACTATGCAGATAGATGAGCGCTCCCTCTTCGGCATAAATGTTTTAACGTTCATCGTGGAAACCTCGTCAAGGATGGAGGTTAAAGGGGTTAAGCTGGGGGTTGCGAACGTTTCCTCAACATATAATGAGCCCGCCCCAAGCATAGTAGCATACTTTTCACGCGTCGACGCTTCTCCCGGCGGGAAGACCACCGTCGATTTTCTATTGGGCTCTTTAAATGGGTTTGAGGGGGAGGTTATACTCAGAGTAAGCAAGTATAACTCGACGGACCCGGATTTAGGCATGTTCTACTTTTCGACAGGAGAAGGGTTTCCGAAAATGGGGGTTAGCATTGAAAGGGTGAACATAACCGTCGGGGAAGCGAGATTCGTATTCCTAAGCTTGGAGTTGAAGAGGACTATTGCTAGAGGCGTTTACAGGATTAACGTTGAGCTATGCGTGGAACACACTCCGCCGAACATGGCCTTCCCATTGTTGAAGGCGATAAGCGTGTACACGCTTGAGCTGCATGTCGACTAGAAGGAGGGTAGGCTCCCAAGCAGGCGGGAGCAGGCCCCACCCTTACCGTGAAAACCTTCTCGCTGAGACGATCCGTCTGATCAGGAAATATGGGATAAGGCCTAAGAAGAGGCTTAGCCAAAGCTTCGTCGTAGACGAGCTTCTGGTGAGAACAGTGGTTGAAAACGTTCAGCCCAAGCCCAGCGATACTATTGTTGAGATTGGGGCCGGATTGGGGACACTGACTTTTGAACTGGCTAAGCACGGTTCAAAGGTTAAGGCTGTTGAAATAGACCCCGCGCTGGTAAGGGTATTGAAAGACCGGTTCTCAGCCTTTAATAACGTCGAGGTGGTTCAAGGAGACTTCATGAAGATGGATTTGAAGGGTAATGTCTACACTGGAAACATCCCATACCATGTTTCAACCCCGGTGATATTCAGGATTCTGGAGCAGAACTATGAGAGGGCTGTGATCACGGTGCAGAGGGAGGTTGCTGAGAGAATTGTCTCGAAACCGGGAACCAGGGAATACGGCAGGCTAACAGTCTCTGTTAACACCATGGCTGAGCCCCGTATACTAGGTTTTTTCCCATCCTCCTCGTTCTACCCTAGGCCTAAGGTTGCTCACGCAGTTCTCTACATTAAGCCTTCTAGGATAGAGGTGGACACGGGTATTCTGGAAGGCCTGCTTAGAGCGATGTTCAGCCAGAGAAACAGGCTTGCGAGAACAGTTTTGAGAAACAGCCTTGAACGGCTATACGGGGAAAGGGGTAAACGGGTTTACTCCAATGTTTTCCATCTTGTTCCAGAGGCCAGTAGGGTTTTAGAGCTTACTGTCCAAGATTTTCACAGCCTCGCCAAGGCTGTTTCGAACAATATTGGCGCTTAAGTGTGCCGGCGGCAAGGATTCTTCGGGATGCCGGTTTCGAAAAAAGCTTGGAAAACCCTGCTGCTAATCACAGTCATAGTCCTGCTCCAATGCCTGGTTCAGGTTGAAGCGCATCCGGAAAGCTTGCCGTCATTCTACTCGTGGACTGGTTTAAGGACGGATACTGTTCAAATAAGCTATTCATTCGGCGAAAGCATATGGTACGGTGGAACAGGTTATCTTCATATCGACGCCAGAGCTGGGCAGGGGACGTATAGCGATACTAAGTCAGTGACGGCAAGGGTAATAATACCGGAAGGCTTCTCGGCAGGGATTTACGTTTGCGGGAACGACCATAACCCTGTTCCAAACGGCTGGACAGTTGTGGATAAGTATCTCAGGGTTTACGTCGACGGGGTCAGGGTCTACGAGCTGGGTAAAGAATACTGGTGGGCACGCTGCTATTCTAAGGCCGCTGTCCTGGGCCAGGGGACGCACGAGGTTAGGCTTACAATAGGCATCAGTGTTAAGGTTTCCTCGTGCTTCGAGGAGCGCGACTTAGCCTACGCTGCGATGGACATTAGGCTTGAGGGGGGTGGAAGCATCCAGGCTGAATCGCATACTGCTGAGGCAACCCTGGATGGAAGCGTAACACACGTCTTCACGTTCAGGCTTCCCCAGGCGACTGGCGTGAGAAACATGAGTTGGAAGGCGAGGTGGAGCAACGTTGAGAAGACTGGAAGCGGAGCTCCGGGAAGTGTTCAGAAAGCTGTTTTCCAAGGGGTTAACAGGGACAGCTGGGTCTTCACGAGCCCCGTCGTGATAATGGTTGGAGAACCAGCCCCCTCAGTCAGTCCTAGCGATGGTTTCGCCATCGACGCTGTTTTCGACGAGGGCTCCGGTGAAGCCAGTATCCGTAGGGTTGCCGTAGCCATTAGCAACGGCGACGAGGTCGGGTTCGCCTCCGGAAAATATCTTGTGACAAGCATAGAGTATCTAGGCTTAAACATAACTGGATGCACTTTCGTGGAGGGCTTGGACGCGTGGGCTAACAGCGGCTCTAGTGTCCACTGGTCTCAGAAAATAAGGTTTTACAGCGCGGGCGGATGGGTTGCGGAGGAGGCCGCCAGCGGGGTTGAAACCGGTAGCTGCGTGTTGAAGAAGCTGGGCGGAGGATTTTTCACCAGAAGAGTTGTCTTCTCATCCAAGAACAGGACCGACGAGTTGACGCTTACAATAAGCTTACCCCAGATGAGCCTGCGCTTCGACTCGATGAGGATCGAGCCCCTGGGGCCCACCGATCTAGGTTTACGCATGCTCGGCGAGACTGTTGAGCTCAGGGTTAAGGTTTCCGACTGTCTTGGAGAATATTCTAAGATAGATGTTTACAGTGTTTCAGAATCCAGCCCAGGTGTCAGAAAATATTCCTTCAGCCCTCCCAAGGGGGTTTACAGGGGTATAAGCTCTACGACCGGCGGGAACGCGACCTTCACTGTAACATGGTCATCCTACAGGCTTACTGTAAAGAGCGTCTCCGGCGGGGTTCTTAGGAACGGGGTTTACTGGGCTAGGAGCGGCTCCACCGTGAGCATCACTGTTTCAGCATATTTCTCTCATGACGACAGTCCGGCGGCTGGAGTCAGGATAAGGGATTCCGAAGGCAAAGATGCTTTAACCGGGATGAACGGCGACGCGGTTTTCTCATTCGCCCAAAAAGACCGGGAAGCCTGGTTAACCTTCGTCGCGGTCGGCGAGAACGGGGCCAGGTTGAGCGAGGAGGCTTGCGTGAGAATAGTCTTCACAAAGATCAGACTTGAGGTCTCAAGCCTAGACGCTGTGTTCTTCGAAGAATCCTACTATGCTTGCAACAATGGTTCATCAAGTTTTTCAGTTAAAGCAGTGTATTCTCACAGCCTTACACCGGCCTCCAGCGTGCTGGTGGAGTTTAAGCCTTCAGGCTCCTCCGCTCTGACGGGGGTCGACGGCGCCGCTGTGCTAAGGCTAACAGGCAGGGATGTTGCCTACGAGGGAATGGTTAAGGCGAGCGACGGGTTCATAGAGGGTGAGGCTACTCTCAGCGTTGTCTTCACCAGAATACTGCTGGAAGCCTCTAGAACAGTGGTCGGCGGCAGACCCGGGGAGGAGGTTGAGGTAACGGTTTCAGCAAGGCTCTCTTTCAACAACATGCCGCTTAAGGGTCTTGAAGTAAGATGGGTTGAAACCGGACTCGTTGGAAGGAGCCCCGCGTCCTTCAGGCTTAGAATACCTGAGAAAGGCGTTTCCAAAGCGTCCTTCAACGCTGTCGGTTTCCTACCTTGCGTCGAGCCGTGCACCGTAACCCTGGTTCCCAACTGGGTGAGGCTTGGCAACCCTGAGGATAATGGGCCAAGGGTCTTTGTGAACAACATCCCTCTGGAAAACTATTCCTTCAGGGTCATGCTGAACATAATGGACCTCCTTAACATCACTATACGTAGAGTGGTGTGGCAGGGCAACGGGAGCATTGCCCGCGGAATCAGGATGGGTGTCGTGTCTTCAAACGGGACGGTTGTGAGAAGCAGCCTGGTTTCCAGCAACGGGGTCAGCTTCAACTGGACAGAGTCCAAGCCCGGCGTTTACCGTTACTATGTGAAGGCGCTTGAAGAAAACGTTTGCAGCGACGTGCTCACCATCGAGGCTGTTTTCACAGCCTTCAACATTACCCCGGACTACATTTTAGACCGTAATGGAACCAGGATTTTCTGCGCCACGGCGCGCTGGGCTCACAACGGTTCCCCGGTGAGCAGCCTACCCGTCTACACGAGCCTATCCGCGAAAAGGGTTCTGTCAGACGACGAGGGTAGAATAAGGTTGGCTTTAAACGACTCTGAATACAATGCTTCCTGCGTGGAGAGGATAGTGGTTTTAAAACGGGATCCGCATCCTTCAGGGATATGGAGGACAGTCGGGGACTGCAGCGTCAGGATCGTCAGGCTCGACTGGAGCAGCCTGGTTTTAAAGGGCGACCAGCACGGGTTTGAAGCTTTTCTAAGACTGGAGGCTGACGCTGGCATGGTGAGCCTACCTATGCGGATTAGGGTTGAAGGCTATCCTCCGGAAACATCCTGCTCGATAAGAATTCTTCAAGTTCAGAGTGACAACTCCAGCATGACCGTGTTCCTAAGCCCTCCCGGAGGGCTCTTTTTCGACGAGAGGCTTGCGCTGAGAATAGACTACGCTGAATACGACGGCAGGATGATCAGGGTCAGGGTCAGGTCTCTCGCTAAGCATCTGGTTGTTAGAGGCGTCAGGGTTAAGGTGGTTGATACGGATTTTGAGAAAAACCTTGGAGACCTTGAACCCGGTTCATGCCTGGAAACTTCCCTGGAGCTTCCAGGCGGGCAGGGTTTAAACCCAGTCGTGCTTGTAGCATACTCTGAGAACACTGTTCCACACTCGGTTAGGGTTTGGAGTAACCGGGGGGTTAACCTGTTTCCACTGATATCCGTAACCCCGCTGCTGGCTGCTCTCGCTCTGAGAATGAGGCGCAGGAGGAGAGGCTTCAAAGAGAGCGGGAGGAAAACAGGGAAAAGTGGTGTAAACCAGAATCCTCAGGGTTAAACAGGGTGCTAACGCTTTTAAGCGTTCCCCGGAATAAGGATGCAGAAGCCTTTGCATCAGACGGTTGAGAAATGGGCCAAGAAATACTTTCCCTATTCGGAGTTCAGGGAACACCAGCTTGAAGCGATAGAGTTCATCTTCCGTGTTCTCACCACGGGGAGAATAGGTTTATTATCCTCCCCCTGTGGAACCGGGAAATCAGTTTCGGTTTTAACAGCATACTTGATGGCTAGGGAGATCGAGGAAGTTGGGAAACTGTTCATACTGACTAGGACGAGGAACGAGCTTGAAATATACGCTAGGGAGCTTAAAACGATCGCTGAAAAGACTGGGGTAATCCTTAGGGCAACGCTGATGGTGAGCAGGCAGGAGATGTGCCCCCTAGCCAGGGGGAGGCTGGAGGTTGGGAGAATGGACTACCGGAGCTTCCTAACGTATTGCAGCAGGCTTAAGAAGGGTGTTTCAGCATCATCATGCGCCTTCTACGCTAAGGTTTTCAGGGACTGGAAGCCGTCTAGGGAGGCGATAGTCTTCCTGGAGGAGGCGGGGGTCAAGCGTGTTTTAATGCCGGACGAGCTGTACGAAGAGGCTTCATCACGGGGGATGTGCCCGTATGAGCTAACTAGGCTGGCGGCTGCCGACTCAGACGTCATCATAGGCAACTACAACCATTTCCTTATAGATGAGGCTAGGAGAAGCATATTCGCCAGGGGAAGGATGCAGATGGGCAGTGTGAACATTGTTTTCGACGAGGCTCACTCGCTCCCCTCCGCTGCCTCAGGGCTCCTCTCAGACGAGGTTTCCACGAGAACCGTTTCAAGAGCCTGGAAAGAGGCTGTCGAATACGGGTTTGAAGAAAAGAGTTTCATAAGGCTTTTCAAAGCGTTCATGGAGAGGCTTGGGAGAAAAGCTGTGAAACAAGTGGGCATTGGGGAGAACCATGTTTTAGAAGGGGATGAGGCTTCCCTGCTCAGAGCCCTACGCATGCCAGGGGAGAAGGTGCTTGAAACCCTCCGGAAAATGCTGGAGGAATCTGAGAGAATAGTTTCGATGAAAATGGATTCGGGGAAGCCTCCTGTCTCGCACCTTGGGAGGATCGCGGAGTTTGCTCAAAGATGGGCCTCTGAGGATTCCGAGGACACTGTGAGATACGTTAGGGTTGAGAAAGGCTCCGGCGGCAGGAGGATTGTGAGGATTGGAATATGTTCGCTGGATGTTTCAAGGGCGACGCGAAGCCTGAACAAGGTTAGGTCAGCCGTTTTAATGTCTGGAACACTTTGGGATTTCCCCTACTACAGGGATGTCCTAGGCTTGGATGAGAGGCGGGTGGCAACCCTCTCCCTCCCGTCTCCGTTTAAAAGGGAGAACAGGCTGATACTCGTGGACAAGGCTGTGACAACCAAGTACGAGCTTAGGGGGGAGATGATAGGCAGGATAGCTGAGAGGCTCAACAGGATCATTGAATCCGTAAAAGGGAGGGTAGCCGTATACTTCCCGTCTTACGAGCTGATGGAGAAGGTTTCGGAGAGAATCGTGATAAACCGCCCGATAATCAGGGAGGACGCGAAGACAAGGGTTAGGGAAGTGCTCAAGTTCCTCAGGGAGAACAACAGTTGCTTAGCGTTAGGTGTTGCAAGAGGCAAGATAAGCGAGGGCGTGGACCTTACGAGCGAGGGCTCCTCCCTCCTCTCAGCCGTCGTGATAGTTGGCCTACCCTATCCTAAGAGGAGCGAGATGCATGAAGCCCTTTTAAAATACTATGAGAAAAAGTTCGGCGAAAAGGCTTTCGAATACGCGAGCACCACCCCATGCATAGTCACACTGGCCCAGATGGCTGGCAGACTGATAAGAAGCCAGCAGGACAGGGGAGTCATAGTGATTATGGACAGCAGGATATATGGAAGGGTGAGGGACAAGCTTCCACAGGATTGGAGACAGGACATGCATGCCCATTTGAAAATCGAAAACCTTACGAGGGAGGTAAGCAGCTTCCTCTCCTGAGAAAGCCTTATATTTCGTTGAGAAGCATGGTTTCCGGCTTGAACATGAGTGTCAAGGAACATGGATACGGCGTGAGGGTTAAGAGGAGAGACGTCGAGGTGGAGGTCTGGGGCAGCAGGGAGTTTGTGGAGACTACTTTCGAGAGGCTCAGGAGCGAGTTTCTCCAAGAAAGGGTTGAGGCTGCGAGGACAATTGAACCAGAGCCGCTGCCACAGGGCATCACCTTCACCGAGTTTCTCGCCGAGGAGGCTAAGAGGATCGGAAGGGAGCCAGATATGTTGAAGGGGTATGAGAAGATACTGTTGATCGGCTACTATCTTTACATGGTTGAGAAGAGGGATTTTACTTACGAGGATGTTGAGAAGCTTAAGGAGGAGGCTAGGCTAAGCGGGCTTGAAAACCCTAGGCAGTACATGAGCATACTGATAAAGAGGGGGCTTGTGAGTGAAACAGGCGTCGAGGCCGGTAAGAAGGTTTTCAAAATGCTTCGGAGAGGCCTCCAGTATGTTGAGAACGGTTTCAGAGAAGTAGGGGCTGAGGTTTAAAATAGGGTTTTCATGAACCTCAATCTTTTAGGAAGGCTTAAGCAAAGAGGAAAACCCTCAGACCGAGTAAACCAGCACCGACGCTAACAATATTCCTCCACGTTTCTTTGAACTGAATACGGAGTATTCCCCATAAAGAAGGCTACGCTGGAATCTTTTTAACTCTCACCCTCTAAATATTCAGAAACAGGGAAGGCGGGAGGCATGAGCTTTGTAATAGAATATGAAAACCTTGTAAAGATATTCAAGGGCACCCCTCCGGTGACAGCCCTGGACAACGTTAACCTTAAGATTCCTAAAGGCAGCATACACGGGCTCTTCGGCCCGAATGGAGCTGGGAAATCAACGCTGATAGCGATACTGATGGGCTTAACTCTGCCGACGAGGGGCGTGGCTAGGGTTTTAGGACATGATGTGCTTCGCGAATCATTGGAGATAAGGAGGAAGGTGGGGCTGCTGCCAGAAGGCTTCGAGTTCTACGACGACATGACTGCCTTGGAGAACCTTAAGTATACGGCCTAAACATAGACTTAGACGATCTCACCAGGCTAACGTTATTCTCAATATTCTCACTGATTTTCGCGTTCGCATACTACTCCGTCTCGCTTTTCTTCTCCACGATCCTAAATAAATCGGGTCACTCGCCCATAGCAAGCATAGCGCTCTGGGCGTTTTTTACCATAATAGTGCCTTTAATATCCGTGATGATCGCCTTCATGATGCTGGGTATACCCTCCTTCGCCTCTTTCAGCCTGGAGAGCGATTACTGGGAAAAAAATACGTTGAGCTAAACTACATGACGCAGATCTTCTCAATCAATAATCACTACAGCACTTTAACAGGCCCTGTTCCCGCTAAGGCTAGCAAGCAGGATGTCTTCGACCTGCTTAAACTGTCTTCACAATACCCCATATCCCTAATGGTCCTGATACTATATCCAACAGTATTCGTAATACTTTCCTACATCGTTTCCACGAGACGCGAGGAAAAATAGTATTTTCTAAAAACACCAACCTTATTTGCAGCATCATCTGAAAAAGTCTTATATTCCCCTGCATGATTACTGAAGTGAATGACTGTTAGAATTGGCGAGAAGTTTAAACCAGACCCGTCTTTCAAGACGCTTCAATACATCTACCTTCTAACTGGTTTAGGGCTGGTTCTCATTTTTCCGCTATGCCTCATGAGCGTTTTAACAATCCTCTCTCCTCCTACCCTTAACTTGGGGGTTCTCGCGATGGTTATATTCATTCTCGCAATCATATGCCTCCTAATCCTTGTCCCCTCGATCATTTGGATAAACCTGTATTATCTATCCCTGTTCTACACCTTTACGGAGAGTGAAATAATCGTTGAAAAGGGGGTTTGGTGGAAGCATAAGAGCATAGTCCCCTACAACCGTATAACTAATGTTGACATTCGACAAGGCCCCGTCTCCAGGATGCTAGGGTTATGGGAGCTTCGCATTCAAACTGCTGGTTACCATGTTGCTCCCGGAAGCCACGGGGTTGCGGAAGCCATTCTTCAGGGTATTAAGAACGTTGAAGAAGTGAAGAGCTTCATGCTTAACATGGTTGGAAGGCTTCGGCCGATGGCTGTGGAGACTGAGTCAGGATTCGCTCCGCAAGAAGATTTAGAACAACGGATCCTAGACGAGCTTAAGAGAATCAGGGAGATCCTTGAGAGAAAAAGTTAGTAAATCTTGCTTTTAATTTCTGGCTAGGCGGCGTTAATTTTTCTGAGAAATAATCACTTGGGATTACGAGGATAAAACAAGGATCGATAATAAGGTTGTAAAGTTAATTCCTCTCTAGAAATGGCTTCTTTTTCCAGATTCATAAATAATTTAAAACGAGACTATGGATAAAGGGAGAAGCCTCCCTATTTTAATCGTCTTTAAGAATATGTTAACTAACCTTCTCAACAGTGTTGCAATACGGTTACTACAAAAACGGGATTTTAGCTCCCTAATATTGGATGCTCGAGGGAAAAGGTTAACAATACTTTCTACGATCTCGATACATGGCTAGAATAAGCGAGATGATCTTTCCAAGGGTGACGGGACTAGTTATTACTTGCGATTCTAAGGGTGAGCCGGATATTGCGGCATTCTCATTCTTGATGCCTATAAGCTTTGAACCGAAATATGTTGCTTTTGCCGTTTCCCCCAGAAGGAAAACCTTTGAGAATCTGAGGGAGGTTACCGAATTCATTTTAGCCATTCCTTCGAGAGATATGATCGATATGGTGTGGGCCTGCGGCACAAGGTCCGGGAGGGAAGTCGATAAGTTTGCCCTCCTAGGATTGGAGACTGAGAAGGCTGAGACTGTTAAGCCACCCCTCGTGAGAAACATGCCTGTCCAGCTGGAGTGCAGAGTGGAACTGTTCAAAGAGTTCGGAGACCACTGGCTGGTTGTTGGAAGAGTCTTGAAAGAGCATGTTGAAAAACTCGACTTTCAACCGGTCTTACACTATTCTAAGAATGTTTTCGCAACGGTTTCAGGAAGAATAACCTTAGAGTAGCTTGACTGAGGAACTTAAACTATTTAAATGCAAAGTCAGCCGGTTTGAAAGCATTAATAATGACGGGCAATGCTTTCGAGAGCACGGTTCAACGTTTTAACATAGGCAAACTTTTTGTCTCCGTTTTTTCCGGTTTTTCGATTGGTTTAGCATCAGGACTCCTTGGCGTAGGAGGCGGGGAGTTCAGAATACCCGTCTTGCTCTACCTGCTGGATCTGCCGGTCCTGCTTTCAATCACTATAAACCTGTTGATAGGGCTTTTAACCGTCTCCGTCTCATTTATCGTGAGGTACCGGACCGGCCTAATCACTCCTAACGCGATCAATATCGCGTTATTCATGTCTTCCGGCTCAATCTTGGGAGGATATATTGGTGCACATCTGGCTGGAAGGCTAAATGAAAGCCTGTTAAGGAAGTTTCTAATAGTGCTGTTGATTGCAGTAGGGTTGAGGATGATTTTTGACCAGTTTGTCGAATTGCCCCCATCAAGCGTTTCATTCCCATATCTTATGGAAATCGCCTTCTCGATGCTCGTTGGCCTTCTAATCGGGGTTGTTTCAGGCCTGCTGGGAGTTGCTGGAGGAGAGTACAGGATCCCAGCTCTCATCTACTTCTTTGGTTTCCCGGTGAAAATAGCGGGTACATTAAGCCTGCTGGTTTCCATCCCAACCATATTGGCCAGCTTCATAAAGCATTGGCGCATAGGCCACCTGAACAACTATGGCATTGCCATTGGATTAACCATGGGCTTCGCTTCAGTCTTGGGATCATATGTTGGAGCCAGTTTCGTAACCGTGGCTAGCGAAGGTCTTCTTAAGATGTTGCTGGGCATTGTGCTACTCTTAGCCACGGTGAGAATGGTCACTAAACCTTGACACTTCACGCAGTTCCCAACTATATAGATAAATAGGTAGTAATATTCATTCTTATTCTGATCATACTCAATGGATACGGGGAAAGGCTTTTAGTGGAGAAATGTCCAAAAGTTTAATGGCATTATCACCATTCCTGAAGGACATGTGCTTTCTCGCCGAATATGGTAAATTTTTTCAGTTACTTCTTTAAAATTTTCTCAGGGTTTTGAGCCAAGTCCTTTAGGTTCTTTTGCAGCGCGCTGAAAATATTGTCGAAGCTCTGTGAAACCTTCTTCTTCCTCTTCATAGGGTTGCAGAAAGACACGACCTCGTTATATAGGAATTCGTGTTCCACCCCTAATTCCTTGACTTTCTTAACAACCTCCCTGGTTAAGCCATCCGTCTCTATTATGACTTCCGCCCTCCTCTCCCTTTCCACGACAGCGTCCCTCAACGGCTTTGAAAGAAAACCATCTACCTTCTTCAACAATGCCTCATAGGGTGATCCGGATACCCTCGGCTTCTTCTCATAGGCTATTCCAAGCGTAACATAGTATGCATACTCTATTGAATCCATTATCCTTCCATCATCCTCCTTCATAGAAGGGGTTTCATTCAAATACATCCTGTAAACATTAAGCGCAACGTACGCTCTCTCCCTCAGAGACATCTGTTTCTCAACGTTCAGCTCCATCAGGTTGTGAGCATACTTTTCAGGTATTACTATCGCAGGCAATTCTTTTATTCCAAGCTCCTTCGCCGCCAGAAACCTGTGTTGACCATCTATTATTATGTTTTCTTCCCCCCTTCTGACAACTATCAGCGGTATGGTGAAACCTATCTTCTTAATCGAGCTTTTAAGCCTCTTAACGTGAGGAGCGGAGGGTTTTCTCTGAACCTCTATAACCTTAAGCTTGCTCACAGGGATAAGCACTATCTCCTGAACATAACCGTGAAGCGGCTCATTAATCCTGGCAATAGTCTCCATCCGCAATATTAAAACCCCCGGTTACACTCATAAATCTTTCCATGCTTAACGCTAAGAAGAGTCGATTTGGATGCTGTAAGGCTGTCAAATAGGTATTCCGAAGGCTTTAGCGAAAGCCTGTATCCGGCGAAACTCTTGGATAAAAGCCATCCCTTTTTCAGTTAAAGAATAGAATACCCTGTCCCCCTCCTTCTCCTCAACAACCAACCCTAGGCTTATGAGCTGGGCTAAGTGCTTAGTCAAACGGTCATGCGACAAGTTTGCACCGTAAAGAATGCGTGTGGGTCCAGCCCTACCGCCTTCGCTAACTATCTGGTTCAATATGTCGAAGTAGATGCGTGCTTTAGAACGGTACTCTTTTGAAGCAGTCAACCCGTCCTAGTCACCCGTGTCAACATCACTAGAAAGAATATGAATCCGAAAAGCTGAACAACCTGACCCAGGAACAAGAGGCTTTCTTCAATCGCCGTGAAAAGAAAGAACAGGTGGCTCGCGAAGAAACATGCAAAGCCGAGCAGGACTAGAAGCGAATTGCCGCTGCTTTTATAAATGAAGAGAATAAGCGCACGGGCCACGACGTAGCCGATTATCGCGAGAGACAACAGTTCTAGAAAAGGGTTGAAAAATATAAGGTAGAAACCTGGTAGGACGGCCAGTATTTTGCCATTCTCGTTTGCGGATTCAGGTTGCGAGGTGTACGAGGCTGAGAAAAGAATATAGGCGACCAGCTGCAGCGAGGAGAAAACGAATCCTCCTAGAGAAACGATTCCCCGTATAGCTTGAACATTCTGTTCAGAAAAACGCAGCGACAGGAGGAAGGTGAAGGTTACGAAGCGAAGCAAGAGGGCTACTCCAAGTATTACAAACCCTAAATGCAGCAGAAAAAGTCTTCTTATTGAAGACATTCTAAAGCTTTTATACGCGTAATAGGCTATGGCAAAGCTTATCACTGCACTCACCGGCTCGGTTAGAATTGATATTAGCGGTAAACCGTCCAAGCTTCTTCGAAGCATACGCTTTTTAACGCTTTTTAAGTTTATGGATGATTCATCCATACGAATCATGCCTCACATATAAAAATCAGAGGGAAAACGCTTTAAACGGAGGTGATGAGCATGAGAAACATGACCGGGTTCAAACTGCTGGCGCTAGCAAGCTTATTAGCGATACTGGTCTCGACAATGCTGTTCTTAAGAATCAGCGGCGAGCCTCAAGAGCAGACACCGATAAGGGGGAAATCAACAGTCTCTGTGAATGCAAAGGGAATAGCTGTAAGAAAAACTGATGGAGAGAGGGAAAAGAGGGAACTGGGTCTGAGTCTAGCCTTGAAGCTTGGAGAGAGACGAGAGAACTTTATCCCTGTAGAAGCGGTTGAGGGAAGCGTTGTAATCGGTGGAACAACCTATGATGTTGCAGAAGCCCGGGGCGTAGTGTTATACAAGAGAAGCACTATAATTCTCAGACTCAGATGCAACGATGGTTCAAGCATGGTTCTTCACATACGTTACTTCTGGATGGGAGGCGGACTGTATGCTTTAAGGGGTTTAGGCGCTTCCGGCGTTGAAAACGGAAGGACGATAATCCTGTTCAGGGGGACCGCACGCGTATCCTAGAACACAAGCCTATTACAGAAATCCTTCCCAATCCCCTGGTTAAGTGCAGAGATGTCTTTTATTTTCTCAGGGAGCCCGCTATGCTTCAACTGCATTAACACTGCTCCTTAACAACAGTTGCAAGAGTTTATAAGCGTATCAACTGGTTTTTAGCCGAGGCTTGGAGAGAAACAGAGTAGCCTCCAGCGTCCTTAACGCAATAGGGGAAACACCATTAGTGAGGCTGAACAAGATTTCTGAAAAAGCAGGCGTAAACATTTTTGCGAAACTCGAGTTTCTAAATCCGAGTGGAAGCATAAAGGACAGGATAGCCCTGTACATTATAGAGTCTGCGGAGAAGAAGGGGCTTCTGAAACCCGGTTCAACAATAGTTGAGGCCACTAGCGGGAACACGGGGATCTCTATTGCGATGGTTGCTGCAGTTAAAGGCTATAACGCAATCCTCGTGATGCCGGATAACACTGCTAAGGCTAAGCGGCAGATGATGCACACGTTAAACGCTAAGATAGTTTTGGTTCCTGAGAAGGAGGGTATGGAGAGCGTGGTCAGAAAGGCGGGTGAAATAGCTGAAAAGACCGGTGGTTTCCTAGTCAACCAGTTTTCAAACGAGGATAATGTTAAGGCCCATTACGAGGGCACAGGTATGGAAATACTGAGGCAGCTGGATGAGAGGATCGACGCCTTCGTCGCCGGAGTGGGAACCGGTGGGACGCTTATAGGGGTGGGAAAGGCTTTGAAGGAGAAGTACCCCAATATGCGTTTAATCGCCGTCGAGCCTGAGAATTCCCCGGCGCTCTACAACATGTTTTACGGAAGAGGAGCTTCGAAGATAGCTGGGATACCGCATGTGATAGAAGGCATTGGAGAGGGCTTTGTCTCAAAGATCCTCAGGGATAACCTGGGCCTTGTCGACGGGGTGATGCTGGTGAGCGACGAGGAGGCTATTCAGACAACTCTTCAGCTGGCTAGGATTGAAGGATTGCTGTGCGGAGTATCTTCTGGGGCGAATGTTTCAGCCTGTTTGAAAGTAGCCGGGGATTTCAAGGGCGGGAGTATTGTTACAGTATTGCCTGACGGTGGCTACAGGTATTTAGATCTGCTTTTGAAAAACTTCTACTAGACTTTATTTTCGGCGGAATTGTTGCGGAAAAAGACTTGAAAAAACGCGTTGAGCTTTTTAAAAAATTAAAAAATGAAGAAAAAAGCTTTTTGAAGCTGAAAAATAGACTATAAAAAACATTGCTCATCATTCGACTACAATTTTTATTTCAAATCAGTTTTCAGCAAGAAAAACCGTTTTAACTTTGTTTTTAATGTCTAACCGTAAAATTTAAATTGTTTTAATATACACTAACTTGAAAAAATCAGAAATGAGTAGAATAATGTATTTAGGTAAGCAAATAATAGCGGATCTGTACCGTTGCGATGAAGAACTGCTAGACGACTTAGAATATGTTAGGAAAACCGTCGTAGAGGCCGCTGAGAAGGCGGAGACACGGATAATCGACTGCAGGTTCCATAAGTTCACACCCCAAGGAGTCTCAGGGGTTGTGGTCATAGCGGAGTCGCACATAGCCATCCACACTTGGCCGGAGTATGGCTATGCAGCCATAGACATCTTCACGTGTGGAAACAGAAGCATGCCGAGGCTGGCTCTCAAACATGTCAGCAGGGCTCTAAAAGCTAAAAGAGTAATGTACAAGGAGCTTAGACGAGGAGTGTTAGAACATGTCCAGGTTAACGAGAACAAGATACTTAACACTCGACCTTTTTAACAACTACTTTCTCTTCAGAGTCAGCAAAATCCTGCTTGCTGAGAGAACAAGGTTTCAAACCCTGGAGGTGCTGGAGTCACCTGAATTCGGATTATGCCTGTTGCTCGATGGCCTTATTCAGGTTGCCGAGTACGATGAATACAGGTATCATGAGACGCTTGTACACACGCCGCTTCTAAACGCTGAAGACCGGAGGCGCATAGCCATACTCGGGGGAGGAGACGGATGCGCGCTCAGAGAGGTTTTAAAATACAGGGAGGTTGAGCACGTGGATCTTGTAGACATAGATGGGAGGGTTGTTGAAGTGTCTGAAAAATACCTTCAACGCTTAAACAAAGGATCCTTGAAGAGCCGGAGGGTTAAGATTCACCTTACTGATGCGAGGAAATTCATATCGCGAAAGAAGAATTATTATGATTCAATAATAATTGATTTAACTGACCCGGTGGAGGGTGGCCCGTCTGTTCTACTCTACTCCAAGGAGTTTTACAGAATGGTTCAAGATGCCCTGAAGCCCGGAGGCACTTTCATAACTCAGGCAACCGCGTTCCAGAGTCGTCAGTTTAGGAGAATATTCTGGACCGTTAAAAGGGTTTTTGGAAACTCGATTCCTCTGCACGTCTACGTTAAAAGCTTCTGCGACGACTGGGGTTTCGTAATGGGTTTGAAACCTCGGGATGGGCTTAGAATACTCCCTGAAGAGTTCAAGGAGGTTGACAACAGGATAGCTGAAAAAGTCAAGGGACGTTTAAGATACTTGAATGGGAAAACATACTTGGCGAACTTCTTCATTTCACCTGAAGAGGAGGAAATTCTGATGAAACCAGCCAAGGAGATTACAGACAGGGAGGCATTGAAGAACATGGTTAAGGAGGAAGATAGCTATAGATGGGTATTTTAACGCGTTTTTTTAAAAAAAAGAAAAAACGAAAACGTTTTAATAGCTTTCGCCCGACTTTCCAAGCAATAGTTCTAGCTCTGTAATGTGCTCCTGCTCATCCATTATTATGTGTCTAACCTCATGTTCAAGAAGCATATCATAGTATCCTCTGCCTCTTCCCCCGACTATCGCCCCATATATCTTCCTGTAAGTGTCAACAGCCTCTTTCTCGTCCTTCAGATTCTGCTCAAGTATTTCCCTAACGGTTTTAGCCGGATGGGTTTCTGCAATGCCCATGCTGGGTGTTCCCCCTAGCATGCCTATCAGGGACCTGAACTTCTCCTGATGGGTTTTCTCATCGTTCGCGATTTCTTTAAGCCTCTCTATCAACGGTTCAGCGTTATCACCATCTATAAGCTCAGCATGGCTGAGGTATTGTACATAAGCCGCGTGCTCGAGTTCAAGCGCATGGTTGAGCATTTTCAAAAGCTCTTCCTTCTCCAAGACTCATCGTTCTACATAATGCAGGGGCTTTAAATAAGTTTTTTCCGAAAACACTTATAAAGAGAAGCCTGGGTTAAAGCTTATTGTCCAGCCCCCTGATGAAAGAGAAGTCAGCCGGCTTCATTGTTTTTACAAAGGAAAATAGTGAAGTGAAATACCTGTTTCTAAAAGTCGGAGGAAGGCTTGATTTTCCGAAGGGCAATATAGAGGAGGCTGAGGACGAGCTTGCAGCAGCGTTGAGAGAATTGAAGGAGGAAAGCGGGATAGATAAAATTAGAGTCATACCTGGGTTCAGGAAGGTTTTAAACTACTATTATAGGAGGGATAACGGTACGCTTGTCAGCAAAACGCTGATCCTGTTTCTCGGAGAAGCCTTAGAGAAAAATGTTTCAATATCCTGGGAGCATGAGGGCTTCGAATGGCTAAGCCTAGACGAGGCAATCATTAGAATCAAATATCCGGGTTACAAGGAAGTTCTTAAGGAGGCTGAAGAATTCAGGGTTAGAAAGACGGAAGGCGGCTTAGGCAAATGGTTCGGAGAAGCCTAAAGGGAAACGAGGGTCAGCTTCCCCCTACTGAACACGGCTAACTCTGAGTAGCCTGCAGACCTGGCATACTCAACTATAGAATCATAGTTTGCATCAATCTCATTCAACCTGTGAGCATCAGTACCCAGTGTTATCGGTATGCGGAGAGGACTGCAGTATTCTAAAATCCTTCTAGCAGGATATGGCTCGTTAATGGGGTTTCTCAAACCCTTGCTGGAAACCTCGACAGCCATTCCCAGCTTACTTGCATTCTCCAAGATCTTGAGCTCATCCATCTTAAAATCACTGGAGGTTTTGAAACCCCAGTTCCTAGCGATGTCGAAATGCGCGATAACGTTGAACAATCCTGACTCCACAGCTTCCCCAAGAAGCCTCAAATATTTCGAGTAGAACTTGTCGAAACCCTCTTCTTTAACAGCGATCTCGAAAGCCTTCTTATACTTGACACAGTCTAGGCAAAACTCGCCTATCCAATGGATGCTTACCATAGTGAAATCCAAATCGTTACTCCCCAAGATATCTTTAAGCAGTGATCCCGAGCCTGGGAAGTAGTCGACTTCTAAACCAGCCTTAACCTTTAAGCCTTTAAAACTCCTCCCTGCCCCTTTAACATCCTCAACATAATCCTCTATCTTAGAAGCATCTATAGAGTAATACAGTTTTTTCATCGACCCTGGCCGTATAGCCAAGTGTTCAGTAAAGGCGATCTCGTGAAAACCCTTTCTAACCGCTTCCTCAGCATACTGCATTATGGTAGCTCGGCCGTCGCTATACGTACTGTGAATATGATAGTTTACCTTAACCATGATCTCAGGAACCGTTTGAGAACCGTTAAACATTATTTAATTTTTTCCCAAGTTTAATAAAAATGGCAACATTTATAAACAGATTATCTGGAGGAGAAGCTTAACGGCGGCAGCTGGGGGCGCAGCCCGCGCTATTCGAGCGAACTCTCTCATAAAATTTTTCATCGATCTTCATCACGCAGTATGTGGGCCACATAGCCTCCGCCGGAAGCCATTCTCGCCACCAAGATGTCTTTAGACGTTACCTCAAGCCTCTTCTCGCAAACCCTATTAGGGAAATCATCCGCATCCGGAGCATCTTCAAAAACGTGGGCAACATACTTTTCATCTCCCAGGAATCCCAACGGTATTTCTATTTCCCTAGGATTCCAATTCGTCATGCTTCCGATGAACCAGTCTGAACCGTTTCTCCTAGCGATGGTTATGTATTCCCCAACCTCGCCGTTCAGAAACTTGGTCTCATCCCATGTAGTTGGAACTATCTTGAGAAACTCTAGGCCGGGTTGCCCCCGGTAATTGTAGGGTGAGTCGCAAACGACTTGCAGCGGGCTCTCGTAGACAACGAACATAGCAAGCTGGTGACACCTCGTACCCATTACGAACGGGCCCCTGTTCTGAGGTCTAAAAGTCGCCTTGGTCGTGTGACGAAAGCCTCCTGGCGTAAAGTCCATAGGTCCAGCAAGCATCCTCGTGAAGGGTATTGTCACGGTGTGCTCTGGGGTGACTAGCGTTGACCATTTACAATACTCGTTTCCTAAAACGCCCTCGCGGGTTATTAGGTTCGGATAGGTTCTGCGTAAGCCATCCGGCTTGTAAGCGCCGTGGAATTCTACGAGAAGACGGTGTTCAGCAGCCTTCTTAACAACCCTGTGGTAGAAGTTAACCATCTCCTGGTCGTCGCGATCCATAAAGTCTATCTTGACCCCTGCTATACCCCATTTCTCGTAAAGCTGGAAGGCTTCCTCAATCTTTTCCTCAACATCCCTCCAGTGGAGCCAGATTATAATCCTAATGTTTCTTTCTCCAGCGAACCTGATGAGCTCACGAATATTCAGCTCAGGAATAGGTTTAGTGACATCCGCCTCAGGCTTGTTAGGTTCTCCATACCAGCCGGCGTCGACAATCATGTACTCGAAACCCATTTCTGCGGCGAACTCTATGAAGTACTTCATGGTCTCGGTGTTCATGCCGACTTTAAACTTCGCGTCGGGAATATATCCTCCGCACCACCAGTCCCAAGCAGCCTTACCCGGTTTTATCCAAGACGTGTCTCTGATTACGCATGGCTCATTAAGATTCAGTATGATGTTTGACTCGATCAGGTCTCCGGGGCTCTGGCCTATCATCACTACTCTCCACGGCGAGTAGTGGGGAGTGTTTGAGCCGACCAGTACTCCGGGCTCGTCTAGCCTAGGGGCGAGGCTTGAGACGAGAGCATAGGGTTTGACACCCGTCCCGGTAAGATACATTCCAGCCCAGTCTGTTATGTTTGCCTCAGTGATTGCAACCCATCTGGATTCGTCGACTTTAACAAGCAAGGGTAGTCCTATTATTGAGGAAGGCGTTATTTGGCTGAGAGTCTTCTTCTCGAAAAGGGCTTCCTGGGGCGAGATGTACGATCTATAGTCGGCTGCCCAAACAGTATGGTTTGACGCGAAGTGAAATTCTGAGCGCTCATTAGCAAGTTTGAAGCTCTTCATGCCCGGTTGCCTCGGGAGAAAATAGCGGAATGCAACACCGTCATTGTACGCGCGGAAAAAAAGCTCCAGCCTCCTACCCGGCTCCTCTTCCTCCTTAAGCCAAAGGTGCAGCTCGTTGCACAGGTTAAGGACGCTCTTGCACTTGCCGTGCACCGCCTGCCATTTCTCGCTAATAGTCTTCTCCTCCCTCCTGGTTAAAACAAGGTTCCCGGCGAGGGGCGGCGCGTCCTTAAAATCCATGGCCAGCGGAGAGTCAACCAGTATCTCCCTTCCCTTGAAAGAGATGGAGTAGTAGAGGCGCCTACCAGAGGGATATGGCTCGATTCTCTCCCTAATGGTTATTTTCACAAGGATCTGCCCGTCTGGGGAGGATACTTCTGCCGATTGGAAACCGTAGTGTTTCTTCGGCATCCTGTTCACCCGTACGGGACCCTTGCTTCCCATATTAATGGTTTCCTGTTGAAACGCGGATTGGAGACTGCCTGCATGCCTCGCCATGACGGCTCCAAGGATTAAAACACTCTCTTCAAGCCTATTGGCAGGCCTGCACATCAGGTTCCTGTTGAAAAAGCTATTTTTTCAAGGTTTTAGACCTTGTTTCCCTCATTATCAGGAGGGTCTCGCCCCAGAGTATTGTGAGCGAGGAGAAGCTTACCAGTAGCGCGAAAAGATTATGTGGGCTGAACGTCTGAGGATAAGCCAGCAGGTATGTCGCCACCATGCTGGTTATGAAGCAAGCGTACAGTAGGAACCTCGGCATTCTAAGCTCCCCTATCTTAATGTAGAGCTTAAACAACCCTATGTTGACCTCTTTAGCGACGCGATAATCCCCCTTCTCATCCTTAACGAGCAGACCCAGTTCCCTCAGCTTTTCAAGATGGTATGACGCTATGCTCGGGCTCTTGAAGCCAAGTGCCCTCTGAACCTCCCTCACGCCGTAGCTATCGTCCCCGCCGGACCTTATCAGGTAGAGGTAGACCTGAAGAGTCTTGCCGCGCAGCTTATACTCTAGCTCCTCCTCGCTCAACAAGCAGCACGCTGACTAATTGTTTAAAAAGGTCTTAAACTTTTACCAATCATCCTAGATTTTCCCACGTAGAATGGTCGAAGAATCGCGCACTAAAGCTTTCATTGTCTATAGTCAGTGCTGTAAAACACTTAGTAAAACCTCATACCATGCTTTAAGCAAGTGCTCGTTCAGGGCTTTTTGCTGAAGGGCCTATCACGACGATTGTAGGGGAGCATTTCCGCATCCAGCTTTACCGTCGAGCTTCTCGTATCCCGGAAGCCTTTCGAGTTCGGCGGATTTCCCAAGGTCGTAGCCTATGAGCTCCCCTCTGCTGTTGTAGAGTCCCTTTCCCCTCAACATCCTGTAAGCCCTAGAGTACTGCGAAGAGATAATTTTCCTTCTGGCCCACAGGCTTAAAGCATGGAAAATTCCCTTGCAAGACTTAACTGGGATGCAGAACCTGAGCGAGCAACCGGATTCTTCGGAGGACCTTAAAGCATTCTCAAGAGCATCCTCAGGAAGTTCGAGAGCATCTTCTAACCTCATGAATAGGGATGAGGCTGCCGAGATCTTCCGTCCCCTAAACAGGCTTAAAGCATTCTTATGCTTCGAGAGTGGTAAGCCTCCTAATGGCCATAGGGCGCGCGCTATAACTCGAGGGGATGAGCCCTGAGGGCGACGAACCGGGAATCCCACCGGCTTCAACCGGGGGAATGTCAATTAAACTCGTAAACCGCTGAAACGCTCACGGTTACGCTGACCTCCTCCGGTGAAATTATCGGCGTCGCAACGCTTCCCATCACGGATTCAAAAGCGTAGCTTCTAAAATACGGAGAGTATCCGGAGAGGCTTATTGAAACCGGGCCGACCAGCGTTACTCCGGCTGCGGCAGCTATCGTGCTGGCTTTAGAGGAGGCGTCTTTCACAGCAAGGCTCAAAGCATTCAACCCGAGTTGACGCATTGCCTCGTCGGAAATCGTGAATTGAAGCGAGGAAACCTGGTTTGCACCAGCCTTAACCGCTGCGTCAATCACCTCCCCCACCTTGTTCAAATCCTTAACCGTGACCCTAATAGTGTTGGAACACGTGTAGCCAACTATTCTGGGCGAGACGCCTTCCTTAGGATAATCCCAAATAGGGGTCAGACTGTACGCGGATGTTTCCGTCTGGTTCTCCAGAATCCCCATGCTCCTGACGGCTTTTACGACGCTGTCCATTTTACCCGCGTTCTCAGAGATCGCTTCCCCCGCGCTTTCCGCCTGCGTAACCACGCTGAGGCTTAAAACCGCCCTGTCAGGCTTAGCCTTAACCACGCCGGTGCCGGTTACGCTTATCGTCTTCGCCCGCTGCTCAGCCTGGCCGGTGTCCAGCAGGCCGGCGGTGCCCCAGGTTTTAAAGCCTTCTTCAACCGTGTTGAAGCGGTTCTCAGAGCCTGCCCGCTGGCTGATGAGCACCGGATATATTCCGACTAGTAGAGCCAGGTTTACGCCGATGGTTGCGACGAAAACCACGCTGAGCACGAGCAACCATTTCCTGCTTAACATTTCCTCCATTTTCGAACCCCATCCTGCTATTTGCCCCCACCTGTTTTTAACAGTATTGTTGCGAACAGCGTGTACAGAAATTCGAACACTTGCTTAACGCTGCTGAAGGATGTTACTGAAGACTTTTAAACTAGGCTTTGAAAACTAGGCTTTAACGTTTTAGCATATGCCAAAAGCGGAAGTTAGGAAAATAATGGTCTTAAATTATTCCCCGCTAACGATGCGTATGTACCATCGGCTGAACTCATAAACATTCTACGATTAACTCATGGAGCCCAATCCAGCCGCTCTCGGGGCTTTAGCCCGAGCATGGTTGAGCACGCTACAGCTGGACGGTGATTGGTATCGCAGTCTTCATTCTCGGCAGCAATGCTATCGCCTCCCCCAACTCGAGTTCCTGCAGCCTCAGCCTCTGCTCTTCGTTCAGGTGCATCGTGTCCCCGGTCTTCTCAACGTCGCTCGAGTATTGTAGCCTCAGGCAGACTATGGTCCCACATAATCCCAAGACATCCCTCGACACCGTTAATGGTCTCTGATCTATAAGCCAAACAGACTCGCCGAACTTCCTCATCTCCTTAAGCATCTTCTCAACTATGGTCTCCTGGCCCTCAAACCTAGCTGGAGCGATGTTATGAGCCTCCTCGCAGACTATAACGTGCGGCAAACCCCTGTTGGGCTTCTTCCTTCTATAATCGTAGATTCGCTTCAGCATCAACCATGTAAGTATGTTCGCATCCCTATCCGTATCCATGCCGCTTAAATCGAAGACGACCATGCCCGAGAGCAGCCTCTCCATCACGCCCCCTTGCCCCCCAACCGTGTCGAACACCTTTCCAATGCTCCCCTGGGCTAGCTCGCTAAGCCTCCCCACTAGCGAGAACAGCTTATCCCTAGCCTTTCCGGAGCGAAGGAACGTCAGGTCCTCCGAGTTGGCGTCCTTCTCGAGGAATTCTACGAATTCCAGGAAATCGGGGTGGCTGACTCCTTTAATGTACTTCAGGTACATCTTCCTGAAAACGTGTGAAACCAACGGCCCGAACTCATCCGGCCAAGCCATCGCGAAGACCTCGCCCAGGATCTTAGCATGGCCCTCCGGGTCACCGTGGTGGTCTAGGAGGTTTATCCTGGCATTATCCGTATTGAGGACTAGGGCATTATCGAATTCGTCAACGTACTCTCCATGCCTGTCGAAGACCATCGCAAAACCTCCTAGCTCCCTGTATCTCCTCAGAAGTGCCTTTGTTAGAGTGCTCTTCCCTGAGCCCGGGACGCCGAATATAGCTAAATGTAGGGGAAGGTCTTCTATCCCTATTCTGACCCCAAACCTCTTTCTCATGGATTCATAGTATCCTAGGAGTATACCATTCCTCCTGAGCTCAGCCGGGTCGAAGGCTCCGAATTCAACGATCTTCTTCGGCATGTAGGATATGCTTGGCGTTATTGGCTTGGGAAAGCTTATGAAACAAGATAACTCATCGCCGGTTACATGAAGTTTGTTCAAGCTCGTTATCCCCCTGACGAGTATGCTTCTCGCTACCTCCCCTAGGTTCAGCCACCCAGCCTCCTCGATCTTAACCCTGTAGGATGATGAGAAAGATGCCTTGACAGCTTCAACGTACTCCCTCTGTTTTTCACAAGCCTGCCTAGGGTCCCTCTCGGGAGTTCCTATCACTACTATTATCGGAGAGCATGTCCAACATCCCGTTTGTCCGTTAAGCCTCTCGTACTGAGAGCGGAGAAGCTCAAGCTTAGTTGACTTACTTAGGTCAACGCCTATGAGCTCGCCCCTGCTGTTAAAAAGCCCATTCTCCCTAAGCTCCCTGTAGGCCTTGGAATATCTGGATAGAATATCCTTCTTCTTTACCCATGTGTTTAGAAGGTGGGCGAATCCTCTGCATGATTTGACCGGGACGCAGAACCTGAACGAACATCCTGATTCCGCAGAGGACCTTAAGGCGTTCTCAAGGCCATCCTCGAGAAGGCTAATCATCTCCTCTTTCAGCTTAATTAACAGGAATGATGCTGCTGAGACTTCCTTACCCCTAAGCAGGATCAACCTGTTTTCCCGCCTGGAGACCGGGAAGCCTCCTAGGGGCCATAGCACGTTATCGATGGAAGCTCTAAGCGATTCGAGCTCAGCTCCGGGACTGCTTGCCAGTATTGAGGCCTTAAGCCTTGAAGCCATGAGTCTAAGCTCCCTTGGGGATTTCGAGGTTATTGAGAACCTCACCTCATAGTTGAAGGGCTCATAGGATATCGTGAACATTCCCTCGAAGCCCGTTGCCGAAAGGCCTTGAAGCATCTTAACCTCGGATTTATTCTCCTCGTAATCAGCCGACCTGAGCCTTATCTCTGAAACAAGCCTCCCCGAAACGCTGAAAACGTCTTTACCTAGGACAACCGTACTTCCGAGGATTTTGAAGGCCTTAACTCGCTTAGGCTGGGCTTGCTCAACGCGCTTCCTAAAGCTGCTCACCTCAACCCTCTCGTAGACTACCCTTCTGAACTCCTCGATCAATTCCGTTCAATCATCGATATCCCCATTCATAAGCATCCCGATGTAACACGGATGGCACTCAGATGGAACACGGATGTCATACGGATAACACACGGCAAACGATGGGTTTTATGCGCTTGTTTTAGCCCTGCCCTTAACCGCCCCGAGCTCCTCCATCCTCCTCTTAACCATCTCCTTGGCCAGCTCGCTCCTCCTAGATACAGCTGGGGATAGCTTGACGGCATGAACTACGGAGGAGCCCCTCGCACTCCTCGGTGCTTCCTTAACCTCGACGAGCCCAAGCTTCTCAAGCTCCTCGACCGCCCTAAGAACCCTTCTGTATGTTGCCCCAATAGCCTTGGCTAACTCCTTCTTCGAATACGGGCTGCCCGACTCCAATAGGGTTTCAAGGATCCTGCAGTGGGCCTCATCCAGGAGTTCCATGGTTCGGGAGAAATCCGGCTCCTCTTGGGGCTCGGGCTCAACGACCCCTTCTACGGGCTCCTCAGCAACCTCCTGAATCTCTTTAACACCTTTCAAGCTCTCCCCTTTCCCTTGAAATACCTGCGGGAGGCCTATCCCTCTCCTCCTGAGAACAACTAAGAGAAAGGCTATTCCGCCGATGCTTAATATGAAAACGGGTATCCAAGCCTGTCCATGAAAGACTGTTGTGAAAAAGCCGGCCAGCATGTAGAGCCATACCGCTGAGGCGTAGAGGAGCCAGACGGCCACGAAGAAAAATGCTCCCCAGCGAAGCCTGTTGTAGAAAACCAGGATTAGCGTGAGGGGCATGCTCATCATGAGGCCGAGAGAGAGGATCGATGCTAGGAAACTATCTAGAGTGGTCAAGGCCCGATAAACGAGGTATGAAAACAGCAGTCCAATGATTACAGCGGAAAACAGCCTCACTACGTGTCCCAGCATCCCCATTTGCCTACTTTTAACATTCGGAGAGGTAGAAATGCTTTACTCCGTTGCAACGCCCCCTCCGCATATTTAAAAAGGCGGCCGTGTGTCATCCGTGTTCCATCCGAGTGACATCCATATGCCATCAGAATATCTATATACCTCCCATCTGTTTAACATAATTGGGAGCTGCGGAGGAGCATGAAACAGGGAGTTTTAGAAAGAACCTCTTAGCCTGCTTTGTAGTGGCTGGAACCCGCTTTTAATCGGGTATAGGCCCAGCGTGGCTTTCGCTAAGTATCAGCGTTAGCCAGGGCTATCGCTCCGGCTCCCAGGAGGTGGTGCTAAATGTCTTTTTCAGAATCAGAGAAAAGTAACTATGTTACAGCTAGGAAGACTATAAAGGCGAAGATACTTGAGCTTAAGAGGGAGGAAGAGGAACTCCTTAGGCGCGAGTACGAGAGCTTCCAGCGCTACCTGAGGGGAGAGAAATCCGCTATGGTATACTCTGCCACGAAGCAAGCCGCGGAGAGGTTTCTGAGGAGGCTGAACGGGAAGCTGAAGGAGGGGGAGTATCCGCTAATGCTGAGGAACGACACCTACCGAATTGAAATCGAGCAAAGCCCCTACTTGCTTAAGATACCCGTCTACGGCGTTTGGGGAGGGATAAGGGTTCCGATTAGGACTCATGAGCCCATAACGGGCGATATGGGGCTTAAGGAGGCCAAGGTGATTCGCAGGGGCAACGAGTGGTTCATCCACATTTGCGTTGAGAAGAAAGTTGAGAAGAGGATCCCGAAGAATGTCTTGGCCATAGATATGGGGATAAGGTGGGTCGCTACGACAGTCAATTCCAGCAACCCGGTCCCAAAGTTTTACGGCAGGGAGCTGAGGAGGGTCAGGGGACGCTTCTTTTACCTAAGAAGAAGCCTCGCCATGAAGAGGGCATACGGCGCGATCAAGAAAATTGGAGATAGGGAAAGAAGGATGGTGAACGATATTCTGCATAAGATAAGCAGGAGGATAGTGGACGAGGCCTTGGAGACGGATGCGATGATCGCAATGGGGAACTTAAAGGGGATCAGGGATGGCGATAGGGGCAAGAGGTTCAACAGGAAACTAAATGGATTCCCCTATCGCAAGCTCAGCAAGCTCATAGAGTACAAGGCTAGATGGCTCGGGATCAAAGTAATAAAAGTAAATGAGAAGAACACTTCGAAGCTATGCCATAAATGCGGAAATAGAGGAACTCGCAAAGGAAGCCTCTTCAAATGCCAGAGCTGCAACTACTCATGCAACGCAGACTACAACGGAGCGATGAACATAATGAAGCGAGCCATCCGCTACATGTGGATGGCAGGGGCTGAGTTGACACAGCCCATAACCCGGTAGGATGAACCCACAGGGCGACGAACCGGGAACCCTAGCATGGGGATGTCACTTCTTCTCCGTGAATTCCTTGACGAGCTCCTGGGCCCTATCGAACCTTATCTTCCTTTCCTTAATCATCTGCTCAGCGACCTTCTCAATCAGGTCTCCCGTGGCACCCGCCATAATCGCTATGTTACGCGCGTGAAGCCTCATATGGCCTGCTTGAATCCCCTCGAGCGCCAACGCTCTAAGGGCTGCAAGATTCTGAGCTAGACCTACGGCGCCCATCACTCTCGCCAATTCCGTCGCGGTTTTAACGCCAAGGATTTTAATCGCGATCCTCGCTATAGGGTGAGTTTTAGTTGCCCCGCCTATTAAGCCAACCGCCATGGGCATCTCCAGCGTTCCAGCGAGATCGCCATTCTCATCCTTTTCCCAGACGGTTAAAGGCAGGTATTTGCCCGTCCTTGCAGCGAAAGCGTGGGCACCCGCCTCTATAGCTCGATGGTCCTGCCCAGTAGCCAGAGCAACTGCAATGACACCGTTCATAATCCCCTTATTATGTGTTGAGCATCTATAGGGGTCGCTTGCTGCGAAAGCCCATGCTTTCACTATTGCGTCGACACCCTCCTCGCCGCCGACCTCCTCTTTGGCAACCGTCGCTCTAGCCCTTACGAGTCTTCTATCGGCAAGGTTCGATATTATCCTCAAATATACTTTTCCACCGGTTATTTTCTCTATCAGGGGTGCTACGGCTTCGCACATAGTGTTGACAGCGTTCGCCCCCATCGCATCCCTAACGTCAACTAGGAGATGCGTTATCACCATTGGGCCCACGTTACTATCCACCACTCTAACTTCAACATCTCTAGCGCCTCCGCCGAGCTTTACGAGAACAGGATCCTGATCGTTGGCAAGCTTCAATATTTCGTCCCTGTGTTCAAGGATCTTCATTTTAGCCGTGAGGGGGTTGGTTACTCCAGTCAGTTGCACCTGCCCTATCATGATGGGCTCTGTGGCGTCCGTGAATATCCCTCCTTTCGCCCTAGTCATTTTAGCAGCGTTGCTGGCGGCCGCTACGACGGAGGTTTCCTCTATAACCATGGGGACGATATACTCTTTACCATCTATGAGGAAGTTGAGTGCAACAGAGAAGGGGTAAGCCATTGTCCCAATCACGTTTTCAACCATTCTGTCAGCGGTCTCTAGGCTTAGATTGCCCTCTTTCGAGAGGAGTTTAGCCTCCTCCTCCGTCAGCCCGGCGTACTCTACTATCCTGCTCAGCCTCTCCGCCACGCTTAAATTGTAGAAGCCCGGTATTCTGGATGTTCTCATCACCGTTTACCCTTTTGGCTAAGTTAAAAACGTTTTCAAACGTAAGCTGGGGCTTCTCAAGCCTTAAAAAACAGGATAATGCTTAAAAAACCATCGCACGATGGTTATGCAGCTTGGAGAGCAGAAGTTTCAGAAAGTTTTTAGAGGAGAAGTCCACCAACATTAAGGTTGAGAGGCAGGGGCAGAGGATCTCCTGGGATGAAGAGGTTAAGAGAGACAAGTATTCTTTCACAGGGTTCCTGGAGTTCGCGTATTCGAACAAGACTTCTGGAGACTACATTTATCTCGACAGGAGTACTGCTTTCGACATCCTCGACAGGATTAACTGGATGGAGAGGAGGATTAAAAGCCTCATGCTGAGGCTTAGAATACTGCTTTTACTCCTAATTGTTTCCCTGGCAGCGGCCGCATGGGGATGGTTAGCGTGAGTAGCAAGAGGCCTCTCGTGGAAAGGCTGAGAGAAGAGCTTTCTAAAAGGTTCATCGGCAACGAGGAGGTAATCTCAATACTTTTGCTGAACCTGCTTCACAGGAAGTCCACAACGCTGATAAGGGCGCCCAGGGGAACAGGCAAGTCCACGCTGATGCTGCTTGTTTTGAAAGGCCTCTTCGGAGACGAGTTTGTCGTCATTTCAGGAGCCTCCGAGGTGAAGAGAGGGGAGGTTGTTGGAAGACTCCATATTCCTTCGCTTGAGAAGAAGGGCAGGGAGAAAGTCCTCTGGGCTAAGTTCGTACGGGCCCAGGGCAAGGGGATAGATGAGGTGAACAGGCTTAACCCCTACACTACTGCGAACATTCATCATTTGATGCAGTTCGGAGAAGTATGGGCCTACGGGCAGAAGTATACTGTTGAAGACTATACTCTCATAGCTAACGAGAACCCGGGTGACGTGACGACTTTCATACAGCCTCCGCCGTTCTACGACAGGTTTGACATTGCTCTCTACCTGAGTTCGCTCACGGTGAGCCAAAAATTCGCTCTCCAAGAGTTGAACAATGATTACGGCTACGATTTGATAAAATCCATGCCGCGCGTCATGGAGCCGGGGGACCTGGCGGAGATAAGGAGGGAGGTTGAGGAAACCGGGGTTGAACCAGGTTTAATCGGCTTCATAAACACGCTCGTCAGAGACTTTCAAGTGTGCGTCAGGGGTAAGGAGCATAGCAGCGTCCCCCTTCCAGTCCTGTGCGAGGGCTGCCATTTCACCAGGTTCGTCTGCAGCAGGGTTAAGGAGCCTCCGAGCGAGAGGGCAACCCTCATCCTGCTTCAACTCGTCAAGGCTAAGAAGTGGCTTGAGGGAAAGGTTGAGGAGAAGGATGTGATCGAGATGGCTAAATGGGTTCTCATACATAGGACAGGCTTCCTAAACCCTGAGAAACCCTTGAAGGAAATCAGCGAGTTGCTTGAAAGGGAGAGGGAGAGAATGTTTGAACGAGAATCCAGGAAACAATGGTTCATCCTGAACGAGCTTTACAACGGTTTCAGCCCAGGCCTATATAGGACCGCTAAAGAAATAGCTGCTGAGGATAATGTTTTCGCCGAGGAGCTGTTTTCCCTAGAGGAGAAATGGGTTAGGGAAGGCAGGATCAGCCGGGAGGAAACCTTGAAGGTGGGCCTCGGGCTCGAATAGAGATGGACGATGAAGAAGTAAGAAGGATTTTCGCGCAGGTTAGGAGTGAACTCTATTTCCCACCGTGCGAACTGGAAGTGAAGCATGACGGTGAAGGTGGCAAACCCTTTTTCGTGGTGGATTCAAAAGTACATATTTCTCCGGAGGCGGTTCCGAAGAAGGTTGACGGTGAAAAATATCTTAGGTCCGTCATCAGGCATGAGATTGCTCATCTGCACTACTGCCCGTATGACATTAGGACGGCTTACGAGCTGGTGAAGGAGGCTTACGGTGCGTGCAAGGACTGGGGCACCGCGTATTTCTCAGTCTTGCTGTTCGCCGACTTGAACGTTGACTGCTTCTACCTTTTAAGCAGGTTCGGGGAAACACCTTATCACGTCGAACAGTTTCTAAACACTTCGCAGAGGGGGGTTGGAAGGTATATTCAGGCAGCCTACAGGCACATCTTGAGAAAGAGCCATAGGGAATACGACTATAACGTTGAAAACGTGGCTAGGCAAATCAGCATGGTTATGAGGTCTGAAAGAAACTGGTTTAGTAAAGTGAGGCTGGTGGCGCTCATCCTCTCTTTAAACAGGGTTAAAGCCGAAATACCGAGGCAGCTTGCCGGCCCGGGCGCGAGCATCCCCTTAAGGGAGGACTTGAGCAGGAACACTATTGAGAAGATTAACGAGGTGCTTGGGGGAATAAAAAACAGCGAGGAGGCGAGAAGGTTTTACGAGTACTGGGTTAAATCGAGGCTGAAGAACTCTGAGCTTGAGGAGATTAAGAAGACGATTAGGAAAAGCGGTAAAGCGGCGGGTGGGAAAAAGACCAGAAGGGGAGAAGCCGGGGGAATACGCCGCGCTAAGCCTGAGGGCGGGCAGGAGCCCAGGCTGCCTACGAGCGTAAGCAAGCCGTACACCGGGTTGACTAACGAGATGGTTGAAGAGCTCTTCTGGAAAGTATGCTGGTATAGGGCTAGGGCGAGGAGGACGATGCTCGTATATCTTGAGGAGGGCAGGAGGCCTGAGCCGAATCTAGCAATATCCAGCTACCCCATGGATTGGAACATTGAGGACGAGGTTGAAGACCTTGATCTGGAGGCCAGCCTCGACGAGGGAAGGCTGCGGATTGAAATAAACACGGTGAAATGGCAGAGCGAGGTTAAGGGGAAGGGGAGCAGCATGACGGTAAGCAACGTGCCCTCAAGCCTAATAGTTTTAGACGCCAGCAGAAGCATGCAGGAGGTTATCCATAATGCTGCAACCTCAGCCTTCATCAACCTGCTTTCCGTGGAGAGAATAGGTGGGAAAACAGCTTCAATAGCCTTCTCAACAGACTACTACTCTGTAGAATGGCAGGGCTCGACGCTTGAGAAGGAATTGTCCTTAGCGCTCTACTTCGGGGGAATGACGATACTTCCTCTAAACGAGATCATGAGGCTCGTCTCCGAGAGCGAGAACAGGGTTTTGATAAACATTATAACGGATTGCGGCTGGCAGAACATTGAGGAGGCGCTTCCCTGTCTAGAGCAGATCGTTAAAAGAGGACACAGGGTTAAAATCTTCCACCTTCACGGGGGGAAATACCCGGAGAACGTGAAGAAGGTGAGCAGGGTCGGCGGAATAAGGATCATCCCGGTTAAGGATCCTGAGACCGACCTGCAGTACCTGGTTACTAAAGAAACCAGTGAAGACTACGGGGCTCGGCGCTAGTTTTGACATCCCCATGCTAGGGGTTCCCGGTTCGTCGCCCTGTGGGTTCATCCTGCCGGGTTATGGGCTGTGTCAACTCAGCCCCTGCCATTCGCATATAGCGCATGGCCCGCTTCATTATGTTCATTGCTCCGTTGTAGTCTGCGTCGCATGAGTAGTTGCAGCTCTGGCATTTGAAGAGGCTTCCATCGCGGATTCCTTTCTTTCCGCATCTATGGCAAAGCTTCGAAGTGTTCCTCTCGTTTATTTTGATCACTTTTATTCCAAGCCACCTCGCCTTATACTCTATGAACTTGCTGAGCTTCCAGTATGGAAATCCATTGAGTTTCCTGTTGAACCTTTGCCCTTATCATTTTCCCTAATTCCCTTCAAGTTCCCCATGGCGATCATCGCATCCGTCTCCAAGGCCTCGTCCACCATCCTCCTGCTTATCTTATGCAGGATATCGTTCACCATCCTTCGCTCCCTATCACCAATCTTCTTTATTGCTCCGTATGCCTTCTTCAATGCAAGGCTTCTTCTTAGGTAAAAGAAGCGTCCCCTGACCCTCCTCAGCTCCCTGCCGTAAAACTTTGGGACCGGGTTGCTGGAATTGACTGTCGTAGCGATCCACCTTATCCCCATATCTATGGCCAAATGTTCCTCGGAATCCTCTTCTCAACCTCCTTCTCGATGCAGATGTAGACGAACCACTCGTTATCTTTGTGGATTACCTTAGCTTCCTTACATCTCATATCGCTAGTTATGGGGTTGTGGGTCCTAATCGGAACCCTTATCCCTCCCCAGACACCGTAGACGGGTATCTTAAGCAAGTAGGGGCTTTGCTCGATTTCAATTCGGTAGGTGTCGTTCCTCAGTATTAGTGGATACTCCCTTTCCCTCAGCTTCCCGTTCAGCTCCTTCAGGAGTCTATCTGCTTGTTGCTTAGTAGCAGCATATAGCGGAACTGTTTTCTCGCCCTGTAGATAGCGCTGGAAGTTCTCGTACTCGCGCCTAAGGAGTTCCTCTTCCTCCCTCTTCAGCTCAAGTATCTTCGCCTTTATAGTCTTCCTTGCTATGATATAGTTACCTCTATTCTCTGGTTCCGGAGAAGACATTCCACATCACCTCCCGGGAGCTTGGAGCGATAGCCCTGGCTAGCGCCAGTACCTAGCGAAAAAGCCATGCATGGCCTCTCCGCAACCGGCTTTGAAGGTATGTTCACGGTATCCTACGAGCCGTTTAACTATGAGGCGAGGCTCTCAGCAGCATCCCGGTCGATTGAAGGGCTCAGTAAAATATTCTCGAGGATGAGGGCCAGCGTACTCGCCGGCTTTCCGGGCGCTGAGCTAGAGGCTCTTGAGGCTTCCCCCGAGGCCGCCCTGTGGCCCTTGGGAGGCCTACCGATCTCAAAGCATAGGAATGTCTTGATCCTGCTTAAAGGCCGAAGGGTCTCCGCAGCCTCTTTCCTATCCATGAAATTAAAGGAAGATGAGCTCAACATTCCAGAAGATGCGCTTGAAAAGGCTTTAAGATCCTCTGCAGAATCCGGTTGCTCACCGAGATTCTGCGTCCAAGTCTTGCAAGGGAGTTTTCCACGCGTTAAGCCTCTGGGCCAAGAAGAGGAGCATTTCCTTACGGTACTCGAAAGCCTACAGAAAGCTGAGGGAGAAGGGGCTCTATAACAGCAGGGGAGAGCTCATAGGGTATGACTTGGACAAATCCACAGAGCTCGAGAGGCTTCGTCAGAGATACGAAAGGATTAGCAACGATGTTGGGTGTTGGACGTGCTCTCCCATTATCGTCGTGATAGGTCCTTCAACAAGAAGCCCTAAACAAGCCTATCTTGAGCAGAGGAATTATGTGGAGGCAGTTAAAGCGGCCTTCTCCTCATCGTACGGAGTTAAGCTGGAAGAGGCCGGTTGGCTGGGTCTAAGTGGGGTAGCGAGGAGCATTCTCGCCAGGGGAATCGTGGATTCTAAAAGACTCCACCTAACTAGCGAATGAGCTATCGTCATTCGTAAGCTTCCCGGAGCCCATAACGCCGAGCGCATCTTACACGCCCAAGAGGATCGTTGACTTCGGGGCCTTTGACCCAGCTGGGCTGGAGAGGAATGGAATACTCGTAGGATATACGAATCTATGAGAAAGAGGATTGAGGTTAAGATAGGCATAGAAGATCTGCCTCTTCACATGGCGATATTCGGCGTCCCGGGCTCAGGGAAGAGCACTCTAACAAAGGCACTTCTGAGGAGATACAGGGAGCTAGGAGGTTTTGCGATGGTCTTCGACAGGCATGGGGAATACGTTGATGAATTCGATGACGCCTTGGTCCTCGATGCGAATAACGCCAAGATAAACCTCTTGGAGCACCACGGTGACCCAGAGGGCCATGCTAAGATCCTGGGCGAGGTCTTCGCGATGGCCTGGCCCGATGAGTTCGGGCCATTGGTTTCCCACGTTTTCAGGAGGATGTATTTGAAGTATGTTAAAGAGGAAAAAACGCCCAGACTTCGTAGACTTCGTGGAATCCCTCGAGAGGAGCGTTGACTCTGAAGACCTGATGTTCCTTCCTTCAGGAAAAGCTAGGGACAAGCTGTTCTCGCTAGTAGGAAGGTTGAGCGAGCTCACTCAAGGAAGTTTTGGGAAAGTTTTTGACGCAATCGGTGAACGGGAAGGGATGATGGAGAGGCTTCTCTCAAATATGGTCATCTTTGATCTCAGCGACTTGGATACGGATAGGGATGCAAACATATTTACGTGGATGATGCTGAAGCGGGTTTACGATTATAGAAGGAAGAAGCCCAACAGGGGTTTGCCGCACGTTATAGTCTGCGAGGAAGCCCATAACATCGCCCCAGCTAGGTTTGAGGGTCAGGAGACCATAGTGGAGAAGATGCTCAGGGAGATGAGGAAGTTCGGAGAGTCTGTTTGGCTTATAGATCAGAGACCATTAACGGTGTCGAGAGATGTCTTGGGATTGTGCGGGACTATAATTTGCCTTAGGTTGCAGTACTCTAGTGATGTTGAAAAGATCGCGGATACGATGCACCTTAACGAGGAGCAAGCCTTAAAAATTCAGGAGCTGAAAATGGGTGAAGCAATAGCATTACTGCCGAGGATGAATATGGCGATACCAATCGTAGTTCAAACATAGAGATTTTAGAATCGGTGTTTCCAGAGACCTTAATATCCCGTTAAGGTTCTATGTGGCTGATTCACTTTTCGTGTCTCGTAGGAGAAAACAATGTGTCTAAGCAGGCTTAACCCTTAGGATATCCCTAAGCCTCTTAACTGTAGTTGTATTGACGAAAGAAGGAGCTGAGAAACTAAAGAAAGAGAGGGGCTGGAGATTTGAATATGTTTATTGATAGCATGCGCTGGCCGTGAGCCCAGAACCATTGAAATACCATTGGGATTCTTTGGAGAGATAATATTTCATGAAAACCGAGGCCCCGTTAAACCAGTGGTGCTGAGTATGTAGACACATTAACGATTTCGGTGCCGGAAATTTCAAGAACTCGGGCAGCGTGCAAGCGTGCGCTATTGAAGGGGCAAAAATTTATATTTTGGGGTTTAATAAAAATTGAGGGTAAAATGGCAGTAGTGAGGGTTGATGAGAGGGGGAGGATGACTATTCCAAAAGAAATTGGTATCAGAGGAACCAAGGTTGTAGTCATACCCGCGGGCAATTTCTTTATCACGATCCCGCTTCCACAAACTCCTTATGAAGAAGCAGAGGGATGGCTGGCTACTGGGAAGGAAAGGGAGCAGTTGAAGAAGTTGGCTGAAAGCTCCGCTAAAGAAAATGCTGTAAAACGAGCGAGAAGGAGGAAACAACTTTGATGATCGAAACCGATATGCTTTACGCTTACGTGAAGAAAGAGGACTGGTTAAAGAAAGTCGCTAAAAACTTAATGTTAAAAATTGTAAAGGGCGAGCTCGGAACCGTGTATGCATCAAGAGAGGCTCTTCATGAAATGTACTATGTCGCCAAAGAGGAAGGGATTTCCATAGACGAATATATTTCCAGAGTAGCTGCCTTAACCGCCATAAAGAATCTTGTCTTCCTAGAGACGACGTATGAAATCGATCTGCTAGCATTAACACTGATGAAACAATATAGATTAGAATCAATTTTTGACGCGTATTATGCTGCAACAGCATTAAACCAGGTTCCAGACCATTCAATAATATCTACAGACACCGTCTTTGATAGAATACCTGGTATAAGAAGAATCGACCCTCGTAGCGTGCATTAGAGGAATTGATTAATAAAGACCTGTTTGAAGACGCTCTTAAGATGCTCGTTAAGCATGCCTATAAGGTCCGTTATGTGCCTCATGAAGTAAGAGGATTATAATGCTACATACAACGTTATTTAAGACAAGCATATGGTAACTAGTAACAAATGCGGCAAGAGAATTGAAAATTCCGCGGAATGAAATGTGGATTTCTGAAATGTGGAGATCTTACGAGAAATATATACTTTCCCATGAGTTAAGGGAAATATATCATCGTGCAAACGGTATGAGCACCAATGAGGCGCATGAAAAAGCCGTGCAGGAGAGTCTTTCCTTGTGGAGGCATGATCCCTTATTCAAAAAGACGGTCAGGGAAAATCAGAACATGGACAGTAAAAACCGCCGAGAAAAATAATATTAAAAATTCTTAACAGTAGGGAGCTCCATGAAAGGTCCACTGTTAGCAAATTTTTCTCATTCCGGAAAAGCTAAAAACACCTCTTGTCATAGAGTAAGCCATGTGCAGGCTCCTGGGGGCAATTTTCGCGAGAGCTGGCAGTGTTGAAAACCATCTCCTAAACTCTGAGTGCTCCCTATTCGCGCAAGCTTTTAAAGGGAGACAGTCAGACGGCTGGGGCATAGGCTTCTACCTTGGAGGAAGCACCCCAATAATCTTCAAAAGCGATAAGCCGGTTTACGAGGATAGGGAAGAGTTTGAGAAGGCCGCTAAAGCCGCCAGGGGCAGGATAATCATCGCGCACGTGAGGAAAGCAAGCAACCCAAGGGGGCTGGTGCGAGAAATGCTCATATCGCTTGAAAACTCTCAGCCTTTCAACCATTCAAAATATGTTTTAGCGCACAACGGCACGATCAATATTCCCGACGAGGTTTCAAGGAGGCTGGGTCCCTATGCGAGCCTAATTAAAGGGCGAAACGATAGTGAGACATACTTCTACCTGCTGCTCAGCCTTATCGAGAAGGAGGGTGATGTGATAACTGCCTTCAGAAAAGTCGAGCAGACACTTATGGAAATATTTTTAGAGGAGAAGGTCAGCAGGTTTGAGGCACCGTTCACTAGTTTGAACACGATATTCTCAGACGGCAGCAGGCTCTACGCCTTCACGAGATACCTGTATAATCCTGGTCCATCAATGTGCTACGGAGACGCACCGGTATACGAGATGTGCTTCAAAATCGATAAGGATCATATTATAGTCGCGTCTGAGAAAACAGAAAGGGGGAACTGGTCTCCGTTGAAAAATAACAATTTGCTAGTATGCTGGGTCGAAGGAGGAGAATTAAGATATAGCGTGCTTGATTTAAACGTTTAAAGAGAAACCGTAGTTTTAAAATAGAAAAGGCTTAGGAATAATCTTCCTCAGAAGTCTCAAAACGTCTCCACGCCCACCTGCGAAAACATCTATATCGTAATCAGCGTAGGACACGGAGGAATCCTTAACTCTAGCGGCTGGCTTAAAGTGGAGCTCAATCTCCCCGAAGCAAAGGTCCGGACCAGAATTATAAGACTGAACACATCCCTTGGGGCCAGCAGGGTCGGCTTTCGCCACGTCGAGACACTCCTCTTGACTAACCGGAGCCATCATGGTCCTCATGGATACGAGGAAAACCTCATTCCTCCCATGCTCTGCATAATACAGGATTCTCGGGCAGCCTGGCTGGGGAACATCCTCAGGAGCTATGCCCAGCTTATAGATGGCGGCGCCGTCTATTTTAAACGAAACATGGTCGCCGGAAACCTTTAACCTGTCTCTCGGTATTTCCCCGAAGTAATGTATGGGCTTAGCGCCTCTGCGCGTAGGGACGATTACTGTGCCACTCCTACTCCCCCCGGGACGCACCTGTGTTAAAGACCAAAGGTTTACCCCGTTTTTCACCTCCCCCCTGGCCACCATGGCATCCCTAACCTTAAGCCCAACATGCTCCAAACCCTTCCTGACGCTTTCGCCACGTATTGAGATTTGCCTTGAAAAGGCCAGGTGGATCCTGGTTTGGCTCGCGAAGTCCTCTAGCTCCGCCTCCCCCTCTAGATTCACGCTTTTCCCACTGGAGCTGACGATTGACCAGTTTCCCGGGTCGAGTGAAGACTGGCACAGCCAGTCTTCGAAGCCCCCTGGTCTTCGATAGTAGAATCTTCTCTCAGGAGAAATCCAAAGCCTGTTTCCGCCGATGTTCCATTCCCCACCGCTTATCGCGCTTGACAGATTCTTCGAAACCCAGAAGGGGTTCTGCCTATCTCCGACGAAAACTCCCAGGATCCTGGCACCGTACTGTGTGACGATTGCGGAACCCACGTCGGTCTCCAGCACGACGGTCCTGGTTAATCCTTCTAAAGCCGAGAGAAGCTTCTCCCTTTGTTCCCGGCTGGACATTTCGAATATTTACGATCAGACGATGGGAAATAAGTCTTTAGCCGGTTCAGCTTAACTGGCTAGTGTTCTAAAAAATAGTATTATATACCCTTGAATAGTTGGGTAAGCATTATGAACGGGTTGAAACTTAAAGTTTTTCAATGGGTACTGGTGATGCTGGCTGCTGCAACAATCATTATAATCGGTTTTCAAAGAAAGCCTGAGAAAACGATGGAGTTAACGGTTTCAGGCGGTTTTTGGGCTAGGCGTGAAAAATACGAGTACTATTCGAATGGAAGCATCGTTTTCAACGACCTTGCTAGGAACAAGAGCGGCTCCTCAGTAATACCGATTTCAACAAACGACGAATTGCTGCGAAGGATGAAGACTCTTCTCGAAGCGTACCCGGATGGCTTAAAGCTTGAGCCTGGAGGCGGGGCGGACTATTTCATTTACAACCTGACTGTTTACGGCAAGAGTAGGATAGTAACGTATTATTGGACGGATGTTAGTGGAGAATTGCCTGGAGAACTCTACAGCCTCACCAGCCTGCTGCTGGAATTGAACAGTTTCGCAATGGGCTACTCGAAAATAGTTTTCTACTTGAAGACGGATAAGCTGGTTGTCAACAAGGGTGAAACGTTGAAAATACTTGCGGTAGCTTTAAACCCTGCGCAGGAGGATTTCACCTATTCTTCCCCAACGCCGTGCAGTCCGGATTTCAAAATACGTCTACGGGCTCCGGGGGATGAGAGAACCGAGCTGTACCCGGTTGGCCACGATCCTGAAAAACTATGTATAGAGGTTGTTCAAAACAGGGTTTTAAAAGCAGGCGGAACCATCGAAGCCGAATACAGCTATGCTTTCGACGAGGAGGGCACCTATGTTTTAGAAGCCTTTTTCCCATATGCTGAGTGGAGTGAAACCAGGTACACTTATGTGCTTACGGTCTTAGTGCGATAGGCGGCTGCCCAACCAACCCGAATCCTTCTTAGAAACCCGGCTGTCAATTTTAAACATGCCGGTTGACTAAAACCTAAATATGACGCTGCAAACAAGTGGTGAAGGGTGGTTAGGATCCGGTGGTTATAGTTGAAATGTGGGAGGGCCGTTCCGAGGAGCAGAAGGAGAAGCTTATAAAAGGGATAACGAGAGCCTTCGAGAAGATAGGTGTTAAACCTGAATAGCTTAACATAATAATTCACGATGTGCCGAGGAGCAACTGGGGGACGCGGGGAGAACAAGCATCGAAGATACATACTTAAATCCGCCAACAACATCTTACAACCAGCGCGCTGACTTTCGAGCAGTAGCTAACAGGCCCATTCTTCTCTTCCTCTACAAACTCTACGAGAAACATGTCTCCTAGACATATTGAGTTATGATTTCAAGCGCTATAAAGCACACGCTAATTTTTATAACGTGGTTCTACACTGGATATTCGGGGTACAGCGTATTGCGTAAGCGAGCAGAACGGTGGAGTAACCTTAAACCTGAACAGAAGGTAGAAATGGCCCTAGATATAAGCGACGTATGCATGCAGATCTGTGCTGCTGGAATCAAGGCAATGAATCCTAATCTTGAAGGGGAGCGTTTGCTCGAAGAGCTCAGGAGACGCGTCGAATGGATGAAAAGAAATCGGGGAGGGAAACGGGGGTTTAAGAGCGTTTGAAGACGTTCAGAAACCTAGTTAGGAGGCTCGTGACCGCATTTGAAAATGCGAAGCTAGAATATGCCTTCACCGGTGCTTTAGCAGCCAGTTTCTATGGAGTCCCTCGTTCCACTGTAGATATCGATGTTATCGTAAGGGTCTCCGATAAAAAGGATATGGACATGCTCATCTCAGCATTGAGAAAAGCGAGGCTGAAGATCGATGAGAAGGCGTTAAGCAGTGCACTTAAATCCGGTTATAGGATTTTCACTATTAGGGATGAAGGGACTCCTTACAGTGTTGACGTAATAATTTCTGAAAAAAGGATTAGCAGGAGGCCGGGTGTAATCGCTAACGTAAACACGTTTTTCCAGAAGCCCGAAGAATTAATCTTAGCAAAGCTACGAATGATTAAGGCGACTATTCCTAAGAATAGAGCCATTAAGGATATTGAAGACATTAAGGGAATCTTAAAATTCACAAGTGTGGATTTGAAGAAAATTAAAATGGGAGCCGAGAAGGACAAAACGTTAAGGATACTGGAAGAAGTATTAACCGGGAAATGACCAAGTCTTAATCAGCCGTAAGGCTAGTGTCATAAGTCTTTTACCGATTTACGCTTAATTGCTTAATGTTCTAAAGCGCCTGCTAGATTGACGTATATAGCGACCTACTGGACGCGTTCGACACGAGGGTAGAATACTGCTTGAAGTCGCGAGAATAATTGTGGAAACGCTGGCGGCGTGAAAGTCAAGAGCCCAGCAGGGCTAGTCCTTAACCAGGCGGGAAGCCAGCTCCGCAAGCCTCCTACCCATTTTTCTACATAGCTCCAAGTCTTCTTCACCAGGCTTCTCGACGCAGGCAACTCCGTAGTGCTTATCCTCTGCGTCTCCCTGAATAATCATACCGTGGACAAGCAGGGCTTGCAGTATCGACATGATGGTTGTTTCAGCCCCCGTTGCACTCCCCCCTGAGGATGTAAAGGCTCCCCCAACCTTTCCTTCAAGCTTCCCGTGTATCTTAACGCTTTCATCTAAAAGCCTTTTCACAGGAGCCGCCATTAACCCGTAGTAGGTTGGAGACCCAACTATTATAACGTCCGATTCCACCAGGTCTTCCAAAGAGGTTTCCTCAACCCGCTTAACCGTGGCAACGACCCCTTTAACCTCCTTAGCCCCCTCAGCTATGGCTCTCGCCATGCTTTCCGTGTTTCCAGTTTTAGAGTAGTAGGTCACCAACACCCTCATGCTCAACCAACCGTAACCAGTAGCAAAATCCGAAATATTAAGTTTTATCTCATGCTCCGGATTACGCGAGCGCACGCTAAACGTTTAACAGCAATTCCATATTCTATGTTTTAATCTCTGCTTTAGACGAACCGTCTTCTTGAACACTTACTTCTATAATGTTTGAAGCCTCTTCCTCGCAAATATTGTGATGGGTTACAAGTATCATTTGAGAGAGTTGCTTAGAGGCTTCCCCTATGTAGCTTGCAACCTGCGGAAGGTTTTCCGAGTCAACACCGTAAGTGGGCTCGTCAAGTATCAGCAGTGAATTCAGCCCAAGAGCATCGAGGAGGGCGAGACGTATGGCTAGAGCCAGAATAGTCTGGTGTCCTCCTCCGACTCTGGTTGCGGGAATAGGGTCTGTCAACCCTTTCGGATGCACTGAAACAGAATAGTCCTCCGGGTTTATGATTATAGCGTCGTAGACATGCTGATCCGTCATAGCCCTATAGTACTCTAATGCTCTGAACTCTATGCGTTTTATCAGTTCTCTCCTCCTGGTTTCAACAGCCTGGTCGAAGAGCTGGGAGAACCTGTGTGCGAGACCAGCCTTCTCCATCCTTCTTTTAAGCTGGTTGAGCAGCCTACTGTAGTCCTCCAGTTTCCTGCTGATATCTGCCCTCATACTCATCTTCCTCTCTAAAACATTCTTCTTCTCAGCAAGCTCACCCCTTCTTCTGGCTAACTCCTCCGGCTGAAGGGGGAGCTGCTGGGCCAGCTTCAGCTTCAGTTCAGGATCCTCCGGGGTGAAAGGCAGGTCGAGGACTTTTAGTATCTCTTTTACCTTAGCGATGGTTTCACCCCTTGTTTTCACGAGGGTTTCAGCAGAGTCCAAATATTCTTTCAGACGGTGTCTCAGGGTCTTCATCCTTGAGCATTCGCCTTCAACAGCGTTTATTTTTTCAACAAGGTTTTGAAGCTCGACGCTTCTCACCTCGTAAACCTTTCTCGCCTCAGCCTCCTCGAGGCTAGCCCTGGCTAATGAGCTGCGATCCTCCTCCAGAATTCTCTGGATCACAGCGGGTTGCAGGTCTTGGCCGCACGTGGGGCATTTAGAAGCCCCGCTTCCAGCAAGAGACTCGCGCTCCCTTACTTGTTTCGCAAGGTTTTCAACAAGGCTCTTCACGCTTAACCATTCCTCCATGGAGGCATCAAGCTCCTTCCTCAAACTATTTCTCGCTGCTTTCAGTGCCTCCAGCTCCTTTTCACTCGAACTAATTTTCTCCTCCAACTTTTCAATCGAAGAGACACCGGCTTGCTCCAGAAGCTCTCGACTCCTTGAAGAAATCTTCTTCAGCTCCTCCTCAACCTCCTCCCTCTTCTTGATACAGTTGAGAAGCTCTGTTAACTCGCTTGATTCCGCCTTCTTCAAAAGGTTTTCAAGCTCCTGAACCTCCCTATTCAACCGGCAAATGTCCTCGTCGATCTGTCTCAGGCTTGAATCGAGCTCCGGCACCCGTTCCTCAAGACTCTGAATCTCGGTTGCAGCATCCTTCCCGTTAAACCTCTCCAGCTCTCTCCGCGCCCCGTCCAGCTGTTCACGCAGCTCTCTTAACAGCGTTATTCCCATCACTGAGTCCATTTGTTCCCTCTGAGGCTCCAGTATCTCGGTTAACCTACCTTGCCTAACATAGACCAGGTTGATAAACTTCCTTAAACTCATCCCGAGAAGTCCAGTGATCATGCTCCTCAAGTCCTCCTCGCTACTGAAGGACGCATTTTTACCGTCAATCCGGAGAATTCGTTCCAATGTCCTGTAATCCCCGTTCCTGTCTAAACTGCCCCTTCTCTCAACTTCAACAACCTTGCCGCTCACCGGGCTTCTGAACCTTACGTAAACGCTCATCTCCCCTGAGCCAGGCAGCTTTGAAACCAGCAGCTTCGGCCTAGCCTCAGGCACCTCGCCGAAAAGCGCGAACGTCAATGCGTTGAGCAGAGTAGTTTTACCAGTCGAATTCCTACCTTTTATGAGGTTAAGCCCAGCTGAGAAGTCTAGCTGAACATTCCTGTAACGCTCCAGGTTTCTAAGCCTAAGCGTTTCGATTAATCCACTCATTTCAGCCACCTGCCTTCTCTAAAATCTGAACCCAGCGTTTTACGAAGCGGCTCCTATCTGAGTCTGTGAGAAGCCCCGTTCTCTGACTCGCCTTTTCATCGAGAGTAATACTCAGCTCCTCCACGATCCTCATCGCTTCCCCCGACGTTTCCCCGAGCGATTTCAAAATCTCCATCGCATAGTCTAGTCCGCTGCCAAGCCTGGAGAAGACTGCTCTCTGCTTAACGTCTTCAACACGGTTAACCAAGCCAACGTGCAGCAACCTTGTTGAGACTGTTTTCTTCGCGATCTCCTTCCGGAGAGCCATGTCTATGTTACGGGGATCATTCTCGGTGTACCCGTTTAAAACTAGGCGCAACATCCCATCAACACCTCTAGCCTGAAGATCGGAGGAGTAAGCATCTATTTCGCGAACAGATTGTTCGACGAACCATTCGCAGGGTTTCACAGCGCCTTTTGAATCCACTTCGACATTGCGTATTTCATGCAGAGGTTTTAACGGCTGGAACCTTACTTGTCCCCCGTCCAGCACGTAGACGCCGAAGGGGCCTTCGTCAGACAGGTCGACTGCCTCAGTCGCGCCAGGCGTTAGGAAAAGCGTCCCGTTACTCTCCATCGGGTTGACCTTTCCATGATAGTGGCCGGCTAAAACCATATCGGCCCCAAGCTCGTCAAAATCCCTAAGTGTAAGACAGTTATGCGATGGGACTCCTGGAGGAACCTCGTGATACCCCTGAATAAAGTTGTGTACCGCGAGAATCTTAATCTCTCCCTCCATCTTAAACCCTCTCTGGATCACGTTTTTCACGTTCTTGAAAACACGCGATATGTATGGATGGTAAGGTAGTCCTATTAACCGGATGCCTTTGAAAAAATAGGATTCCTCCTCCCCCCTGATAGCGGCCTCACCCACCACCTTGAGATATTTTGCGAGAGGATGCTTAACGAAATCCAGAGCATTGTTGTCAAGGGCACCGTCATGGTTCCCCCTAATGAGGAATACGGATACTTCTCCACCATGCTCCTCATGAATAGAGTTGACTAGGCGCTGCAACTCCTCCTTGACGAAAACACTGTCCTCAGACATCATGCTGCGTTTCTCAAAAAGGTCTCCCAAATGGATCGCGCATTCCACTTTTTCCTTTACGAAAATATCGATGGCCTGAGTGAAGGCGTGGCGATAAGCGTTTCTCCTAAGCTCGCCGACTTCTCTAGGTATGTTTCTCCCTATGTGGGTGTCGGCAAAAACCCCTATCTTCACCGTGTCTCACCACCTGCCCGTTTCCCTCTGCCTAAGCTGCTCATTAATCCTTTCCATGATATTGCTGAGCTCAGGCGTTACACCGTGGTGAACCGTCCTCCTGTCCAGGGTCCTCACGTGAGCCGGAAGAGGTACGAAAGGCCCGACTAGCACAGCCTCCCCCTGGTTTAGCCCGGGAAGGTCCTGTATAAGCCTATGGTAAAAGCTTTCACTGGCATTCTCTATTACGCTCTGATCCTGCTGGTTGGTTATTCTCATCACCGCGTAGTTCCCGACGTTGCTCAATATGTCTGGGTCTATGTTTCTCGGACGCTGGCTTATCAGAGTTATGAAGAGCCCGAACTTGGCACCCTCCCTTATAGCTGTGGATATGGTTCTGACAGCATAACCCCCGCTCTTCTCAGAAGCTATACGGTGAGCCTCCTCGACGAAGAGGAAAACGGGAGTAAAGTTCTTCTCGTCGCTCTTACTTGAAACCTGGTGTCTGAACAGGGTGTCTATAATTATACTGGCGTACGCGTCTTGAACCCTTGAACGCAGCCCGTTTAGACAGATGACGCTCAGCGTCTTCGGAGCCAGCAGCTCGGAGATACTCATCCCAGCCGGGGGTAGCGAAACCTCTTCCCCAAGGTCTTCCAGCCGGGCGAGAAGACTCTCATACCTGGCTCTACCCTCTCCCTTAAGCACCGGCTTACCATCGCTATCTGTTTCCTCCAGCTCGTTCCTGATTAAGTCGGTTATGTCCCCCAGACCGAAAGGCCGTTTCTCAGATTTAAGCCTCCTCAAGATGTTTCTCAAAACGATTTTCTGCCTCTCCCCCAGGGTAGTTCCAAGAAGCGCGATTATCGCCTCGTATGTCAGCTGCTCAGGGCTTAGTTGGAGCTCCCTCTGTTCAGCGGTCACCCCGCCTATTTTCGGAGCGCCAGGCGGATAGTAGACAACGGTGTTGAACTCGCCATGCCTGTTGCCTTTAACCAGCCTATCCATCATAACGTAGTCCGCATGAATATCTATGACGACTACTGGGAAAGGCGTGTTCACGAGAATCTCCTCGATCAGCCTGCCGGCGAAATATGATTTCCCCGCTCGAGTAGCTGCGAAAACTCCTAAATGAAACTGAAGGTCTTGAAGATGTATCGGTACCTTAACCATGGGCCTGTTGAGGAGCATCGCTACGTACACGGGTATCCTCCTCTTCACTCCTGAGAAGAATGTTTGAAGAAGCTCGTCGTCAGCCCTGTAGACAGGCGCGTTAGGGTCTGGAGCAACCTTCGGCCTCATGATTCGCCCATCCTTAAGATACCCCACCACCTCTGCTGAAACCAGCTTGTACGAGTATGGCGACACCTGTTGCTCAGCAGCCAGCCTCTCCGTCGCAAGGGGGTTTTTAGAAGCCAGGCCGACGATCTCCGCTAAAACCCTTACCTTCTCCAGCCTTCCATCGTCAAAATTATTCACCTCGACGAAAACATAGTCGTGGAGGGCTACTGGATTATCTATACCTGTTTTAAAAACGAAACCGTAAGGGGTGGACTCCTCTATCACTCTTCCAAGCGGCTCCATCAGTATCCCCTCAACACAGCATCCCTAATGCTTCTCCTCCTAGGGCTTGCTTTAAAACCTCTCCTCCTCAACTCTTCGACGACAACCGGCTCATAAGCATCCTTGTAGATGCTCCTACTGAGCCTGGCAATAGAGTCCACTTCAGCGAGAGGGTGCACTACATGAGGCTCTTTCTGCAGCCTATTTAATACGCAGAATATCTTTTTCGCCTTTTCAACGCCCGAATCGCCTATGAAAAAGTCTCCTGAAAGACTTCCACCCTGGCCAGTGTAACCGAGGATGCTTGAAGGCACGTCGACCCTGTATACTTTGGAGCCCATACTCGGCATCCAGTATGTTAACGCCACCGGAGGGTTTGAAAAATAGTCGTCAAGCGCCTCGAGAACCCCTTTTAACTCTTCATCACGCTTTAGACGCGCCCTGAACCCTGAGTCCCACCAGCTGGTTGACTTAGCCTCCCCGGTTAGGAAAATCGTCTGCGGCGCTAGAAGAAGAGGCTTCGTGAAACCTGGGCTGGGGGCTATCTCGCTGTAAACCCCTTCATCTGAAAAATCCTGCTCCAACTCTTCAAAACAGGTTTTCAACATTGAACCCGGAGGCAGTCCCTTAACCTTCTCTCCCAACACTTCCCTAATCCTCCTTATGCTTCTCCCCCTTGCTTCAGCAGCAATCTCAGGATCCATGCTGTGCAGAATATCAATCATTATCTTAGCCCTGAGATAACTGATGTCGCTGTCCTTAGAAACACCCACGGCCATCTTTTCCTCGTCGACAAGCCTTAGGAGAAGAGTCAGCTCCCTAACGTAATTCTCAAAAACCCTTGAAAAAGCCCTTAAGCGGTCCCTGTGGTGTAGAAAAGTAAGGTAGAAGCTTCCGTCGAAAATGCCGAAGACCCTCCCGTACAACTGGGAGGCTTTTTCTAAAGCCAGCCTCAACGTTCTAAGCTCCAGGGCCCTTAGAAACAGCCCTCTGCCCTGAAGCCTATAGCCCGCTTCCACCCCAGCCTCCAGAAGGCTGATCGGCTCTCCCTCCTTTAAGTAAACATGTGCAACGGATCTAGCAACCCAGACAACCAGGCCTCCGGAGAAGCTTGACTCGCTGATGCTCCCATCGCAAGCAGCCACGGCCCCATCCGGCTCACACGTTTCATCATAGGGGTACCATTTTGAAAGATAGGAAGCTTTGAAAGGCGACGAGTTGAAGCTTAGCGGGCTCAGCCTGCTTATTGATTCACGCAACCCGCTTAGGAACATCTGGAAGAACTGCTCCTCAGCCATCCTGCTTGAAAAACAGTTTTAAGCCTTATTTTTAACGTTTGGGGGGTAGAAATGTTCTACTTCGTTGCAACGCTCTTTCTACATATAAAAAGGCGGCCGAGTGGCATCCGTATTCCATCAGTGTGCCATCCGAGTATCGTCGGAATGTCTTATACTGCCCGTCTGTT
>CALIBN010000023.1 GCA_938045545.1 uncultured archaeon | reverse complement strand
TCCCGAATATGGTGTATTGAAATACCAGATGAGACAGATACTGAAAATGAGTCCTGAGAGGGCAAGCAAAATATTTAGAATAAGTAGTTAGACTAGAGGTTATTTGTCGTCATGATCTATTTTTCTTGGCATGTGCTAATGTGGAGATTCGAAAGAAGCATCGGAGATTATGCTGCGCACCTATCAAGAGCTCGAGAAGAAGGGTAATGTGGAGACGGACAAATATCTTGGTGGAGTAATCCGGGCGTTGATTTAGCCTTGTGAGGTTCTCAACCTGAAAGAAGTCCAAGAAATAGCAAAATTGCTTGCAACATAGGCGAAATACTGTTCTCTACGGAGAAGGTAGGGGACTACTGGTTAGTTAGTAGGGATTTCGTGAAGATGCTTGGGCTCGCCGAAAGATGCCGCTGGGAGAATGCATAGAGAAAGATAAGAGAAGTAAATGAAAAAATCGGAGGGTGAGGAAACTACTTTTAAAAGCCTTGGAAGCTCTACAAATGCTCGAATAATAGGTTCTAGCTTTAGGCAACTGGGGGATAACAGCCTTTTTAGAGTTCAGGAAGAGTTGGAAAACGGTTAAAAACAAATGTTTAGCATTATGGAGAAGTATGGTTACTGCGGGAAAGATATTCAGGCTGGACGAATACTTGCCTCAGAGCGATATTGCTCAGAGGCTTAAAGGCTACAGGGTTGAAACCCCGCTTGAAGGGGTTGACCTGAGCCTGGTGACTGAGATAGCGGAGTTGAGGGCTTCTCAAAACATGCTGGAGGGGGTTATTAGCAGGGACGTGCCCTTGACGATCAGGAGGAGGGATAGGACGGAGATAGTTGCTAAAACGGTCGACTCGGTTTTCAGCTTCGTCTTCAGGAGGAGGAGAGTCTTTCTCATAGTTTTGGAGAAGAAGCCGGTTGCAAACATGGTTGCCAACATGTTCAGCCAAGTGATCTTTCTTAAAAGCGGCAGGATTGTCGAGGCGAGGATTTCCCCCGAGGTGATGCTGAACTATCATAATGCGAACAGCGATGCTGCTAAAGTGGTTTTCTTCGACGATGTCGACATACCTAATATTAAGAAGCTCTCGCTATACGGGCCCTCGCTCGCGAACACTAGCCTGTTTACAGAATATCTTAAACATGGGAACATATGGTACATCGTGATCGCGCATAGAAAAACCGGCTTGGTGGCTGGAATCACTAGAGATGCTGTCGTTACGATTTTCAGCAGGATAGACCCTGCTTCATTCATAAGGTTCTCCGTCGAGGAGATTATTCCACTAATAGAGGAATCTGAAGCGTCCAAACCTGAGAGGAAAGCCTAGGCACGTTCTCTTCAACGCCTCCTTTAAAATAAAAGTCTAAGGTTCCTACATATTGGAGAGTAGAGCATCGTATTCCTCGTCGGTTAAAGCGTCGAGTTTCTTCAGGCTTCCCACTAGGCTTTTAAAATCGATCAACTCGTGCAACGTTATTCCCTTGCTTCTCAGCCTCTCCGCAGCACTCTTGCTCTGACACATTATTACGGCAGCCTGCTCAACAACTCCTCCCTCTGAAACGATTTTACTGGCCGTCCCCAGTATCTGCCTGCCTGTCACGACGAAGTCATCAACGACTAGAACCCTATCCCCCATTTTCAACGGTCCCTCCACAAGCTTACCCCTGCCTCTTTCCCTAATGAGCAGCATAGGCTTACGTGTCTTGACGCAGAGGAATGACGCGTAGGGTATTCCGGCCAACGGCACCCCTGCAACGAACTCGAAGCTGTTCAACCCGACTTTCTCCCTAACGACTCTGAGAAGCCCTGATGCAACTCTGAGGAAAACAGGCGGATGGCTTAGAATCGTAGTCAGGTCGAGTACGAACGGTTGGAGAACCCCTTCATCAGTTTTATCAGGCCAAGTTAGGAAGCCGCCTGTTTTAACAAGGGTTTTCGCCACTAGGTCGACTAACCTGTACAAATGGCTTCCGCTTTAAGTGTAGTAGCTTATCTTTAAGCCTTTCCAACCGGTGAAAACGACCACCGTAAGAGGATACGGTGCGCGTTAAGACTGTCTTTAAGCTAAATGCTCGCTCAGCATCGTTTCCAAAATGCCTTACAGGCCGATTCTATATATAAAAGGCTCCCCGACTTTAAGTATTACTATCCCTATTTTCAAGCCTTTCCTCTTCACGGAGCGTTGAAAAACGGCAAGGTCCTCGCCGTGGTAGGGTATAACTATTTTAGAGTTGGAGTTTTCAGCGGATTCAACCCATGAGGCGGCGTTAAGCATAGGGTTGAAGCCTACTGGTATGAACGTTATATCAGGCTTCTCCTCCATAGTCACCTTTTTCAAAGCCTTTGACACGGGAGAGGAGCCTGTCTGGAAAATCTTGCACCCGTTTTCAAGCGTAACCATGTATGTTACTGGCGTTGAAGCCTCAGAATTTTCACTCGGATATGATTTGATTATAAGCCCGTTGCTTACGAGCAGCTTGTTAGGCTTGGCTGCGATAAGCATCTCCTTAGGGATATGCGACCGGAGAATCCTGTAGCTTGTTTCATCAGCGATTATTTTCCCAGACTTCTTTAGAAGGCATAGCTCTGTTATCAGGTTCTCGTCGAAGTGCTCAGGCTGCTCGTCAGTTATCAGGGTGTAGTCTACAGGCTCGACTTCGCCGATGCTTATCTCGGAGGGGTTGAAGAGTAGTCTTTGCGTCTGGGTTGCAACGTATACGCATGAGTATTTGTTCAACCATGTCAACACTACTTCCGATTTACTGGGTCTAACAGTATTCAAGACCGTGTTTCCCAATTGGAGAAACTTTTAGAAAAAAGGGTAATAAGCATTTCCCCGGGAGACGATAGTTGAGAATAAGCTTCTACCGCTATAGAAACAGCGTTTAAGATGCTCTTCCAACTTCCTCGTGAACCCTTTTGTGGAACCCCCTTACCTTTATTCTCCACACGCCGAACCCCCTATGAGGCGGGTAATCCACATAAAACTGCCTGAAATCCTCCATTAGCTTAACAGTCCTGTTAAGCTTCATAAGAAAGCCCGGTTTACCGATTCCCGCGAAAAACCTTGAAGCCTTCTCAGTAATGTTGAGCCTAAGACTCCCGCCCATGCTCGCCTCCAAAAGATCCCCGCTTTTAATAAGCCCCTGGGCTAAGCCGTAGTTTATAAGCTCATTGTTCAAGCCCTGTAGGAAAACCCTGAAAACGTCTAGAGAAGCCTGCTTAAAACCGTAGCTTCTCATATACTCCGTGTTGAACCCCCATAGGGATTCCTCGTCTACACGGCCCATCTCCAAAGCTTCTGCAACAACCTTGGCCGCAAGGAAGCCGCCGGTCATGGAAGACCCTATTCCCCCACCGTGCAGAGGGTTAACCATGAAAGCCGCGTCTCCCACAGCTATAAAGCCGTTCCAAACAGCCGAGTCTATGGGCCTCCTGGCGGGAACTATTCCCCCACCCCTGTGGACAACGCCTACGATATTATCCTTAAGGCAGGGAAGCTTGTCGACCCATTTTCTGAAGAGAAGCTTAGGATTCGCCGAGCCCTTGGCGACGCCTAGGCCCGCGTTAACCCTTCCCTCCCCCTCCGGGAAAACCCAGAAGTAGCCTCCGGGAGCGTCATCCATATCTAGGTAGATGGCTGGGATGGGAGGAGTCGTCCTCGTCTCCAGGATCTCTCTGTAGCACACGAGTGTTTCATCATCGTCAAGCTCCTGGTCAAAGCCCACTTTTTGAAGTTCTCTAGAGAGAACTCTTGAAGCACCCGTAGCATCCACAGTCACCTTCGCGTAAACATCCTGTTTAAAACCATTCTTGCCAACCAGCCTAACTCCTTTAACGCAACCCTGCTCCATGATCAGCCCTCTGGCCTGCGTCTCCGGCTTAAACTCGCACCCAGCGTCCAAGGCAAGTTTAAGGAGAAACTGACCGAATTCAAGCCTGTTTAGAGCGTACGCGCTTAAGCCCTCGGCAACTACGCTGAGGCGAGTATGCATGTCGGGAGAGTATATTTCTATCCCAGGGTATATGGAGAAATAGGTTTCACTGGGCAGGGTTAGCCTGAGCCTCTCCAAATGATGTGAGCCAAGCGCGTCTCCGCAAACCTTGTCTCCAACCTTCTCCCGGGGCGACTTATCCACCAGGAGAACTTTCAGCCCTTTTCTGGCTGCTTCCCTGGCAAGCGTTGCGCCAGCCACGCCCGCGCCTGCTACGCACACGTCGTACATTAGGCGTGCGGAGGCTTAGGATGGATAAAAGGGTTTCTCAACAGTTTTTTAAGCTGTTCAACGGATACTGGAAGCGTGGAGAAAACCGGGAACGGGATGGATTTCGAAACTATGAGCATCAGGGAGGGGAGGGCTGAAATAATCGTTCCCAAACTGGATTACTACAGGGTTTCGCCGAATGAATACGTGCCTTCTAAGGCACCCGTATTCTACAACCCTTTGATGAAGGAGAATAGGGATTTCACAGTGATGGTTGCTAGTGTGATCAGGAGGAGGGTTGGGCACAGCCTCTTTTTCGGCGATTCTATGGCGGGCGTCGGAGTAAGATCGATAAGGGTTGTTACGGAGGCAGGGTGGGATGAGGCCTATGTGAACGATTCAAGCCAAAGAGCCTTTGCAACCATAGTTATGAATATTAGGCTGAACAGGCTGGAGGAGAGGCTGCACGCGTCTAAAATGGATGCGAATGTTTTCCACGTGGAACATTCCCCTAGGGGCAGCAGGTTTGACATGCTCGAGCTAGATCCTTTCGGAACACCCGTAAGGTTTCTTGACACTTGTTTTCAAGCTGTTAAACACGGTGGCGTGCTCAGCGTAACCGCCACTGACACAGCCAACCTTTTCGGCGTGCATAAGCGGGCTGCGAGAATGCTTTACGGCGTGAATGTTTTGAAAACCGGCTTCATGCGGGAGATTGGAGTCAGGGTTCTGCTTAAAGCAGTGGCCGAGGCTGCCGCTAGGAATGAAAGAGGAATAGAACCTATTGTTTCAGTTACGAGGAGGCATTACGTTAAGGTTTTAGTAAGAGTTTTGAAAGGTAGGAAACATGCTTTCAAAAGTGTTTCGCAAATCAGGTTTCTTAAATTAAGGAGGGTTGAGAAAATATATGTGCCACTAGGCGTGGTTGACGTTGAAGAAGGATGTGAGAAGGACTCCCTGCTGCTGGGGCCGCTCTACACTGGTCAGACATACTCTAGGGAATGGCTTGAGAAAATGCTGCTTCTGAAAACAGAGAATACATTTGTGGATAAAGATGTTTTCAAAACCCTTGAAACCCTAGTCTCAGATGACCAGAAGATTGTGGGAAGCATTGATTTAACCGGGTTGGCTTCAAGCCTGCATGTGAACCCCCCTGGGAGAAGCCTTATTATAGAGAGGCTTGCGAGAGAAGGGTTTATAGCGTGTAGAAGCGGTTTCGATAATAATTGCGTGAGGACTGATGCTGGGCTTGACGAGCTTGTTAGAATTATTAGAAGCCTTTGAAAAACTTGGCGACCAGATAAAATTCTGAACTTCCCTTGCGGGAAGCCTTAGGCTTAAACCTTTTGATAAACCTGAAGAGCCTCATAACCCTTCTGTAAACTCTGTCGGAACCCTCTCCCTCGAAAACCTTAATCACCATCGACCCTCCTGTCTTCAACAGGTCCCTCGACAGATGGAGGACTCTTTCAACCATCTCGATCTGCCTAGCGTGATCGAGCTCATAGATTCCAGACATGTTAGGCGAGAGGTCTGAAAGAATCACGTCAAACCTGCTTTTAGATTCTTTTAAAACTTTTCCAACAAAGTCCTCGTCAAAAACGTCGAGCACGATTGTCTTAATATTCTCAAGACCCAGGTTTTCAACCTTCTTAACATCCACCCCAATAACCAGCCCGGTTTCACCGACGGCTTCAGAAGCAACTTGAAGCCATCCTCCGGGTGCGCATCCAATATCTAGAACAATATCGCCTGTTCTGATAACCCTGTACTTATCCAGTATCTGCTTAAGCTTGTACGATGCCCTGCTACGATACCCCTCTTTTTTCGAAAGTATAAAATATGGGTCACGCTTCCTCTCTTGAAGCCACCGCCTCTTTGACTTCAGCATCCGCTCCCCCCACGCCGATCGTAAGTATCCACTTATCCAGTAGTTCGCAACGTTCAGGGCTTATTGCAGATCCTGGTGAACAACTCCTGTTGAAATACTGGCATGCAAAGCATGGTGAACCCTTCAACGAATCTATCTTTGGAACCTTTCGCGTCGAGTAGAGCTTATAGGTCCATCTCTCCTTGTGAAGAACCTTCTCCCTCTTTATCAGCCCCCATGACTCCAGTTTCAAGCAGATTCTCGACCCCTCTCTGCTCGATATGTTAAGCATCTTGTATAGGTCTGTCTGAACCACGCCGTCCTTGGAACGCATTATGATGTTAAGGACCTTTCCCTCAAGCCTGTATCTTCTCGAGACCTTTCTGACCACCGAGGCTTTATCACCACTTTAACAGTAGCGTTTCCAAGCTATAAAGGTTTTCCGAGCACTATGCTTTTCTGGGCTTAAAGACATATTTTAGAGCAGAAAAGCATAATGCATCTCTAGGCTGGATTTAAGCCGTAAGGAAAGGCTTTTTAGGCATCTATTTACGCTTCCTGAAGAACATTAGATCGTCTTTCTCGCAAACGTATTCGAAGCCTGCCTCAAGTAAGCTCTGAATCTCTTCCGGTGTTTTAGCGACTTTAACGGTGAACTCTGAGCTATCCTCGTTGAAAAGGGCCTTCTCAACCTGAATGTAGAGCATCGTGTTCTCAATATCCTTGTGGCCGAGAAGCTCTTTGACATGCAGGATGTCTTTAGTCTTGTGATACTCCATCGTGGCCTTCCAATGCCTGAAGGTGTGAAAGGTTATGTTTTGAAGCCTAGGGTTGTTAAGCTTCCTCGCCAGCCTCTTTCGTTGAGCCTCGAAATTCGCCTTAATCACGTTGTAAGCCGTTGGAAATATCCTTTCGTTTGTCTTAGGAAGCGTGTTAAGCATTCCTACGAGTTTGGGGCTTATCCTGAAGATCCTGGGGTTAGAGTTCTTCTCTGGTTCATTCAGGATTATTACTCTTCTCTCCAAGTCAATGTCTTTCCAGGCCAGCCTTAGGGCCTCGCCTATCCTCATGCCGGTCTCTTTAAGCAGCTGAAGCAGTGTTGAAGTCCTAGGGCCGCAGCCAGCTATCAAGTCGTCAAGCTCCTTCTCCATGGGTATGAAGGGCAAGGGCCTAGTCGCCTTAACCTTAGGAGGGATCCACGTCTTACCCATCAGGCTTAGAAACGAGCTGTAGGCCTTTACCGCCAGAACCTTCCAGCCATCGCTTTTATTTGCCTTGGCTAGAACATCTTTAACGCTCTCAGGATCCTCAAGGTTAGCGTTGTTCTTAACCAATAGACGGAGCATCGCAACGTAGTTCTTAATCGTCGCATCGGCCTTACCCTGCTTCTTAAGCCACCATGCGAAGCCTATTAGTTTGCCTTCGAGTTCCTTATCCTGTCCAGTCCCCGGTTTCTGGAGCAGGATACTGCTCGTCACAGCTCCCTCCGAGCTGCTCATCTCCACTTCTCCAGCAGGGAGTTCTTCTCCCTCCCTGCTACTATTATCATGGGAGGCAAAGGTATATAAATGTTCTCCTGTCATAGGAGTATTATGAGGAGCTACATCTTTACTGAAAGGGAGAGGAGAATCCTCGAAAGCTGGCTTAGAGGTGAAAGAGTTAACGCGAAAGCACTCGGCCAGGTTCTCAGCCGGGTCAGACATTTCAGCGTTCTTGAGAGCGATATCGGACTTTATTTGAGAGTTAAGAGAAAAACGTCTAAGACAGACCCTACATAAAAACCTCTGAACTCTTTCACCTGTCCTAGTTGTTCTGAAACCAGCCTTAAAAACAAGCGAAGATCCGCAGAAAGGGCAGGTAGTCATGCTAATCTAACCTCTAGCTACTTCCCCGCATATCTCACACTTTTGCACCCATTTTTCACATGCTTCAACAACTTGCCCTTTGGCCTCCAGATCCGACAAGCATGATTTACAAGCATAAAGAACGCTACTATGCTCCATGCTAGGATCTCCTTGAAAATAATTGTTCTCGGAGTGAGGGGTAGCATTACGCTTAGGCTCAACCTGGAAACCAGTGTTTAAAGGGGTTGTTTCCATAGGGTTAACAGGCTTTAGAAGGCTATCTTCATTATGTTTTTCGGCTGTTTCTCCTACCGATCCTTGAGACGTTTCATTATTTTCCAATGGTAGAATACTCTGGTTGGTGGCACAAGTGGCACAAGTGGCACTTGTAGGCACAGTCAAGTTACTCGAGCCTCCACTTTCATACCTGTTCCTAGAAACGCCACCAGCGCCACTAGCGCCACCTAGTTCAGAAAGGGTTAGAGCGTTAGGCTTAGGCTCCGGCATGAAGACTAAAGACTTTAAGACTTCAGGTATTATGGAGAAGTCTTTCCCTGGGTTGGAATCCTCTTGATAAAAATATCTCTCGAAAGCCTCTCTCCATGCTTTTTCGTTAGGAAAGACCCACAGTCTTAAAGTCCTATCTTTAACAACCGGACTGTTTATCTCCTTGTCCCAAATTAAAACAGGTTTCTTCCGTTTCTCTGAAACCATTCCAATTCTTTGAAGGGTTTTCGCTATTAACCGCTGGGACAGGTCAACCCTCTTCTGGAGCAACTTAAGTCCAACCCCTACCAGCTTTTTATTTTCATCTATGAAGCCGAGAAACTCTTCATCATAAGAATCCTGGTGGCAGATTTCTAGGATAGCGTTGAATAGGATTCCTTCTAAGGTAGTGGTCGCAACCCTCTTCTTAAACTCTTGGCCAAGCTTGTGGTAGAAGTCGAAAGCTTCTTCAACGTTTAAGCCAGCGATTTCATAGAGTGTTAGCATAGGCAAGGCCTGCTGTTTAAATCTGGGGGGAATGTTGGAATCATTTCTGAGTCTCTCATCTAGCTCTGGGCTTAATTCGTAGCTATCATGATAGTGCTTAAGTCTGAACATTAAAAGCTTGTTTCTCAGAAGTGCTGCCTGGAGATAAGCCTCCCTACCTAGCTTGACTGGAATATCCTTCCTGCTAGCTTCATGCATCTCGATAAGAACCGCTCTCGAAAGCAGAGATGAGTTCTCAACCAGCCTCCTAGTTGTGAAAACCTTTGGGCCGAATGAATCATAGAAATCCTGTTTCTCTGGGTCATTCTTTCTGCTGAGTGCGAAAGGATTATCTTTTTCAAACCCGTTGTTCAGCCAAGCAATAATTTCATCAGAGTCGTCATCATTTCTAGGCTCAAACTCATTAATGAGTAAAGTCCCCCTGAACCTGGAGATCAATCTTTTATAAGCCGAGAAACTGGTGTTTCCGCTAACAAAGAGCGAGTTGTAACAAACTAGCGATAGGATTTTAGCGACCCTTGTCTTTCCTACCCCTATTAAGCCGTGCAGAAAGACGTAGATCGCGTAATCGTTAAAGTCGTAAATCCAGGTGTGGAGAACAAAGCGAGAAAGAAATTCTAGAGAAGACGGCTCCAGCTCGCAATACTTTTGAATGAAAGCCTTGACCTCGCTTATCAATTCTCTTTCAGAACCGTAGTCCATAGGATAGGAGGCTAGGCCTATAGCTGGCTCGCCGTTCCTCTTGAGCGGAATTTTAACGAAGGGCTTGTAGCGAACACCATCATATTCGAATTCTTCTCTTACATCCAAAACTTGTTTCTGAACCTTATCCCAAACAAGAAGCTTGGGGCCGTTATTCCAAACTTGCTGAATTAAGAAAGAACCTAAGTCCTTGAAAACAACCCTGCTTATTTTCAATCTCTTTTCTTCTCGCTCTTCTTCGCTCGCTAAGAATTTTTGAGCTTGCTTTAGCCTCTCCAACTCGTAAACCGGCTTGCTCAACTTTTCACCACCTTCTCTAAGTCCGTCAACGCCTCAGAAAGCCTGAGAAACAGAAGTTTGGGATCAACGCCTAGCCTCTCAGCCAGCTTCCCGACTTTTTCCGGTTTTAACCAGTCTCCTAGAGACAGCTTAGCGAGCTTATTGTTATAGCGAATCAGGAAGGCTAACTCTATGCGAATGTTTATATACCGCCCTTTATCCTCTTCTACTGGGCAAGAGAGGAGGGAGGGGTGTGGGTCGCTACGGCTCACACTTCTTCCACCTCCTTAGGTTCGAGTTTTAAAGGCTCAAAGACGATTTTACCATTTTCAAGACTAGCCCTGAAGAACGTGCCAGGTTCCAGGCTTAATTCCTCCATGAAGCTTTTAGGGATAATTATTCCTACAGTATTGCCTACTACCCGCCAGCTCCTCCGTATCAGGATCCTCCTACCGTGTTGCCTGTTCATGGTTGAAATCTTGCAAGAGGAGGTATTTATACTTAAATTTTATATCTAAATAGTCATAATTCGATGTGTTTATAAACTTGCATTTTTGTTTATAAACCTCATTCACGCATCTTTACAAAGACCCTTCCGCCAGATCCAATAACAACATGCCGGCCGTCCCTTCTGCCTGAAATCCTTAAGCTGGTTATCTCTCGTTTAACAGCTGGAGGAATGCCCATTGGGAAAGCCTTCTCCACGCTCACCAATTTCTTGTTTCTAACCATGATCCAATCCACCTGGAGAGAATTCTTAAAGCTTTTCTGACTAGGCATATTTGAAGAAAAAAGCTAGGTTCAATTGTAAAAAGATCCCCGCACTTGAGCAACTTGAAGAGCAAAAGGTTTTATACTTCAGCCGGCTCATAAGTTTCATGAGCGTATTACGAGAGCTTGAACAGGTTAAAGAAGCGATAGCCGACTTGAAGCGAGCCCTAGGCATAAAAGAGCCTCAGCCTGCTCCAGAGCCACCTGAGAAGCCTCTTGAGGCCTATTCCTTAGAAGAGCTTTTGGAAATGAAACGCTTAATTGAGGAGAAGGAGGCTCAAAAGATCCGCCAAAGAGTAAAAGAACGAGTTGAAGCCGAAAGAGCCGGCAAGATCCTGCCTGAATTAAACCCTTCAACCCTTCAGATTCAATTTAAAGATTTGTGGGAAGAGGCAATTAGGGTCAAAAAGCCAGTAAAAAGCGAACTAGAAAAGCTGATTGGTAAGAAACTTGAACTCGAACGAGAGTGGAATCAAATTGTCAGAGAAAGGCGAGAACAAGGCTAGGAAAGAGCTCGAGGCCCTCATCAACCTGGTGAATGAATATAGAAAAACACAAGTAGAAATCCTCGCAAAACTAGATTTAGCATTACTGGCATTGGGCATTAAACTCGATAACCAGGCATACCTGATATAGGATAGAGCTTAACCCCAATTGGCATTTGTTAACGCCTGTTAACATTTGACAAAAATCCGACAACTCAACCTGTTAATAAAAGACAAAAATAACTAAACCGGCTTAAACACACCATACTCGTAGCAAAGGAAAAGCCCTAAGCCAACAAGCCCTGATAAGAGGCATAAGCAGGCTTACTATTCATCTTAAGCAGTAGAAATAATAAAATTCAACATTCGATAGCTTAAAGCTGGATTTCGTTAGTGGTGGTTAAGCATGTTTGGTTAATTGTTGCTAATGGTTGGGAAAGCCTGTTTAGGTAGGGCTAGCCTTGGCTCCAGGTTGAATTAAAATTCAAGCAACTCGTAAACGTTGCCCCTTCCGTCTATCCCGATTAATCGAATTCGAAATTTTTCGAAGACCCTCCCATTTAGCTTTCTGGCTTTCCTGAGGGTTGTAACTAGGGTAGCCTGGTTGTATCCGTATGCTAATGCTTCCGCCAGCTGTCCTATTCCACGGCATACATCGTCATGCTCCGTCTTGATTTCTATCGCCATTCTGGTTCCATTCTGGTCGGTTGCTTCTCCATCGATTTCAAAGTTTCCGATCCTGATCCTTCCATACTGAACTTTGAAGCCTTGAGCCTCCAGGTGTTTCTTCAACGCCCATCTGAGAAATTGTTCTCGCATGCTCCACTATTGTTCGCACTAGCTTAAATTGTTATAGAAAAAAAGAAGGTTATCGGGGAGATTTCTCCTTCTCAGGCTTTTCTGGGCTTAAAAAACACGACCTCGCCTTTCCCAACTTTCTTGACGTTTCTTTTTAAAACCACCACGGCATAGGGCTCTTTAACTGGACCTATTATGTCTGTAACGCTGCCTATCGGCCTCATTTCCCTGCTTAAGACGAGGGAGCCTAAGCCAACTAGTCCCTCCAGCCTAACTAAAGCAATCCTGTTGTTAAGAATGTTTTCAACAGTCCCTTTACGTTTCATCCGGCACCACCCTTCATGGCCCTCCCGATTTTTTCAATAACACTCTTCTTCCGCATATCCTTGCAGAAAACTACTATTCGCCCACACTTAACATTGCTCACCCTCGGATAAGCCTTGTCGGGTTCCACAATGATCTTTAAGCCGAGCTTTCGACATGCTTCCTCAACCCTAGCCAGGCTTGGAGAATCAACAGCAAGACCCTTTGGCACCCGCCTCCCCATTTTTCGCGAGGCCCTAGAGTCAAAATACTGTGGGTAAACTATTACGTAGCGTTCCTTAGAAATGCTTTTCATCTTTCAGAAACCAGCTTAGCGTTCACAACCCCGTTAGAGCCTGGTTTAGAGGTAACTACAGCATTGCCCACTTCAGTCTTTATTATAGCACCCTTGGTTATTATCTTCATCCTTCCGAACTCCCTGTTCGCAGGGTTATCAACCACGTCTAAAACCTTGGCTTTCACAACCCTATCCTTCTCAACAGCGACGTTAGCATAAGCAGCCTGAGTAACTCTAAGCTTTAATCCTCCTCCTCTAACCCTAACCTTTTCAACAACATTATTCTCCCCGAGCCTCGTAAGGGTTGGCGGCCGCCCCATTTCATACCTGCGTTTACCCCTGTTAGGGTGACTCTTACCCCCGGTCTTCTTCCTCTTGAATATGTCTCCTTGGTATACTGACAACCTGCCCCAGACTTCTTAAAATAATGCTTAAAAACTTATTCCTAGGCGTTTATGCTAAGCTTTATGAGGCTGTGGAGCGGCTTAACATTTAGTTTTCGAAGCGGGGAGGGTTCTACAAGTTATATTAAAGACCGTGAATATTATTTTAATGCGAATAATGCTAGTGGACGTGGAGAGGGTTTAAAGATTGCATTTGACAAGGATTGAAATCAGGAATTTCAAATCGGTAGGCGGCCGACAGGTTATAAACCTGAGCAGAGGCTTAACTGTTTTAACAGGTAGAAACGGCTCTGGAAAATGCGTAGCCCCTTGGACAATCATAGAACGGCCGTGGGGAGGACTGGCTGTAGAATCTCTTTTCAAGGAGGCGTCTTCTGAGGGTGTTAGAATCAAGCTGGTGGACGGGGAATACGTGATTCCCCTTGAAAGGGAGCCGCTCATAAGCTATCAAACGCTTCTAGGTAGGAGCGTTGAAGCCGGTGTTAGCGCAATTTTCAGGAGACCCTACGAGGGATTAGTGTTAAAAATTGAAACAGAAAATGGCAGAAAGATTGAGGTAACCCCGGAACACAGGCTGATGGTGGCCGACGGGAAGGGGGCACATAGGTGGATTGAGGCTTCAAGGCTCTCAGAAGGCATGAAGATAATTGTTATTGACGAGGGGAAAACAAGCCTTGATGTTTTAAACAGGATCGTTAGGAATGTTTGGAGAGGAGAAGTATACGACATATATGTTGAGAACATCGGCTCATACGTTACAGGGGATGGTGTGATAGTTCACAACAGTAATTTAATCGACGCGATACGTTTCGCACTCGGTGAAAACAATCCTAGACTTCTCCGGATAGACAGGCTTTCCTCCCTGGTCAATGATAACGCAGGGAGGGAAGCGGAGACCTACGTGAAAATAACCATAGATAATAGTGACTCAACAATACCTGGGCAAGAGAAGCTTATAACGGTTGCTAGGAGAATGGGGAGGGACGGGGAGAGCACGTATTATCTCAATGGTAGAAGAACCTCTAAAAACGTTGTTGAAGACACAATCTCTTCAACAGGTCTTTCTGCAAGAGGTTACAACATAATACCGCAGGGAGAGATTTCACGGTTGGCTGATAAAAATCCCGTGGAGAGAAGAAAGGAGATAGAACAGGCACTAGGCTTAGCACAGTACGACGAGAGGAAGGCGGAGGCGCTCAGCAACCTGCAGCAGGCCGACAATAATCTCAGAGTGGCACAGGCTAGGCTTCAAGAGATCGATAGAAGAATGCTTCAATTAGAAAGAGAGAGAAACATTCTGCTCAGGAGAAGAATGCTTGAGAAAGAAGTGGAGAGGATGCAGATGATTATCAATTCGTTCGAGTATTGGAGGCTTGTCAGAAAACTGGAGGAAATATCGCGAAGCCTAGAGGAAAATACTGCTTTGCGAGCTAAGCTTGAAGCAGAGCTTGCCTCCAGACAGGCGGAGAAGAGAAGCATTATAGAGAGAATGGAGGAGCTTTTGGAAACCGCTGCTTCAGCAACCCCTGACGCGGAGAGAATTAGGCTCCAATACGAGTTAAAAGACCTTGAGAAAAGGCTTGGAGAAGCTTTTGAAAGGCTTGAGAGAAACAGGAGTGAGTTAAACACGGTTAGAAAAGAATTGTCGAAAACTAGGCGGAAGAGGAGTAAGAGCATTAGGAAAACGGCCAGCCTGACAGAGGATTATAGGCGCATGCTTGTAAAACGTTCTTCGATCAGCACCCGGATACTTCGTCTTCTAAGCGAGAAGAAGAGGCTTCAAGAGGTTGAGAAACAACAGGAAGCGGAGATTTCCAGTATTATGAATAGGCTGATCCTAGTCAACAGGGATTTAGACCGGCTGATGCTTGAGGAGGAGAATTCGGAAAGAATGCTTAGAGAAGTCGCTACCTATTATGATAGTCTAAAGAGGAGAATTGGGTCTTTGAGTAGGAGGAGGAAGATGGAGACGGTTAGAAAAAGCAGGGTAGTTGAGAAACTGGCTGATCTTGACAGAGTTTTAGCGGAGAGGAGAAGGATGCTGGATGAAATAATGAACACAGTTAAAATCTTAATGAGTAGTCTGGATTCGTTCAGAATCCTTTTTGCAAAAGTTTCCGGAATAGCGGGCTACGCTGTTCAGGATGAGAGAAGGAGGAGGGTTCTAGAGCTTGCGAAAACTATTTTGGAGAAAAAAAGCTTAAGTATTTACGGAATTCTAAGAGAAAGCCTTTGGTTTCCAAAAGAATTGAGTAGAGCTGTTGAAAGCCTGGCTGGCGATTGGATGGATGCTGTACTCGTTAAAGGTTCTCTAGACATGCTTTTCCTAATGAACTTTCTTGGAGGTAAAGGAATTGGGATTAAAGTGTTAACCTCCGAGGGGGAGGTAAACAGGAAAGAAATACCTCTTGAACTCACCAAGCGTGGCAAGCATATGATGGATATAGTCAAATATCCTAAGAGCATTGAGAAACATGTCTTAAAACTTTTCTGGAATAGCGTTGTGGTTAACACTACCGAGGACGCCCTCGTCTTCGCTAGAAGAGGGTTCAGGGCGGCAACCATAAGCGGCGAGGTTTTCACCGTTGAAGGAGGGCTGGTAAGGGAGAATATTGAGGAGAAGCTTGAAAGCGTTAGAAGCGTTGTGAAAAGCTTCTCCGAGAAAGCCGGCGAGTTAGCCAGAATACTTGAAGCCATGAATAACCATGTGAGGCCAGTTTTAAACAGTAAAATAGTTGAGGCAGCGAGTATTCGAAGCAGGCTTGCCGAGGACCTGAACACCATTGACTCTCGCATGGAGGAGCTGGGGGAACAGTTAGACACTTTGACCAGCGAGTATTTAGAAGCATCTCGAAGATTGGGTCAAGTGTTCAGAAAACGTGACGCGAGTAAAAAACGTCTCTTGGAAAGGGAAAGGACAAGGTTAAAATCTTTAATCGTAGTTAGGGAAAAAAGTATCAGCAGGGTTCGCAGGAGAATAAGGCTGATTGAAAACGAGTTGAACGGGCTTGAGAAAAAGAGAGAGGCTTTAAAAAACAGACTAGCCTTGATCGAGAACATCGTCAGCAATCTAAATAGAAAGGCTGAGGAATACAGGAATACTGAGAAGACCCTGAGCGAGAGGATCGCCAAGTTTAGGGAAGACAATAGAGTGGTTTTAAGCCTGACTCGCGATTTAAAAGCGAGGATTGAAGATTTGAAGGGGAGGATTGGGGAAAACATAGAGGTTATACGCGAGGACGTGGAAGATAGGAGGAGGGACTTGGTTTCAACAATCCGGAAACTTGACGGAGAGATTGAAGGGTTGAATGCGGAGATAAACAGGGTTAAAGATGTTGAGAGGAAGCTACTGGTTGACAAAGAGATGAGTGAAAACAGGATTCGGGAGCTGAAAAGCAGGATTCCGGGCCAGCCTCTTAAAGTTTCAGAGGATAAGGAAAGCTTTACGGAAAAATACTTGAATATACTTAGGAGCGAGCTTGAGAAAGTTCAAGAAGTAAACATGCTTGCAATCAACCAGTATGAGCAGGAGGTTTATTTCTACAGGAATGCTCTTGAAAGGATTAACGAGCTTGAGGAAGAAAGGAGGAGCATCCAGGAATTCATGGATGACATTGAAAGGAGAAAAAGGGAGGCTTTCCTAGACGGGCTGAATAGGATAAACAATTATTTCTCAACCTTCTTCAACAAGATGACTGGCGGCGACGGGTGGCTTCAACTCGAGGATCCTGAAAGGCCTTTCGAAGCCGGGTTAACAGTATACGTTAGATTCCCAGGGAAAGAGGCGAGAATAATAAGCGGAGTTAGTGGAGGAGAGAAGTCTGTGGCAGCGTTATGCCTGATTTTCGCTATGCAGAAACTCTTCCCTGCGGCGTTTTACATTTTCGACGAGCCTGACGCACACCTAGATTACGTTAACATTGAAAGGATGACGGAGCTTTTGAAAGAAGTCTCAAAGGAAAGTCAGATAATAATTGTTTCCCTAAGAGATGTCGTTGTAAGCAAGGCGGACAAGGTTATAGGAGTCTATGTTAAGAACGGTTTCTCAAGGTTCATAGAAATGCCTGTGGGGAGAGCGTTGGAGGAGACAACGGTTGTCGAGTGAGTCACGGAAAGCAACGGATATAGTGTTCGACCTGATTAAACTCAGGAGAGTAAACCCTTGGGATATTAAGATCGCAGGGATACTGAAGCAAATATCCGGTGAGCTGCGTGAAAAGGGATATTTGCAGTTCACGCTATCCGGACTAGTGCTGCTAGCATCCTCAATAATCTATCTTAGAAAGACCGAGGTGCTTCTCTCAATAGACTCTGAGCTTAAGCATAAGGAGGCTCTTAGTTCAGAGGAGACGCTGGATGTTCCCCTGGAGCTGCTTGAGAAAATAAGCCCTCTCGAGGCTCCTATCAGGCCGTCTCAGCCAGTTATAGATCTTGAACGCCTAGTAAAAGCTCTCTCGGAAATACTGGAAAAGGCCTACTCTAAAAGGGCTCCGGAGGAGGAGGTGCTTCCACCAATCGTACCCCAGCAGGATGATTTCATAAGAGAGATTGAGAGCAGGGTCGAGGAGTTCAGGAACACCATCTACATGATGCTCAGCCTGGAGGGAAGAGTTTCATTAAGCTCCCTGCTAGAAGGCAAACAGCCATTGGAGATGGCTAGAACCTTTATATTGATTCTCTTCCTACTGTCCGAACCGGGTTTCGACATTCTTTTCGAGGAGGGCGAGTACTACATAGTGATGGAGAATGGTTTCCAGGGACTCGGAGTATAGGAAGAGGATTGAGGCGGCTCTTTTCGCGTCTGGAAGACCCTTGACAATAAGACAGTTAAAGTCGGCGGCAGGCGCCAGGAAGGTTGAGAAAGTTGAGAAAGCATTGAGAGAACTGGCTGAAGAATACAGAGCCAGGGACACGAGTTTGGAAATAGTTGAGATAGGGCAGGGGAACTACATGTTAAGGGTTAAGTCCGAATACTCCGGCTTCGTTAAAAGGATAGGTGTTAAGCCAATGATGAGTAGAGCCATGTTGAAAACGCTCACACTCATAGGTTTGAAACAGCCCATAGCTCAATCCAGGATCGTAAGCCTCAGGGGAACGCATACATACAAGCAGATTAAGAGGCTGGTTGAAATGGGGTTGCTTGAAGCGAGCAGGGAGGGAAGGAGCAAGATGCTTAGGCTGACTCCAACCGGATTAAGCATTTTCGGTGTACGTAGCGATGATGAGCTCAAGCAAGCTTTAAGAGCACGACTTCAAAAAGAGCCTGCGTATGAGCAGGATAGAAATAATTCAAAACAGGTTGAGTAGAACAGGCATAGACCTGCTTGTTTTAAGGGACCAGGGAAACATAATCTACGCCGTCGACAGCGAGCGGCCGGTTTCAGGGTTGCTTCTGATACCTAGGAGCGGCGAAGCCAAGCTGCTCGTAACCCCCTTGGAAGGTGTTAACATGTCTTACTCGCTGAACGGGGTTAGGGTTGTGAAGCTAGATAGGGGTGAAGGATATTTGCAGAGGCTTTTAAGGGAAAAACCGGCTGGTTTGAAGTACGTGGAGTTCGACGCGTTAGAAATGCATGAAGCTTTGAGGCTTGAAAAAGAACTATGTGTTCTCTTGAAAACAGGTAGCAGGATAGTTAGGGAGATGCGGCTGGTTAAGGATTCTCGTGAAATAGATAAGGTTAAGAGGGCTGCTGAAATAGCGAGTCAAACAGTCAGCGAAATCGCAAGCAGGCTGAGCGAGGGCACTACGGAAGTGGAGGTTGCCAGCGAATACGACTCTCTAATAGTTTTAAAGGGCGCTTTCAAACCTGCTTTTGAAACAATTGTGGCATTCGGAGAGAACGCGTCAAACCCTCATGCAACACCTTCAGCAAGACGATTAAAGAGGGGTGACATCGTGCTGATAGACGCGGGTTCAGACTATCTCAATTATAAAAGTGATTTGACTAGGACGATGGTTTTCGGGGAAAGGCTTGAGGAATGCGAGGCTGCTCGGATTATCGAGGCTGTTGAGGAGTCTAAGAAGGCTGCTGAGCGAAAGGCGTTTCCAGGTGTTAAGGCGTGTGAGATAGACAAGTCGGCCTGTGAAGTACTAGAAGAATATGGGTTGGGCAAGTATTTTGCACACGGCCTTGGACACGGAGTTGGGATAGATATTCATGAGCCGCCCTCCATCTCACCATCGAGCAACGAGGAGCTTAAAGCAGGAAACATTATAACGATCGAGCCCGGAGTGTATATGCCTGGCGTCGGCGGAGTCAGGCTTGAAGACACTTACCTCATAACAGACTCCGGTCCATTAAAACTCACCAACGCCTCTTTTAAGTGAAATTCTTCAGCCAGTTCTTGTCAAAACTCAAAGTCCAAATCTTCTCTTCCTTCTCTGATATGTTCTTATTGCTCTAAGCAGATCTATCCTCCTAAACTCAGGCCAATACACATCCATGAATACCAGCTCACTGTATGCTGACTGCCAGAGGAGAAAATTGCTGAGCCGCTCCTCTCCAGAGGTTCTTATTATCAGGTCGGGATCAGGCTCCGGAAGATGAGCAGTGTAAAGCCTTTTTGAAATAGTTTCCTCATCTATGCTGCTTGGTTCCAGCAATCCTTCGGCCACCTCTCGAGCAATACTCTTAACGGCGTCGACGATTTCAGCCCTCCCACCGTATGCGAAGGCTATGTTCAAGTAATGCGAGGAATAGCCCTCTGTTTCCCTCTCGATTTTCTCAACATATTGCATAATCTCCTCAGGAATAAGATCTCTCCTGCCTATTACCTTGAGACGTGTCCCACTTTCATGCAGAACCTTTTTATCCATCATCTCGACAAGCTTATCTTTAAAGAGCCTAAATATCAATTCAACCTCTTCACGCGGTCTTTTAAGGTTCTCGGTTGAGAAAACGTAGAGCGTTACCGTGTTTATGCCGAGATCGTAGCACCATTTAAGAACCTCGCCGACCTTTTTCGCGCCGAAAACATGCCCCAAGTATCTTTCTAAGCCTTTTGATTCAGCCCACCTTCGGTTACCATCCATTATTATGCCTATGTGTTTCGGGGGCGGCAGCTGTCTAACCTGTCTTGCGAGCGCCTTCTCGTAAAGCCATAGAGATAGCCTGTTTCTCGAAATTCTTGAAGCAATGCTTTCCACGATCCCTAGCATTAGGCTATCTTTGTTCTCTGGCTGATTTTAAGTATTTTCAGCGAGTAGAGAAGCCTCATCGTTAAGAAAACCGTGACGTTCACCGCGAAAACAAGCATGAGGGTTAGAAGGCTGACGTGGAGGAGTATTCTAAGCTCGAACGAGGGGGTTGCTATAGCCAGCCCCAGTGTTCTGAGCATGGGGATAAGAGTCACTATGTTAGCGAGTATTGTAAGCGAGTCTTGAACGCTCGAAGCCGTTAAAGGATATTTTATTGCACCGCTTAAAAGCGTTATCGCAAAGCCGAAAAGCATGACATCAGTTGTCTGCGCGATGAACCTCCCGATTCTAGCTATTAAGGTTTCATCAGGGAGGAAACCCGTCGAAAGCCCTGTGGAGAGGGCGAACAATATTAGGGATATGCCTGTGGAGAGTAACAATGTTTTAAGTATTAGGAATTGCGGAGGCATCTCCCCCCCGAAAACATGTTTAAGACCTGCTGAGACAAGCCTGTCTAAGTCAAACCCCTTCATCAAAACAGCTAAACCTATTATGCTCCAGAAGGCGGTTGAAACCTCCCTTATGGAGCCATAGTAGCTTAGGATAGTTAACGTAATTATGAGGATGCCTCCGAGCCCGAGGAACCATTTCTTAAACCTGGGGTCTGAGAAAAGCATTTTCAAATATCTTCCGAATATTATGTAGGATGCCTCTATGGAGCGGCTCTGCTTAACCACAACCCTTTTCACGCCGGCTAGAGGCAGCTTCGCCCTTATGACCGGTTCTATGTCTTCTTCTCCAAACCCGTCTGTCACAACGTAGACCTCTGAGGGGTTGAAGTAGTTTGCGACACGCATTATCTCATTCATGGCTTTTCGAGATGCTTCAAGGCCACCGTCCCTTACGCCGCCGATCACGCTGACCTCCGTCAAATAGCCTTTTTGGAAAAGCTCGTCGAAAAGCCTTATTGACGCGAACATAGCGTTTGAATCAGCCTCCTCCGGGTCGACTAGGGCAAGCTTTTCAGCCGCTCTAAGCACGTTATCCCTCCCGGTTATGGGGGTCTCTAACCCGGTCTTACTGCCCACATCGTCATCCATATCCACGCATATGATTAAAGCTCTTTTAGCATCCTCTCCCAATAGGCCCTTTATGTTAGTGAGGTATTCTATAGTTAAAAAACTTTTGTATGTCCAAAAATTCTAAAAACGACGATAAACTATCTTGGTTAGGGTTTACCACCCTGCACCTCTATCATAGCCTTAAACTCTTCCCAGTCCAGCGACTCGCCGCGTTTAAGCTTCTCCTGAGCATCCAGAGCAAGCTTGCTTTTAACAGCCTCCTCCATTTTTAAACGCTTTGCATGCTCCTCCTGCATCATAAGCACACGCCTCATTCTAGCTAAGTAGGATTTAGCATCTATCTCAACCATTTTCATGAAAAGCTCGTCCTTCTTCTTCCTAGCCTCATCTATCTCTGAATCAAGTTTAGCAAGCTCGTCTTTTTTTATTCTCTTATCCTCCAAAAGCTGTTTAATCTTAGCATGGTAGAGATTAGAAGATTCCACAAGCTTAGCCTTCTCATTATTCTTCTCCATTATCATGGAGGTTATTTCACCTATCTTCTTTTCGAAATCGCCAATGTTCTTCCTCATGTTGACTACTGCTTCAACCTCGCGCAGAATCGCCCTAGCCCTCTCGATCTCTTTAACAAGCTCAGCCTCCTCTTTAGGTTCTAAGTGCTCTGTCGCAAGCCTCCATTCAAGCCTTGAGAGCTGTGCCCTAGCCTCCTTCTCACTTATCCTTATCTTCCTAGAGCGGCTTTTTATAACAACTCTTTTACGCTCCATTTCCTCCTTAAGGTTTTTCTCCGAAGCCCTCAGCCGGTCTATATCATCCTTAATCTTCTTAATCTGCTCGTTAAGCTCGTTTCTCTTAGCAACGTATTCATCAATCTGCTTGCTTATCGCTGCAATCTGGTCCCTTAGCTGTCTTCTACGGGCTACGAGACCTGTAAGCTTCTCCTTCTGTTTCTTAAGCTCCTCCTCAATCTGTCTAACATAAGCCTTTGACTCAAGGCCCTCGGTTTCCTGGAAGGCGGGCAAATCGCTGAGTAACCTTAACAATGGTTTAATAAATATTTCCCACGTCCAGAAATCGTTTAAAAAGCCTGTTCCTGTGAGAATTCCTCGCCAGTGCCGAGAATCCTTGTCACTTGGGAATAAACGTCTACAAACCCCTCCATCGTGACGGCTGAAACAGGCATAGGCTTATTTAAGCTGCTTAAGAGAGATAATGCTCTTGAAAGCTCCTGCCCCAGCTTCAGTTTCTCCCCCCTGTATGATTTAGTAATGGCCTCGTAGAGCTTCAAATGGTTCGAATACCATTCTTCAATCCTTCTAACCACACGTGGTTCAACTAAATCCACCTTGTTAATAACGTTAAGCTGAGGCATTGTGAGGGAAGCGTATACAGACATGCATAGGTAGAGCGAGGCTAAGAAGCTCAATGGTTCGAGCATTAGAACGTAATCAAACAGGTATATCACCATCCTCGGACCCTTGAGGAATCTCTCAGAGAATGCTCTTCCAACTGGTCTAAAGGCGAAAAGCTCTATCTGGCCGGGGGTGTCGATTAGAGCAAGCTCGTGACCCATTGCCTCGATCTCCTCACTTATCTCATGAACCTTAACAGCTATAAGGTCTGAAGCAACCGTCAGGGCGCTATTGGGCCCGAGTCCAATATCCCTCATCAGTTTCTCTGTGTCAACGTATGTTCTAACATCAAAATCAGCAGGATAGGGTAGGCTTATAACTCCTGGGTCCAGGTTAATCCTTGCTACATCCACTCCCTTATCCTCCATCCATTGGGAGAAGTTTTTTACAAAGGTTGTCTTACCGCTTCCAGCAGTACCTATTAGGAAGATGGCTTTCATACAGCCAGCCTCCTAGTTAGCCTCGCCTTAACGCTCACACCATGGAGTGGGAGCCCCTCTGCATTGCTCAGGGCCTCAACATGCCTGCTAACTGATTTCACATATTTCATGGAAAAACCCTGATAGGAGACAAGCCTTAGGTAGTCTAGTACGGTCACTCCACCCCTTGCTTTCGCATGACCAGAGGTTGGGAGAATATGGTTGCTCCCAGAGGCATAATCGCCTATAGCCGGTGGCGAACATCCACCTAGAAAAACCGTCCCCGCGACCGTCAGCTTACCAGCAATTGCCCTAGGATTCTTAACGTGTAGGGAAACATGTTCTGGTGCTAGCAGGTTGCATTTTCCCACACCTTCCTGTATGGATCCAACCAGATATAGGTTCAGCCTTGCCTTTAAATGGCGTCTTTCAGAAAGCATCTTGAATATTTTCTCAACAGACTTCGCTACGCGGCGTGAATCTGTGACGAGTGCCGTAAAGGAAGCAGGCGAGTGTTCAGCCTGTGCAGCTAAGTCTAGTGCTATTAAACGAGGGTCTGCACTCGAATCTGCGAGCACAACAAGCTCCGAAGGCCCTGCGGGAATATCTATCGAAACACCATAACTGCTTGCAACCATCTTCGCTATCATCACAAACTTGTTTCCCGGGCCGAATATCTTGTCAACCCTCGGAATAGACTTTGTGCCGAAAGCCAGAGCACCCACCCCAGCAACCATGTTGCACCGGTAAACCCTTGTTAAACCCATTAATCTGGCAGCGTAAAGTATCGCCGGATTGACAGACCCGTCTGGCCTCGGAGGAGTTAAAATATGAACCTCCCTAACACCAATTAAGACAGCCGGGTAAGCTGCCATGACTAAGGTTGAAACGTAGGATGCTCTTCCACCTGGAACCAGAACGCCTATTCTCTCAAGAGGGTAGAGGCGCAGAGAATACTCAAACCCTCTTTCACGGAAGGCAATTGGCCGAAAAGCCTTCATCTGCAGCTTAACTACTTTCTTAACGTTTTTCATCAAAAAAAGGATTGCTTTCTTAACTTCAACCTTTATCCTCTCTTCAGATTCCTTAAGCTCTTTCCCGCTGACCATAAGCTGGCTCTTGGCAAGTTTGACATTGTCAAAAGGCTTAGGGCGAGAAGTATAGTCTAAAAGAGCCTTATCGCCTCTTCTCCTTACGTCAAGCATTATCCGCTCAACGTATTGTTTTTCCTCGACACTGATGCTAGAAAGCCTAAAACGGTCAGCTAGATCACTCATCCTTGTAAATAGACTCGAAAACCCTCGGCTTTTTAAAAATTACTCATAACCGAGAGTAAGCACCCCCTTATTCATAAAAAATCCGCCTGACCTGCTTAATCACTCATTTACATTTATTTGTTGATGTTCTCAAACCTTTTAGCAATGAAACATTTAAACCAAGGGTATAGATTCTGAGCTACTCCTCCACCGACTTCTCGCCCAGCCACCATTTAACAATTTCCCGCCTACGCTTCTTCCTCTTCTCCTCATCGCTCTCCATCACAGATTTCAGAAACCTCTCCTTAGTAGTCTTCAGCTCCTCTATCTCGTAAACTCTTCCGCAGGCCTTGCAAACATATATCTTAGTAGTAGGCTCGTACCTCAACTCCCCCCCGCATTCCGGACAATAGTAAGCAGGCAATGTTGAACAGACTAGAAAGTTGTACGTATAAACTTTTCGGGAACCCGGGGATTTACTAGGCAAGCAGGGCTTGAAGTAAACCTGGTTAAAATAATGGGGTCGCCGGGATTTGAACCCAGGTCGCCAGCGCCCCAGGCTGGTATCCTAGACCAAGCTTCCCGTTTAAACTCTAGACGACGACCCCTTCTTCAAAACTAACCAAGCGGTTTAAAAACTTTGTTTTCAGACTTGTTTTTGCTCGCTCTGCCGAGTAGCCTCTTCGAAAAATATTCGGGAAGCACGAGCCCACCGTCGCAACTTTAACGGAAAACGGTGAGGGTGGGGGATGTCCTCACGGATATTTAGAATCAACCAATACACGGAGGACGACCCTCACCGTTTCCCGAATACGGACCTATGGAGGTTTATATAAAGTTTACTCGGAAAAAACCTGTTTAGCAATCTTTTTCGAACGTGTCTTCTTTAGAACCCTGAAGCCGCAGTAGGGACATCTCACATCCCCTCTAAACTCTGACATTTCCTCCTCGCTTATAACCCTGTTGCAGGCTAAACACTGGAGTTCAGGCATCAACTAACCGTTACCCCAGACGGCCCTTAAAAACATTACTTATTCACCCTACTCTCTCCCTCACCAATTTACATTCGTAAACCAAAATAAGCAGCATAGTAGGATTAGTTTCCAGTATAGGCCTTGGAAGAACCCTTAGGTGGGAAATTAGTCCGGTTGAGAACCGAGGAGTATGGTAAGATATGGATGCTTCTAAGAATGTTCATGGAAAGCGAAGACCCTTTAACCGTAACAGTAATAATATGGGGAGGACCGGGAACAGGGAAAACAACCGTTGCAAGGAAGCTTATGAATAATGCTAAATATGCTTGGAAAAACCTTGAGCAGATTTACCTTGATCCTGAAGCCTCAGGTTGCCGTGGTTTATTCGGCGCCCTTCAACATGCGTGCGGCCTGAGAGGATACTCTGGACTGGAGGCACTCAGCCTTTTAAAGAACAGGTTTCTCATGGCGATTGATAACGTTGAAATTTTTTCGCCTGAAAATAAACATGTTTCTACAGTTTTAAGGATCGGCGAGGCTTTTCCAATGGGGAGATTTTTCATACTGTTGATCTTCAGATCAGACAGCATTCCGGTTGACATCAGCATGGTTCCACCGCCGGTTTACACAATATACTTTAGGCCATATACTTTCGAGGAAATCCGAACTATACTTATGGAGTTTCTCAGGGTGCATGAAGGCTTTTACGTGGATGAGCAGGCTTTAAACACCATAAGCAGAATAGCCGGTTTTAGAGGAGACGCCCGGCTCGCCATAGGAATTCTAAAAGCCGCTTTAGACGCCTCCAAGAATAACTGTGTTGATGAAAACCATGTTTTAAAGGTTTCTAAAAAACTAGCCGATAATCCTTTAGAATATGTGAATGCAAATCTCAGCGATGTTCATGAGAGAATGATTCTGAAGATAGTTTCAGAACGTGCTCAAAGCATACGTTTTAAAAATCTTTTTGAAGAATATAGAAGTATCGCTAGGGAGAGTGGGGTTAAGCCTTTAGGATACTCGCAGCTTTGGAAAAGAATAAAAATGCTTGAGAAGAAGATGCTTTTGGATTTTAAAGTCTCAAGCTTTGACGGCGGGAGGACAGGAATAGTTTGGAGGAGGGATCTAAACTGGGCGACGAGATTATAAGCTTGTTGGAGGAGATATCGAGCTCTGCGAGTGGGTCAAGAATATTCTGGAGACTGCTGAGAAACGGTGAGATGAGTCTTTCTGAAATAATAAGGCAGACTAATCTGAACCACAGCATTGTGAAGAAGAGGGTCAGCAGGATGGTCGAAATTGGGCTGGTGAAGGAAAAGTCCTTCGGTAGAATCAGAATATACGCGATAAACCAGGGGAACCCGAATATTCGCCTGTTGCTTAACCTAGTTAAGAAAACCTCTTGCGAGCCTCTCCAAGAATAACTGAGCTGTAAAGCTCTTTCAAATGCTGGTCAACCATCCTGTTAAGCATACTCCTTCTGAAATCCTCATTCTTAGAGAGAAGCCGAAGCAGGGGGATTAAATCTCTCCTGAATGCAGACCTGCCCATATGAAGATCCTTCATGAAAAAGGATTCGAGTTCCCTGAGGTTTTTTTCATGCTGGAACCTTTTAAACCTCTCCCTCATCCTGGTTGGGAACGAGAAGCTAGCTCTATTTTTCTGGGGGGCGACTAGGAAAGCGCTGGCCAGCTTATGGTAGAAGCATGGCAAGATCCTCCACAGGGAGTTTTTAGATATTTGTTTAAAAAGAGCATCTGCTCCAGCAACATATCTCAAAGACCGGTATAGAGATTGCTTTGGCAAAACATGAGGAATGTTTTCAAAAACCCATTCGAGAATGTCTTCAGGCTTCTCCTCCGACGAGGATAATGATGTTAAAGCCTTTTCCAAGGTTGGGGCGAACGCAACCATTCTCAGTGTTTCGAAAATGTTCTTCTCCACGTTCCTGTAGGACAGTATTTTCTCCGCCTCTTCAAGATCCATGTCTTCACGAGAGGAGTAAAGGAGCTCCAAGTCTTCTATTGCAGCCCTCATATCTCCTTCAGAGCGTTCCGCAATTAGCATGAGAACCTCCTGTTTACACCTAACTCCTTCATTCCTGCAAATATCCCTGAGTCTTTTAACAATGCTTTGCACCCTTATCCGGTGCATCGGAATCATGTATACCTTATCTCTTATTCTAAACAGGTTTGGAGACCAAGGGTCGTTCGCAGCCATAACTATCGGTACTCTAGAGGATTCTATTAGCTCAAGAATGAAATTTAAGGCTCCAGAGTCCTCTCTTGAAATACCGTCTATCTCGTCGAAAAAAATCATCAGCCTGCTGCTGAACAGGCTTCTGTTGAAGGCAGCAGGCTTAATGACGTTTTCCAAATAGTCCTCCCTCCTAGTATCGCTTGCATTCGTCTCTATCAGCCTGTAGCCGAGCGTGGAGGCCGCAACCTCAACAAGCACGGTTTTACCAACGCCGGGCGGGCCGTGAAGCATAGCAGCCTTGCCTCGCCTATCCCATCTTTGAAGCCAGTCTATGAAATCCTTCTTAGCCGCGTCGTTGCCAACTATCTCGTCTAAGGTCTTCGGCTTATATTTCTCCACCCAGCTTAGCTTTGAACCATTCATTTCAAGTCAGCTACTAAAGCAGCTAATACAGTGCTTATTTGTATCTCAGCATCAGCACCCATCGACACTCTGAAATTGGCCTCCCCTAGGGCATTAACAACCTGAAGCCTCTTCCTCTCGTCCATCTCAACAGACATCAGCTCATTATTCATTTCTCTAAGAATGTCGTTTGCCGATAAACCGTCATCGTAGAGAAGCTTAGCCAGCCTCTTCCTTGCGGAGACAAAATCCCCATTCAGCGCCTCGTTAATCATTTCCCTTATTTCCCTGGGATGTAAAACACCTACAACCTGCAGGATACTCTCTTTGGTAAGCCTCTTGGAGCCGCCTGATGCAGACTGAGCAATGTTTATCGCTTTCCTCATATCTCCTTTTGAAGCCTTAATTATTTCCTCCAACGCTTCCTCAGACCAGGAGACGCCTTCTTTTTCAAGCACTCTTATTAAGCCCTCCCTTATATGCGTGGGGCTCAACGGCGGGAACCGGAAGACCGCGCATCTAGATTGAATAGGTTCAATTATTCCCCACTGATAATTCGCCAGAAGGATAAACCTCGTTACAGAAGCATACCGCTCCATTATTCTCCTTAGTGCCTGTTGAGCATCCTGAGTCATGTTGTCACTTTCGTCGAGTATAAGTATTTTAAAAGGAACGCCTGTTGAAGGCCGGCTTCTGGCGAAATCCTTAACTACCTCTCTTATCGTGTTTATACCCCTCTCGTCCGAAGCGTTAAGCTCCAAGAACCTTCCGGAAGCGGAACCCTGATACAAGTCGTTTACAAGAGCTAGTGCCGCAGTTGTTTTCCCAGTACCTGGAGGACCTACGAAAAGCATGTTGGGAACATTACCTATTTTAATGAAGGATTTCAACCTGCTTACAACCTCCTCCCTGTCGATTATTTCATCGAGAGACCTAGGTCTATACTTCTCCACCCATAGAAGATCAGCTACGCTCATCGTTAGCGGAAATAGTGGTTGTTTAAAGTTAAATGTTTCGCTTACAAGGCTAAACAAGGTTTGGCCAGCGTGGGCATAGAGTTATTGGAATGGGTAATAAGCAGCGAGTTAAAGAGGACAAAGCTCGAGTATGAGTTGGAGGAAACTGTGGCAATACCCCAGGTCGATTCGAGAAGCCTGAAACTGCCGGGACTGGGGGAGATCCCTATTGAGAGGGGAAGGGTAATAAGGGTTTCCAGAGGAATAGCAAGCCAACTGGCGGACTCGGGTTTAGTGAGGCTTGGAGAGGAGCCTTTAACGCTGAAAGACGTTGCTGCGATGAGATGGCTTGAAGCCTCCGAGGAGGGGCTCATCAAGCTGCCTGACTATTTCTACATAAAAGCAGCTAAACTGGTGCAGGCTCACAAGGATGATAAGAAGACTATGATTCAAAACGATCTTCAAGAGATCATAGATATAAGGGTCAGGAAGATAGTTAAACTAGTGTTTTTAAAGGAGCCTCCTACCAGTATTCTTGAAAGGCTTCAGCCCGAGGAGAAGTTCCTCTATAATCTTTTAAGGGAAGCTTTAAACGGGTGGCGACGGGGGTTAATGTATACGGATGAGCAGCGGGGTTAAAGCCAAGATACCTGTGGAAAGCCTCTTCCTAGACTTTATTCGCAACTTTAGGGATGAAAACGGTGAGAGAAAGTATTACGAGCAGATAGCTTCCCTACCCTCCCTAGGGGGGGCCTCCATCGTCATAGATTTCCAAGACATGCTCTCCTACAGTAGGGAGATGGTTGAAGAACTGGTTGAAAACCCCTCTATCCTGCAGGAAATGAACAGGGTGGTCCTTTCTATTCTAAGTAGCCTGGACAAGGATTATGCTTCTAAAATACAGGAGGTCTCGGTTAGGGTAAGAGGCCTCGGTAAAAGGATCTCGATAAGAGACATAAAGTCAAGCCTACTGGGTAGGCTGGTTTGCTTCGAAGGAGTTGTAGTGAGAATATCTGAGATAAAGAGCATACTGTCTAAAGGCGTTTTCCGATGTAAGACGTGCAGCAGGGTTTACGAGGAGCCTCAGACAGGAATAATCCTGAAAGCACCTCGCTGCGAAGTATGCGGAACAAGTAGGCTTGCAAACTTCGAGCTGCTTCAAGACCAGTCTAGGTTTATAGATTACCAAGAGATAAGGGTTCAGGAGAAGCCGGAGGACCTCCCAGCCGGAGTCATGCCTCACAGCATAAGCCTAAGGTTGACGGGAGACTTGACAGACAGGGTTAGGCCGGGCGACAGGGTTCAGATAACCGGTATCGTGGTAGCCATGCCTGATAGACACCCTGTGAAGAATCTTCAATACAGTACTTTCACCCTGTCGATTGAAGTCAACTATATTGAAGCCTTAACCCAGGAACTTGGAGAGGTTACGGTTAGCCCAGAGGAGGAGAAGAAGATTAGAGAGATGAGTAAAGACCCTTGGATATACCAGAAGCTGATACGCTCAATAGCCCCTTCGATCTACGGTTTAGAGGAGGTTAAGGAGGCAATCCTTCTTCAAATGGTAGGCGGGGTTAGGAGAACCTATCCTGACGGCGTGACTGTAAGGGGAGATATAAACCTGCTACTCATAGGAGACCCTGGGACTGCTAAAAGTCAGCTTCTCAAATACGTTCAGAAGATAGCTCCTAGAGGACTATATACTTCAGGCAGAGGCGTTACAGCAGCAGGTCTCACGGCTGCCGTTGTAAGGGACAAGACTGGAAGCTTCACGCTTGAAGCAGGAGCCGTTGTGCTCGCCGACAAGGGAATAGCGGCGATAGACGAGTTTGAGAAAATGAAGGCGGAGGATAGGGTTGCAATACATGAAGCGATGGAGCAGCAAACAGTAAGCGTTGCCAAGGGAGGAATAGTAGCGACTCTGAATGCGAGGACAGCAATACTTGCGGCGGCGAACCCGGTTTACGGCAGGTATGATGACAGCCTTAATTTCAGCGAGAATGTTGACCTTCCTTCAACGCTGCTTTCAAGGTTCGACCTCTACTTCATAATAAAAGACAGGCCGGATAAGGAGGGGGATGCTAGGCTTTCAGACCATATTCTGCAGCTTCACATGGAGACCTATGATTACGGTGACCAGACTATACCTCCAGGCATGCTGAGAAAATATTTGGCTTACTGCAAGAAGATAACCCCGAAGCTGTCGGCTGAGGCTACTGAGAGAATTAAAAACTTTTTCTTACAGTTGAGAAGCAGCAGCCAGGAGGCTAATGCGCCGATACCCATAACCCCGAGGCACCTGGAGTCTCTGATAAGGCTTAGCGTTGCAAGGGCCAGGGTGCTGTTGAGGGAGGAAGTCACCGTGGAGGATGCGGAGGCAGCAATAAGGCTGATGAACTATAGTTTAAGCACAGCCGGCCTAGACGTCTCCTCAGGAAAAATAGACATAGACATCCTTATGACCGGTAGGTCTAGAAGCAGGTGGGAGAAGATGCGGATAATTCTAAAGGAGATAGAGAACCTTGAAGCGGAGATCGGGAAAGCGTCCTTAAGCGAGCTTAGAAAAAGGTGTGTAGACAAGAAGATAGAGCCCGATGAATTCTACAAGCTTATAGAGCAGATGAGGGAGCAGGGAGTAATCATGTTTCCTGACGAGGATACCGTTAGGAGAATAAGGCGTTGAGATGGAGCTCGCAGAACTGCCCCTGAGCAACGAGGCGAAGGATGAGCTTCTTATAGCTGGTTTTAAAACTCTTTACCCACCGCAAGAACAAGCTGTTAAAGCAGGGCTGTTTAAAGGAGAAAACCTTCTGCTTGCAGTGCCCACAGCCTCTGGCAAAACGCTGGTGGCACAGCTGGCTGCAATACACAAGCTTGAAAAAGAGGGCGGTAAAACAGTATACCTCGTGCCACTTAGGGCAATCGCCTGGGAGAAATACGTTGATTTCAACATTCTCAGGAAGATTAGGGGCTTGAAAGGAGGCATCAGGGTAACCCTAGCCAGTGGAGACTATGATTCTAAGGCGGAGGAGCTCGCAGACTATGATGTGATTATTGCAACCTACGAGAAGTTCGACTCCATAATCAGGCATAGGCCCAGATGGATCGAGGAGGTAAACCTAGTAATATTCGACGAGATCCATTACGTTGACTCCGAGGACCGTGGCCCGGGAATAGAAACCCTAGTATCCTTTACGAGAAGGATTCTTCCTAAAGCACAACTCATAGCTTTAAGCGCAACGGTTTCCAACGCTGAAGAGGTTGCTAAATGGCTTGACGCTAAATGTGTCGTCTCAGACTGGAGACCCGTCAGCCTTAGAGAAGGAGTTTTTTACGATTCGAAAATTATTTTTAACGATGGCAGTATTGTTGATCTGGAGGGAGATTTCGACGAACCCTTGCACGTATTGCTCGCCTATTCTCTGAGAGAAGGGGGGCAAGCCCTCTTCTTTGTCGAGACACGGAAGAAAACAGTATACTTGGCGAGAAAACTCTCCTCAGTGTCTTACCTTCACCTTTCCGAGAGAGAAAGAGAGAGGCTTAGAGAGCTTGCAACAGAGATAAGGGAGAACAGCGAGTCGACTATAATCGGGGATGACCTTGCGAGTGTCGTTGAAAAAGGGATTGCGTTCCACCACGCAGGGTTGACAACATTCCAGCGTAGAACGATTGAGAAGGCCTTCAAAGAAAGACTTTTAAAAGTTATTACTGCCACTCCCACGCTTGCAGCAGGCGTCAATCTTCCTGCAAGAGTTGTTTGCGTAACCTCAGTAAACAGGTTTGACCCTGAAACGCATGTAAGCAACATGATAACTGTTATGGAGTATAAGCAGATGGCTGGTAGAGCAGGAAGACCGAAATACGATAAGTATGGTGAAGCAGTTATCTACGCTAGAAACGAGAACGATGTTGACTATCTCATCGCGAGATACGTTGACTCGGCCGCTGAAAAAATAACCTCTAAACTCGGCCTAGGAACATATTTTTCGACAGCAATACTGGCATGCGTAGCCAGCAGGATAGCCACAGACATTAAAGGCATACTTGAAGTTTTCCGAAACACCCTGTATCATGTCCAGAAGGGGAGGGGAGTTTCAACCCGTGTGAAGCGAGTGCTTAGAATTCTCATGGAAGACGGGCTTATAGTTGAGAGGAATGGTTTTCTCGAGGCGACGCCCTTGGGTAGGAGAATATCGGAGCTTTATATCTCCCCCTCAACCGGAATAATGTTCCTCAACGGTTTGAAGAATAAGCCGCGTGTCTTCACCGACGTTAGCGGGTTAAACCTCATATGCGCATCCCCAGACATGAGGCCGAAGTTCAGCGTAACAGGGTCTACCGAGAGCTTCGTGGTGGAGTTCGTAGGCAGGCATGAGGAAGAGCTTTACGTGGACATAGGGGATGTTGACCCGATGGAAACCTATAAGACGGCGGCGACGCTCTGGATGTGGATAAACGAGTATAGTGAAGACGACATATACCTTAAGCTGGGTGTTGAACCAGGAGATCTTTACGCGTGTAAGGAGACGGCTCAATGGCTAGCCTACTCGGCGAAGGAAATAGCTAGGCTGGTGAAGGATTTCGACGCTGTAAAAAGATTCGGCGAGCTTGAGGCAAGAATAGAGTATGGCGTCAAGCCCGAGCTTGTCGAGCTGGCATCATCCCTTGAGGGAGTTGGAAGAGTTAGGGCGAGAAGGCTTTACAACCATGGTTTCAAAAGGGTTTCGGAAATAGCCTCCGCAAGCGTTGCGGAGCTTTCAAGAATACCCGGCATTGGTCAAAAACTTGCTTTAAACATTAAGAAGGAGGCCGGGGGTATGATACGTAGCGAAGAATGGGAGAGGAGGCTTAAGGAAGAGGGTTTTCAGACAAGCCTCGGCGAGTTCAGCGAGTAACCGAAAAACCATCCGTCTTTAAAGAATTAGGAAGGACGTCAAAAATATTGTGGCGTATTGTCAACGCCTTTTTAGAATTATGTTAAATAAACAGCCATAAACAACCATTAGGGATGGATAACAGCAGGATTCTTGGCTTACCCGTTAAGGATGTTTACGACAGGGAAATAGGAACCCTAGTCGGCTACGAAATAGATCCCAGGGGCATGCCCTCAAAGTTCTTCATAATGACGCCCAATGGAGGCTTCATAAAGGTAGAGGGGGAAGCTGTGGAGGCTGGGAAAGACTATGTCTTGCTGAAAAACTTCTGGAAAATAAAGGCTGAGAGCCTGATAAGAGGCGTTGAGATAACGCGGAGGAGGCTTGAGGCGCTTGAAAACCTGAGGCAGGAACATCAGATACCTACGAACATATATGACGAGCTTAAAGGGACATATCTAAAGGATATGAATGAGCTCAGTAACAAGGTTGTCGAATTGTCTTCAGAGCTCAGTAAGATTCAGGAGGAGCTTAAAAACAGGTTGGACACGCTGATGAGGGTTAGGTCCATAAACAAGGTTCAGCTTTCAACAGGCGAGGTGGATGAGATAAGCTATAAGGCTGCTGAAACAATGCTGGAGACCAGTCTGGACATAACTCTTCTAGAAATAAAGGAGACAGAATCTATAATGGCGAGACTAAAAAACTTGAGGCAGAAGATGTCTCCAGAAGTAGTGACGCAGCAGAGAGTAAGTAACTTCATAGAGCTGTTGAGGGCCATCAACAGTAGTAATAAGCAGCGCGACGCTGACAGCCCGCTCGTAGTAAGGCTTCAAAACGTTATGCAAAACCAGCAGTAAGCTGAAGCAAGAGGTGGAAAAGGAATCTATTTACTATTCCCCCTTGGAGTTATACTCCTTCTGGACCAATGTAAACGGTGTCCTCAGCCTCAGCGCCAGTACTGGCTATCGTCACCGGGACGCCTGTTTCATCCTGGATCTTTCTCAGAAAGCGCAAGCACTCCTCCGATAATTCCTCCCTCCTCCTAGCGTGGGAGCACTCTGGAAACAAGACATCCAGTTTTGTAACAGCTATTTGAGTAGCACTGTTCACAATGGCTGCACGCCTAGCCATCTGAAAATTGAATGGAGCAGCTCTTCTTAGCCTACCGGTTACAGTTCCTCTTTCAACAAAGCCCCTTCTCTCAGCCTCCTCAGGTGAAAGCTCTCCCTCGAGAGGACCGTTACCAACCCTAGTCACGAAGCTCTTCAAAACGAGAAGCACCTCGTCAACCTTTTTCGGACCCACACCGCATTCGCTACACACTGCTGCAGCAGTAGTGTCCCTCCCAGTCACGTAGGGATATGTCCCATGGTAGAGGCTGAGGTAGAAGCCTTGAGTACCTTCGAGATGAACATTCTCCCCTCTGTCCAACGCAGAGTTAACCTCCTCAGCCACATCCGTAACATAATCTTTTAGGCTTGGAACGTCTTTAACAAGCATGGCTCTTCTGGCAACCCTGTCAACCAGCGCTGGAGAAACACCTGTGCCCGTTGTTCCTATGAACTCTCTGAAGAAACCGTTGCTCCTATCAGCCTCAACATGTTTCTCCTCGATCACCGAGGCGTTTCCATCAATGAAAACCCTTCCCTTGACGCCGAGTAAACCAACCTCCTCCATGAAAACCCTAGGATCCACGTTTGCACCAGCACCTATAAGAAGCCTCGTCTCCGGAACTATGAATGAACATGGCACCAGCCTAAGCCTATAAGTTACGCCACGATACACTACAGTATGCCCAGCGTTAACGGAACCCGTGCGAACAGTTATCTTCGGACGCTCCTTAAGCGCTAAGAAGGCGGCGACCTTCCCCTTCCCCTCGTCGCCGAAGAAACCCGACACGATGACAGTGAGCATTTTCCAGCACGCTCACCCCCTTGAAGCGGGGGGGTATTAAGCTTTCCCCGGGAAAAGTTTAAGCAACCGGTTGACAATACTATTCGGGTTGACTGTGATTAAGGTTGGTTGCTGCGGCTATCCTGTCTCTATGCAGAAATATTTCTCCGAATTCAGCCTAGTCGAGACCCAGTCGACCTTCTATAAGCTTCCAAGGCCTGAGACAGCTGAAAAATGGAGGGCTCAAGCCCCTGAAGGTTTCGAGTTCACGGTGAAAGCCTGGCAGGGGATCACGCATCCACCCGACAGCCCCACTTGGAGAAGAAGCGGCTTGAGTAGAAATGAGCTTAAGGGTTATGGTGATTTCAACCCTTCAAGGAAAACCTTGGAAGCATGGGTTAGAACCCTAGAAATAGTTAAGAAGCTTGGCGCCAGAATAGCCGTGTTTCAAACACCCCCAAGCTTCAACCCTTCCCCTAAAAACATCGGCAACATGAGGAAATTCCTGGAGGAGATAGACAGGGGAGGGGTTAGACTGGCTTGGGAACCACGGGGAGAATGGCTTGAGAGGAAAAACGTGACGAAAAGCGTCCTGGAGAAGCTCGACCTTATTCACGTGGTAGACCCTTTCTGGGACCAGCCTCTTACTAGAGGCGTGTACTACTTTAGGCTTCACGGTCTCGGGAAACGCTATAATTATAAGTACGAGTATAGCCTTGAAGATTTAAAGAGGCTAAAAACACTGATAGAAGGGCTTGAGGAGGCTGAGGAAGTCTACGTACTGTTCAACAACGTTAGGATGTTTGACTCAGCGAAGCTTTTTCTCACACTCATTTAGAAAGCCAGGGGAAGGGGTTTATACATCTTTCCAAGAAAGAAGTATACTCGGCATTTTCAACAGCGTCCACAACGCTATCGCCTAAGCGTATTGTGGATCTGGAGAGAGACTCAAGGATTTCTTCTGAAAAACCTTTCAAGAACTCGCTTGAAGAAACGAATTTAGAGATGGCTTCTTTAACATCCCTTACTTTAGGCTTGAGAACAGTCCACCATCTTCCGTTTCGGGGGAACGGGTGGATCAACATCCTCTCGCTGCTCAAATAGGTTTCAACAAACCTGGGCACGTTGCTGCTGAAATAGGGTGGACCCATGTGGAGTATAGCCGCCCTTTTCTCAACCTCCTCCAATACGAATAGTAGAACAATATTCTTCTCCTCGTCGCTCCAAGCCCTCTCCATCAAGACTCCGAATTCATTTTCCTCAAGAAAGCCGCTGAGCCTTGAAAGAAGCCTGTAGGCTTGGCCCCATAGAATATCCGGGATATTCGTCCAAGCCGGTATCGTGATTGAGACAACGTTGAGCCCCCTGCTTCTCACAACCTCCCTCAGCTCCTCCCTAGATGCCCTGTAGACAGGGTAGAAAAACTCTATAGAAGGCTTCTCGAGCATCATGTGAGCAGCGTACTGTGCTATGCTTAGGCTTTCGCCACTCACCGCTGCGGCCACATTCCTAAGCTCGTCAACAGGATCTATGACGCATAGCAGGCTGCCCCTAGCCCTCCTGGCAAGCTCCTCCTCCCTATTCTTGTAGAGCCCACCCGGATCCAGTACAAGAGGAGGCTGAAAGCCCCTGAGCGCCTCCAGGGTTTTCACAAACCCTCCGAAAGAGTATACGAGGAGCTCAACTAGGAAGCCGCTGAACCCTCTCGTCTTTATCTCCGCACCGTAAACCCCTATTCCCTTGAAGAACCGTTTAAGGAGCCGAGCCTCATCCCTCAGCTCAAGGCTCAACCTCTCCTTCACAAACTCCGTGTGGAAAACAGTCCTATCGGTTGCACTCTTGTAGAGGCCCTTCTCAACCTTGTAGCATGGGACAACATCCACGTTAATATTATCCACAGTAACCTTTGCGTACGGGTGCTCTGCAAACCGGAGCCTGCATTTCTCCGGGCCAAATATTCTTTTAACACTCTCTATCAGGGTTTCCCCCATTTCACTCTTCTTCCATTTAACAGGGAACCTTACAAAGATATCTGCATCCGTCTCGCCGCTAAGCCAAGTACCCTTAGCCATGGACCCCTCTACGAGAACCTCGGCTTCAGGCTCCAACCTGTTAAACTCTTCCCTAAGCATCGAAACAGTTTTTGAAAGTATCCTGCTAACCCGCTCCTCCTCCTCTAAACCGGGCTTAACCCTTCTCAGGACCTCCTGTACAACCTCTTGAAGACTATTCGGCATATATTATCAACACGGGTGCCTGCTAATCAATTTTTTCCCAGAGGGTTTCATATACGGGTCCCCGTGGCGTCAGAGTGCTCTTCTTAAGCCTGAGCCTACTCGTAAGAGCCTCCCCTATCAAGATGTCCCCGTTACTCCTAATAAAAAGGACAAGCCTATCCATGTTTAAACGGCTCCTAACCCTTGCGATAGTCAGGTGGGGGTGGAACTGCTCGCTCATCCTAAAGCCTATTTTAGACAAGGCTTCTGAAGCCTGTTCAGCCCTTTCAACAAGCTCCCCAGAACCCTTTCCGATTTTCGCAAACACAACTCTTGGTTGCGAAACTGTGGGGAAAGCCCCGATGCCTCTGAGCTCTATCTCAACCGGGCTTCCATCAACCTGTGAAAGCCTTTCACATATCGTGTTAACCATGGTTTCAGGAACCTCCCCTATGAAGAATAGTGTTAAGTGGAGGATACTCGTGTCCACCAGTTTTAGATCAGCCCTAGTCTCAACCATTCTTCTCTGAACCTCAAGTATCCTCCGACTTACATTCTCGTTTTCAACATCCATTGAAACGAAGACTCTCACCATCCTGATGAAAACCGGGTAAGAATTTATATATCTTACCGTCTTAAGCCTGAAGCAGCCGTTGAAGCAGCTGGTTCTCATCTCAGGAATGCCGGGCTCAGGAAAGACGACTGTCGCGAAGCTTATTGGCGAACACGGGTTTACGGTGGTCTCAATGGGGGACGCTGTCAGGGAGGAGGCTGAAACCCGGGGGGTAGGCGGAGACATAGTGTCAATGAGCAGGTTTATGGTTAAGCTTAGGAGGGAGCTGGGTGATGATGCTGTCGCCAGACTTGTGGAAAAAAAGATTGAGGAATCGGATAGCAAGATCATTGTAGTGGACGGGTTAAGGTCGTTGAGGGAAGCAGAATACTTCAAGTCTAAAGGATATTTCATAACCCGTATTGCAGTACTGGCTCCAGCGAGCCTTAGGTATAGCAGGCTTTCTAACAGGGGCAGGTCAGACGATCCTGAGACGCTGAGGGAGCTTGAGGAGAGGGACAGGGTTGAGCTCTCCGTCGGGCTAGGGGAGGTGCTTGCGTTAAGCGACGTCTACATAGTGAACGACGGAAGCCTGAAGGAACTTGAAGAAGCAGTTGAAAGCAAACTGAAAGAGATTCTTTCAAAAAATATCGATAGATAAGAAGTCTTCAGCGATCTGAACATCTTTGAAAAACCTCCTAGCCTGCTCGAGCAGAATTGAAGCATCACCATACCTGGAGCTTACGTGAGTAAGTATGAGCTTCTTAACGCGTGCGGCAGCAGCCAGCTTAGCCGCCTCAACACAGGTCGAGTGTTGGAGACTACCCGCTTCACTGCTCATGCTTTCGTCGAAAGTAGCCTCGTGAATAAGAATATCAGCGTTCATGCAGAACTCCTCGAAGCCGGGAGTATTCCCCATGTCACCCGTGTAAACGATCTTAACCCCGGGGCGAGAGGGCTCGACGACCTCCTCAGGCATGATAATCCTACCGTCCTCAAGAGTTACCGGCTTACCCTCAACAAGCATGCCCCTTAAGGGCCCGGGCTTGACGCCTAGCTCCTCCGCCTTCTCAACATTAAACCTGCCAGGCCTATCATCCTCCTTGAAACAGTAAGCATAGGATTCAACAGAATGCCTAACCTCATGCGAATAAACCTTATACTTCCTCCCGGAGGCGACTAGACCATTACCAACCTCCTTAATGCTGATCTGGAAAACAGGCTGGTAGAATATCATCGGCAGGCAGGATTCGACGAACGGCCTAAGACCTTTCGGCCCATATATATTGAGAGGCCTCCTCCTATTTTGAAGAGTCATCGTCATAAGCAGCCCCGGAAGCCCCAGAACATGGTCCCCATGCATATGCGTTATGAATATGTTAGTTATCTTTTCAAAGCTGAGGCTGGCACTCATCAACTGTCTCTGAGCACCCTCCCCGCAATCGAATAGAAGCACCTCTCCCTTCCACCAGAGTGCCACACAGGGGTGGCTCCTGCTGACCGTAGGGACTGCTGCAGAAGTCCCCAGAAATAGCAGTCTCCCGAACGGCTGGCTCTTCTTCAACACGTTTTAACCACTAGACCCGCGAAATATAACGTTTAACCTCGTAAGGTTTATAACTAGATTCGCCAATTACTCGCCAGGCTGGAGGGATGAGGGGGCGGGTGAGGATAAGGGTTAACATCATCATTCTGATTCCTATTATTGTTGCTTCCGCTATAGCAATCCTTTTTTTCGAGTTGGCCGGGGTACCCCGGCTCTCAAAACTCCAGCTACATTAGCTGGCCAGAGGAGAATAGGATTTTGAGGCTGAAATACAAATTTATTAGCGGTCTTATTGAAATCGAGCCCGGGGAAGTTCTAGAGCTCAGGCAGCTCGTTGGACGTAACGCAACCCTGAGCCTGGAAATCGAGAGAACCGGGGACACCCACACTTTAAACTTTACAATCAATGTTGTAGGCCACTCCGTTTATAACGAGGATGGGAAAAAGGTCTTCAAGGAGTTTAGAAGAAATGCGACCTTTAAATACGATGTGAACACTAAAAGGTTTTACTGGCAGGGGAAGGATGCGGGGTTTTTACTTCCGCTGTTTCAACCATTAGAGGACAGGATTATTTCTTTTCGACGCTGAGCTCATCCCTCTGGGAACCCTCGAGCCGAAGATAAGCAATTATCCACCGCCGTCCCCAGTATGGGCATCAAAAATATTCAGGACTTTGGTCTACCTTAAGGAGGGCAAGGTATGCATCCCAGAATTCAACCGTACATTGTGGATAAGTGAACTCAAGGTTAAGCCTCCGACATGGGACCTGTATGAAAAATATCAAGGATTTCTGGAAACGATGTGCTGGAGATAACATACTATGTCAATAATACCTTATGGAGCATGCCTGCGGCATACGTTGAAAGAAACACTGGAATCATAACAGGCATGAGAATACCTGGGTTCCTTAGAACATTGAATAACACTAGGATTACAGTTAACGATAAACAGGTGAACGTACTTCCATTAACACCATTATCCTACTTTCTTGGACTAGAAGAAGAGGTTTTCCTAGAGCTGGTAGACATAGAGTTCATTCCATGAGAGCCAGCAGCAGCTTCCTCGTCAGATTAGAGTGAACCTCTATGAGAAACCTCTCCCTAAGCTTAAAACCGTTCAGCTCCAAAATTCTTTCAACAGGCAGCCTGCTGGGAGCCAGGAAGGCAATCCATCCTTTAGCCCTGAGAACCCTTGAGGCTTCCCTTATGAAGCCCTCGTAAAGCCTTAGAGACTCTAAACCATGTGTAGAAGCCCTCCTCCCGTAGGGCGGGTCCGTAACCACAGCGTCGGCACGTCTGAAAGGCATGTGTCTAGCATCCCCCAAGACTTGGAAGACGAGTGTCCGAAACCACCTGTAGTTTCTACGGGAAGAATAGGCCATCAAAGGATCCAAATCCAGCCCTATTGGGTAGGCTTGCAGCTCATGCGCCTCCATCAGAACCGTCCCGGTTCCGGAAAACGGGTCCACCACCACACTACCTTTCCCAACCCTAGCGAGGTTCAGCATCGCCCTTGCAAGCCCAACCTTAAGGCTTGAAGGATGGAAGAACGGTTTCCTGCCGCCACTCCTAGACATCACGTTCTTCCTGGCGCTGTTGCAAACCCTCCTGCCCAGGATTAGGAAGCCGTTTGAAGACACAACCTCCAAAATGCTCTCAGGATTCTCCAGGTTGACGATAATGCCGGGGGTTTTAGAAGCCCTCCTGTTCAACCCTGTTTCAAGGGCAAAAGCGTCCTCCGGGGAAATACTGCCCCTTATCCTCCTAACCCTGAACGCAACGCTCCCGTTTAAGCCTGCTCTCAGCACTGCGGTAATCATTTCGTCGCAGGAAGCACCTTGCTTGAAAACACCTATCTCTTCACAGAGAAAGTGTGATAAAGCAAGTCTTTTGAAGGCTTTCGAAGCAGGCTCCAACGGGGCGGTGAACCTGTAGACCTGTGTTAAGCCCTCTATGGTAATCCGGGGAACATTCTCAGCCTCGAATACTGCTTCGATCTCGGCAGCGGGAAGCCTCTCGTGCTCGCCCGACAGGACTGCGAACAGCCGCGCCCAGCCTTGTTTAGCATTCAGAGCCAGCCCTCCTCCCTGAGTGTTCTAACCACGTCGCCCGCCACGGAAATATTAGAATACTGGGTTTCAACCGTGTCTGAGGAAAGCACGCTTGAAGCCCCGGCATTCATAATTCTCTGGTAAGCATCGCCTACGAAAAGACCATGAATACACGCCACGGATATTTGGGAGGCACCTTTGCTCTTAAGCAGTTTTATGGCCTCGATGATCGTCCCCCCAGTGCTTATAATGTCGTCTATGATGATCGTCTTCCTACCGGAAGGGTTGAGCTGGCCCTCAGTGGATGAGATGCAGCCGGTCTCCTTGTTCCTTGTTTTCTCAACCCATCCAACCCCGCCCTGAATCATGTCTGCAAGCCTCTTGGCTCTTGGAGTAGCATTCTTATCGGGCGCAACCACGTAGGCTTTTTCAAACCCGTTCCTCAAATAATACTCTGCGAAAGACCCGGTGGCCTCTATTAGAACACTGTTTCTAAAGCCTTTAGCAGCAGCATCGCTGTGAACCTCGACGAGCGCAACCCTGTCTGCTCCAGCGGCCTCAATAAGCTTGGCGACAAGATGGGCTGAAACAGGCTCCCCGGAGAGGAACATCTTGTCCTGGCGGGCGTAAGCCATGTAGGGAATCAACACTGATGCTTCCCCGCCGCCGTTAGTCTTGAAAGCAGATATAAGCTGGAGGAGGAGCATCAGGTTCCTGTCTTGAGGCGGAGACAGAGACTGTATTATTAAAGCGTCAACCCCAGTAACATCTTCGAGCAGCCTAACGTACAGCTCACCGTCTGGAAACTGTTTGAATGAGAAACGGATCCTCTCCAGGCCCGTAAGGGAACATATTTTCTCACCCAGCCCTGTGCTCGCTGGGCCAACTACGGTTTTCAAGCCTGAGGAGGCTCCTGAAACACTCTTTTTAAACCCTTCGAAACCATAAAACTGCCTTAATCGGCTTATGAATGGCAAAATTACTTCTAATTAAAAAGGTATGCTCCACGATTCGATGTCCAGCTTTTCTTGAGGAATTCTTGAGCTTAGAAGGCTTTTCTTCGTAAACAGTGAATTAACTCGATCCGTTACAGCAAGTATGAAAAGACGCATGCGACATGAATATTAGATAAGCAGGTTTTTAACAATGGGGCAGCTAACCGTACTCATGGAAATATTGTCAAAAGCAGTATGGGACAAATAGAATCGCTTCTGGGTACCTGACTATAATGAGAAGGACAGGTGAACCTCATCTCCATACCAGAAGAAGGAGTCCCACTTCCTCCATATTCCAGCTTTCCCTCCACAGTACCATCCGGCAGGGGACGAAGGTTATATCCCACGCCCGTGATCTTCTCCCCATGGATGCTATCCAGCAACTCATCCCCCCTGAAGAATACCACCTTATTATCCTCAAGCAAGGCTGCACCGACCAAGGTTCCGTCAGGCAGGAATCCATTGCATCCCTCCACAACCCTAACTATCTTCTTCTCCCCGATCCTTTCAACCAAGGTATCTCCCTGGAGCAACAGCTCTCTACCATCCTCCAGCTTTACGAGAGATACTGGAGTTCCGTTCGGTAGCTGGAAAAGGAAACTTCCCTCTAAAACCTTCATGTCATTGACTTCGTCTATAATCTTATCCCCGACGGAGGGAAGCCTCTTACCATCCTCCAAGAAGACTTCTCCGACCAGCATGTCGCCCGGGAGAATCGCTTCGATTGCTGCAGTCTTAAACCTCTTTTCCCCCGATGTTATCTATGAGGGTGTCTCCGATGAACAGGAGTCCTCCTTCATGTCCCTCGACCACAACAGTACCGGCAACATTACCATCCGATAGAAAATCTAAATAAATACTCGGCCTTATAATCCTCTTTCCCCCGATGCTCTCGATTAAGACATCGTTCTTGAAGAGAGCGCGCTTGCCTTCCTTCAGCGTGACCACTCCAGCCAGGATTCCATCCGGCAGGAAAAGGGGCAGGTCTACATATACCACTTTCTCGCCCCGAATTTCATCCAATAAAACGTCTCCTTTGAATGGAACATATATTCCATTCTTTAGGGTGGCTACTCCAACCAGTGTTCCGTCGCACCAAACTTGAAGAATACTTGCGTATTCCACCTTATTTCCTCCAATCTCCTTTACGAAGGATTCCCCTTTGAACGCCCCCTAAGCCTTCCTCGGTTTTAACGTTCCCGGCGAGAGTCCCATTGGGGGGGACGGCGAAACCGTTCTTATCTGTGTCGATTATCCTCCCTCGATGCTCTCTATGATCGTGTCTCCCTTGAAGAATATCCATGGGGCAGGGTCCTCCCTCATTTGGACGGCGCCGGCAACCCTGCCGTCGGGCAGTGGCCCTAGGTGCGAGTAATGCCCGACTTCCCTCCCACCTATTCTCTCGATGACTGTTTCCCCTATGAAAGGAGGGTAGTCCCCGTGTCTATCGCTCCCATATTCAACCACCCCGGCTATAGTATCGGGGAGCGTGAACACATCGATCACTCTGACGATCTTGCTTTTCTTACTTTTCTCGTTTATCCTCCTAACGACGTCGAAGATCTCCCCAGGCTTAAAGTCCCTGAAAACCATCCTGGCGTACTTTCCTCTCCTAACTATCTTCACCATCCCCACTCATCCTTCAGGAGGATTAAGTATATAAGCATCAAGGGATGAGTCAGCGGGTTCGACGGGCTCCCCGCCTCCAATGATGACAAACATTTTAGCGCGCGCATGTTATTCGCTAAGAACATGGCGAGGGGAAATGAAGACCAGTATTTGGTGTTTAAGCCAGAATCCCGTATTTGAACGTAGGAGACGGGCAGGTCCTCTAAGAGTACAGGTTGCGTGAAGCCTTAC
>CALIBN010000022.1 GCA_938045545.1 uncultured archaeon | reverse complement strand
GATAAAAATTCTGTTATTAGGTTAGACATCGGTGAACTTAGTTCTTTCGAGAAAATCTTAAAATTCATCAAGTCCGCCATAAGCTGTATGCCTCCTCTACAGCATCTATCGCCTTCTCAATCATCTTCATCTTCTCCTCGTTGCTCATGCCTTTTGAGTTGAAGCTGGTGTAGAAGTAGAACCTGTTCCCCCCTCTAGGGGGAGGGATGTAATAAACTATTTTAAACCCTGTCTTCTCCGATGCTTTCCTCGCAATTTTCTCATTCTCTCTAAAGGAGTCAATGATCCATTTTAAATCCTTATCCTCCTCAATCTCCCTCCACCTACTCCTATCGACCATCATTTTATGGAATTCTAACTCCATATCCAATTTCTCATGGCGGTGGTAGCGGCGGCGCCATCTCCTGAAGAACTTTATCAACTCCGATTCTAGCGGAAAAACATCGTAGAAATCGCCGGCAGGAGGGGATAAGACGAAAACCCTACCATCAGAATCCTCTTCTACACTGGGGTATACTCCAGAGCTCCTCACGCACCACTTCAACTCCGTTCCTTCGGGGGATTTAAACTGAGGATTTCGCCCGATGTAAGGTTCACATGGCCCTCTTCGTTTCTCTATGATCTCCCTTTTATTGTAACGGTTGAATAGATAATCTTTCAGCTTTTTCAATAATTCCTCCTCACTCAATCCTTCGGAACCTCCTTAGTGATCTCTATGTGGGGCACCCCGGTATTCTCATCTATTAAAACCACAACGATTATATAAGCTTCAACATCCTTTCTAACCTCATCAAATACCTCAAGACCATGCTCTTCGATGAGCTGCATATATCCCGGCCCGCCTTTTTCTGTCTTTACCTTAAGTTGGTTCCATCCATTCCTATACTGCTCCCAAACGTTTTCCGGATCTTTAGTAGACTTAACTTCCACAACTATAAGTTTCCCATTTTCAGACTCGGCAACGATATCTACGCGTTCACCCTTATTATGAATCGGCGTCTCTTTCCTTACCCTATCTGTTTTCATTTTCCTTCCAGCTATTTCCCCAGTGTTTTTCATCTTTCTAAGCACCAGATCTCTTACCATGTTCCCATACTCTTCCCGTTTGTTGGCTTTCACTAGTTCTTTGAGCATCTCTCTTTCCTCCTCGCTCAGTTCGAGTTCAAGCCAGCTTTTCTCCTCCATCTTCTCCTTTATGAGCACCACCACGTTCTCCGGCAGGGTGTCGTGATCGAAATCCCTATAACTGTAATCATGATAGTTTATCACTATGTGGCCTTCGAGCGTGCCCAGCCTGATTGAGTTCACTGTTCCACTTGTATTGCTGAACCTGATTACAGCCTTCACCTCATCGCCCTTGGCTGCTATGGCTAGAGTATGTGGCACCATTTCTCCGTAATGCGTCCCGCGGAACTCTAGGTCTACCTCTAATGCGTTGTTTCCCTCGCTCCACTCGAACCTCGTAACCCTGACGGGTATGCTGACGGCATCCATGAGGGTCAACATTCCCTCGTAGTCAGATTCTAAAACAAGCCTGAGGCTGAACGGTAGGCTTCTAACAACGCTCTCGATGAACTCCCTCCTGCTAAGAGGTCTGACTTCAACCATTATCTCATCGCCCTTCCTGCCGAAGTCTCCCACAAACTCGGGGATCATCCACTGGTATGAGCCCTTGCGCTCAGGGTTGAGCTTCCTTATAACATCGTGGCCGTTTATCTTTATCACTATGAACTCGCTACTGCCGGCGATCATCCTGAGCAGGGTTGCCTTCGCAGTCTCAACCCTGCCGAAGTTTATGTACCTGTTTTCCCCCACGCTCACGACGAAGCTGGTCCAGCCCCGGTACCACGAGGTTTCCTCTAGCAGGCTTAGAAGCTTCTTCTGGTCAAGCTTCATAAGCCCTCTGGCTATGCTTGACGCTACCGTGCATCCCTGCGTAACGCTCTCGTGATACTTGAACAAGTTTTCAACCACGTCTCTAAGCTTAGTGTTTCCTCCTTGTGTGCGGATGCTTTTTAGAAAGCACAGTAGCCAGCTGGTCGCATTTGGCTCGTCAACCAGGTTTCCGGAGACGCATTCAAGCAGTTTAACGACCTCCGCGGCAAGCTCAGGGTCCCCAATATCCTGGAGGAAGCTGTTTATCCCGATCCAAAGGTTTCTAACGTACTCCTCACTCTCCTTCTCAACCTTCTCCCTTGCTTCCTCCGCGGTCTCCCCCTTCTTCACGTAGTCCGTTATCCTCCTGACCGCCTCAACCCTGCCGCTTCCACTCAACGCCTTGAGCCACTCAGCATTCTTGGCCAGCGTGTTGACTATGTCTAACACCTGCATGTCGGTGAGCCCGCTCTGTAAAACTGTTTCAACAAGCTTTTCAGCGAAGATTCCCCCCAGAACACTTCCGAGAAGCCCGCTTACGCTGGCAACCTGGGTGTAGAGCTCTCTCCGCCCGATGCTTGTCCATACTATCCTTGTTTCAACCGGCTGGATGCCTACGAAGGCTCCCGAGGAGTATGACAGCATGGGTATCTGGAGGCTTCCTCCGGTGTAGATTACCGTCGATGTCTCCCCGCTAGGGTAGACGACGTTGAGCAGGCTTAAGTCGGATATACCTTTCGCCAGAAGGCTTTCCCCGGTTATCGTCAACGTTCCGCCGCTTGGCTTAGCCAGTAATCCGAGTTGGAGGCCTAGGGAGCTTGCCGTCACGACGGCTGGCAAATAGCTTCCGCCGTGGAACGCCTTGATGCCACCTTCCTCTCCGACGATCACGCTTATGCCGCCTATTCTTCCGCCTAGGAGCATTTCGTTAATCGTTCCCGTTTCAAACGGGTTCTCGCTTGACACAAGCTTTACCGCAGGGTCTTCAAGCCTTAGAACCATGCCGTCGCCGAGCCTCACTGCTCCATCCATGCTCAGACTACCCTTATCCATGCTAAGCTTCCCGTTTAAGAGGGTGAACGCGTTGAACCCGAAGCTCTTCTCAACCCGCTGCCCAGGTATTACCTGAAGATCCTCCTTAAGAAGTTCGAAGATTCCTGAGATGCGCTCCTCAGCCTTGAAAGCGAAGACGAGGTATTTAGAATCCCCGATGCCCCTTTCCTCAGCATAGGTTAGGAGTCCTTTTAGAACAACGCTTCCCCTCGCGAACTCGAACTCTACGACACTGCCCTTCTGAACACCCGGGTAGAGCTTCCCAGCCAGACTTTTCTCGACGCCGACCTCAATCCCATCGTTGCTAAAGCTCAATACTCTAACCGTGTCTGGCCCAAGCTTAGAAAGCTGATCGAAGGCCTGCTTGAACTCAGTCATGCGGAGCATTTGTAAGAAGTCTCCGCCAACGCTCTGGGAGAGCTGCATGGCTTCCTCGGGGCTCAGCTGGAGGAGCGAGCCCAGTTTAAATCTCAGCAGGGGGCTTCCCAGCCACTCCATGATATTACCGGCGTGCTGCCTCAGAAACTCGTCCCCCATCTTAGAGGCCCATTCGAGCATGCTAGCAATGTACAAGGCATCCTGCCTGCTTGCCAGAGCATCGCTGAGAATCATGTTCACCAAGCCCTTCGCATCCGGGACGTCAAGATGCGGGTAGAGCCTCCCTATGCTCCTCGCTATTGCTGAGGCTATTGGAGTGCCGTAGTTGCTCTCAATCCCGTAGAGCTTCGTGTATATTGCTGGGTCGCCCCTAAGCTCGCTCGGCATCCTTAGCATCGCTACGTCCAGGGCTATCTGCCTCCCCACGAAGGCCCCGAGGGGAATGCCGATCATCGCACCCATTATCGAAGCCCTAGCACTATCATCCATCGTAGGGTCTGTTAAGGCCCTTACCGGCGCGACGACGATTCCGAGCGGGCTGTACGTTAATGCTTCCGTAATGCTTCCGGTCTGCGCATACACCGAGATCGCGTTTATGCTGCTCAGGGCTAAGCCCGCTATAGCGATGGCCGTCCCAACGCCCGGGAAGGCCAGGGATAAAGCTGTTAACACCGTGGCGGTGCTAAACCCCACTAGGAAACCCCCTATCATTTCAAACGGGTGCCTCGCAATAGTTCTTCCAACATCGAAGTTCTCAAATGTTTCTAGAATCCTTTGTTTAGCGACGAGCCTACCGTTCCTAAGGATTTTAACCATGAAGTTGCAGGTCACTTGGCCGCCTGGCCAATGTGCGACGTTCGCGCTGTAACTCCCATACTCCCTCTCCTCAGTCCTCCTGACCCATGTTGTGAACGCTAACTGATAGGGGGCTCCTCCTGGCGGAACAACGAGAAGCCAGCTGTCAGGCTCCGCAATGGGAACCATGATGATCCTCCTGACTGCTTCAGGCATGTGAGGCTGATAATCTAGAAGCGTTTCCTCAACAACCCTATTGTTCTCCGCCTCTATGACAACCTGGTAGGCCAGAGTATCGCGGGTGGGGTTGGCTATATCAACGTGAAGAAAGTTCTGCTTGCCGAGCATGCCCAGCTCGTTCTTTTCAACCGAGGCCTGCAACACCCTCATGCTGAACCTTATAGGGTTCCCCGCTGAAACCCTAGCGCTCTTAACAACATAACCCTCTTCCCCATACTTCTTAGCGAGGCTCTCGTCAAGGGTTTCGCAGACGAGCTCAAGGGCCTCGCCGCTGTCAACAACCTTAGGGACAAGATAGTATTTAGTCGGATCATTGTACTTCGCTCTAACAATGCTCTCAGGCACGTTCGAATCAACTAGGATTCGTTGACCAACATCCATCTCAACGTTGCTCTCAACCAGGGTCCAGCTCGCCCCAGTCTCCTCCTTCCTGACCACGATTGGAACCTCATACTTCTCCCAGTGGAAAACCCTGTACCTGACTATCCCACCTTCGAGATAGTATAGCTTGTAGAGGTCTACGATGTAGCTGACCCTCTCCCTCTTTTTAAACTCCTTTATGTACGGTGGAGTTGGATATTGGTTCGCAATGCTTTCCTCAAACGTCCCGATGAATTTCTTGTTCTCAATT
>CALIBN010000021.1 GCA_938045545.1 uncultured archaeon | reverse complement strand
GAAGGCTTATCGCTTCCCTTACGTTCTCCACAGCCTCATCCAGCGTTTTACCCTGGCTGACAACCGGCAGGTCAACACACTCAGCAACATAAAATTTCTCTCCCCTGTGAATCCTCACTTGAATAATTTTTTTCATGCGATTACTTTAACTATTCCCTCGCTATTTTTAAGCTTTACCCTGTGGGAAATAACTTGCTAAGACTTTTAGGCTTTAATATTCAATTAGTTTAAGGCCTTATCAGTATAGCGCACGCTAAGTTCAGGGTTTCCCGTTAGAGCAGGCATAGACCCCTATTGCGCTCGTCAAAAGTCAGGAAAGAGGAGAAGACTACGCGTGAACATAACTATTAAGCTGGATATTATTCAGTTTCCTCGCTTAAATGATCCTTGCGATTTCTTCAAACTCCTTTCTCGGAGGTCTTTTCAACTCTGCTTCCATCTGCTTGCTTGAAAGACTGCTGAAGGCTTCATTAGAATGCTTCCCAATTATGATTAGGGTAATCAGAATATCCTCCTCCGGTATCTCCAGAGCCTTCTTAGCCTTATCTTGGTCGTATCCTGCAATGGGATGGGCCACTAATCCAAGCTCCGTCGCTCTCAGAATCATCATGGCTACTGCCATACCTGTATCGAAAAGATAATATTCACGACCCTTAACAATGCAGTCGTAATCTTTCCTGGAGTAAACAGCAACGATTAAAGAAGCTGTTTTAGCCCAACTGTTTCCACTCGACAGCGCACCATATAATTCCATAAGCTTTTCACGGCTCTTCACAAATACAAACCTCCAAGGCTGGTTATTATAACAGGAGGGAGCTAGAGAAGCATTATAAGCCAGATCCTTGATCAGCCCATCAGTTACTTCTATCGGCTCGATAGCACGATAGGCTCTTCTGCTTTCTATCGCTTCATGAACATCCATAAGCAACCCAGTTCCTCAGGGCTTTTAAGTTTTCCCTAAACTCTTGCACGCGCCGGCTCGTTTATCTGTCAGATTCCTAGCAATCTCGCTAAGCTTTTCAACTTCTCTCAAACAATCCGGGGATCTTTCTTTGAAGATTAAACTTGTAGTTTTAGTACAGTGTCATTTTATAACAATCTTGGATAAATGATGTACGGAGAAAAACTTTTTATATGCCGGCTATAAGTGAATTATAATGACAAAAAGCGTAATGGTTGTCGCCATAATAGGTGTAGTTGTTGCAGTTGCAGCGACCTCCTTCCTTCTCTTACGTCCGGTTTAAAAAAGAGCACAATTAAATTGTAAACAATTTCTCACTTTGGGATCAGAGTGCTGGTAAAAACCTTCTCTGGGCATCGGTTTCAATGAAAGACTCGGCGGGGAATTTGGTGGCAGGGTTGTCTTTAAAGGATTCCAATCTCTCTGAAACTCTTCTTGACTCTAAGGAAAATGTTATTCAAGAGCTATCAATTACTTTTGGTGAAGCGAACTCGTATTATCAATTCTATGGAGATGGTTTTGGGAAAGGTCTGTGACGAGGGAAAAATTGGATATCGTCTTTCTAGTTGACATGACTGGTTCTATGAAAGATGAAATGCCTGGAATACATTCTGAGCTTCATGAATTTGTTAATAGACTTCTTTCTGAGCATGTCGATTTTCATATATCAATTGTAAAATATGAAGGAAGTACTGTAGAGAATTCTCCTGCTGAATCATATACTGATTGGGCATTCACAATGCCTTTTCGTGGTGTTATGGAGGCTGAAGAGATTCATCAATGGTTAGATCATGTGCAGCTTTCTGGAGGAGAATGGTGGGATCCTGCTGCAAGCTATGATCAATTAATGTTGGTGATAAGTGAATTTGATTTTAGAAAAGATGCACGAAAAGTTATTGTGATTATTACGGATTCTCCAGCAAAAAGTGTATATGGAACCTTCTGGTATGCTCCAGATTGTTCTGCTGCAACTTTATCGGCTATCGAACTATTTCTTAAAGATAAAGGTGTTGAAGCGCTTTATAGTCAGCCTGAAAAGCTACACCATTTAAAAGGATACTTTGATGCTAATATAAATCCGAAAGCAATGGTTGGCTTCGAAACTTTCGGAACAAGAATTTCTTGGCCTTTCCGACAAGAAGATATTAATATAAAAGCCGGTCAAATTGTGGATAGTCAATACCTTCTTTGTATGGAGAAGTCAGCTTAAAATACCGGAGATCCACGTAATTATACTGTAAGAGTAACGATTAAAGCTAAAGATCCTAGTCGTTCTGGTGAGTGGATAGAATGCAGTTTTTCTTATGTTCCTTATCAGCAAACAGCAAGACTTATGGCTAATGTTTACGATGAGGAAGGAAATCCTGCCGATGATGTTTGGGTATACTTCTATAGAGAAATGGGCGATCGCAAGATATGTGTTAAGTCGCAAGTGAAACCGAAAAATGGCTTAATCGATATTGATAGAATGCCTATTGGCAATTACTATGTAATCACTCATGCACATGGTAACCCAGTATATAGCTATGAAACTCTTTGATACGAGGAGAGACGTCGGATTGAGGTTCCAGCAGAAGGGTTGAATCTCACATTAAGAGTTAAAACTGGAGAAAGAGAAATGGAACTTGCAAAGGCAAGAGGTTCACTAAAAGACTTGGGGGAAAGCGGTCTGACTGGGAGTCCTTTCAAAGATTTTGCGGCTAAAGCTGAGAAGTGGTTAGATGAAGTGGAAGCAGGTGGAGTCACATGGCGAGAAATGGTAGCCATCAAACGTTTCTATGTTGCTCTTTCAGGCTATGCAAACTTTAACGAATATGCTAAACGTGAAGCTGAAAGTGCAGCTGAGGATTTCTATGAAATTATACAAGACGTTCATAAAATAGTCGAACAATTAGAGCTTTTAAGAATGCTACGAAAGTATCCTTCAAAGAGGAGTTAGCAGCTGCAGTACTAGAGTTAGCTTACGATATTTTAACATCGGGTAAATTCACGGCTGCAAAAGAAGGTGTCGGAAAAGGACTTAATCTTCTAGAAGCGTATATTGAAGAAGAGCTCACACTCGAGCTTGTTAATATGGTTTTAAAACAGATTCCGGACGGACCTTACAAGCCGCTCCTCACCGTTATGCTCAACGAGTATATCGGCAGACCTGAATTGTCAAAGGAGGTCGTTGAAAAGGGTTTTGTTGAAATGTCTTGAAGCCTTATTACATTATCAAAGCGAGGATAGGTCTATACGCAGCATTAGAGAGCGCTAAGAGCTGTGTGCCTCAAGGAGAAAACTATAATGATTGAGAGCAGGGAATGTTTTGGGATTTCTATGAGTATAGGGGGATCGTAGATTCTGTGCAGGACGAAGCGTGGGAGGCACTAGAGGTACAGGAGGCTATTGAGAACTGGGCAGAAGGACTTGAAGGCTTAGTACGCATTCTCGATTTTCTCGCCGATGCTCTTGATACTTTAGCAGCTTTCTATCCACCTTTCACCTTTCAAGGACGAGGCGAAGGCAGTACATGGGCTAATCGCTACACTGGACGGAATTCAAATAGTGCCAAAGGCAGTGGAATTCGGCCTGGAGGTAGATTGTATAAATACGCTTGGGAACAGAGCAGAATCGCTTTCTCAGGTTGCCTTCGCAGATATACACTTAAATATTAGGAACTCATTTGGAAGATGAAGAAGAATTTGTTGCCAAAACCCCCTAGTAGTGCTGCATTAGTTAAACAGTATGCGTTCGAACAAGCGCGCGCTCGCGCTAAGTATCAATTTGCGGAAAACATATTTAAGGTCGTAGAGGATTTAACTGAGGAGGTAAAGATAGGTGTTTTTCACTTCTTTCCAGATGAGATTTCGCGGCGTGGGAATTCAAAGGGAGATATGGAGATAGATTTCTCTCCTCGGAGGAGTGGACGTAGATAAATTGGCACGCTTCAACGGAGAAGCACTACGAGGATGCGTAAAAGAAAATTCTAGACAAATGCATGCTTGGAGGAATATGCACCTCCGGTTCAGGCAACACCGTGGCAAACTATGTTCCTGTTCAGAACTACCTGATTATGTTAGAGGAAGGTATGGGATGTAAAGCAAAAGATGGATTACGAGGTAGTTAATATGTATAAGGATGATTGGCCTAAAGTAAAAGAGGTCTTCGAGGCTTGGTGGAATAGGGAGCTTGATAGACCTTTAATTCAAATTTTTTCGCCAAGAAACGTAGGTACGGTATCGATCGATTCTTGGGCGTTTCTCCGATATCATCCAGATCCAGATAAAGCATTGGACAGGCTTTTCGAACAGTTTTCAACGATCCTTTTCGAAAAAGAGGCTTATCCAAATGTTTGGGTTAATCTGGGTCCCGGTAGTTTATCAGCATATTTGGGGGGCGAATTAAAGTTTGATGGAAACGTGAACACCGCATGGTTTCAAGGATTTTTCTCTCTAGATGAACTCAAGAACATTGAATTAAACCCTGCAAACGAATGGTGGAAGTACACCATTATATGCACAGAGGTAGCAACAAGAAGATGTAAAGGTAAGGCCGCCGTATCCTTTACGGATATACTGGATGCTGTAACTGTCGTGGGACAGCTCAGAGGAAACTATCCAACAAATCTATTAAAGGACATGTTCACCAATGGATATGAGTTGAAGAAAGTTTTAGAGAGGGTTCATGACATTTGGCTTCGATGCTACGATGAACTCTGTGACGTCATGAACGTTTCGGAAAACGGTTATTCAACTTGGGCTGGGCTGTGGAGTAAGAGAAAGCATTTCGTTCTCCAATGCGATACGATAGTCTATTTATCGCCTAAACTTTTTGACGAATTCTCCTACCCGTTTATTGTCGAAGAATGCGAGCATTTTGATAGAACAATATGGCATCTAGACGGCCCCTTAGAACTGCATCACCTAGATAAACTGTTGAACATACCTGAGTTGGATGCAATACAATGGATTCCGGGAGAGGGAAACCCTGACGGAGGAGACGATTGTTGGCTGCCTTTATATAGGAAAATACAAGATAAGGAAAAACTACTCCAGATTTATGTTCCACCAGAGAAAGTAATGCATATACTTGGCAAAGTTTCTCCTAGAGGAGTAGCAATAAACACTGTTTGCAAATCATATGAAGAAGCAAAAAGATTAAGAGATGAGTTCGAGTCAAGGTATGAATAAGCAGGTAAGCGTCCTAAAGGTAAAGAAGTAGAGGAGTCATGATCCTTAGTTTTATATGAGGTTTTTGGTTTAAAAGCCGTGGCTTAGCGCCTGGCTAAGAAGCTTAAGGAGCACGCGGTTGAAATACTTAGGCCTGAGGAATTTTGAAGAGATTACAAACAGCTTAGCAAGAATTTTTAAACAAAGAAGTGCACATACTAAAGGTAATATTTAAGTTCCCAAAATGATCTTATTTTTCATGAACATTGAGAAAATCATAGCGTGGTCGCTCAGACTTATTACGATCATCGTATTTTTGGTGCCCTTTGCATTTTACTATCTCATCTCCGGATCAATATCGAGTTTCCTAATGCCGAGTTTAACTCCTCCTTCAAACCTGCTGTTCTTCAATCCGAATTCGCTCCGAGTAACCTCTGTGGATTACCACATTAGGGATAGCACATACCTGTTGAGCATAGGATTATGTAATGCTGGAAACATGGGAATCGGTTTGAAGGAAGTCGACGTAAGGATATCCGTACCCTCATTAAACATGATTGGAAGGCTTGTCCTCCAATCGCCCTTTACCCTGGAACCGGGAGAGGAGGAAAAGGTAAACGTTATATTCCTCTTAGAGAACGGTACTCATGAAGACTTTTTAATGTTACTTTCTCAGAATCCCCCTGTGAATCTTTCGGGGAAGGCTACGCTAGTGTTGAACTCGGCGGAGCTTCCCCTTAACCTATCCATAGTCAACTTACCGATCAGTTCTTGGTTCTCCGGGTGATTGATTTGGAGAAGTTTAGAATACTCTACTTAATCGGCGGGGTGCTGTTTCTAATAATATCCGTGACTGGCGGTGCTTGGTGGGAGCTGGTTGGAGGTGAAGTTTCTAAACCCGTTCTATACGTGGGTTTCTCACCCTTCGGCTTCCAGGCAGAGCTTCTGGGTTCGCAGATAATTAAGCCATCGCCCCTTATGATTGCGCTGTTCGTATCCGAAAGACTACTCGCCATCCTCGGGTCTGCCACGATAATCGCTGGCTCACTGCTACACGGGAGAACATGGTCGCGAAGGCTTCTTAACCTTAGGCCTTTAACGATGCCCATAGGGTTCGGAGTGACAATCCTAATTAGCATTATCGCAATAACATCCTTAATAACACGCTTCGTCCCTTTTATAGCTCAAGTGCTTCCAGACCTGAGGGAGGCGCTGATGCCTTACTCAAGCCAATACTTAACCCTGAACCTCTATCCGCTGATGCAGGTTGACGGCTTTGTAAAAATTAGCATAACGTCCCGGTTCACCATCCAATTTTGGCTCGCCTTACTCTCAGGAGCATTCTGCTTAACCGGCATGGTCATGCGTAAAAGAGAAACAAAGCTTCAACCACCTCCACCGCCACCGCTGTAAGCGCGGGGAAGTGCCCGTTTCTGAGATACTAACGCGCTGTGTGCGCTACGTGGATGCGATAACTGAAGACATGAAGACCCTGTCGCAGCATTGTAGTATTCTAGTGTCAGGATAAGTCTTAGGATAACGATGCGCGCGCTGGCGTGTCAACCCGAGACATCCTCGTCATCGAGACTAAGAACCATAGGGGCCTGGTCGGGTGCAGGGGGGACGCGTGGGAGCTTTTGAAAACAGGCGGGAAGGGAACCTTCTACTCCGAAGACGTGGGAATCCTAGCAGGCAGGTTAAGAGTAACGCTCTTGCTTAAATTAGGGTGGGAGAAATGCGAGTTTTTCCGGTGGCAGTATTTTGTTTATTTGGTTTGCTATCAGCATGTGCAGTACTCCTTTAAGCATGTTTAGCGGTGACAGGCTTTTTTCGAGCTCGCTGTTTGATGAGAGCCTTTTCATCTGCTTTTTCGTATTCACCCCTATTTTCTTGACAACTTTCTCCATTAGATTTTCGTATGCTTTCGCAGCTTCTAAGCCTTCTTCCTCAGCCTTTGTTATGGCTTTTACTGCCAAGCGCCCGCTGAGGGCGGCGTTATCCATCCCCACCCCCCGATATAGATCCACCAAGCCTGCAGCATCCCCAACCAGCAATGTTCGCCCTTCTCCAAGGAATATTGTGCTTTTTAAAGTTGAAGAGAAACCTTCCCTCTTAACGATTTCACCTCGAAGTTCATATTTCTTCTTAACATAGTTGAAGAATCTACCCGCATATTCTAACGGGTTTTCGTTGGCAACTGTGCCGATCACCCACTTGTCATCCTTCAAATAAACCCATGCAAACATTAGAGGGCAGAACTCTCTTTTATAGAACATGTAAAGCGTGTTTGGGTCGAGGTTTGCCTCTCCAATAAAGTAATAGTTTATTGTTGCCCCTGAGGTTTTTCTATTAAAGTCTTGTGGCCGCAGTTTTCTCCTGACCCTTGAAAGCATTCCGTCAGCGCCAATAAGATAGCTAGCCTTAACCTCCCTATGCTCACCTTCCACAGAGATTTTAACAGTTATTTTGTCTCCGCTTTTATCCTGAACAAAATCGACAAGCGAAGTATTATCTTGAAAATCTGCGCCAGCATCTGCCGCGAGCGAATTGAGCCAACTGTCGAAGGTGGACCTCCAAAAGTTCAGCATCTTCATCCTGCCCTTTAAAACCCTCTCCTTTGGAGTTATAATCTCCACTTTAAAGAGCTCGTTTCTGCAAAGCTTTTCATGCGGTATTTTTTCACCAATAAGCTTCTCGAAATATTGAAACTGGATTCCAGAACAAGGCTTGTTCCTGGGAGTCTTATACTTCTCCAGCAACAATGTTTTGAAACCGCTTTTTGCAGCGAGCCTTGCAGTAACAGAACCAGCCACACCACCGCCTGCAACAACGACGTCATACTCTTCCATACCACTAATCCCTCGGTTGACAGTGCACACTATTTTTACCGCTAAAAAAAGAAATTTAAGCTTTATCAGGATTGCGTGAAGTTTTCCGAATTCTCGGAAAGGCTTAATTCACCAATTATCGGAGCTAAGCGACCCTGACTAGACGGCGTCGAAGATCGGCGGTGAAAAAGGTTTTCAATTGTGAAATGATTAGGGATCATAAATTACCTGCGAGTCTTACTCCAGTATATGCGTTCCTCACAGCTTTCTGCATACGGCCTAATATGCTCATAATTCCTTTCAAATATTAGATTCGGATTAAGCTTGCTTAACACGAATTTGCAAACTGGCTCCGACACTTCCTTGCATACATACTTGGTGTCCAGTTTCAGGAATTGGGAAAGTTGAAGAATCGGACATGGATTCTTGCATCTAGTCACGAGCTCGTTCTCGTTAAGCTTTACGATGTCGATATGCTCTTCATCTATCCTTAAGAAGCCTAGATAGAAAAGCCTGAGGATGCAAGAAGTTGAACAAACCTTTCTTGATCTAAGCGTCCACAGGAGTCCATAGAAGTAAAAAACAGCCTTCACCATTATAATAAGAGATTTTTTGATTTTCATCATAATATTGTCTAACATTTCCCATACCAGCCAGCACAGAAATCTTATAAATTTTAAGCCACTCTGTTTAGCGCGTGCTTCATTAATTCCTTGAGGGTAACGTATTCCTCCCTTTCTCTGCCTCCGCCTCCTCTATTTCCTTCAACTCTTCCTCGCGACCTCCTCCTCGGGAAGCATCATGACCACTAAAGTCTCAAGAGTCTTCTCCACGAATCAAGTCCCGTATTAACATTCTTCAACTCAACGTGAACGCCTTCAAGACTCGCCGTGACGTTCTACTCGATTGAAACATTATTAGCAAGCGCTAAAAACCTTTGTGACAAGCTCCCTCGGCCCCCAATATAGTTATATAGAGCGCGCCATTGGCTGGAGTTCGAAAACACATGTTGTATGCTTTTATACTTATGATTGGGCTTATTTCAGAAATGACGTCACGGGCTTCGCGAAACGAATTTAAAGACGAGCTAAAAGAAGATGATAGGAAATATGGCGGAAAATCCGCTTTTCAAAGCTAAAGAAATCATGGAAGAGTTTGCTCGTCAAACCGGGCTTCTCTCGGATAAGCCGCAGCGCCGCTATTTATGGACGGATGCGTTTGCTGTCTGCAACTTCATCGAGCTTTACCGTCAAACCGGCGAAGCCGAGTTCAAGAACCTGGCCTTAAACCTAGTCGATCGAGTTCATCACACGCTTGGCCGCCATCGCGGAGACGATGAAAGAAAGGGCTGGATAAGCGGGCTCAGCGAGGAGGAAGGCAGGAAGCACCCTACTATAGGTGGATTGAGGATAGGCAAGGAGCTAAGCGAGAGAAAGCCTAACGAACCTTTCGACGAGGTCTTGGAATGGGGGAGGGACGGGCAGTATTACCATTATCTGACTAAATGGATGCATGCTTTGAATAGGGTGTGCAAAACAACAGGTGACCGTATTTACAACCTTTGGGCGATGGAGCTCGCGAAGACCGCGCACGCCTCCTTCGTCTATTTCACGCCCTCCGGCGTGAAGCGGATGTACTGGAAGATGAGCATAGACCTTTCCCGTCCTCTCGTCCAAGCCATGGGGCAGCATGACCCCTTGGACGGGCTTATAACTTATGTTGACCTTCAATCAACAGCTCCTAGGGATGCGAATTGGCCTGACCTCGGTTCCGAGATAAACGATATGGCCGGTATGTGTGAAGAAATAGACTGGGCTACCTCGGATCCTCTAGGAATCGGCGAGCTTCTTTGCAACGCATATAAAGCTGCGCAACTGATTCCCAACAAATACTTCGACCCCAGTCTCGTCGACGATTTATTAGAGTCTTCAGAAATGAGTTTGGAGGCTTACGCTTTGGGAGACGAACTAGAGCTTCCCGCTAACCTTAGGCTTGCTTTCAGAGAGCTTGGGTTATCGATCGGTTTAAAATCCTTGGAGAGGCTTAAAGGACTTGTCCAGCAAAAGCCGGATCTCTTCGGCGAACGTTCACTATCATTAGTCAACAGCCTCCTTCAGTATGTTTTCCTTGCCGGTAAAATCGAGAGGTTTTGGCTTAAAAATAGGGGGAGTGGAAGCTGGAGGGAGCATCTGGACATAAATATGGTGATGCTGGCAACCAGCATGGCTCCCGATGGATACTTAAAGCTATAGGCTTGCGTTCGCCTGGCCAACGCCTTCTCCAGCATGATTCTCCGCTCAATTTATACAACTGTTTTCTCGTGAAGACCGTAACATCAGATTAGTCGAAATAGTGCGCTACAACTTCCGAGCATATTCTTGCTTAAAAAGTTAATTAAGCATCGCCGTGTAGCCAAAGATAAGAGAATGTACATAGCATCCCTTAGCATTGTGAATCAAGAAGTAAGGAAACTAAATTTCCTTAAGGAGACACTGATAAAGGGGCTTCAAAGAGATAAAAAACTGGGGCTCGTATCTGCTCTTGTATTTTCAGCAATATTTTTATGCTTGGTTCTACTGTTGATTAATCAAATGGGCTTCGAAGAAAGTTTTTCAGTTTGGGCCTCAGATCCTCTTGTAAAGATATTTAAAGATACGAAGCCTGCTTTAAACGAGAAGAATTCTCTGTATGTTGAGGCCGTAAGAAATGAGTACGCTGCTGCGCAATTCGCCATAACCGTAGAAAAGGGGAATCCAAAAATTCATCTTAAGACTGAACTCCTTGAAGGCCCATATGGGTTTAAAATAGACTTTTCTACAAATTTTATCGGCTATGTCCCCGTTTACAGGAACACGCCGAATACCCCTGCTGAAGAGCTGGTTCGTTCAGCTCCATGCGATTTTCCCGATCCTCTGCTGGATGTCGTCTCTGTTCGTTTAAAGGCTGGTGAAACTCAACCGGTTTGGGTTACAATTTTTATCCCGCCGGAAGCGCCTCCTGGAAACTATACTGGGAAAATTCATGTAATTTCAGAAAAGATGAATGCTTCAATGCAAATTACTTTAAGGGTTTACCCTGTTACGCTTACTTCAAAAAGAACATTATGGTTGACAAATTGGTTCAACGCAGAAGGCCTAGCTAGTTATCATGGCGCTAAGCCTTGGAGTGAAGAGCATTGGGAGTTGATTAGAAGTTATGCTAGGTTTATTTCCAAGTATCGTCAAAATGTTATTATAACTCCATTACTGCAATTAGTAAGGTTTGTGGAAACGCCTACCGGAACTATTGAATGTGACTTTTCAAACTTTGACCGCTGGGTTAGACTTTTCATCGAAGAAGGTGTAATCGGGAGGATTGAAGGGGGGCACCTCGCTTACAGAAAAGAATGGGAAGCAAAGGACTTTTACTCTTATGAAGTGGCTGTTTACAGGGCGAATGGAGTGGAGGCTTATAAGATTCCTTCTGTAAGCGTCTCTTCTAGAGAGTACTACCAATTTCTCTCTATATTTCTCCCCCAATTACAGATGCATTTGGAGGAAAAAGGCTGGATTAACATCTACATGCAGCACTTGACTGATGAACCGATTCCCGTGAATTCGGAAAGCTACAGGGTATTCGCCAGTTATGTTAAAGAACTGGCGCCAAAAATTAAGATTATAGAAGCGAATCAGGCTACTGAAGAGCTTGTTGGGGCTTTAGACGTCTGGGTTCCGCTATTGAATCAATTTGATGAGAATCAAGACTTTTACAGTCAGAGGAAAACAGCGGGAGAAGAAGTATGGTTCTACACTTGTCTTGCCCCGACAGGAAAGTATCCGAATAGGTTCATCGACTACCCCTTAATAAAAGTTAGAATCCTGCATTGGATAAACTTCAAGTACAATCTTTCAGGCTATCTTCATTGGGGGTTAAACTATTGGCGTGAAGACCCGTTTAAAAACGTGGAACCTAGCAACCTGCCTCCCGGCGATGCCTTCATAATATACCCTGGAAAAGAAGGCCCATTAAGCTCTATAAGGTTTGAAGTTCTAAGGCTTGGAATCCAGGATTATGAACTGCTTAAAATGCTGGAGGAACAGAATCCTATTAAAGCTAGGGATCTTGCAAACTCTGTCGTTAAAACTATAACTGAATACGAAAAAGATTCCTCGAAATTTAGTGAGGTTAGAAGACAGTTAATGGTCTTTCTTTCCCAAACGAATAAATAGTCCCTTATACAGGCTTTTAGCGCGCGCCTGTTTCACCGGCCTCAGCATCAGGATTAAGAATTCTCTAAGGCTTTACGAAGGCTCGTGGGCTTTGTCTGCCTGAGGCCCCTAGAATACGGGCGTGAAGCTGTTGCCCATGCTTTTTCGCGCCCACTATAAATAGGGCTTTATTTCCGCCAGAACTTTCCTCCACCCCTTCACCCTTCTCCTTCTCATTGTTTCGATTTGCCTCCTTATTTTCTCCTTGCTCACGGCTTCCAGTAGCTTCGGCATCATTTCTTCTTTAAACGGGTAATTAAAATAAACAAGGTCTATCAGGGTTTTCTCCGGATCTGAAACCCTTATCCATTCGTCTATCTCCTCCACATATTTAAGCTCGTATCCGAAAAACATTTTTTCAGAGATCTTCTTCAAAACTACTTTGAAGCCGGAGACCTCCCTCTCGCCCACCCTTGCTTTTAAAGAAGCATAGGGGGAGAGGACTGTTATTCTCGTCACCTGTTCCCATAACCCATGAAGGAAGGCGGCGCTTCCCAGACCCACGTAAGACTTTGGAATAGCCTTAGTAATCATGTAGGGAGACTTCTTGAAGGTGTAAACTCCTTTAACAAGTTCAATGATCTTCCCCTTTTTCTTCAAATTGTGTATGAGAACCTTTGCGTATTGTCTTCCAACCCTGTTTTCAACCGTTTTAAACGTGAATATGCTTGCTGCCTGAAGCTTCTCTACAAATGCGCCATACTTAACTCGTGGCATGCATCTTCACCTTTCTCACAATGGCTTCAAAGCTAGGAGGCTTGCCTACCAGAATGAGTTCAGGCAACCCAGGGAAATCCTTAGGCTCGGATTCGAGGAGAGGCACTATTTTCTCCATCTCCCTCCTTATTTTACTCTTATCGCAGAAATCCAGCAGGTAGAAAATATCGTATAGGTCTTTAGCGGTCTTGCGGTCCATGAATGCCCTTGCCTTCTCCCTTAACAGGCTTTCAGGCTTAAGCGTAACCACAACCATGGTGCTTCCGTCTACAAGCCAGAAGCTCGCCTCAACGGTTTCAACCCCGCTAGGGATTGGAGAGGCCTCCAGCTCAGCAGCAACTTCGTTCCCTATCTTAAGGTAAAGCACTTTCGATGATGTGATTTTAGACTTAAGCACTTTGAATACACTGGAGGAGGCGAAATGCTCCGCCACACCCTCAGGATCATTATGGTAAACATCTATGTCATAAGAGAACCTTTTCCCACCGTAAACCCTCCATACCGCTGTGCCGCCGTGAAGAATGAAGTCGAAGCTTTTAGAGAGTTCAATCAATATCGAGTCTTGGAGCTCCGCGATTTGGAGCAATTTTCCTTTAAGTATCTTCGCTAGCGGTAGCCTGTATGCCACGCATATTATTGACCTAGGTAATATATAAGTATAACCATGGTCCATAATACGCGCTATGGATGGGTGAACGACTTAGGAAACCCTTGCAGGCAGTTAGGGGAATGCGCTTGCTTTGGGAAAAAGCCTATTCCTTTTGATATTCTCAACAAGTCCACTCTAAGAATATTGTTTAAACATGCACGTTGTAAAGCTCAGAGAGTAATTTGACACAGGCCTCATGGTGTTTCCTAGCCATTTCATATGCTTTGGGCGCATAGTCCTTAAAATAATCTGCATCCAAACCTTTTTCATACCCATAGCCTGCTAGACCTCTTAACTCAGCGAGTTCAGAAATATTTTCAGCGAGTTGAGGAATCATGGATGAAAACCACTCTGGGATGTTCCTTATGCGCGAGACCTGTTTGAATACTGTGCTTACATCATGCTCCTTAGGGTATTCTATTCCGAGCGCTATCAAGACGGATTTAGACGCTTGCTCCACAGCCATTTGAGAAGAGTATACGACGTCATCCCATCTCTCGTCTTCTAAAGCCCTTAGGGCACTCTTCAACCAGCGTGAACTCCTTCTTATTGCTGAGACAGCGAGGTCTACGTTTGTAGTATCATCCAAGCTTTATTACCTCCCCTGCCTTTACATCTTTAAGGATCCAGTAGAACCCTTTTCCTGGGAGAGTAACCCTCCTAGAACCCATTTCTTCAAGTCTCTTCCTTAAAGATCGAAGCACCCGCGTTAGAAAACTGTTTCTATCGTAGAGCATTATGCCGTCGAGCACTGCATCAAGATATATTCTATTGAACCTCTTAGCTTCTTCGACACTTAAACAATAGTTTTGAATTATGGGGTAGTAGCCGGCTCTTAAACTCTCCGAATATTCTGGGCTTCCCTCCAAGGCTTCCTTAGCCCTCCTAAGCTCTTTAATCCTAACCCAAGCAGGCTTATCCTCCCAGCCTTCAGCCACTATCAGGATGTCTATATCGCTATTCTTGTCCCAGTCCCCTCTGGCGATAGAGCCGAAAAGCATTATGCTCAAAAGCCTGTCCCCCAATAGCTCTCTTAAAAATTCACAATATCTTCTTACCACTGGAGCATAATATTGATGGGGTATTCTCTCCACATTCTCCATCAGGGGCTCAGGAGAATGCAGAATGTTCCGTAAGTCTTCGAGCATCCTGCTGACTTCAAGACCCTTATTCGTAGGCTCGTAAAGCCCGTTTTTAGCTTCTATAAGCCCTAGACGCTTAAGCTTATCCAGCTTTATTGTGAGCGTCCTTGGGTTGCCGATAACCGATTTTAAATCTGTAAACCTTGCCCTCCCTTTATTCCTTAGTTCGAGTAGGATTCTACGCGATAATTCGTCGTACATCATCAGATTAAGTGTAAGAAATTATATTTAAAGTTTACTTTTTTATACTAACTTTAATGCACGCTTCAAGGCTCATCAGATTATTGTAGCACAAGCTTGTTCGGAGATTTTAGGTTCTATATACATAGCTTTCATATTCTTTCATCTAGTCGGAGAAATTTTTTAAGAGAATTGACACCGCTTTTTTAGGAAATGGAAATGAAGACGAGTTGCTACGTACTCCCAATTTTAATAATGCTCGCCTCGTTGCTTCCGCTTTCCCCTAAGTTAATTAACGCATTCCCCGCCGTAGAGGACGAGGTTAAACAATTCCTTCCGAACTTGAATTACCCTTGGCTTCTTAAAGATGGAGATGAAGGATCCACGCGTTCCTCTCCTTCACCAATACCCTGTAGACCACAAACAGCATATGAATCCGAGGTTCCTTCTGCAGAGGCGGTTTTAGTGGAAAAAGGAATAATCTTCTCTTTCACGAGCAGTTATGCATATGCTTTAAACGAGACTACGGGAAAAATCCTCTGGCGCACCGCTATCTACGATTCCTTTTACAAGTCTGTTGGGAAAAACGCCTTGGGGAAACATTATTATCTGGCGGCGGAGAATCTGCTTATAGCGTTAGAAAAAAATACTGGGAAAATCGTTTGGACGACTGAAATAGGCAAGGAGGATGTATCTGAACGACTCATAACGTGCCATAACAAGGTATACATGGGCACAAGAAAGGGGGTGGTTTACTGTATTGATGAAAACGGGAGAATTCTATGGAAAAAAACTTTGGAGGATCATGTTGTTACGGACTTGGCCTGTGGCGGCGGTATGCTATACGTAAACCTCGAATGGAGTAAAAACCTTTACGCTTTAAATACGGAAACCGGCGATCTCGTTTGGAAGTCCAGCGGCGATGACTATTTGTCAAAAGTAGCATTCAAGAATAACTTGGTTTTAGTCAGGGAGGGGGATGATAAGCTAATTGCGCTTTCGTCGAATGGCGAGGTGAGATGGAGGAAGGAAATAAGATCCCAAAGCATTTCCATAGGGGAAGATCGTATTTATGTTGTTGATCACAGAAAGCTTTCTGTACTCGATTTCCAGGGGTCGGATATCACCAAGTTCGATTTCTCTGAAGAGTTCTTCCACGAACCTTATGGGGCTGCGGTGGTTGTTGGAAAAATCTTGGCTCTCCCAGTGCAGGGCAAGGGATATGGTCGCCTCTATCTACTTTGGAGAGGTATAGTTCCAATTTTCAACTTAACTCATTACGGAGACGGGGCTATTTCTCCAAGGATAAGCGTAGCCTATGGTAATGTGTACGCCGTATTCTACACGTACGATGGGAATGTGCTTTACAAGCTTCACGACGTTGAAAAACCGGTGGTCGTTTCGGCAGAGGCGGCGAGCGAAGCGTACGAGGGAGAGGAATTCGTCGTGAAGACTACGGTTTACGACAACGGGAGCGGGATCTACAAGACCCTGTTAGCTTACAGCATTGATGGTGGTAAATGGAATTATGTGGACATGGAGTTAGAGAGGAGATACGTGGTTGAGCCCGTGTGTGGCTATGGCTTCGGTGAAGAGCCATATTTGGGTAAGATACCTGCTCAACGTGCCGGCTCGCGAATCAGTTGGAGGATCATCGCAATAGATGAAGTTGGCAATTACGTTGTATCTGAAGAACGTGTCTGTCAAGTTATTGAGAAAAGGGATGTCAACCCCCCGGTGACCAGGGCTATGCATGAAGATGTGTGGCGTAACGCGGATTTCACCATAAGCTTGGAGGCTAGTGACGACCTGAGCGGGGTTGCGGAAACCTATTACAGGATAAATAATGGTACGGTGAAAAGTGTTAGCGTCGACGGCCACCCACTCATAACAGTTGAGGGTGCTAACAATACTCTAGAATACTGGAGCGTTGATAATGCCGGGAACGAGGAAACCCACAGGTTTGTAGTCGGCATAAAGCTGGACAAGACTAGGCCCGTTGCGAACGCCGGAGGGGATAGGAAGGTAAATGTCGGCGATACCCTAGTCTTTGATGCAACCTCCTCGACGGACAACATAGGGATATCCAGCTACGAATGGGATTTCGGAGACGGGGAAACGGGAAGCGGTGTGAAAGTTACGCATGTTTACAAGAAGGCTGGGACTTACACCGTAACATTAACGGTGAAAGATTATGCTGGGAACACCGGTACTCATAGCGTAACGGTTACCGTCGCAGAGGCTTTCCCAACCATGCTAATAGTTATAGCTATAGCTTTGGCAGTAATCGTGATTCTAGCGATAATCATAATCGTACGCCGCCGCTCCTCACACTAAGGGCATGGAAGAGAAGCGATAAGCATCCAATGGGTTATGTTCTCTGGTAGGGCATGCAGCCTCACCCGATTAAGTCATGAATCGCGGAACCGTGACGAGGCTGCTTCCCAATGATCAGAATATCTCTTGGAAAGACCCCGGGTTTTGTAAAGCGCCTAAATGAATAAGCGCTTTTGCGAGGGGGTGAACTGGATACCGAGTGGCGCCGTATTGACTGTTCTATTTTCTGGACGGGCCTTTACACATTTGTTCTAAAGTGTAGCATTATAGTTAAGGAAAAATGTTATGTGAACGAGGAAAGGGGTGGATGATTTGAACATGAAAACGGCATCGTTCTTTTCGGTAATAATTGCTATCGCCGCCTTAACCGCATTGTATTTTCATCTCCTTGCCGCTCCCCAAATAATGGAAGAAGACTTTGAAAACGGATTCGGCGAATGGGCTGTAGGTGCGGACGTGCCGCTTGATCCAAACAATCCTGGTCAATTCGTCGAATGGAACATAACGCGTTCAACTGAAGTCGCCAGCTCTGGGCGATATTCATTAAGGTTCTTCATTGACGGGCGGCAGGACGACGGAACCATATGGGTGGAGAGAAAAATAACCGTGCCAAGAGATACTCGAATCAATGTTAGCATCTCCTTCGATTTGTATAGTGACCATGAAAGCCAAGCTAACACGAGGGCTGTAATATGCGCTTATGCTGGTACACGAAAACCAAGAACTGAAGAATGTTTCATCGTAATTGGAAACGCTAATGAAGTTGAGGGCTGGAAAAGATACGTTTACACAACAAGCATAAATACAGACTCAAGTGAAGAGATATGGGTCGCCTTAGGAATCTCAGTACGCTGGGAGACTCGCATGACATACTATATCGACAATGTCGAAGTAAAAATCATCAGATAGCGCTCGTGCCGGTGCGGGTAAAAATATAAATGAGCTATAGTTATAACTATAGTTATGGCTACTACTATTCAGGTTAGTAGGAAAACGCGGCAGCTCTTGGATGTTTTAAAGAAGAAGTTGTCCGCGAAAAGCTATGATGAAGTTTTACAAAAGCTCATAGCCGAAAAGATAGAGATTCCCACCCCCATGTTTGGTTCAAACCCTAAGCTGTCCCGCTTCAAGGAGGAAGAAGAGGGAGTTCCATGAGCTATAAATACGTTATCGACGCTTACGCGCGGATTGAGTATTTCAGGGGCTCAAAGCCTGGCGAGGAGGCGAAGCATTACATTGAGGACGAGAATTCAGCCACCCCGACAATAGTTATTGCAGAGCTAAGCAGGAAGCCGCTTAAAGAAGTTGGAAGAGGAGTGGAGACTATTGAAGGCAGGAGAACCAAGCTGGAGTTCATTGGAACCATCACGAAGATCATAGACTTATCGCGCGACATCGCCGAACTCTCAGGCGAGATAGACATCGAGAGAAAAGACAAAGTAAGGACTGGGGGTTAGCCGATTCAATCATCCTGGCAACAGCCCGAAAATCTAATGCTAAAGTTGTTACAGGAGACAAGCATTTCGCCGACCTGAAGAACGAGGTCATAATGATAAAGTGAATAAGCCTCTGTTGCAAATCGCTTATTGAGAGCTCTTTGAAACATATCTGTTCGAGATCTTTCCCGCCTCGGCGGCGCTTAATATTTGCTCTAAACGATGTTATTTGCCTTTAGAAGCATTGCTCTTGTCGTTTTTAAAGTTTAAATAAAAGTTTAACTTACAGTGTAACCATGAGTGAAATTATAGCGGTTAAGGTTCCCCGCGAGCTCAAGAAGAAGATGAAAACTCTAAAGAAGGAGGTGAACTGGCCGGAGGAAATAAGGCGTTTCATAGAGGCGAAAGTAAGAGAGGTGGAAGCCAAGAAGACAATAGAGAGAATCACGCGAGAAATAGAGAATACTGAGGGGGTTCCGAAAGGGTTCGCAGTGAAGCTGGTGAGAGAGGATCGTGAAAGCCATTGATACCACGGTTATAGCTGCCTACGTTCTAAAGGAACCGGGTTGGGAAAAACTGGCTAACCTGCTTATGCATGCAGTTACGGTTGACATGGCGATCAAGGAGTCTTTGAACGCTGTTTGGAAAACATATGCCAGAGGCCGTATAAGCGGGGAGAGTGCTAAGACTAAGGCGAAGGCCCTTTTAGATTTGGCGGAATCAGGCTTAGAAACTGTGGATGAAAAAACGCTTTTAGAAAGGGCTTTTGAGATCGCGTGCTCTGAAAACTTATCAGTGTACGATGCCCTTTTCCTGGCTCTGGCAGAAAGCAGGGACGCCACGCTCTACACGTTAGACAAGGAGCAGGCTGAGAAAGCCAAGAGGCTTGCGATACGAGTCAAGGTGATAGAATGACTATAAAAGGCGAATTCTAAATTGCAAAATTATGCAAAATTATTTGGTGTAGAATGGTGCATGCTGGTATAGGCCGAAAGCCTCGCGCGGATTCTTTCCTAAGAATACCAGGTGGTAGACTTTTTAGCTATACGTGCTACGCTTTATATGAATTGGAAGATTTCTCTAAGGCTCGTGACGGTTCTTAAGCCGGGAACCTTGCTTGTTCCACCGGCTTCCCGCCGAATAAGTATGGGAGTTATGCCCACTCCCTCCGCCCCCCTGTAGTCGTCATCAGTCTTGTCCCCGATGAACAGGGCTTCTTCAGGCTTAACCCTGAGTTTTTCAAGAGCATGGTTGAAGGCCTCCGGATGAGGCTTTGCCATTCCAATAGTGTCAGCCCCAACTATAACGTCGAAAAGCTCTTTCTTAAGACCTGATTTTTCCAGGATAGCGTAGACGTCTTCCTCATAGCCTGCTGAAACAAGTCCCGTCTTTAAACCCATACTCCTCAGCTTAACCAGTGTTTCCTCAGCATCAGGATAGGCTTCGCAATCCGCGTGTTCAAACCACCGTGCCACTATCTCTCCGGCAAGCCTCCCATACCCTGCGATTCCGAGATTTTTAAGAACGGTTGAACTCCACATGCCCCAGTACTCTTGATAAGGGGTTTTCCCATAGAGCGAGCGGTAACTAGGAGATTTGAACTGCTCATCAGTCCTTGCTAACGCCTCCCTTATTTCTTCAAGAGGCCTGTCAATCCCCAGCGAATCTAAAATTCTTTTAAAAACGATTTCAGGAGTCCATATTCTTACCAATGTTTCACCCAAGTCAAACAATACTGCTTTAACTTTCATGAACTGGTCCTCTGTCCACCTTACGAGAGGACAGCGCTTTATATTTTTTAAACGCCGGGTTGAATCCTCTTCTCGTCACGCTAGCTTTCCGGGAAGAACTGTTGGAAGCGTGGTTGAAGCAATAAGCTCCCTGAGCCAGCGGGGCTCGCCTACTATCGCTTTGAAAACCTGGTCCTCAAGCGGGGGAAGCCCGTAAATCTTCCTCCGCAGGGCCTCGCGCTCCCTTAGGAATGCCTCAACCATTGTTAAGAGCCTAGGTGTCCATGCTTTCTTATCCTCCAGCTGCCTGTTCAACTCGAACAGCCTCATTTTCGATGCGAATTGTTTCAGCCTCCACGTGTCAGGGGCCTTAGAAGCCAGCAGGTTGAAGACTCGTCTCGCCTTCCCCAGGTTAACCATGCTCGGCTCTCCCCATTGACAGATCCATTCCGCCCATTCTCTTACTGCCCGGCCCTCTGCTTCGAAATATCTTCTAGCATATTCTTCGAGAACCTCTTGCACACTTGAAAACCTGCCGCTGCTCAAACCGCCTAGGATCGCCTTGTTAACATCGTCGAAAACCCCTTCCGAATAAGCCATGAAACCCTCGCCGTGGACGCTTTTCAGAGTCTCAAGCGTCCTAGTTATTCTGCTTGGAGCAACCACGGGTCCCCATTGCCCGTAGACATCGTTGTCAGCCCTGTTGTCTGAATACCCGATGTGGATGAAGTATGCTTCTCTACACTCTTCGGGAAGCCTGCCGGGTGGCACGGTCCCCGGCTTATCCTCGCCGTATTTTATCCACAGAGCCATGCTTTCAACCTCCCCAGGCATATGCTTATCCGCCCATTCGGCGAAAAGATTATGGTCTTTAGGGTTCCACCACCAGCAGCAAAACCTCATTTTAACACCCGGGAAGTATTCTGCAGCAACTCCGTGTATTTCTTTGCATAATTCTGCGAAGGTCACGATCCAAGGGTTGCATTTTCGACACGCGCATCCGCCGAAATCGTAGGCAGCGTATGTAACCGCGTCCAGGCGTATACTGCTCTCCGCCAGTTCCCTGAACAACTCGTCATAGTTTTTCAGAATTATGCTTCTAGCCTTAGGGTTAGATGGACATACCAATTGGCCGAAGAAGCGGATCCCACGTTTCTCCGCTTGTCTCTCAGGAAGATCCTTAGCCATAGTCTCTTTTGAAACCTGGTCTAAGTAAACATGGTTTGGAGTAACTAAAAGGTCAAGCTTAAATCCGAGCCTTCGCGCCTCTTGAAAATGGGCTTTCTTGTTTTCCCATAGGGCCTTGGTCAGCCAACAATGGGAAGCCACGGGGGAGAGGTGCGGCTTCTCCGTCAGGTTCACTGTGTCAAACCAGTCGCCATACCAGTTGAACCCCCACCACTTGGCTTCAGCCAGCACGTCCCTCATTTCGAAGCGTCCGGCAACCTCATACCAGTTTCCGAAGTGTCCGGGTGCGTAGAGCTCTCGGTGGGGAAAACTATACGTCCCGCTCATTCCTCTTTTCCCGTTCTGCTTCGCTTAAAAACTTTTTACGCCCGTCTGGTAGGCATACGCTGTCCCTGGAAACGGGAGACCAGTTAAGGGTGGAGGATGATTTTAATACACTTCTTGCCAAGGAACACTTTCAGCGCATCCATGAACTTGTCTAATGGGAACCTGTGGGTAATCATATCCCTAACCCTTACCCTCCCGGTTTTTATCAGGTTGAAGGCAGCATGGTAATCCTTGGTTGAGCAGCCCCAGCTTCCCAGCAGGCCTACGCCGCTGTGAACCACCGGTTTAAGGTCTAGGCTTAGGCTAGGCTGGGGGACATCTCTGAAGTCTCCGAAAACGCATATCTTGCCTCCTTCGCGAACCAGCTTCAAGGATTCTTGAACAGCTTCTGTGGAGGAGACGGCTACGATTACAACATCGGCTCCACGTCCCCCTGTTAACTCCAATACGTTCCTCCTAAGGTCAGTCTTGTTCGAGTTGAACGCGTAGTCCGCACCCAGTTTTACAGCTGTCTCGACACGATGATCATGGTGGCCGCTGAGAATAACTAGGGCTCCGGCTGTCTTAGAGACTTGAGCGTTCAGCAGAGCCATTGGGCCGTCTCCGACGATCAGAACGCTGTCGCCCGGGGCTATTCCGATCTTAGCGGCTGCTCTAACGCAGCACGCTGTAGGCTCTATCATCGTTGCCTCCTCGTAAGTCATCTCATCCGGGATTCGGACTACTGATTTTCCAACAAGCCTCGGGGCGACGCGAATATACTCTGCGAAAGCGCCTGGGAAAATCGATTGTTGACGGTACTCGTTGCAAAGCGTTTCATCACCATGATTACAATAATAGCATGCTCCGCACTCAGCGCGGTGGAACACCGCCACCCTGTCGCCAACCGTCAAACTTGAAACGTTTGAACCGGTCTCCGCAACCTCTCCGGAGACCTCGTGGCCCAGCACCATGCCGGGCTTAGCCTCGTGATACATTGCTTTCCAAACGTCTGTTGAACAGAGGCCGCAAGCCCTCACTCTAACCAGAATCTCCTCTGGGCCGATGACAGGTGTCTCAACCTCCTCCCACCTGAAATCGTTGAAATCACGGTATACTAGTGCCCTCATCCAAATACACCCGTATCCCACTACTTGTAGACGGTTACGAATACTACGATGAGCTGCTTATCACCTTGGTTCCTCAGCCCGTGAGACTCCTCTCCTGAAACATATAGGGCCAACCCCTCTCTGGCAGGGATCTCCTCGCCGCCGACGATGAGCATCCCGGAACCGGAGAGAACATAGTATATCTCCTCTCTTTCAGGATGCTCGTGTGGGCCGAAGGCTCCCCCGGGGGGAACCTGGATTAGGCCGAACCCGCTTATCCGCTGGGCTCCAATCTTCTCCTTCTCGACAATCCTCTTTATGCTTGAAACCCCCTTGGGATAAGGCGTGAAAGGAATCTCGCTAGAATCTATAATCTTCCACATTTCTCCTCAATGTTGTAACCTGGACCCGGGCTTAAAAGTTTATTCTGGCAGGGAGCCGGTTTTCAACGTAAACGTTAACGGAGGTTTGTAATCGGCTTTTTAGAAGATAGTGGGTAGAGTATGACGGTGGATTTTCGGAAAACGTTGAAAGCGTTACTTTATGCTGTTTTCTCGTTTCTGCCCTTCCTATCCTCCGCCATTATTTTTGGCAACTGTTTACAGCCGAATACCCGACTCACTCGGGCGTCCTCTGGAAGGGGGTGGAGTGCGGGGCGCTGGGAATCTTGTCGCTACTCCTGTTCGCCCTCGGGCTGTTTCTCAGTGCTTGAATAATTAAATTAAAAAGTAACACTGCTCGAGGACCGCTTTTTAATACTCTTCGCCGTGTATTGGAAGAACCTAGTTTTCACGGTGTCTTTCGGAAAACCATGTTCTAAGGAAGACTTCCTCGTTTACAGGATTGCCAGGAGGGTTTCCCGCAAAGAATATCGAAGGGTATTTCCTCGATAGGGCGGCGAACCATCTGGCCTCCTCCTCCACTTCAGAAATGCTTCCACGGGTCAAAACCTCATAGCTTGGGTGGAGGAGAAATATCTTGTCACCACCGTATCTCTCCACAATATTTTCAACGTCTCTTCTCGAAAACATGGGATCCCATTCCACGTGGAAGCCGTCAACCCCTGTTTCAACCAGGTCTCCCATCAGACCCCTGTAGTCTCCATCTGAAACATAGATCAGTTTTATACCCTTGTCTTTAACAGGCTTCCAAATGTATTTCCACCATTTTAGAATGTGCTTCCTATACCATTCCGCTGGGAAGAACAAGCCGCCTCTCCAGGCTACGTCGTCGTGCGAAACGAAAACTTTTATCCCGGTGTTAGACCAGGCTTCAACGTGCTTTCTAGCCACCTGAGCATACTTGGAGGCGAGCTCGTCCAGGATTTCTGGGTTTTGACGGCCCAGCCTAGCTATCATTTGCAGGCCGATGTGAATATCTAAATACGTGAAGAGCGTTAAATAGAATTCTCCGGCGTACAACGTTGTTTCGCCAAGCAATTCCTGATACTCCTGAAAAACCCTCCTATATTCGTCGGCTATTTCACTCGTTGACCTCGGCTCATCCTCACGAGGATCATAATTCCTCAGGTAGCTTAAAAGCTCTCCATAGTTTTTGAAAGGCCTCTCTACAACCCAAAGCTGGGAGGCCGTCTCTGTCCTCCTCAGCCTGAGATTTTTATAGGCTACATGGAAAGCATCCGTAAACGGAAAGTCCTCCTTCAATTCCTCGAAAAACCCTTCCATGAGCCTAGGCTTCCTGTCGCTCCACACGACGTTTAAATTTACTCCGAGCTGGTAGAACAGGTCTACATCGAGAGCTTCGAAAACTGCTTTCATCTTCTCCCTCTGATTTACCCCGTAGACTTTAACTCCTGTTAGCCTCTCCACAAGCTTTTCATCGGTAGTCGGGGCTCCGGAGAGAAGAAGGCTTTTCACGCGCCTCAGGCTTAAAGCGTCCAACGCTCTTTTTTTCATCGCATCCATCCGTGTTTTCGATTAAATATTAAATTTTCTTTTACCCGCGATGCATCTAAACCGGTGGGGAGCATGCTAACAAGGTTAAGCCTCCTTCGGATGTTTTCTTCAAATTAAAGAAAACTTTTTATTTTAAACATTCCTCCCATTACAGGGGTTGTCCCAACAGAAACCCAAGGAGCTCCGGCGGGTAGTCATATTCATCGTGATTATAATGGTTTCCTGGCTTGTCTACTGGATTCTGAAAGCGTATTTCTTAAAACAGTGGATGATTGAGGACCTGCTGCTCATACTCCTCTGCATTATTTTCATCGTAATGTTTTACAGGCTGCGGGGAGTGCTCACGTTCTCTGTTTCCCTGCTTGTTTTCACCGTGTTCGCCCTCCTGGGGATATTCTTCTCCCTTTACGGTTTAACCCCGCTTCTTTCAGACTTCTTGTCTAAAAAGGTTGATTCTGAAACCGCTGCCATAAGGGCGGCGCCTCATTTGGTGAATCTGGTCACCGGGGTGCTGAGCACCAGCATCGTATTCCTATTGCTTACCTCGGAGGATTTAAACTCCTATCTGGGCACGGAAGCAATATTCCCGCTTCGAAGAGAAAAAAGGTTAAAACCGGGGAGGACCAAGGCGAGGAAACCATATTAATACCAAGAGCTAGGACGATGGTGGAACTTATTTGGCAGATGCATATAGGCATGCGTAACATGGTTGAAAGGCATCCAGTTGGGCTGTTTTTCCGCATTCTGGATGTGCGCACTTTTAGGTTGATAGTAAGGTTTATTAGCGTCTCCCGGTACGGGAGCCAGCATGGCTCAAAATCAGGATGATTTAAAATGTGAGATCTGCGGAAAAGGAGGTGTCAGTCTTTACTTCGCTATGCATAAGGATTTTAACAGGGTGGTTAGAATGTGTCGAGACTGCTGGATAGATGCCTACGTTAAGAACCGCTTGGTCTCAGATTCCGGCGGTTCTTCAGGTGGCTGTGCGTGCAGCGGCTAACGATAGTTAAAATTCTTTAGCGTCGAGGCCTCGTTGGTTTAAGCCGGCCTACAAGAACATGTTTAAGAATGATCCGCATGCGCCTGGTTCAGTCACGGATACTGATGGGACTATGATGTGATTATGTTTGGAGACCACGGCTTTATGCGGCGGTAAACTTCAATGAGGATAGTGTGTGCTGAACTTAATCCTTCTCTGCAAAGATCGCGCGAGACTTGAGGCGGGGCGGGGGAAACTGCTCAGCCTGACTGTTCCGCCGCCTCCTCGCCTCCCTGCGGCTGGTCTTGCGGCCGAGCAGTATTAAAAAGGGTGTGAAGACAACCCAGACAATTGTCTGCCCTCTGAAGTCCTCGGGCGTTGGATTGGAAAATTCCAAAATGAGGTCGAGGATTATCAGAAGGGTTAGGAAGCCGGATGCAGCCCAAGCGCGTTCAGCTCGCCCATATCCCTCTTCGAGAGCCTGAGCACGATTACCGCAATGAGGCCGGTTGATGCAATGCCTATGGAGATCGTGAGTAGAACTGGGACGCCGATCGTGGGCAGAAGGCCAAATACGAGGAAGAAATACGTGAAACCCCCTGATGCTCCAAGCAGCCAAAGCCACCTGTTCCTCACGCGGCTTTCGCCACCCCTGGCTTAAGCCTCTGAGCCTCTTAGCGCAAAGCGTGAGAATAGTCATGGCTAGGAGGCAGCCGAGCATTTGCCACAGGGTCACGGGATACGGGTTAAGGTAAAAGTGGCAAAGGATCACGACGATGGAGATCAGCGTCAGGAAGAAGGCCACTCGCTTTCTGCCCAGGTATGCAGTGCTTGCGCGCGCAACGAGGGGAAAAGGAGTTCGACGAGGATATGGGGATCGTTATGCTGTATATCGAGTGGTAGATTGTTAACCACTCTGCCCAGACCTTTACGCCAACCCATCTTCCATATGCCCCTAGAACTCCTAGGTCAGGCCAGTTGGGGTCGAAGAAGCTTTTCACGACACTCCCTCCTCCAGTATGCCGTATGCTGCGCCGAGCAAGAGGACCGAAGGCCAACCTCCGCCCCGTCTTCTTACAGCCTCTCTAGCCAAGATGCGCCGCTCCCGTAAAGCTCAGCTAGCAGGAACAGGACCACGGGTTGAAAGAATTGTGCAGTCGGGCTGGAGCCTGAGAGAAGCTCGCCTACGATTGGCGACAGGAAGAATAGGACTATAATGGGCGCCAGTGGAGATTTTGCCAAGGGTGAGCAAGAAGGTTTTTAGAGGTTTAAATCTTTTCGCTTACGTCACAGGAGCGTCTTAAAGCCTACAGTCTCCAGTGCGACAGTCAAATCGGTGCTGCATTTTCAGCCCACGTAGCAAGGGTCAATCCCTTTATAATATGCTTGTGGACTAGGATTGCAAATATTAAGGCTGGTGGGGCTATGGCTACTCCTGCTGCAGACGTTGCCCTCCATTAACCGTATTCTTGTGCAAATGCGCTTCATCTCTTGATAAAAAGAATGGGACGTTAATTAATATAGTTTGATGAAAACGTTTAAAAACTTACTGCTAAAATATTGTGGGGGTGGAGAGCGTTTGAAGCATTGTCAGAGGTGCGGTAGGGAGCTGCCTGATGACGCTGCCTTCTGTTCCGCATGCGGCTCCCCTGTGGGTAAGGTTTCCAGAGAGGAATACTCCGTCTCTTCCGAGGACCTCGTGAAAACGATTAAACACCTTATTCACGAAGGGAATGTTACAAGAATCATTGTGAAGAGTGAGAAGGATGAGACGCTGCTTGAGATTCCTGCTACAGTGGGAGTGATAGGCGCCATCTTGGCGCCGTGGATGGCTGCTCTAGGAGTGATCGCAGCAATAGCAACAAAATGCAAGATAATCGTGGAGAGAAGAGAATAATACCGTAATGCTTTTTCCCACTTTGAATCTGTTTAAAGAAAGTTCAAGCATTACACCGTCGTCTTTAAAGCCCTCTTCCTGCAAAACTTCGTCCTCGAAAACAGTATCGAAATGCATTTCAACAGCATGCTTCACGGCCTCGTTGCGCGCGCTATTTGCCGCAGCCATCCTTAATCTAGTATTAATTGAAAGGCTTAAATAATCTTTAAACTACTCATCACCGGGGATTAGGATTGGTAACGCTGAAAGAGGTTGCTGAGATAGTTGCCAAGATGACTCTTGAGGAGAAAGCCAGGATCGTCGTGGGAGTAGGAATACCCGGCATGTTTGGAAACCCGTTGTCCAGGGTTCCAGGTGCTGCTGGCGAGACTAATCCCATAGAAAGGCTTGGAATACCTTCAGCCGTCCTGGCTGACGGGCCCGCCGGGTTAAGAATAAACCCTGAGAGGGAGAACGACGATAAAACGTATCATGCTACGGCTTTCCCGGTTGAGACGATGCTCGCCTCAACCTGGAACAGGGAGGTTCTGGAGGCTGTCGGCAGGTGTGTCGGCGAGGAGGTTAGGGAATACGGGGTGGATATTCTTCTCGCGCCGGCGATGAATATTCACAGGAATCCTCTGTGCGGCAGGAACTTCGAGTATTACTCCGAGGATCCTCTTCTCACCGGGGAGATGGCCGCTGCCTTCGTTAAGGGTGTTCAGTCCCAGGGCGTGGGTGCCTGCCTGAAGCATTTCGCGGCCAACAATCAGGAGACGAACCGTTTTCTGGTTGACACACTGGTTTCTGAAAGAGCTCTTAGAGAAATATATCTTAAGGGGTTTGAGATAGCTGTTAGAAAGTCTAAGCCTTGGACGGTTATGAGCGCTTACAACAAGCTGAACGGGGAGCACTGTGCTCAGAACAAGTGGCTTCTGACAAAGGTTTTGAGGGATGACTGGGGGTTCGAAGGTTTCGTGATGACGGACTGGTTTGCGAGGGATGATCCGGTGGAGATGATGAGGGCAGGCAACGACATGATTATGCCTGGAAAGGCGCACCAGGTTGATCCGAAAAGGAAGGATGAGGTGGAGGCGATAATCAACGCTGTTAGAGAAGGAAGGCTGGACGAGGAGACCCTTATCAGAAACGTGAAGAACATTCTGAGGGTTCTCGTCAACTCGCCCTCCTTCAAAGGCTACAAGTATTCCAATAAGCCTGATCTAGATGCTCACGCTAGAGTCGCCTATGAGGCGGGCGTTGAGGGAGTTGTCCTTCTCAAGAATAATGGTGCCCTGCCCGTGGCCAGGGATTCTAGGATCGCCCTATTCGGAACAGGCCAGATTGAGACTATAAAAGGCGGCACTGGGAGCGGCGACACGCACCCAAGGTACGTGGTATCCATCCTTGACGGGATGAGGGAGAGAGGCCTGAGAATAGACGAGGAGCTTGCCGAGGCTCACGCTAAATACTTGGCTGAGATCAGGAGTAGGGATGAATACAGGATTGAGAAAACAATGTTCGGAGAGGTCTTTAAACCGGTTCCCCAAGACTTTCTAAGCGAGGATGAGATGGGCAGGTTTGCGGAGAGGAACGATGTCGCGGTAATCGTGATAAGCAGGATCTCGGGTGAGGGCTACGATAGGAAGCCTGAGAAAGGCGACTTCTACTTGAGCGACGACGAGAAAATCCTTTTGGAAAGAGTTTCTAAAGCCTTTCATGAGCATGGTAAGAAGGTTGTAGCCATATTGAACATAGGCTCCCCGATAGAGGTTGCCAGCTGGAGGAACATGGTGGACGGAATCCTCCTTACTTGGCAGGCGGGTCAGGAGACGGGAAGGATAGTCGCCGACGTTGTTTGCGGGGAGAGAAACCCGTCGGGCAAGCTTCCAACAACCTTCCCAATGGACTACTCTGACGTCCCCTCCTGGAGCTTCCCAGGGGAGCCGAGTGAAAACCCGCAGAGAGTCGTGTACGACGAGGGGATATACGTCGGATACAGGTATTACGACACGTTTGGAGTTGAGCCTGCCTACGAGTTCGGCTTCGGCCTATCTTACACGAGCTTTGAATACAGGGGTCTGAAGGTTGAGACGCTTGACGGTAAGGTGGTTGTTTCCTTCGAAGTCGTGAACACTGGAAGCCTCCCTGGGAAGGAGGCTGCTCAAATCTATATTAGGGCTCCGAGGGGCAGG
>CALIBN010000020.1 GCA_938045545.1 uncultured archaeon | reverse complement strand
GGATGTGATGAGCCGACATCGAGGTGCCAAACTCCCCCGTCGATATGAACTCTTGGGAGGAATCAGCCTGTTATCCCCAGAGTACCTTTTATCCGTTGAGCGATGGCCCTTCCATACAGAACCACCGGATCACTATGACCTGCTTTCGCACCTGCTCGACCTGTCCGTCTCGCAGTCAAGCAACCTTATGCCATTGCACTAAAAGTACGATTTCCGACCGTACCTAGGTTACCTTCGCACTCCTCCGTTACTCTTTGGGAGGAGACCGCCCCAGTCAAACTACCCACCATACACGGTCCCCGATCCCGATAAGGGATCTGGGTTAGAACTTCAACAACATCAGGGTGGTATTTCAAGGGTGACTCCACGCAATCTGGCGACTGCGCTTCAAAGTCTCCCACCTATCCTACACAGATCTTGTCAAAGTCCAATGTAAAGCTATAGTAAAGGTTCATGGGGTCTTTCCGTCTAACCGCGGGTAGATTGCATCTTCACAACCATTTCAACTTCGCTGAGTCTCTAGAGGAGACAGTGTGGCCATCGTTACGCCATTCGTGCGGGTCGGAACTTACCCGACAAGGAATTTCGCTACCTTAGGACCGTTATAGTTACGGCCGCCGTTTACCGGGGCTTCAATCAAGAGCTTGCACCCCATCATTTAACCTTCCGGCACCGGGCAGGCGTCACACCGTATACGTCCACTTTCGTGTTTGCACAGTGCTATGTTTTTATTAAACAGTCGCAGCCACCTATTCACTGCAACCCCATCGGCCTCCACATGTAAAATGCTTCAACCTACTGGGGCGTACCTTATCCCGAAGTTACGGTACTAATTTGCCGAGTTCCTTCTCCAGAGTTCTCTCAAGCGCCTTAGAATTCTCATCCTGCCCACCTGTGTTGGTTTGCGGTACGGTTTCAATTTAACTGAAGCTTAGTGGCTTTTCTTGGAAGCGTGGTATCAATCACTTCATGAACAAAAGTTCACTCGTTAACACATCTTGATATTAACTCCCCGGATTTACCTAAGGAATCTATCTACATGCTTGAACCAGGATATCCAACACCTGGCTGACCTAACCTTCTCCGTCCCCACATCGCATTAAATTGAGGTACAGGAATATTAACCTGTTTCCCATCGGCTACGCATTTCTGCCTCACCTTAGGGGCCGACTCACCCTGCGCCGATGAACGTTGCGCAGGAAACCTTGGGCTTTCGGCGAGGGAGCCTTTCACTCCCTTTATCGCTACTCATGTCAGCATTCGCACTTCTGATATCTCCAGCATTCCTCACAGAACACCTTCACAGACCTACAGAACGCTCTCCTACCATGCATATAAATATGCATCCGCAGCTTCGGTTATATGCTTAGCCCCGTTACATCTTCCGCGCGAGACGACTCGACCAGTGAGCTATTACGCTTTCTTTAAAGGGTGGCTGCTTCTAAGCCAACCTCCTGGCTGTCTGGGCCTTCTCACTTCGTTTACCACTTAGCATATATTTGGGACCTTAGCTGGCGGTCTGGGTTGTTTCCCTCTCGACAACGGACGTTAGCACCCGCTGTCTGTCTCCCGTAATTGTACTTCTCGGTATTCGGAGTTTGCAATGGTTTGGTAAGTCCTTAAGGACCCCCTAGCCATAACAGTGCTCTACCCCCGAGAGTAAGATACGAGGTACTACCTAAATAGTTTTCGGAGAGAACCAGCTATCTCCAAGTTTGATTAGCCTTTCACCCCTATCCACAGCTCATCCCCAAATTTTTCAACATTTGTGGGTTCGGACCTCCAGTACCTGTTACGGCACCTTCATCCTGGCCATGGATAGATCACTTGGTTTCGGGTCTACACCCAGTAACTAAGACGCCCTATTAGGACTCGCTTTCGCTACGCCTTCCCTATCGGTTAAGCTTGCTACTGAATGTAAGTCGCTGACCCATTATACAAAAGGTACGCAGTCACCCCGAAGGGCTCCTACTGTTTGTATGCATACGGTTTCAGAATCTATTTCACTCCCCTCCCGGGGTTCTTTTCACCTTTCCCTCACGGTACTTGTTCACTATCGGTCGATTACGAGTATTTAGCCTTGGAGGATGGTCCCCCCATATTCAGACAAGATTTCACGTGTCCCGTCCTACTTATCGTTACCCTAGTTCCACACACGGGCTTTCATATACGGGACTATCACCCTCTACGGCCGGACTTTCCATTCCGTTCTATTAACGCGTGTGCTAAAAATAACAGGCTGTTCCGGTTTCGCTCGCCACTACTACCGGAATCTCGGTTGATTTCTTTTCCTCGAGTTACTAAGATGTTTCAATTCACTCGGTTTGCTTCACATCTCCTATGAATTCAGAGATGGATACCCTTGCGGGTGGGTTTCCCCATTCGGACACTTCCGGATCAAAGCTCATTTGTCAGCTCCCCGAAAAATTTCGCAGACTACCACGTCCTTCATCGCCTGTAATCGCCAAGGCATTCACCATATGCACTTATTCACTTGATCCTATAACTTTAAAACCTAAGCCCTTTTCTACTTACGTTTTTCCGCATGAGACGGTCATTATAGTTTCTTCTAAAGCTTACTTAAAAAACTCTTTTTATCTAAATATAAAATTTAGATGCAAAGTGTTGATTTAGTATTTGATTTTGCAATCATTACCCATTTGAAATCATAATCTCATCACAATCTTATGATTTCTAATTTACTTCTTCCATATTGTTAAAGAACATACTAGCTAAAAAGCTAGCCTTAAACATTTAAGTTAATAAACGCTTAAGGCTTACCTTTTTTTTACAAAGAATTGGTGGAGGATAACGGGATCGAACCGATGACCCCCTGCTTGCAAAGCAGGTGCTCTCCCAGCTGAGCTAATCCCCCATTTTAAGTTGAATATTCAATAAAACTGGTGGGTCTGGTTGGGCTCGAACCAACGACCCCCGCGTTATCAACACGGTGCTCTAACCAGCTGAGCTACAGACCCTAAACAGGGCCAATTTCTAAAATTCTTTGTGCTACCAACAACTGATAAGTGTGAATGCTCATAGAGAGATTTATTCTCTAGAAAGGAGGTGATCCAGCCGCACCTTCCGATACGGCTACCTTGTTACGACTTCACCCCAGTCATGAATCCTACCGTGGTAATCGTCCCCCTT